>NZ_JACOPC010000023.1:0-75329 GCF_014288035.1 Hungatella sp. L36 | reverse complement strand
AGCGCGAGTGGCTCAGTGGTGGAGTACAACCTTGCCAAGGTTGGGGTCGCGGGTTCGATCCCCGTCTCGCGCTCTTATTATGTAAGAAAACGGATTTCCAGAGATGGAAATCCGTTTTTGCGTTACACCCCAAAGTGTATCATATACTTCTGTTCATCGATCGCCTGGCTGATCTTGTCTGCAAGCGCAATGAGGTTGTGATCGTGATTGATTCTTTTGTCGCTGATCACGATATGCTGCAGTGCGGGGAGAGACTCCGGCGGGATTAAGGTAACACCGTATCTGTCGAGGGCAAAGGAGGGGCGGCTGAGGGACTGTGTGTAGGTCCGGATCAACAGCAGCCGCGGCCACCAGTCATTGATATACTTGTCGTCATCGATGGCAACACAGCCATACTTCTGAGGTTCATATTTCACATAATTTTTTTCTGGATCGATTGTATCCATGATTCCAAATTCTGTCTTTATCATAAGCTCACCTGAATTCTACAGCAGCTCAGTGTCCCGGTGGATTACTCGCAGGGAACAACTGTCTCAATTAACCGGTCGGCAGTTTCTTCGTCTGCGGCGATGGAGAAGAGATAGACCACTTTGTTGTTCTCATTTCGCAGGTAGACGTTCATCTCGAGGTTCTCCGGTATTTTACAGACCATTTTCTGATAAGTCTGGCCGGCCACGGTCACGGGCCGCGGGGAAGTCGGAGTCAGATCGTATTTCCCCCAGAATGCAGAAAATACATTGAGATCGTCCCCCAGAATCTGCTCTATCGGATCACTGTTATACTGAATGACGACTCCAAACAGCGACTGATCTGGAGTGACAGCCAGGAAATCGTAATAGCTTGGGATATAGTCATGAGCGGAAAGTACATTCAGTTCTTCGGCAGTCTGCACAAAGGTATATTCCGGCAGCGTAATACGGATTCCGGCCCAGGGATGCTCATAGACTGAATTCTCGAACCGGCCGGAGGGAAGATGGACGAAAAGAGGGTCCGTTATGGGCGTCTCTTTCCAGGCTCCCGAGCGTTCGAAGCTGTAGGTATGGCCTTCTATGTCGCGCGTGGTGTCGCTCACCATTATTCCATCGGCATCAAAGTAGTACCAGCCGTTTCCATCCCTGATCCAGCCGCCGCGTATCAGGGTGCCGTCAGAGAGCGCATACTGCCATTGATTTCCCTTGTGCAGCCAGCCAGTGCTTTGATTCCTGCTGGCCGTGCATACCGCGGCATATGTCTCCTGCGGCCGGACAGCCAAAACTGTACCGGCGAGTGCCAGGGACAGACATAATCCTGCGGAAATGGTAAGAAGACGTTGGTTTAATCTCATGAAGCTATGATCCTCCTGTCGGTAATATCGTCTTGCACGGTGAATTATAGTAAGTGTATCTCTTTTTGGATTGTCTGTCAAATACGAGGATGAATGAGCTGACGTTTAAATTTACAGAAGCCGTAATATCCGCTATAATCAGGACAGAGGCAGTAGCAGATAAGACAGCACACCGAGACGAAAGCGAAGAAAGATAAGACCGTGCATTAAGACGAAAGAAAAGCAACCGGCCGGGGCTGGAAAGGGGTGGGAATGTGAGTGAACCTGTTGCAAAGCGCCAGATGTTTGAATATGACGGGGATAATCCGTTTCATATCTATAATATTCCCTATTATCCGTCGAGCAGTGATGAACTTCTGTTTAATCACTGGCACGAGGAACTGGAGATTGTTTATACGCTGCAGGGGAATAGTCTGCATTATATTGACGGGACCTGCATCAAGTCACAGCCGGGTAGGCTGATCGTCGTGAACTCAGAAAGCAGTCATAATATCATACCGGACCGCACAGTATATGGAAGCGGAAGAAAAGTGGTGATTGCGCTGCTTATTTCGCGGGAATTTCTGGAGGGGGTATTTCCGGACTTTAAAAACATGTATTTTCTCAATGAGAAGGAGATGACGACTCCGGAAATAGGGGATTTGATGGTGACACTGTCCCATTACGACGATGAGGCGGAGACGTCATACTATGAGCGGATTTATATAAAAGGACTGGTACTCCAGCTTCTCTACCATATCACGCAGGAGGGAGTGGCGGAGAAAAATGTGATCCTGCCGCTGAACAATCAGAAGAACATTGAGCGGCTGAAAGGCGTCCTCCAGTTCATTGAAAACCATTACATGGAAAAGCTTTCTCAGGCGGAGATCGCGGATAAGTTTTACTTTTCCAAAGAGTATTTCGCCCGTTTCTTCAAGAAACACACGGGGATGACATTTATCGAGTACCTGACGAAATACCGCCTTCAGAAGGCGCGGATGCAGCTGATGGCGTCTAATTCCGGAATTCTCGAGATTGCTCTCAATAATGGTTTCTCTGACGACCGGAGACTGATTCTGGCGTTTAAGGAGGAGTATGGCACAACCCCGTTCCAATATAGAAAAATGGAAAGAAATAAAGAAGAATAAAGAAGAATAGCGGCTGTATTTTCATGTACAGGTCAATATATGGATGTTTTTGGCTAAAATACGCAAGGAATTCCCTGTCCGTCTCCGTTATAATGAGGATTATAAAAATCAAGTTACAGGAGAGGGGAAGCAATGGGAAAAAAGAAAACCAGTTTGTCATGGTCGGAAAAAATTTCTTATGGTATGGGAGACTGCGGAGCCAATGTGACAGTAGCCCTGTGTTCCACATTTTTGACTGCGTATTATACGGACACTGTGGGGATCGCTGCTGCCGCGGTCGGCACTATGATGCTGCTGGCACGCGTGTTCGATGGGGTTACCGATATTATTATGGGGGCGATTGTCGATAAGACGAAGACCCGCTGGGGCAAGGCAAGGCCATGGGTGCTGTGGACGGCGCCGCTTATGGCGATCGCTCTGATCCTGGAGTTTAATGTTCCCGGAGGCTTAAGCGGGAATGGAAAGCTGGTCTATGCGTATCTGACCTACATTTTCCAGAACTGTATCGTGTATACAGCCAACAACCTGCCGTTTAACGCACTGCTGTCGCGCATGACGCTGAATGTTCAGGACCGTGCCTCCGCGGCGACTACGCGTTTCGTTATGACTCAGCTTACAACACTGATTATCAATGCGGTGACAGCAACCCTTTTGTCTACGGCGGGATGGTTCTGGCTGTCGATTATTTACGGCATCGTAACATTTTTTATGTGTCTCATCTGCTTTCTGGGTACCAGGGAGCATATCGGAGAAGACGCGGAAACCGGTGTGGTTCAGGTGGAGAATGTTCCGCTGAGTACAGCACTGCCGGCACTTTTCAAAAACAGGTATTTTTATATTCAGAGTCTGCTGTTTATGTTTCTGTATATTGGAATCGTCAGTACCGGTTCCACAACATTCTATTTTTGCAATATCGTTTTAAATAATCTGGGTTACTTAACCTACATATCCATGGCTACTACGATTCCGGCCATCATTGTGAATCTTATGCTGCCGAAGGCCATTCAGAGATACGGAAAATGGAAACTGATGATTGGCGGTGCATTCCTGATGGCTCTGGGCGGGCTGATCATCGGTGCGGCCGGTTCCAGCTTCCCGCTGGTTCTTCTGGGGCTGATCATAAAAGGAATGGGAATGGGACCGATCATGTCCGGCATCTTTGCAATGACCGCGGATGTCGTGGATTACGGTGAATGGAAGACCGGAGTCCGCTCGGAAGGACTGGTCAACTGCTGTACATCCTTCGGTATGAAGGTTGGAATCGGCCTGGGCTCCGCCCTCTGCACCTGGATCATTACCATGGGCGGATATGATGGGACCGCCGCGGTGCAGCCGGCTTCCGCTGTTACCATGATTCGGTTCGGGTTTGGATACAGCGGCGCGATCATCGCGGTGATCTGCCTGGTTCTGTGTTTCATGATGAATATCGATAAGTATATTGTGGTGATTCAGAATGACCTGGAAGCAAAACGAAATACAAAGTAGAGAGGTACAGATAACTATGTCAGAAATGAGTGATACAATTCGTAAACTGTTTCGGGAGGGGGATGACCGGCGAGATGCCGGTCTCACCACACCGGAGGGAATCCGGCGTTTTGACGATATCGTCTATGGGGAGGATGCAGAGCGGCAGATTCTCGATGTATACCGTCCAAAAGATAAGGCGGAGGTACTCCCGGTTATTGTGAGCGTTCATGGCGGCGGATGGGTGTATGGTGACAAGGAGAGGTACCAGTATTACTGTATGGATCTGGCATGCCGCGGATTCGCAGTCGTAAATTTCACCTACCGTCTCGCACCGGAATATAAGTTTCCGGCGTCGCTGGAGGATACAAACCGGGTGTTTGCCTGGGTGCTGGATCATGCGGAGGAATATGGCTTTGACCGGACGCGGATCTTCGGTGTGGGGGATTCCGCCGGGGCCCACAATCTGGGGCTTTATGCCGCTGTCTGCACAAACCCGGAATATGCGGCAAAGTATCCCTTTCAGCCGCCTGAGAGATTTGTGCCGACGGCTGTTGCACTGAACTGCGGCGTCTACCGGGCACCGGTCTCCGAAGACGAGAAGGACCAGAGCAATTTGCTTATGGCGGATCTTCTGCCGGAGAGAGGGACGAAAGACGAATACGAGAAAATCAGCCTCGTGAATTACGTGACCAGCCAGTATCCGCCGGTATTTCTCATGACGGCTACCGGAGATTTTCTGAGAGAACAGGCGACGCTTCTGGTGGAGAAGCTGATGGAGTTTGAGATTCCGTTTGTATACCGGTATTATGGCAGCGCGGAACGGCCCCTGGGTCACGTGTTCCACTGCAACATCCGTCTGCAGGAGGCTTCGCGGTGCAACGATGAGGAATGCGAGTTTTTTCGAAGCTATTGCTGATTCACCGCGGCCAGCTGATCCAGAATCGTGAGAACTTCGGAGAGCTCATACATGCTGTAACCAGCCAGTGTACGGTCAAAATGAAAACGGTCGTCGATGAGGCGAGAGCCAGCAGATAGCCCCGGTCTTTTATTTCTTTTAGAAGGCCGGGTACCATTTCTTCAGACGCTGAAACATGTGGTTCAAATATACGATTTCACTGTCGATCAGAACACCGTCCATATCAAAGATCACTGCTTTTATAATCTGAAATTATCCTCCTGCTCTTTCCTGTCACTCTTTTCCGGTTCCGACCGGTACATTCCGATCTGTGCCTTTCCGGTAGCGACCATCTCTCCGGCAAGCGCGGGTGCGTCATGGTCCAGTCCCATCCTGCATCGGATAGCCAGTTCCAGCGCCATACCCAGATTAATTCCATATAGAACCGTCAGCCGAGGGTCTGCATCTGTCAGCGCGGCGGCACATTTATAAGGAGATCCGCCGATCATATCGCACAGTATGAGAAGCTCGTCACAAGTCTGCATGGCTCCGGCTGCATCTTTTAAATGTTCCATCAATGTGTCCCAGCTCTGCCCGGATTCAAAATCCACGGCAGCCAGCAGCTCCTGATGTCCAATCAGCAATTCCAGTGCGCTGACCAAACCGGAGGCAAACTGCCCATGTCCTGTGATAATCAATCCTGTCATGCGTTTCTCCATTCTTCTTGTATTTGCCGCAGCTTTTATTTTATAATCTTCTATATCATATACTATATACAAAAAAAACGCAATTCCCCGTCCCTTTCCGGATGCAGTTTTCCCTGTTTTCTCTCCGGTTTTCAGAAATGTCAGAAAACCTAATAATTTCCATCAAAAACAGAATTGCTATCTCTTCAGGAAAAGCTTAGAATAAAATCAGAACATTCTGTTAAAAATCGGGGGATTGCAGTATGAAAATTGGAAAAAAGATACTTCTGACCAGTGTATCCTTAATTACAGCCGGCATTCTGGCAGCGGGAGGGATTATCAGCTCGGTTTACATAAGACGTCAGCTGGACAGCACGGGGGTGTACGTGGAGACGCTGGTTGACCAGATCGCCGTCAACATCGGAACGAGAACACGGGAATATGAGGATACGATGTTAAATATGGTGCAGAACTGGGATTTGTTCGGCAGCTATTTAAATAAAAAGGACAGCAATATCTACTATAACCGCCGCGCCGTGGCTTCCTTCGTGAATCAGAGAAATACATCGAGGTCGCCGATCCTGGATTTCTACGCATTGGACAACAGCTCGGTGATCACCTATTATGATTATAAAACGCAGAGCTTTAAGGATGTGAACCAGGAGATCGCAGACTATATCCGGGTCAACAGAAAAGTAATACCGAAGGGCGCCATCTGGAGGTGTTTTGCCTCAGAGCCGGAAAAGGTCTACATGATCCGGTCCATTTACAGTCCGGTCAGACTGGAGTATGACGGTGTGATCGCGGTGGGGATCAGCAGGGATATATTTGAACGTCAGTTTCTGGCATTGGAACAGAGCAAAAATGGAAAGGTTACCATCCTAAACCCGGAGGGGGAGGTGATCTTTGGAAGGAATGGCGAACAATTAAATCCGGCGTCCATTCTGGAGAAGAGCAGGGAATCCGGCGATTCCCGCCATTTAATCAGGAGCGGAAGCAGGAGCTATCTGGTTCGAAATAAGGAAACCGAGGACAAGAAGTGGAACGTGATCTATCTTATTAACGAGCAGGAGCTCTTCGGCCCCATGAATCAGATGCTGGTGGCGATTCTGATCGTCTGCTCTGCGACCATACTGGCGGCGGTAATCTGCGCCGCGGTGATCTCTGGCAGTATTACGCGGGGAATCCGCCAGCTGTATGACCACATCCAGCGCCTCAGGCAGGGGGAGTGGACCACGCTCTCCGTCCCCTATTCCAAAGATGAGATCGGTCAGATTACGATTGCATTTAACGATATGGCGGTCAGCTTACAGGACATGGTGGAGCATCTGGCCAGACAGAAGCTGGAGACGGAGCAGGCGGAGTATAAGGCGCTTCAGGCGGAGTACGGGGCACTTCAGGCGAGAGTGAATCCACATTTTATTTTCAATGCCATGGAGTCCTTAAATGCCGTTGCTAAATTAAACGGACAGGACACAATCGCCTCCATCTGTACGTCTCTGGGACGGCTGATGCGTGTGGCCATTAACCGGAGAAAGAGCACCGTGACGCTGAGGGAGGAGCTCAGCTATGTCAGTGACTATCTGGAGGTTCAAAAATTTATGATGGAGGACCGGCTGGAGGTGTTTTTTGATGTGGAACCGCAGGCGGAGGAGTGCCAGGTGCCTTCTCTGCTTTTACAGCCGCTGGTGGAAAATGCGGTTATTCATGGAGTGGAGAATTTAAGCGAGGGGGCAGTAATCTTTGTCTCGTCGGATCTGATTGCCGGGCCGAAGGGAGAAGCGGCCGTGGTGATACAGATTGCGGATAACGGAGCGGGAATGGACGAGGAGACTCTGAAACGGTACTGCGATTTTTCTGTCAGCGCGGAGGAAGACAGTTCCAGCCATTTCGGCCTGGTCAGCGTGGAGAAACGGATAAAAATTCTGTACGGGCAGGAGTACGGGATTACAGTGTCGAGCCAGGTGGGAAAAGGGACCGTCGTGAAGGTAGTCCTTCCGGCCATCGACAGAAACGGGGGATTTACATGATTAAAATTATGGTAGTCGATGACAATGCTCTCGTCCGGAGGGCTGTCTGCGAGACCATCGACTGGGCGGCCATGGGCTGTGAAATCGAGGGAAGTCTGACGAATGGAATCGAGGGACTCCGATATGCGAAGGAGCATCATCCGGATATTATCATCACCGATATTAAAATGCCTGGAATGGATGGCCTGGAGATGGTTAAGGCCTTGAAAGAGGAGTACGATACGTTTTCGTCGATTGTCATTACCGGTTTTGACGAGTTTCAGTATGCGCAGCAGGCGCTGCGGCTGGGGGCCGCGGATATTCTGCTGAAGCCGATTGAAAATAAGGAGCTGGTGGAGACGGTGAGGCGGATTGCCGGGGGGAGCATGGAGGAGAGGTACGGAGGAGCAGGAAAACCGACCGGAAATATAAGCCTCAATGGAACCTGCAGCCTGACCGAAAATCAAATACTGACTGAAATGACCCGCAAAGAGCATATGCAGTATCTGGAAGAGAAGAAGGAGGAGCACTACGCCTTTGTGGTGCGCCGGGCGCTGGCGTATATGCGGGAAAACTTAAGCAGGAAGATCAGTCTGACGGAACTGGCCGACTATGTGGGGCTGTCGGCGGCTCATTTAAGCCGGCTGATCAAAAAGGATACGGGAAAGAGTTTTATTGATGTTCTCAATCAGATTCGCCTGGAGACAGCGGTCCAGCTGCTCCGTGAGGGCAGATATAAGGTCTATGAGGTATCCAACATGGTGGGAATCGACAATTATGCGTATTTCTATCAGTTCTTTAAAAAAGAAACGGGAAAATCACCGACAGAGTATATTCAGAACAGAACGTAATGCATTTATCCCTGTCAGGCGTACGCCTGGTAATTTGGTACGGCAGATAGAAGACGTCATAATAACTAATAAAATATCATTTCTGTTAAATTGTTTGTGCATGTTGAATGATATACAATAGTGTCAGTGGGAAACCCAAGAACAAAGAAAAGGAGAAGAGATATGAGAAAGAGAGAAAAAAGATGGGTTAGTCTGGCACTGGCGTCATGTCTGGCCATCGCGGCCTTGACGGGATGCAGCTCAGGATCCGGAAAGACCGGAGAGACGAAGAGCGCTGCTCAGGCAGAGACAGAAGCAAAAGCAGAGGCAAAGAAGGAGGAGGACAGAGAAGAGAAAAAGGAGGAGAGCAAGGACGAAAACAAAGGGGAGAACAAAGAGGAAGTCACACTGACATTTCTTCACCACATGGGGGAACAGGGGAAGAAAGACGGACTGGTAGCGCTGTCGGAAGCATTTACGAAGAAGTATCCGAACATAAAGATCGAGGTGGAGTTCCTTTCCAGAGATGATTTTATTAATCAGTACAAACAGCGGGTAGCGGCGGACAATGCGCCTGATTTCATCAATTACCGGCCGTTTGAGACGCCGGAGGTCATAGAGGCCGGGCTGGTGGAACCGCTGGATCCCTCCATTTTCCCGGATAATATCGATAAGAATTGTATCGATTCCATATCACTGGACGGAAAAATCTATGGAATTCCTCTGGACAGAGGCGGATATGGCTTCTATTACAACAAAAACATGCTGGAAAAAGCGGGAGTGAAGCCGGAGGATTTAGATACGATGTCGGGAGTTTTGGAGGCCTGCCAGAAGATAAAGGATGCGGGAATGGTTCCACTGGCTTCCGGTTATGCGGAATCCTGGACAGAGAATATCATCATCGAGGGCCAGACTTTTACGGGACCGATGGTTGCCGATCCGATGATTTTTGAGAAACTGATGAGCGGGGAAAAGAAGTTTTCCGATTATCCGGAATTTGTGGACATTATTACGCACGGCCAGCAGCTGGTCCGTGATTACGCGCTGGTAGATGAGAAGGCGGCAAGCCAGCAGGCGTCCGACCAGTATGCGCAGTTCGGACGCGGTGACGCAGCCATGATGATGCAGGGAACATGGGCGATCTCCGATATCCGAATCGCACAGAAGGCAGCAGGCAATACGGATGAGTTTGGATTTACGTATTATCCATGGTCTGACGATCCGGCAAAGAACTATATGCCGGCCAATGCCGATGACTCCTTCATGATTTCATCGGGGAGCAAGCACATGGAAGAGGCCATGCTGTTCGCAGAGTTTGTTCTGACACCGGAGGCGGGAAAAGTATGGGCCAACGCATCGGGCTGTATCAGCGCTCTCTCGGGCGTCAGCGCGGATAATCCGGATCCGCTTCTCACGATCTTTACGAAGGTCCTGGACGAAAAGGGATACTATTTTGAGATGAATCCGGGCCTGGCGGGCCAGTATTACCAGGATTTTGACAAGATCTACATCGAGGGAAGAATTGCGGAGGATTCTCCGGAGACGGTGATCGAAAAGTGGCAGAAATCATTTGACAATATCCGGGCTACAGGGGGCTGACGGGAATTGACGAAAAGGGAGCGGCCGGAAACGCGGCGGCTCCCTTTTTCCTAAAGGAGGCGTATGCTATGAAAGGCAGATGGAAGTCTGTTAAGAAAAACAGTATTGATTTCATGTTTTTACTCCCGGCCGCCCTGGTATTCCTTTTCGTCATCGCAGTCCCGTTTTTTCAGGCGTTCGGGATTGCGTTCACAAACTGGAACGGTCTGTCGAAGGAGTATGATTTTGTAGGGCTTAAGAACTTAACCGCCCTGTTTCACGATACACAGACGATCAATGCAGTCTCCAATACCATGGAGTACACGGTGATTACCTGCATCGGCGTCAATATCCTGGCACTGGCCATAACTGTGGGATTAAACTTAAACGTCGCAGGCAACCGGTTCTTGAAAAGCGCCATGTTCCTACCGATTATCGCCAGCCTGGTAATCACGGCATTTATCTGGCAGAGAATCTATGGAGACGTATTTCCGGTGAACTTCGGAATTGTAAGTCCGCTTACCAGGCTGAACACGGTGATTCCGGGAATTGCCCTGATGTGTCTGTGGAGGGATACGGGGCTGGCCATGGTGATCTACAACGCCGGTATTCAGTCGGTGCCCGGAGACCTAAAGGAGGCGGCCCGAATCGATGGGGCAAACGCGTGGCAGTCCTTCTGGAACGTGACATTTCCCATGCTGGCCCCGGCCTTTACCACCTGCGTCACACTGTGGCTGGGATATGGGTTAAAAGTCTTCGACTATCCGAAGGCGGCAACGGGTGGGGGACCGGGAAAGGCGTCCGAGACGTTTTCCCTGTTCGTATACAATCATTTCTTCACGAATAACAGGGCCGGGTACGGGCAGATGGCCGGCCTGGTGATGCTGATCTTCGTGGTGGTAATCACGGGAGTGGTTACGAAGCTGCTGCGGAAGAGGGAGGTGCAGCTGTGATGGGAAAGAAATTACATACGGCCTCCGGCCGGCGTTTTATCCTGCTGAGCCTGGTCATGTGGTGTGTGACGATTCTGTTTCTGGCGCCGTTTTACGTCCTGATTATCTATGCGTTTAAGCCGAGGGAGGCGACCATGCTTAAGAACCCCCTCGCATTTCCGGATACGCTCTATCTTCAGAATTTTGTGGAGGCGGTGCAGAAATCTGATTTCCTGAGGGCCTTTACCAATTCGACGGTATCTACCGTGTGCGGTGTCGTTGTTCTGGTTCTTATCTGTTCCATGGCGGCTTATATCGTGGTGCGGCGGGGAAACAACCGGTTTTACGGAGTCTGGCAGTACATATTCCTGGCTTCCGTCATGCTGCCGTTTCAGACCATCATGTTTCCTCTCTATAAGAATCTGATGAACCTTCATCTCTTAAACAGCCGTCCGGCCTATGTGCTCGTGTCTGTGGGATTTCAGATGGGATTTGACATCTTCCTTTACTGCGGCTTTATCAAAACCGTTCCGGTGGAGCTGGAGGAAGCGGCGGCGATCGACGGATGCAGCAGGATGGGGATCTTTTGGAGAATTGTTTTTCCATTATTAAAGCCGGTTACCATGACGGTTGTCGTATTATCGGCGCTGGGAATCTGGAATGATTATCAGATCGCCCTGGTTGTGGTATCCAAGGAGGCAGTGAGGACACTGCCTGTGGCGCAGCAGTCTTTTATCGGGCAGCAGATCTCGTATCTGAATCTGGCGTCCGCGGCGTGCCTCCTCTCGATTCTTCCCATGTTTTTCTTATTCCTGTTTTTACAGAAATTCATCGTGCAGGGAGTGACCGCGGGGGCGGTTAAGGGATAGATTTATCAAAAAGGAGAAGCAAAATGAGAATAAATAGAACGGATCTGCCCGGAAGGGCGCGGGAACTGGCGGCAGCCATACAGAAACGGTATCCGAAGGCGGATGAGTATCCATACCGTTCCTGGAGCTATCCGCAGGGCTATCTTTTGATGGGGTTTATTCATTTATGGGAGAAAACAGGGGATGAGTTATACTACGAGTATGTGCTTACATACTGTAAGGACCATGTGGCGGAGGACGGAAGTGTCCGGGGCTTTACGGAATGCAGCATGGACGACATGATGGCTGGGGCCGTGCTGGTCTGGATGTATGAGCAGACGGGGGAGAAACGGTTTGAGGCAGCATGCAGAAAGATCCGGGAAACTTACCGGGATTATCCGCGGACGAGAGAAGGCGGTTTTCTTCATAACCGTACCGAGTTTCCGGGAGAAATGTGGGTGGACGGCGTCTTTATGGGGCAGATGTTTTTATGCCGGTACGGAGCCGTATTCGGGGAAACGGAGTGTTTTGACGAGGCGGTGCTGCAGCTGGAACTGATTTACCGGTACTGCCATGCGCACGACGGTCTTTTGGTCCACGCCTACAGTGAGGACTGTATGGCTCCCTGGGCCGGGCCGGATGGCAGGTCAGGATGTGTCTGGAGCGAAGGGCTGGGGTGGTATGCCCTGATTCTGACTGAAGTTCTCGATCTCCTTCCCGCCGGTTATGAGGGAAAGAGGACGGTGGAGAATCAGCTGAATCAGCTGCTGGCCGGCCTGGAGAAATATCAGAATCGGGAGAACGGCCTGTGGAGACAGGTGGTGGACCGGACCGATGACGTGGATAACTGGTGTGACACCTCGGGAAGCGCCATGTTTCTGTACACCTGGAAATGGGCGGCGGATAAGGGAATGGTGCCGGAGGAGACGGCGGAGCCGGTTTTAAGAAAAGGATACGATGGGCTTCTTGCCCGCATCGTCCCGGGGGAAGACGGGCTGCCTGATGTCCATACGGCGTGCCAGGGGCTCTGCGTCCAGAACTGTTATGAGGACTATATCCATTATCCAAAGACCATTAATGCACAGGAGGCGGTATGCGGCTGCCTATGGGCTCTGGTGGCAGCGATTGGCTAGGGTGGGTTTGAACAGACCAATGCATTACGGGCAAACAAAAAAGGAGAAGCGTATGAAAGCGTTAATTGTAGATGGGGAAGGCCGTTTATCGGTGGAAGAGATAAGCATGCCGCAGATTGGCCCGTGCCAGGCGCTCGTGAAAATGGAGAGCTGCGGGGTGTGCAACGGAACGGATCGGAAGCTGATTCACAGGACATTTAAGAATTTCCACACATACCCCGCTATACTGGGGCACGAAGGTGTGGGAAAAGTGGTAAAAACGGGAGAATTTGTGGAAAACCTTCATGTGGGCGACCGTGTGCTGCTCCCATTTCTGGAGGAGGCGGCCGACGGATACGTTCCGGGATGGGGCGCCTATGCGGAATACTGTGTGGTGGGAGATGAGAAGAGCGCCATCCGCCATGGGATGGGCCCTGGCACAAAACAGTGGAACGAAGCCTATGCGGCTCAGACCGTTATCCGGCCGGAGGATCGGGTGGATGCGGTGGGCGCTTCCATGATCATCACGTTTCGGGAGGTCTTAAGCGCCATCCGAAGGTTCGGATTCCAGCCTAATGAGACCGCGGTGATATTCGGCGCAGGTCCGGTAGGGCTCTGCTTTACCAGGTTTTTAAAGCTGCTGGGACTTAAGACGGTGATCACCACGGATATTCTGGAGGACAAGGTGGAAACCGCGAGGCGGATGGGGGCCGATTACGCGTTTCATTCTGCCTCCTGCAATGTGACGGAGGAGGTGAAACGGATTTTCCCGGAGGGCGTGGATTATGTGGTGGACGCGGTGGGCGTCAATGCACTGATTAACCAGGCGATGGGGCTGGTGAAATACAACGGAAAAATCTGCTGCTACGGCATCTCTCCTGAACTGTCCATGAAGCTGGACTGGAGCAGCGCCCCCTATAACTGGACACTCCAGTTTGTGCAGTGGCCCAGCAAGAGGGAGGAAGGGGAAGCCCATTCCCAGATTATGGCGTGGATTAACCAGGGGGTCCTGGATCCCATGGACTTTATCTCCGATGTGATCCCCTTTGAGCGGATCACCGACGCATTTGAACTGATCGAGGCGAAGAAGCCGGATACGAAGAAAATCGTGGTTCGATTTTAGAAATGGAGGAGTTGGAATGAGAGAGAGCAGACTGTTTTGCACGCTGCCGGAGTACGTATGCACACCTGACGGGATGGCAGCTGACCGCCATGGAAATCTGGTGCTGTCCTGCCCGAATTACGCGGATGACAGCATTTCCGGCTGTGTGGTCCGGATCGATAAAGAGGGCCATGTGCGAAAGTGGTTCGACGTACCGGTCCATCCGGAGACCGGGGTGGCCAGAAATATGGGGATCGCCTTCGATGACGAGTGGAATCTCTATCTCTGCGACAACCAGGGCTGGAGTGAAAGGGAAGAGCTGCTGTACAAGGGCAGAATCCTGAAGCTCACGGTAGATGAGGAAGGAACTATCTTAAAGACCGTCGTCGTGGCGGAACACATGGAGCATCCTAATGGTATCCGGATCAGAGGCGGGTACATGTACGTCACACAGAGCTATCTGCATCCGGTCAGGAGGCCGGATGGAAAGCTGGTGAGCTGCGTATACCGGTTCGGCCTTGACGAGGAAGGGATTCAGATCACCAATACCCTGGAGGACCGCCATATCTTCGCCACCTTTGTGACGGAGAATCAGGACTGCCAGTATGGCGCCGACGGGATCGTCTTTGATCGGGAAGGACGGCTCTATGTGGGGAATTTCGGGGACGGAGCCGTTTACCGGATTACGTTTAAGGAGGACGGAAGCCTGGACGAAAACACGCTGTTCGCCCGGGATCCGGAGGAGCTTAAAAGTACGGATGGCATGATATTCGACGAGGAAGGAAACTTATATATCGCGGATTTCTGTGCCAATGCCATCGTGCAGGTGACACCCGGAGGAACGGTACGGCGGATTGCCCAGAGCCCGGACTGCAAAGGCGCGGACGGAGGACTGGATCAGCCAGGGGAGCCGATTGTATGGGACGGCCGGATTATCGTCTCCTGCTTCGACCTTGTGACGGGACCGGGAAAGGTGAATTTAAAACACGAGATGCCGGCTGCTCTGGTGCAGCTGCCGCTGTAAGGAGGCGCCATGGGACAGGGAACTTTAGGAAATGCGGGAGACCGCGGGGGCACCTGTATTCTGGCCCACGATCTGGGAACCAGCGGAAATAAGGCCACACTCTACCGTGTGGACGGAACGCTGGTGGCCAGCTGTGTCCACGAATATCCAACGAGTTACCCGCAGCCGGGATTTGTGGAACAGGACCCGGAGGACTGGTGGAATGCGGTCTGTGCGTCGACGAGAGAGCTTCTGGAAAAAACAGGGATGCGGCCGGAAAGGATAGCTGCCGTGTCCTTCAGCGCCCAGATGATGGGCTGCCTGCCTGTGGACCGGGAGGGGAATCCCCTGCGCCCGATGATCATCTGGGCGGATACGAGAGCGGTGGAAGAGGAACGGTGGATGGTGGAACGTATCGGTATGGAGCGCGGATATGAGATTACGGGCCACCGGCTCAGCGCCTCCTATTCCGCGGCAAAGCTTTTATGGGTGCGCCGCCGCGAGCCGGACGTCTATCGCCGCTGTTATAAGATGCTGCACGCCAAGGATTTCATCATCTGCCGTCTGACGGGGAAGTTCGTGACGGATTACAGCGACGCGTCGGGAACGAATCTCTTCGATATCCGGGCGAAAATGTGGTCCGAAGAGATCTTAAGGGCACTGGACCTCGATGAAGAGCTGCTTCCGGAGCTGCATCCATCGACCGATATCGCCGGGGGCGTGACGAAAGCAGCCGCAGAGGCCACCGGACTTTTGGAGGGAACGCCTGTCGTGATCGGAGGCGGGGATGGAAGCTGCGCCTGTGTCGGGGCTGGTGTGGTGGATGAGGGGAGTGCCTATCTGGTGCTGGGATCATCGTCCTGGATATCGCTGGCGTCGAGGGAGCCGTTATTCGATCCTGAGATGCGGACATTTAACTGGGTTCATCTGGACCCGGAGCTCTATACTCCCTGCGGTACCATGCAGGCGGCAGGCTATTCCTATCAGTGGTACCGCAATACGCTGTGCCGCGGAGAGATGGAGGAGGCCGCGAAAACGGGAGAAAGCCCTTATGAGCGGATCAACAGGGGAATCATGGAATCCACACCGGGAGCGGGCGGTCTTCTATACCTGCCCTATCTTCTGGGGGAGCGCTCACCGCGCTGGAATCCGGATGCCAGAGGCGCCTTTTTGGGCATGTCGGTGACGACCGGAAAACATGACTTATCCAGGGCCGTGCTGGAAGGCGTTGGTTTCAATCTGCGGGTTATTTTAGAGAGTATGCAGCGGGAACGTGAGATGAAGGAGCTGATGCTCATCGGCGGAGGTGCCAAGGGGCAGACGTGGCCCCGGATTCTCTCGGATATCTTCCAGATGCCATTAAAAATACCGGCATACCGGGAGGAGGCAACCAGCATGGGCGCGGCGGTGTGCGCCGGCGTGGGCGTGGGAATATACCGGGATTTCTCCGAGGCGAAAAGGATTAACGCCATCGTGGATACGGTGATGCCGAGGGAGGAAAACCGTCTGCGGTACGACCGCCTGTATGAGATATTTAACCATGCGTATGACGCTCTGACGGGAGTCTATGGCGAACTGGGCGCTTATCGGAAAGAGATGGGGGAAAAACATGAATAATTTTATCTGGTACAATCCTACCCGCATCCTGTTTGGAAGGGGAACCCATAACGAGGTGGGGCGGGAAACGGCCGCTTACTCCAGGCGGATTCTGCTGCTGTATGGAGGAGAGAGCTTAAAAGCTGCGGGGACGTACGGTGCGATCACAAAATCACTGACAGAGGCGGGAGTGGAATACCGGGAGCTGGGGGGCGTCCGTCCCAATCCCAGACTGTCGCTGGTGCATCAGGGGATTTTGCTGTGCAGGCGAGAAGGGCTGGATTTCGTGCTGGCAGCAGGAGGTGGCAGCGTGATCGACACGGCGAAGGCCATTGCGGCAGGCGTCTTATATCCGGGCGATGTGTGGGATTTTTACCATACGGAGAAGCGGCCGGAGAGAGTCCTTCCCACGGGGGTGGTCTTAACCATTCCGGCGGCCGGGAGCGAAAGCAGTGACGGCAGCGTGATTACGAGAGAGGAGGAGAATGAGAAGAAGTCGTTCTGCTCACCGCTTTTGTATCCGAAGTTTGCCATTTTAAATCCGGAGCTCTGTTACACGCTTCCGAAACGGCAGATTGCAGCGGGAAGCGCCGATATACTGGCCCATGTGATGGAACGGTATTTCTCTCCCAATGGGAACACGGAGCTGTCAGACCGTCTCTGTGAGGCGACCATGAAGACGATCATCCACAATGCGCCGCTGGCATTAGCGGATCCGGACCGGTACGAGGTCTGGGCCGAACTCATGTGGGCGGGAAATGTAGCCCACAACGGACTGTTGGGAAAAGGAAGGGAAGAGGACTGGGCCAGCCATAACATTGAGCACGAGCTGAGCGCCCTCTACGACATTGCCCACGGAGCGGGGCTGGCCATCGTATTTCCGGCGTGGATGAAGGCTGTGAGCAGGAGAAATCCGGCGCGTTTTGCACAGTTTGCGGAAAGGGTATTCGGAATCGAAGCGGAGGATAAGCGGGAGGATGAGCTGGCCGCGCTGGGAATCAGCTGCCTGGAGAATTTCTTCCGGAGACTGGGGCTTTTTACCACGCTCACAGAGGCCGGAATCGATGACAGCCAGTTTTCACGAATGGCCGGGCGCGCAGTTGCGGGCGGCAGCCTGGGAAGTATGGAAAAACTGGACCAGACGGCGGTGATGGAGATTCTGGAGCTGGCCAGGTAAGGAATGAGGAGGGAGACAGACATGAAGATAACGCCAAAGGAACTGGCCGGGTATTTTGATCATACCCAGCTGAAGGCCTATGCGGTACGGGCCGATTTTGAGAAGCTGTGCAGGGAGAGCAGGGAATACGGATTCCGGATGGTAGCCATCAATCCGGCCCCGGTGGCTCTGTGCAGGGAGCTGCTTTCCGGCTCCGATGTCCATGTGGGAGCCGCCATCGGTTTTCCGCTGGGGCAGACGACGATCAACGACAAGGCCAGTGAGACGAAAGAGGCCATCCGAAACGGGGCCGATGAGATCGACTACGTCGTAAACCTGACGGAGCTGAAAGAGAAGAACTACGGATACGTGGAGCGGGAGATGGCTTCCATCGTGGAGACGTGCAGAAAGGCGGGAGTAATCTCCAAGGTCATCTTTGAAAACTGCTATTTGACGGATCAGGAGAAGGAGGCGCTCTGCCGGATTGCCCTGGAGGTGCGGCCTGATTTTATCAAGACCTCGACTGGCTTTGGGAGCGGCGGCGCCACGGCAGCTGATATTATGCTGATGAAGCGGATGGTGGGAGATGCGGTGAAGATAAAGGCGGCGGGGGGAATCCGAACGCTTGACACGGCGCTTGAGATGATCGGTATGGGGGTGAGCCGGATCGGATCGACGGCCAGTGTTTCGATCGTGGAGGAACTGAAAGCGCGGCAGCGCGGGTCCTGAAGTATGTTTGTCATAACCTGAAGAGACTCTTATAAAGACTCCCGGACAGGCACACAGAAACGGTATGCAAAATGGTGTACAGAAACGGCCGGATGTGGTACAATGCAGGTATGAGTTTTAGCACATACATCGTACACATGCGGCCTGTTTCAGCCGTTTTGAGTGCTCAGGACAAGGAGGAATGGTTTATGGAAAGAGCGATTACAATCAGTCGTGAATTTGGAAGCGGCGGGCGTGAACTGGGAGTGAAACTGGCTGAGAGTCTGGGAATTCCGTTTTACGATAAGGAATTGATTTCCATGGCTGCAGAGGAGAGCGACATGTCGGAGGACGCATTTCTTCATTATGATGAGAACATGCCGTTCATAAAAGATCCGCTGGACCGCCATTTCTACTCGCCATTTTCTTCCATCTATCAGGTTCCCATGTCGGATCAGATCTTTTTGGCGCAGTCCAGGGTGATCCGGAAGCTGGCGGACCAGGGCCCCTGTGTGATCGTTGGACGGTGCGCGGACATGGTTCTGGAGAATAGTGTGAATCTGTTCATTTACGCCAGGATGAAGGACCGGATCAAACGTATGAATTCCCTGGAGACAGGCGTCGATCCTGTGAAGATGGAGAGCAGAATCCGCGAGGTCGACCGGAAACGGAAGGATTACTATCAGTATTACACCGGTAATGAGTGGGGAAAGGCCCAGAACTACCACCTTTCTCTGGAAAGCGGTCTGGTGGGCGTGGACGGCTGCCTGAAGGCGGTCCTGGCCTATTTGGAATCGGTGCAGTAGAAGAAATACGATACGCCCCGGAGCGGGACAGGCCCGATGCAGTACGCAGAGCTGCGCGGCCGTGAATATGGATATCAGATTCCTCAGAAGTCGGGCAGCCGTCTTTTGAGGAATTTTCGTATATGTATAGAAAAATACTCCAGTCATGCAAAGACACCGGCAGAAACGGATGCGGCGCTGGCTGGCCGCCCTCCTGAAACTTTTCTTGTATTATGTCCACCTTTGTACTATAATAATATACATTATGGATTTTGATAAAATCTTGATGGAAGTGCGAGGTGGAAAGAAATCGATGCAGTTTGCTGAGAGAATGGACCGATTCGGAGAAGGAATATTTTCTAAATTACTGGAGATAAAAAGACAGAAGGAAGAGCGGGGAGAGACCGTGATCGATTTAGGCGTGGGGGCGCCTAACATACCGCCGGCCAGACATATTACCGATGCCCTGTGCGAGGCGGCTGCGGATCCGAAGAATTACGTCTATGCCATCAGCGACCAGAAGGAGCTTTTGGAGGCGGCAGCCCAGTGGTATGAGAGGCGCTACGGCGTGAGCCTGAATCCGGAGACGGAGATCTGTTCGCTTTTGGGATCTCAGGAAGGACTGGCCCATATTGCGCTGTCTGTTGCCGATGAGGGAGATGTCGTTCTGGTTCCCGATCCCTGTTATCCTGTTTTTGCGGATGGTCCTCTTCTGGCGGGTGCCACCCTTTTTTATATGCCTCAGAGAAAGGAAAACGGATACATCATCGA
The DNA here is from genome assembly GCF_014288035.1 of Hungatella sp. L36. Lineage (NCBI taxonomy): Bacteria > Bacillati > Bacillota > Clostridia > Lachnospirales > Lachnospiraceae > Hungatella > Hungatella sp. L36. Next base: position 55,400 of record NZ_JACOPC010000023.1, on the reverse strand, counting down.
TGTGAGCGAGATTCCGGAAGAGACGGCGAAAAAGGCGAAACTTATGGTCATTTCTTACCCGAACAATCCGACCACGGTCATGGCGCCGGACTGCTTTTACGAGGAGGTCATCGCGTTTGCGAAAAAGTATGACATCATCGTCCTGCACGACAACGCGTACAGCGAGCTGGTATTTGACGGGAAGACGTGCGGAAGCTTCCTTCATTTTCCAGGTGCAAAAGAGGTTGGCGTGGAATTTAACTCCCTGTCCAAGACCTACGGGCTGGCAGGCGCGAGAATCGGCTTCTGTGTGGGCAATGAAGAGGTGGTGAGCCACTTGAAGATGCTGAAATCCAATATGGATTACGGCATGTTTCTGCCTGTCCAGAAGGCGGCGGTCGCGGCGATTACGGGAGACCAGGCCTGTGTGGAGACCACGAGAAAGGCCTATGAGCGCAGACGGGACGCCCTGTGTGACGGGATGACGGAGATCGGATGGAAGATGGACAAGCCGGAGGCCACCATGTTCGTGTGGGCGAAGATACCGGATAATTTTTCCGATTCCACCTCCTTTGCCATGGAACTGGCCGAAAAGGCAGGACTTCTGGTCACTCCGGGAAGCGCCTTCGGACCTTCCGGCGAGGGATATGTGAGGCTGGCCCTCGTCCAGGATGAGGACGTGCTTAAAAAAGCGGCGAGGCTGGTTGATGAAAGCGGTATGCTGCGATGACAGCGAAGAGGAGACAGTATCTCTGGAGTGCCGCGGCGGTGCTTTACGTGCTGTTTATTTTCTCCAATTCCATGAAGACGGCCGACCTCTCCTCCGCGGACAGCGGGGCGGTGCTTAAGCTGGTACAGCAGGTTCTGACAGCGGGAGGCGTGGACAGCACTATCATTACGGAGCATGTGATCCGCAAGACGGCGCATTTTACGGAATACGCCGCGCTGGGAATACTGCTCTGCCTCTGTTTTCGGACGTTTGCCCTGTCACTGGACAGGCGCGTTCTGTCTCAGGTGCTTGTAAGCTTTCTGGTGCCGTTTACCGATGAGACGATACAGCTTTTTGTGGCCGGCCGGTCAGGACAGATCAGCGATGTCTGGCTGGACTGTGCGGGAGCGGCCTTCGGAACCGTGGTATTTATGGCAGCTGGACGGATTTTAAGCAGGACGGGAGTAAAAAAACGTGATAAAAAATTATAAGATAGTTCTTCAGTATGACGGAAGCCGCTATGACGGCTGGCAGAAACAGGGTAATACAGGAAACACGCTTCAGGGTAAGCTGGAGGGGATTTTACTGAAGCTCACCGGACGGCCGGTGGAGGTGCACGGATCGGGGCGGACAGACGCCGGAGTCCATGCTCTGGCCCAGACGGCTAATTTCCATGCAGATACCGGTATGACGGAAGACCAGATCAGGGCATACTTTAATCAGTACCTGCCGGAGGATATCGCCGTGCTCTCTGTGGAGACGGTGCCGGACAAGTTCCACAGCAGGTTGAATGCTGTGAAAAAGACGTATTTATACAGGATTGAGATGGGACCGAAGAAGGATGTATTCGAGCGGAAGTACTGTTACGGGCTCGGAAAGCCTCTGTCGGTGAAACGGATGGAGGAAGCGGCGGCCTGTGTTCTGGGGGAACACGATTTCAAGAGCTTCTGCGGCAACAAAAAGATGAAAAAGTCCACAGTGAGGACGATTTCGGATATCACATTTGAAAAAGAAGGAACAAAACTGTTGATCCGCTATACGGGAAACGGTTTTTTATATCATATGGTCAGAATTCTCACGGGAACGCTGATCGAGATTGGGCTCGGAGAGCGCAGTCCACAGGAAATGAAGGAAATCCTGCTGAAACTGGACCGACAGGCAGCCGGCTTTACGGCGCCGCCGGAAGGTCTGTTTCTGGAGCGGGTTATGTATGAGGACAGGGAGTAACATGACAGATTTTTTAGTGAAGACTTTTGTTAAGGATTACGAGAATACGGGAGATATCGGCGTGAGAACGGAGTATGGCCTGATGGCCAGCACCGTGGGCATTTGCTGCAATGTGCTTTTATTTGCTGCGAAGCTGTTTATCGGACTGCTGATCAACAGCATTTCCGTCATGGCTGACGCATTTAACAACTTATCGGATGCGGCCTCCTCCATCATCGGCTTTATCGGCGTGAAGATGGCGGGCAAGCCGGCGGATGAGGATCATCCCTTCGGACACGGCCGGGTGGAGTATATCGCGGCGTTTATCGTGGCTTTTATCGTCATCCAGGTGGGTTTTTCGCTGTTTAAGACGTCTCTCGGCAAGATTCTTCATCCGGAAGAGATGACGTTTAAGTATATTTCCATAGTTATTCTTCTCATGTCCATCTGCGTGAAGCTGTGGATGGGAATGTTTAACAGAAAGCTGGGAAAGAGGATCCATTCCTCTGTCATGATGGCGACCGCGGCGGATTCCATGGGCGATGTGGGCACAACCTCAGCGACCATACTGTCCATTCTGGTTTACGGAATCTGGGGGCTCAATATCGATGGAATCGTGGGCCTTATCGTGTCGCTTATCGTCATGTGGGCAGGTGTCGGGATTGCCAAGGATACTTTGGCTCCCCTGATCGGAGAGCCCATCGATCCGAAGCTTTACCAGGAGATCACGGAATTTGTTGAAAGCTTTGACGGAATTGTGGGAAGTCACGATCTGATCGTACATAATTACGGGCCTTCCAGAAGCATGGCGTCGATCCATGCGGAGGTACCGAATGATGTAAGCATTGAAAAATCCCACGAAATCATCGATTATGTGGAGCGGGAGGCACAGCGCCGCTTCGGTATTTTCCTTGTGATCCATATGGATCCCATTGAGACGAAGGACTGCAGGGTAACGGAATTTAAGAAAATGGTGGAAGCTATCGTTAAGAGCATCGATTCCAAATGCAGTTTCCACGATTTTCGTATGGTTGAAGGTGAAAAACAGATCAATCTGATCTTCGATCTGGTCGTTCCCAGGGATTACGACAGGGCGGCGAGAGAACAGATCAGGACAGAGATAACAGAGAAGGTAGCAGAGCGGGATAGCAGGTGCTGTCTGGTCATGACGACAGAAAGCGGCTTTGGTGTGGAAGAATAAGGAAACAAAAAAATTTCCATAATATGCAATAAGAAGACAGCATCCTGCATTAACTTAGTAGAAAGGAAATCGACTCCATGTTGTTTATGGGTATGATGAGCCTTGATGGGCCGGAAGACTACGGCCGGTTAAGCGATGAGGTGCTCCTTAATAAGGTTGGAACGGGAGACCAGGAAGCGTTCAGACAATTATATCAGAATACAGACCGGTCAATTTACGGGTTTATCCTGTCTATTGTAAAGAATCCCCAGGATGCCGAAGAGATCATGCAGGAGACCTATATAAAGGTATGGACTTCCGCTGCGGGTTACAAGTCCCAGGGGAAGCCGCTGGCATGGATGTTTACCATAGCCAGGAATCTATGCTACATGAAGTTTCGCAATCAGAAGCATGAGTCCGATATCGCATTTGAGGATCTGGAAGGCGAAGAGACAGGGGAAGTATGCCCGGAGATTGAACAGGCGGCGGATAAGCTGGTTTTGGCCGCGGCGCTCAAGATCCTGAAAGAAGAGGAGAGGGAGATTGTCCTTCTGCACGCGACTGCCGGGATGAAGCACCGGGAGATCGCAGCTTCATTAGGCATGCCTTTGGCTACCGTCCTGTCTAAATATAACCGTGCAATGAAGAAATTAGAAAATTATCTGACATAAAGATCAAGGAATAAAAAGAGAGGAGGAAGTGTTCATGTTTCACAAAACCGACAGACAACTGAACAGAGAACAGATAAAAGCGCATTTGAAGTCTGCGGTCATGGACCTGACTCCGAATGTATTGGATAAAATCGATTTGAGTGTACCCCAGATGGCAGCGGAGGAGCTGCATGAGGAGGCGGGAAGAGCCGTGAGCTCCATCACCGTGATGCGAAAGCGGATGCGCGTGGTTGCAGCTCTGGCCGCGGCGTGCCTCTGTATGGTGGCAGTCGCCGGAGGCACATATACGTACCGCAACGGAAAAGTGGACTCCGTAATCGGCATCGATGTCAATCCCAGCGTGGAGCTGTCCGTGAACCGGAAGAACCGGGTGCTGGAGGCAGAGCCGCTGAACGAAGACGCGAAAGCCATTATGGAAGACATGAATCTAAAGGGTGTTGATCTCAATGTGGCGGTGAACGCGGTGATCGGTTCCATGGTGACCCATGGCTACCTGGATGATCTGGACAACGCCATTCTTGTAACAGTCTCCAACGACAGCGTCAGCAAGGCATCAGCCCTGCGGTCGTCGGTCGTGAATGATATTCAGAGTTCCCTGGAAGAAAATCAGGTGAAAGCCGTGGTATACGACCAGCAGGTCATCGAAGAGGATCATGTGAAGGCGCTGGCGGACGATTACGGAATATCCTATGGAAAAGCATATTTTTTGAAAGAACTGATCGATCAGAATCCGGCTCTGACCATGGAGGACATGGAGAAGCTGGCTCCCCTGACCATGGAGGAGATTGCAAAGGAGATTACGGAGCGTTCCTATGCGGTAGGAGGCCACGCGGGTGTGAGCGAGGATATGACCACCACCGCCCAGACGACCACGCAGCCGGTCACGACAGTGCCTGTGACAACAGAGGCGACGACAGAGGAAACGACGACGGCGGAGGAATCCGAGACCGAGACGGGGAATCAGACGACAGCGGCTCCGGTTCCGCAGACGACAGCGCCGGCTCCCACCGATCTGCCGGTGATGACGACAGAGGCGCCGACGACGGAAGCGCAGGTGCCGGTCTCAGATGCGAAGATCAAGATCGATTACGTCGATTATGAGAATGGTGTGGTGACAGTCAACTTTAAGACAAAGGTAAAGTGGAAGAACCCCACCGTATCGGTAAAGGATGAGGGCGGAACCACGTATTCCGCCATGGTAGGCGATACGGACAGCTCCACCTGTGAGATCTACGTAAGCGGCCTGGAAGGCGGAACCTCATATACGTTCGTTCTCGGCGGAATATCCCCGAAGAACGGGAAGCAGACGACGGTGAAGGGAACCTTCGAGACTCCGGTAATCGGGGATGGCGATGCCAACGAGGAACCGGTAGTGCCGCCGGAAACTGAAGAAACAAAAGAAACGGAAACACAGCCTCAGACGACGGAATCGTCTGAGGCTTCTGCCACATCACCGGCCGAAACAGAATCGGTACCGGAGACGGAGAGCACCCAGGCCACTGAGCCTCCGACGGAAGCGCCGGCCGAACCACAGACCCAACCGCCGGCTGCTGCGACGTCTGCGGCGTGACGCGAACCCTGTCATTTGCCGCACACGAAATATGGTTTAAGCTGTTTGATTTGAAGGAATAATAAAGAAAATAGAAAAAATATGGAAAAAGGGCTTGACGAGGAGAATATCGTATAGTATAATACAACCGTTGTGTTGATGGGCTATCGCCAAATGGTAAGGCAACGGACTCTGACTCCGTCATTTCAAGGTTCGAATCCTTGTAGCCCAGTTAAAAAGCTTTTAAGCATAAGATCTTGTGCTTAAAAGCTTTTTTGTGTAATAGGAAAGTGATCCTAAAGCAACCGCGCTCCGGCGCAAGAATCCGGCTTGTCGGATTCTTTATTCTATTCTGAACGTGTACTTATCAGCGGTTTCTGAATTCACTCGGCTGAATTCCCGTATAACTCTTAAATGCACGGCTGAAGTAGAAGCCGTCTTTATAGCCGACCAGCTCTCCGATCATCTGGATCTCCATGTCCGGATTGTTAAGGAGCAGCCGCTTGGCTTCGTTCATTCTCAGCTTCGTCAAGTATTTGGACGGAGTTTCCCCCGTATATTTCTTGAATATTTTCCCCAAATACTCCGGCGTAAATCCGAATTTCTCGGCCAGCTCCTGAAAGGAGACGTCGTGCGGATAGTTTTCCTGAAGATATTTTTCCAAAAGCTCGCAGATGGACTTCTGATCCAGGGCGCTGTTCCTGGTCCGGTAGGTCTCCAGTTCCTCGGTCTCCGTCCCCATCGTGATCAGCAGCTTCTGAAGCGACTCGGAGAGCGCCTGCGCGGTCACCGGTTTTAACAGATAATCCCTGACTGCGAACTTGATGGCGGCCTGAGCGTAGGAAAAGTCGTCATAGCCGCTGAGAATGATGATCTTCACTCCCGGATGATTCTTGTGCAGATACCGGGACAGCTCCAGGCCGTCGCACTGCGGCATGCGGATGTCTGTGATGACAAGGTCGGGACAGTCCTTTTCCACCTTTACGATGGCCTCCATTCCATTGGCCGCCTCCCCAATCAGGGTAAGCGGCAGTTCCAGGGCTGTGATCTTTTTTATTAAGTTTTTGCGTATCAGGCTTTCGTCCTCCACGACCAGATACTTATAATGGGGGATGCTGCTCATGGTATTCCTCCTCGTTATGAGCACTTAGAGACCGTATTTTGGTCTCTTACGTGCGATACTTGTCATCTCCACTCAGCGTGCCCCGCTTTATCGGGTATAGTGAGGTTTTTCACGAACTTAGTGGAGCGGCTTTGAATGGTAAACAGGCCCGCCAAGGATAAAGATCGTCTTAAGCGGCAGTGTATTTTCAATTTCAAATACTGCCTTCTCTCCGTAAAGCAGTTTCAGCCGGAGATATACGTTCTTCAGTCCCATGCCTCCGATCTGCATGGATTTCAACTCCTCATTGAGGTTTAAGTTCCGGTACAGGCGGAGCAGCTCCTGCTTCTTCTCATCTTTTAGATTGCCGCCGTTGTCCTGGATTCTCAGCAGCCAGCGGTCGTGTTCGATGGAAGCGGAGATGGTGAGCTCCCAGGGCGGCTGTTTGTCGAAGGCGTATTTGAAGGCGTTTTCCACCAGCGGCTGGATGATCAATTTGGGAATGCAGATGTTTTCGGCCTCTTCCTCAATGGCAAAGGTGTAATGAAATTCCTCGGTATAACGCATCTGCATGATCTCTAAGTACCGTTTGGTGTAGAAGATCTCCTCTTTTAACGGAACGATCATCTCGCTGGAGGAGGAGATATACCGGAAATAATCGCACAGGGCCTGGCACATCTGAATGATGTCCTCATTCATCTCCTCCTCGGCCATGACGCTGATATTCGTCAGGCTGTTATAGAGAAAATGCGGATTGATCAGCGACTGTGTGGCCTGCAGCTTGGCTCTCGTCTCCTCGCTCTGGGATAAGAGCACTTCCTGGGAGGTGCTGCGGAGCTTCTCATACATACTGCGGATGGATTCGCAAAGCATGGAAAGCTCTGTGATATTGCTGTCCGCGGAAGTTAGATTCACCTTATTCTCGTCCAGCACCCGGTTGATGGTAATCTTGCCGGTGGCCGCCGTCAGCTTCCGAAGCGGTGCCGTCAGCCGTTCTGAGATATAGAAACAGATCAGCAGGGTGAGTAAAATGGAGAAAATACCGATCAGGGCGAACATTACCCGGAAGGTGTTAAGAGGCTCGTAGATGGCCGCTTTCGGCTTCGTTAAGATCACGGTCCAGTTATAGTCCGGCGTGGTCCGGTATGTAAAGAGAAGGTTCTCGCCTGTATCGGTTTTTAAAAGCCTGCCGGTATTTTCCGGAAGGCCTCTGCGCTCAATCAGCCCGTAGTAATCGGGCACAACTTTCGTATCATTGTAGGGGTAGACCAGCTCTTTTCTGGAATTGTAAATGTAGACACGGCTGTCAGGGTTCTGGTTTTCCAGCTGGGTCGCCAGGGAGAAGATGGTATCGCAGTCCTGTATGACCTCGACGATGCCCTCCGGCTGTCCCGCGGTGTCGAGAAACAGACGCACCAGGGATATGAACTTCTGAGAATCCTTATTGCCGCCCCTTGCGGGTAAATCCTTCTGCACTTCCGGGTTGCTGATATACATGTGGCCGTTTTGCGCCATGGTCTCCTCGTACCAGGGAAGCGAATCCAAGTCTACGGAAGAGAGCAGCAGCCAGTATCCGGCCACGGAACCGTCCATGGTGTAGATCCGGACATCGGAGGCCGACTGATAGGCGCCGATGATCGCGGTGACAATATCGTGGATGGCCAGAGCCTTCTCACGGGAGGCCGCCAGACGGCGCGGGTCCGTTCCGTTCCTCCGATAGGAGGCTGAGAACTCTTTGAAATTGGACTTTACCGCGTTGGAGTATACGATATTCATGGAAATGGTCGATATGTTGTTTAACTGGGTTTCCACAGAATCTTCTACAGAGGCGCACATGTTTTCTAAATCTTTTCTCGCTTCTTCCAGAGCATTTTTCCTGTAATGCGTGTAGGTGAAAAAGAAAAAAATCCCCAGCAGAAGCAGGATGAACAGGCCATATATGACAAAAAGATACATCTTTTGGGAATAATGCTTTGTCGTCTTTTTGATAAGAACGCACCTCCCTTCGTGAGTGCTATTATACAATGTAGTTCAAAAAAATGCAAATGGTAGTTCGGAATTGTCTATTTTGTAAAAATGACTCTTATGTTATGATGAATTTACGCTAAATGAAATGTATTTTATCGATAAAATATAGGCACAAAAGACAAGTGTGGAAAAAGAGTGAGAATCAGTTGAGAAAAGGAGAACAGATATGAAAAAGATGATAAAGAGAGCATTAAGCCTTTCTATGGCGGCGGTCATGGCGGCGGCAGTGGTGACGGGCTGTGGATCAGACAGCAATACAGGTGCGGCAAAGGATGGGAAGAAGAGCGTAACCCTGACCTTTGGCAGCCACCAGAGCGGCCTTCCGACATCGGGAATCGTCCAGGATTTAGCAAAGGAATTCGAAGCTGAGACCGGAATCAAAATCGACTTCCAGATTTCCCCCGACGCCCAGTGGAGAGACTTAATTAAGGTGAAGCTGGATTCCGGGGAGGCGCCGGATATCATCTGTGTGGATACGCCCATCGGTCTGGCCTCCAGCATTCACATGGACCAGTACAGTGCGGAGCTGACCGGACAGGAGTGGGTGAGCCGCATGGAAGACAGCGCCCGTTCGGCTGTCTCCGTGGATGACAAGGTATACGGCATCACCTTCCCGGGAGCGAAGATGTATTTCTATCTGTATAATAAAGACATATTCAGCCAGCTTGGACTGGAGGCGCCTGCTACATACGAAGAATTCAGGGCGGTCTGCCAGACCATTCAGGATTCCGGAACGACACCAGTCTATGAAGCCACCACAAACGGCTGGCATCAGGTACTTCCCCTGTTTGAGACCGGCGGATTATGGCTGGCCGATGATCCTGAGGTCTACAACAAGTTAAATGCGAATGAAGTGGATTTAGACTCCATTCCCCACTTACTGAACATCATCACAGAATTAGATGAGTGCGCAAAAGCCGGATACTTCGGAGATGACTACTTAAGCAACGCATGGGAGAATGCAAAAGAGGCCATAGCCACGGAGCGGTGCGCCATGACCATTGCCGAGCTGGGATTCCGCGGTGAGATCGAAGCCGATTATCCGGACTTCAAGGCGACAGAGAAGCTGGGGGCGTTCGTTATGCCGTGGGATGACAACAAAGCGGTCGGCGTCAATCCCGCCAGCAATGCCTACTTTATCAACAAGGACAGCAAATACGTGGAAGAGGCAAAACAGTTCTTCGAGTTCCTGGCGAAACCGGAAAACCTTCAGAAGCGTCTCGACGGACAGCCGGAATTAAGTGCGCTCTGCTGGCCGGAGATTAAGAGCAAATACTCCGATGAGGACCAGAAGTTCTTAGATTCCCTCACAAAAGCCAACGTGGTGCAGACTTCTGTGAACTACATCGACAGCCAGTGGATGGATGTTGGAAAAGATTTGGAGGCAATGTATACCGGAGCCATGACGCCCCAGGATGTGCTGGATACGATCATGAGACGGCGTACTGAACAGGCGGAGCTGCAGAAGGACCCGGGCTGGGTAAAATAACGGCAGCGGAAAGGAGGTACGGTTATGAACAGAAACAAATTATATCCCTGGTACTTTGCCAGCGGCGCGGCGATCCTCTTTTTCCTGCTGTGCTTCCTTCCAGGTCTGCTGGGTATCGCATATTCGTTTACAGACTGGAACAATTTCAGTGATGAGATCAATTTTGTCGGCCTTACCAACTATAAAAAGATCTTTCAGGGCAATTCCGAGTACTTAAAATATATCGGCAACACCGTGCTGTTCACGGTTGTTACCACGGTCATGAAGACGGTTGTCGGCCTTGCGCTGGCCCTTCTTCTGACCCAGAAGTTTATCAAATGCAAGAATTTCCAGCGCATGATCATCTTTTCCCCACAGGTCATGTCGTATCTGGTGGTCGGCCTCGTGTTCCGGAGCATGCTCCATCCAACCACCGGCTTCCTAAATAATTTTCTGAGGGGAATCGGGCTTGACGGGCTGGCTAAAAACTGGCTGACCGATTTAAGTCTGGTGTTCCCGACGGTCATGACCGTGGATACCTGGAAGGGCATGGGCTACATCATGGTTGTCGTCATCGCCGGGCTGATGTCCATCTCGCCGGAGTACTACGAGGCGGCCAGCATCGACGGCGCCAATTTTTTCCAGAAGCTGTGGGATATCACGCTGCCCTTATTAAAGCCGGTTCTTGTCAATGTAACGGTTTTAAATGTTACATACGGTCTGCGCGTATTCGATATGATCTATTCCCTGACAAACGGAGGCCCGGGAAACGCTACAGGCGTAATCAATACAGCTGTTTACAAGGAATTCTCCAAGGGAGATTTAGCCATGGGCACCACGCTGTCCAGCGTCCTGTTTTTCTTTGTGCTGGCGCTGCTTTACTTTATCATCAAATCCATGGAAAATAAGGAGGTGGAAGCATGATGGGAAGAACCGGCAGAACCATCGGCCGTGTGGCCGGAAACCTGATCTCGATCGTAATCAGCCTGATCGTCATTATCCCGCTGGTGGTGCTGTTCTTAAATTCCTTTAAGACCTCAGCCGAGGCCAACCGGATGACGCTGTCACTCCCGACGAAATGGGTATTTGAAAACTATGCCACCGTCATCGAACAGGGAAAACTGGTGTCCTCCTTCTTCAACGGACTCCTCTATGCGGCCGGCAGCGTAATCATCGTAGTCGGACTGGTTGCGGCAGCAGCCTTCGTCATATCCAGAAACCAGAAGGGCGTCAACCGTTTTCTATATTACTTTATCATCTCCGGCATCGCCATGCCGATCAACAATGTGGCTTTGATGAAGGTTATGCAGGCGTTTCATCTGGTCAACACCAGAATCGGCATCATTCTCTTATATGCCGCGATCAACATACCGCTGAGCCTGTTTCTGGCCTACGGCTTTGTGGCGACGATTCCGCGTGAGATTGACGAGGCGGCGGTCATCGACGGATGCAAGCCGTGGCAGCTCTTCTTAAAGGTGATTGCGCCGCTGTTGAAACCGATTGTTTCCACGCTGTTTGTGCTGGATTTCATGGCAGTATGGAACGATTTTACCATGCCGCTGTATTACTTAAACAATTCCAGAAAATGGCCCATGACGCTTGCCGTCTATAACTTCTTCGGGGCCTTCCAGAATTCCTGGAACCTGGTGGCGGCGGATATCATGCTGACACTGGCGCCCGTGCTGCTGGTCTTTATTCTGGGGCAGAAATACATAGTGGGCGGTGTGTCGGCCGGATCTGTCAAAGGTTAAAACAGAGCCGTTAAAGACGGCTGAAAAAAATAAGCCTGCAAGGAGGAGGAACGAATGACAATGCAGAAGATCTGGGATCTGATCCGGGAAATGACCCTGGAAGAGAAGATCGGGATGATTCATGGACAGGGGATTTTCCATACGAAAGGCGTGGAGCGCCTCGGAATCCCGCCGCTCTGGATGTCGGACGGCCCCATGGGGGTCAGAAAGGAACTGCAGGACGACAACTGGGCGCCTAAGGGGACGACGGACGATTACGTGTCCTACCTGCCCAGCAATACGGCCATCGCCTGCACCTGGAACCGGGAGCGGGCGGCAGACATGGGATGCGTGCTGGGGCAGGAGGCCAGGGGACGTGGAAAGGACGTGATCCTGGCTCCGGGAATCAATTTGATTCGTTCCCCACTCTGCGGCAGAAATTTTGAGTACATGAGTGAGGATCCCCATCTGATCTCGGAAATGGCAGTTCCGCTTATCCGGGGCATTGAGGAGCAGGATACGGCGGCCTGTGTGAAGCATTTTGCCTTAAACAATCAGGAGACACGCAGGCTCGATGTGGAGGCTGCCGTGGACGAGCGGGCGCTCAGAGAGCTCTATCTCCCCGGCTTCGAGGCCGCGGTGAAAGAGGGAAAGACGAAGACGCTGATGGGAGCCTACAACCGGTTCCGCGGAGAACACTGCTGCCATAACCATTACCTGCTGCAGGACATTCTCCGCGGGGAATGGGGCTTTGACGGCGTGGTCATATCCGATTGGGGAGGCGTCCACGACACGATGCAGGCCGCGGAAAACGGACTGGACATCGAGATGTCGGTGACCAGTGATTTTGATCAGTACTGCATGGCGGATCCGCTGGCGGAAAAGGTCCGATCCGGAGAGGTCCCCGAGGCGCTGCTGGACGAGAAGGTTAAGAATATCCTGGTTCTCATGGACCGGCTCCATATGCTGGACGGCGTCAGAAAGAGAGGCTCCTATAACACGAGGGATCATCAGGAGGCAATCCTCAAATGTGCCGAAGAGGCGATTGTGCTGTTAAAGAATGAAGGCGGGATTCTTCCGCTGAAGCCAGTGAAACGCCTGGCGGTAATCGGGGAAAATGCAGGGAAGATGCATTCCAGCGGCGGCGGCAGCGCGGCGATCAAGGCGCTTTACGAGCTTACACCGCTTATGGGACTGAAGATGGAGCTGGGCGGAGCCGTCAGCGTAGAGTATGCTCCAGGCTACCAGAGCGACGGTGAAAAGTCGGCGGAACAGGAAAACTGGCAGGCGGAGAGCCTGGAGGAACGGGCCTATAAGGCGTCATATAAGGGAGACGGAAGCGATGCGGCGGAGAAACGCCGCAGAGAACTCATAAGGGAAGCCGCAGCCCTGGCAGAATCCTGTGAAAACGCCGTTTTGTTTATCGGGCTGAATCACGAGTTCGATCTGGAGGGATGCGACCGGACGGATATGAAGCTTCCTTACGGACAGGAGGAACTGATCTCCGCTGTCCTGGATGCCAATGAGAATACGGTCATCGCAGTCATAGCAGGTTCTCCGGTGGACATGGAGGTCTTTGCCGACCGGGCGAAGGCCATTGTATACAGCAGCTACAATGGAATGGAAGGCGGCCTGGCCATGGCAGAGGTCCTTCTCGGCAGGGTGAATCCTTCCGGCAGGCTTCCATTTACCATCCCGAAGCGGCTGGAGGACTGCCCGGCCCATTCCATCGGAGAGTTTCCGGGCGGTGATACCGTTGCCTATCGGGAAAGCGTCTACGTTGGCTACCGGTATTACGAGACGGAGCGAAAAGCGGTCCGCTACTGCTTTGGTCACGGATTGTCCTATACGGAGTTTTCCTATGGGGATTTAAAGCTGGAGCGGCGGGAAGACGGCATCTATGGTACTGTGACAGTGAGAAACTGCGGCTCTGCGGCTGGAGCGGAGGTCGTGGAGATTTACGTCGGTGCAGCCGGAAAGACTGTCAAACGGCCGGCCAGGGAGCTTAAGGGATTTGTGAAAGTCCGCCTTCAGCCGGGCGAGGAGCGCGCCGTGGATTTCCGGCTTCCATGGAAAGCATTTTCTTACTACAATGAGGAGAAAATGGCGTTCGAAGTGCCGGAGGATGAGTATTCGGTCTGCGTGGGGCGGTCCGTTGGTGACGTGCGGCTTGTTCAGACCGTTGAAATTAAAGAAAACGATGCATTAGGAGGAAAATGTCGATGAAATTCACAGAAGGTTACTGGTGTACCAAAAAGGAAATCACTCCGCTTTACGCGGCAGAATTCGCAGACAGCCGGATACATGGGGATGAACTCATAATCTATGCGCCGGGAAAGCATATCGCGGGAAGAGGAGACTGCCTGAATCTGGGGATGCTCACCATCTGTCTTTCCAGTCCAATGGAAGATGTGATTAAGGTTTCCGTGAGGCATTTTGAGGGAACCGCTTACCGCGGCCCCTTCGCCGGGATTAAGGAGACCGCCCCCCATGTGACAATCGAGGAAACAGAGGAGGAGATCCGCTATCAGAGCGGCCGCACATCTGCGGTTATCGATAAGAGGCCGAACGGCTGGGGAATCCGTTTCCTCGACGGAGACCGGGAACTGACCAACACCGGATTCCGCAACATGGCCCATATGACCAACCGGGATACGGGAAAAACCTATATGGTGGAGCAGCTGGCCATCGATGTGGACGAGTGCATCTATGGACTTGGTGAGCGGTACACCCCGTTTGTGAAGAACGGCCAGATGGTGGAAATGTGGAATGAGGATGGCGGAACGGCCAGTGAAATCACCTACAAGAATATTCCGTTTTATATTACCAACAAGGGGTATGGCGTGCTTTTGGATCATGAGGGGGATGCCGCCTATGAGATTGCCAGCGAAAAGGTGGAACGCCTGCAGTTTTCCGTGGAAGGGGAACGGCTCGATTACTACGTGATTAACGGTTCCACCCCGAAAGGAACCATATCCAAATATACGGAGCTGACCGGCAAACCGGCGCTGCCTCCGGCCTGGTCCTTTGGCCTTTGGCTTACCACCTCCTTTACGACCAATTACGATGAGGAGACGACCTCCGGCTTTATCCAGGGCATGGCGGACCGGGATATACCGCTGCACGTGTTCCATTTTGACTGCTATTGGATGGAAGCGTATGAATGGTGTAATTTTACGTGGGATCCCAGGACATTTCCGGATCCGGCCGGTATGCTGAAACGGTATCACGACCGGGGATTAAAGATCTGTGTGTGGATCAATCCGTATATCGGACAGAAATCTCCGCTGTTCCATGAGGGCATGGAGCACGGCTACTTAATCAGAAAGACGAACGGGGATGTATGGCAGACCGATATGTGGCAGGCCGGTATGGGACTGGTGGATTTCACCAATCCGGACGCGGCCGCCTGGTATCAGGGCAAGTTAAAGACGCTGCTGGATATGGGCGTAGACTGCTTTAAGACGGATTTCGGTGAGAGAGTCCCGGTGAAGGATATCGCTTATTTTGACGGTTCCGATCCGGTTAAGATGCACAATTACTATACGTTTCTCTATAATCAGACCGTATTCCAGCTTCTGGAACAGGAGAGAGGAACAGGGGAAGCCGTGCTGTTCGCCCGTTCTGCGACCGTGGGAGGACAGCAGTTCCCGGCTCACTGGGGCGGTGACTGTTCGGCGACCTATCCGTCCATGGCGGAAACCATCCGGAGCGGCCTCTCTCTGGCCTGTGCGGGCTTCGGCTTCTGGAGCCATGATATCAGCGGTTTTGAAAATACGGCGCCGGCCGATATCTACAAGAGATGGTGCCAGTTTGGCCTTTTAAGCTCCCACAGCCGTCTCCATGGCTCTTCCTCCTACCGCGTGCCGTGGCTGTTCGACGATGAAGCCTGCGACGTGCTTCGGAAGTTTGTAAAGCTGAAATGTGCGCTGATGCCGTATCTCTACCGTCAGGCGGTAAAAGCCCATGAAGAGGGAATCCCGATGATGCGCCCGATGTTCGTGGAATTTCCGGAGGACCGGGCCTGCGAGCCGCTGGATAAGCAGTATATGCTGGGTGATTCCCTGCTGGTGGCCCCGGTATTCAAGGAATCCGGCGAGGTGGAATACTACTTACCGGAGGGAACCTGGGTGAACTTGCTTACCGGAAAGACCGTCGCGGGAGGCAGATGGCAGAAGGAGACACACGATTACTTCTCCCTGCCGCTCATGGTGCGCCCCGGCAGCATTGTGGCGGTCGGACAGGAGAGCAGCAGACCGGATTACGCGTTTGCGGAGGGAGTCAGATTCCTTCTGTATCTCCCGGAGGATGGAATGACCGCGGAGACCGGCGTAACGGACTTAGAAGGCCACGTGGTGATGACCGCAGCGGCCAGCCGGGCAGATGGAACGATTACGCTTCGGGTGGAAAGAACCGCGGCTGCTGCTTCCGAGGGCGGTTCGGCGGACGTTTCAGCAGACGTTTCAGCAGACGTTTCAGCAGACGTTTCAGCAGACGTTTCAGCAGACGTTCCAGCAGACGTTTCAGCAGGCTTTACGTTTGAGGTTCTGGGAGACGAAAGGGTGGAAGTGGTAGTTGCATAATGCGTTTACTCTTTTCAGACTATCAACGTTTCTTCAGCCGGAACTGCTCGACCAGTCCGTTTAAAAGGTTCGCCTGGTCGGACAGCTCTTCGCTGGCCGCGGCACACTCCTCGGCGGTTGCGGAGTTGCTCTGGATTACGGCGGTAATCTGATCGATTCCCATGGTGATCTGTGAGGTGGCCTCCGCCTGCTTTAAGGAGGCTTTGGAGATGAGGTCCACGGTCTCGGCTGCCTCCACGGCACCGTTTACGGCTTCCATCATGGCGGCGGCTGTCTCGGAGGCAATCGCCGCGCCGTTTTTTACCGCCTTCATGGAGCTCTCGATGAGAGCGGAGGTATTTTTGGAAGCGTCTGCCGTATCCCCGGCAAGGTTTCTGACCTCATTTGCAATGACAGTGAAGCCCTTTCCGGCAACACCGGCTCTGGCCGCCTCCACGGAGGCGTTAAGTGCCAGAATATTCGTCTGGAGCGCAATGGATTCAATGGTTTCAATGATGTTGCCGATCTCTCGGGAGCTGCTGCTGATTTCGTCCATGGCGGCGATCATGCGCTGCATCTGCAGATTGCTGGCGTACATCTGATCGCCGACCCTGCGGGCTTTCTCACTGGCCTGCTCCGCGTTGGAGGCATTGCCCCGGATCTGTCCGGAGATGTCTCCGACAAATGCAGCCAGCCCTTCGATGGAACCCGCCTGTTCGGAGGTGCCCTGAGAGAGGGACTGGGCGCCGGTGGCTACCTGTTCCGCACCGCTCGCTACCTGATCGGAGGCACGGTTGATCTGTCCGATAATTCCATTTAGTGACCCGGAAATATGTTCCAGGGCCTCTTTGATCTTCCTGAATTCACCGGCGTAGTCGTAGGTCAGTTCAAACGCCAGGTCACCGTCTGCAATCTGGTTGAGCACGGCAGAGATTTCCTTAATATAATTCACATAATCCTTAAGCCGTGTTACTGTCTTGTTAAAATTTACGGCCAGGGAGCCCAATTCATCTTTCGAGTCATACGTGATCACTTCATTTAAGTTGCCGTCCGCGATTCGGGCGGCGGCGTTGTCGAGTTCGTTGACAGGGGTAAGGATGGCTTTCACTGTGGCAAGGGATAACAGAAATCCCGCGGCGATCAGGAGTACAATGATCGAGATCAGAAGCATCCACGCTCTGGAATAGAGAAGCGTGCTTTCGTGGCTTGCAGTCTGGGCGTTTGTCTTGCTGTATTCGACCAGCTCCTCGAAAATCTCGGTGGCTTCGTCAAACAGCTTCTGGGAATCGGCCCGTGCGATCACCATGGCCTGCTCCATCTCGCCGCTGCGGCTTAGTTCGACTACGGTGTTGTGCAGCTGCAGGTAATCGGCCCAGGCCAGTCTGGCGGAGGCGAGCATCTGCTTTTCCTCATCGCTGCTGCCAAGCTGATCGTATTCGGCAAATTTGGCGTCGATTTCAAGAAGAAGGTCTGCCATCTGTTCTTCCCGCAATGCCATGATATCCGGCTCCCAGGCGATGATGTGTCCATATTCCCTGATGCGGAAATTGGAGGTGAGTGTGTCCAGTTCTTCTGCCGTGACAACGGAAGGCAGCCAGTCATCGTTGATAGCCGTGTTGCGCTCATTCATCCGATACATGAACACGAGGGAGACTACGCCGAGTGCGGTCAGACCCAACAACAAAAAGGTCGTTTGCATAAGCAGTTTTGTTTTGATACGCAGATTTTTCATTTGTAACCCCTTTACCCCTTAAAATGTAATTCAATTTATATGAAAAATATCAAAAGTTCCGATAATATAAGAATAGCATTAAAAATAGAAAATACAACTAAAATATTGAGCAAATTTAAAACAAAAAAAATAAAAAGAAGTAAAAAAAAGTGCTTGACTATCGGACAGACATCGTGTATACTACATCTTGCTGTGTTAATGGGCTATCGCCAAATGGTAAGGCAACGGACTCTGACTCCGTCATTTCAAGGTTCGAATCCTTGTAGCCCAGTCTTGATAAAACCCGCAGGAAAGTTCCTGCGGGTTTTGCAGTATTTTGTGAGAATAGCGTCTTATAAATTGCAGAAACTTGAAAAGAAGCAGGAATCCATAAGGAACTGCTTCTTTTTCTGCAGTAGAATCGCTCCTTCTTCTGGACAAGACAGGCAAAATGCTTTATAATGTTACTTAATTTTGATGAGAGGTGCAGCATGTACACATTTGGCAGCAGGATACGGTACAGTGAGACGGATGAATACGGTAAACTGACTCTTACAGGTATCATGAATTACTTACAGGACTGTTCGACGTTTCAGTCGGAAGACATCGGGCTGGGAATTTCCTATCTGACGGAACACCATCAGGCGTGGTGGCTTTCTTCCTGGCAGATCGTGATCGACCGGTACCCTGCGCTGGGAGAAGAAGTGGTCATCGGTACATGGCCCTATGATTTCAAGGGCTTTTACGGATACCGTAATTTTACTATCTGTGATCCGGCCGGGAATTACCTGGTGAGAGCCAATTCCGTATGGTTTCTGTTTGACACGGAGCTGGGGCGGCCTGTGAAGGTGAAGGAAGAGAATATCCGGGGATACGGCCGAGGCGACGAGAAGCGCCTGGAGATGGAGTATGCACCGCGAAAGATTACCGTGCCCGCTGAATATGAGGAAGCGGAGTGCGTGACGATCGCAAAACACCACATCGATACGAATCATCATGTGAACAATGCCCAGTATGTGGAGATAGCCAGGGAGGTGCTGCCGTCTGAAATCGAGGTGGGAGAACTCCGGGTGGAATATAAGAAAGCAGCCGTCTGCGGCGATGTGGTTTATCCGCATGTCAGCCGGACGGATGAAGGATACACGGTTTCTCTCTGTGACGAGCAGGGAGCCGCTTATGCAGTGATATGGCTGCGGGGAAAAACGAGAGAGGATGTAAGATGATAGAACTGGGAAAAGTGCAGACCCTGACGGTACAGAGGGTCAAGGAGTTCGGTGTATATGTGGGAGAGGGCGTGGCTTCAGAAGCTTCCGTGCTGCTTCCAAAGAAACAGGTTCCGGAAGGAGCGAAGCCGGGCGATGAAATCAGCGTATTTATTTATAAAGACTCGGAGGACCGTCTGATTGCGACCACGGGAATCCCGAAGCTTTCAGTGGGAGAGACCGCGATGCTTCCGGTAAAGGAAGTGGCCAAGATCGGAGCGTTTCTCGATATGGGACTGGAGAAGGATTTGCTTCTGCCGTTCCGGGAACAGACACATAAGGTACGCCAGGGAGAATCGGTTCTGGTGGCGCTGTACGTGGATAAGAGCCAGAGGCTGGCGGCCACCATGCGGGTTTACGCTTACATGAGCAGTGAGTCGCCTTATAAGAAGGACGATCAGGTGACTGGAACGATCTACGAGATCAATGAGACTCTGGGTGCGTTTGTGGCAGTCGACAATAAGTACTATGGACTGATTCCGAAGAAGGAGCTCTTTGACGATTACCATGAGGGAGACACGGTTTCGGCCCGGGTCACCAAGGTGCGGGAAGACGGCAAGCTGGATTTAAGCCCGAGACAGAAGGCGTACTTACAGATGGACGACGATTCGGCGCGGGTGCTGGAAGTGATCGGAGACCAGTTCAGCGGAGTGCTTCCATTTACGGATAAAGCGGCGCCGGAAGTAATCAAGCGCGAGTTTCAGATGAGCAAGAACGCGTTTAAACGCGCGGTAGGCCATCTTTTAAAAGATGGAAAAGTAAAGATTACCGAGAAAACCATAGAGATATTGAAATAGAGTGGAAAGGAATAACAGGAGGATTGTTTTGGACTCGATAGACTATTATAATAAGTATGCGGCAAAGGTGTTCGAAGAGACAGTGGATCAGGATATGTCGGAGATAAGAACGGAGTTTTTAAATCTGCTGGAGGAAGGGGATACGATCCTTGACCTCGGATGCGGTTCCGGAAGGGACAGCCTGATTTTCTACGAACTGGGATACGATGTGACAGCCATGGACGCATCAGAGGAGATGTGCAAACTGGCCGAGATTCACACAGGGCTGGAAGTACTCAACATGACGTTTGAGGAGATGGATTTCGACAGCGTGTTTGACGGAATCTGGGCCTGCGCTTCCCTGCTTCACGTTCCGGAAAAGGAACTGTCTGCCATTCTTAAAAAGATAGCAAGGGCCTTGAAAGACAGCGGAATTCTTTATATGTCCTTTAAGCTGGGAGACTTTGAGGGCTTCCGGGGAGAGCGGTATTTCTGTGATTACACAGAGGATGCCATGGAGGAAGTACTGAAAGACAACGACCGGTTTGACGTGGTAAAGATCTGGGAAACCGAGGATGTCCGTTCTGGTCATTCTGACACACGGTGGCTGAATGTCCTGGTCAGAAAACAGTAAATCTTACGAAAATATGAACAAGACAGCGCGAAGAAATTCGGCGCTGTTTTGTCGTTTCCGCCCAAATCCGGTCTGGAGATGCCGCAGGTTAGAGATATTAGACAGAAATGCCCAGCCGGATCTTTCTATATTTTGGCGTTTCAGTCATTTTTTTTATTGAATATACAAATTAGCCAAAAGGCAGATTTGGATTTTGGTTAAATGCCATATGGTAAAGATAAGACCATTCATGTATGATAAGGTCAGGAAATGAAAAGGACGGCAGCACAAGGGGCTGCGGGGTCCGAGGAGAAAAACAAACACATATTTTTATTTAAAATTAGGAGGATTAAGCGATGGCTAGTTTATCATTGAAGAACATCACAAAGAAATATCCGAACGGATTCGAAGCTGTAAAGGATTTCAATCTGGAGATTGCAGACAGAGAGTTTGTCATCTTCGTAGGACCTTCCGGCTGTGGTAAGTCCACAACCCTTCGTATGATCGCTGGTCTGGAAGACATTTCTTCCGGTGAACTTTACATCGATGGCAAATTAATGAACGACGTTGAGCCGAAGGACAGAGATATCGCAATGGTATTCCAGAACTACGCTCTGTATCCACATATGACCGTTTACGATAACATGGCATTCGGTCTGAAACTGAGAAAGACACCAAAGGACGAGATCGACAAGCTGGTTCATGAAGCAGCAAGAATCCTTGACCTTGAGCATTTATTAGACAGAAAGCCGAAGGCATTATCCGGTGGACAGAGACAGCGAGTTGCTATGGGACGTGCTATCGTACGTAATCCTAAAGTCTTCTTAATGGACGAACCGTTATCCAACCTGGATGCAAAGCTGAGAGGCCAGATGCGTATTGAGATCTCCAAATTACATCAGAGACTGCAGGCAACCATCATCTACGTTACACATGACCAGACAGAGGCTATGACACTTGGTACCAGAATCGTAGTTATGAAGGACGGCGTTGTTCAGCAGGTTGATTCTCCTCAGAACTTATACGACAAGCCAGGCAACAAGTTCGTTGCTGGATTTATCGGAGCTCCTCAGATGAACTTAATCGAAGCAACCGTTGCAAAGAACGGAAGCGACGTTACTCTTACATTCGGCGGACACACCATTGCACTTCCGGAAGGAAAAGCGAAGAAGTTAGAGGGCGCTGGATATGTTGGCAAGACTGTTGTTTTAGGTATCCGTCCGGAAGATTTACATGACGAGGAAGCTTTCCTTGCATCTTCTCCGAACAGCATTATCGATGCAACCATCAGAGTTTACGAGCTTTTAGGTGCTGAAGTTTACTTATACTTCGATGTTGACGATGCAAACTTTACCGCAAGAGTGAATCCTCGTACAACAGCAAGACCTGGCGATACAGTGAAGCTTGCTCTTGACTTAACAAAGATCCATGTATTCGATAAGGACACAGAACTGGTAGTCTTAAACTAAATTTTATGAAAATTTAAGCAGGCGAGTGCTATACTCGCTTGCTTTTTTTTAGTTTTTGCTTTAATATAGAATAAGGGAAAATTTACGATAAGGAGAGTGTGCCATGATTTCGAATCAAATACTTCAAACGACAATTGAAGGATTAAAAGGAATTACGAGAATTGATTTATGCATTTGTGATACGGAAGGAAAGGTATTGGCAACAACATTTCCTGACGCAGAAGACTATGAGAGTTCTATCCTGGCATTTGTGGATTCTCCGGCTGACAGCCAGGTAATTCAGGGATACCAGTTTTTCAAGGTTTTTGATGAGCACCAGTTAGAATATATTCTTCTTGCCAAGGGAGGCAGTGACGACGTATATATGGTTGGCAAACTTGCCGCCTTCCAGATTCAGAGTCTTCTGGTTGCTTATAAGGAGCGTTTTGATAAGGATAACTTCATTAAGAATCTGCTTCTGGACAACCTGCTTCTGGTGGATATCTACAACCGCGCCAAGAAGCTTCATATTGAGACGAACATCAAGCGTGTCGTATTTATCATTGAGACACAGCACGAGAAGGATGTCAACGCATTAGAGACAGTCCGCAACTTATTTGCTGCCAAGACGAAGGATTTCGTTACTGCGGTAGATGAGAAGAACATCATCCTGGTCAAGGAAGTCCGGGACGGTGAGACGTATGAGGAACTGGAGAAGACGGCAAACACCATTCTGGACATGCTGAACACAGAAGCCATGACCCAGGTTCATGTGGCCTTCGGTACGATCGTCGGAGAAATCAAGGAAGTATCCAGATCCTACAAGGAAGCCAAGATGGCGATGGATGTAGGTAAGATCTTCTACAGCAACAAGAATGTAGTCGCATACAGCAAACTGGGAATTGGACGACTGATCTATCAGCTTCCGCTTCCGTTATGCCGTATGTTCATCAAAGAAATCTTCGACGGCAAATCCCCTGACGAGTTCGACGAAGAGACACTCACCACGATCAACAAGTTTTTCGAGAACAGCTTAAACGTATCCGAGACATCGAGACAGTTATACATTCACAGAAATACGCTTGTATACAGGCTGGATAAGTTACAGAAGAGCACAGGGCTTGATTTGAGAGTATTTGAGGATGCAATTACGTTTAAGATAGCCTTAATGGTTGTCAAGTACATGAAGTACATGGAGAACCAGGACTATTAGTGATGCATGAGCAGTGCGAAAAGAGACAGTAAGAAATCAGCGTTGTGCTGGCACAAAAGCGGATTTCCTGCTGGCTCTTTTCATAGGGCAAAGCCCGGAAACCGAGACAGCGTGCCCCGCTTCATCGGGTATGAAGCGAAGCGGAATCGAGGTTTGCACTGCGGGGGAGTGGGTCGCGACAAAGGAAATTAAAAGACTTCAGAGGATAAAGATGATCGAACTGTGGAATGTAAATAAAACATACGAAACCGGAAACAAGGCTCTGCGTAACATCAACATCACAGTTGAGGACGGGGAGTTCGTTTTCATCATCGGCCGGAGCGGCTCTGGAAAATCTACGCTTTTAAAGCTTCTTTTAAAAGAGGTGGAACCGACGTCCGGCAAGATTATTGTTAACGATATGAACCTAGGGAAGATGCCCAGGCGCTACATTCCAAAATACCGCAGGAGGCTGGGCATGATATTCCAGGACTTCCGGCTGTTAAAGGACCGCAATGTCTATGAGAATGTGGCATTTGCGCAGCGTGTCATCGGCGCTTCCGCAAGGAGCATCAGAGAATCGGTTCCAACCATGCTGACCATGGTGGGACTCTCATCGAAATACAAATTTTATCCGCAGCAGCTGTCAGGAGGCGAACAGCAGCGAGTTGCGATTGCAAGGGCACTGATTAACCGCCCGGAGATACTTTTAGCCGACGAGCCTACGGGCAATTTAGATGGCCACAACTCTATGGAGATCATGAAGCTGTTAGATGAGATCAACAAAAGAGGGACCACGGTAATCGTAGTTACCCACAGCCATGAAATCGTAGACCGCATGAAGAGGCGGGTTATCACCATGGATCGTGGAACCATCGTAAGCGACGAGAAAAAGGGCGGATATACACATGAGGATTAGTACATTTTGGTATTGCCTGAAACAGGGCGTAAATAATATATGCAGAAATATTCTGTTTTCGCTTGCTTCGATCGCGACGATTTCTGCGTGTATTTTTTTGTTTTGCCTGTTCTTTTCCATCGTAGTCAATGTGCAGTATGTGGTTAAGAATACGGAAAGCACGGTGGGAATCACCGTATTTTTTAATGAAGGTACAACGGATGAGACAATTGCCCAGTTCGGCGAGACTTTGAAAGCAAGACCGGAAGTAAAAGAGATCAAGTTCAAGTCGGCCGAGGAAGCATGGGAAGAGATAAAAGGTGATTATTTCGGAGAGGATAAGATGGATTTGGCGGAAGGCTTCCGTGACGACAATCCGCTTGCCAACTCTGCTTCTTACGATATTTTCCTGAATGATCTGGAAAATCAGGAGGAATTTGTTACCTGGCTGAAGAGTCAGGACATTATCAGAAGGGTGAACTATTCCAGCACCGCGGCGGAAGGAATTACCAGCATCAATAAGGTAATTGGTGTTCTGTCCGTGATGATTATCGGTGTTCTCCTGGCGGTTGCCATTTTCCTGATCAGCAATACGATCTCGGTTGCGGCTGCATTCCGGAAGCATGAGAACGAAATTATGAAATTAATCGGAGCCACGAACTATATGATTCGTGCGCCGTTTGTAGTAGAAGGGGTGCTTTTGGGAATCTTTGGAGCTTTGATTCCCCTCGTTGCCATCTATTATCTTTACCGGAACGCGGTGGGATATGTGGTGGAGAAGTTCAGCATCCTGTCCGGCCTGTTCCAGTTTCTGCCGGTTGAGCAGATATTCCCGTATATGGCGGGAACCGCGCTGGCGCTGGGCGTCGGAATCGGATTTTTTGTAAGTTTCTTTACAATTCGTAAACATTTAAAGGTATAAGGGGAACTGCATATGAAATACAGAAAACGGATAGAGGCGGCCGTCATGACCGCAGTCCTTACCGTATCCTGTATATTTCCTTCCTATGGTACAAAGACTGATGTAGATGCGGCCAGAGAAAGCAAGTCAAATCTGGAAAACGAAAAGAAAGAAATAGAGAAGACGATTGAAAAACTGGAAGTGTTGAAATCTGACACCGCATCTTATGTAAATCAATTGGATGCGGAACTGAATTCCTTAAACAAGCAGGTAACCGCCCTTAATTCCCGCGTTGCGGCGAAGGAAGCGGAGATCGAGGAGGCGGAGGCAGAGCTGGCCGCCTCGAAGGAAGATGAGAGACGTCAGTATGAAAGCATGAAGCTTAGAATCCAATATATGTATGAAAAGGGTGAGACCAGTTATTTAGACTTGTTGTTTAAGTCGGCCGATCTCACCCAGCTTTTTAATCGTGCGGAATATATCAGTCAGATTGCGGCATATGATAGAAAAATGCTGGATCAGTATGAAGCGGCCAGTGAAGAGGTGGCTGCCAGAGAGGCAGACCTAAAGGCAGAACACGAGGAGCTGGTAACGCTTAAGACTAATACGGAAGAAAAGCAGAAGGACGCTGAGCGTCTGATGAATGAAAAGACAGCGGAACTGAAATCCTATAACAGTAAGATCGCAGCCAGCGAGGGAAGTCTCTCGGATTTGGAAAAAGACATCGCTGCGCAGGAAGATAAAATTAAGGCTATTGAGGCTGAACTCAAACGAAAAGAAGAGGAAGCGAAGAAGGCCGCATTAGAGGCAGGGCAGAAGTATAATACCGTTAGTATTGGGAATATTAACTTCATATGGCCATGTCCGGCCAGCAGCAGGATCACCTCCTCGTTTGGAGACCGGGAATCTCCGACGGAAGGCGCGTCGTCCAGCCATCAGGGCATCGATATCGGCGCATCCACGGGCAGCAGCATTCTGGCGGCGGCTTCAGGTACCGTAACCATATCTACATACAGTTATTCTGCCGGCAACTATATCATGATCAATCATGGAGGAGGTGTCTCCACCGTTTATATGCACTGTTCGGAACTTCTCGTTTCTGCAGGGCAGGAGGTGACACAGGGGCAGGTAATTGCTAAGGTGGGCTCTACAGGTTATTCTACCGGCCCCCACCTTCATTTTGGCATCCGGGTGAATGGAAGTTACGTTAATCCCATAAACTATGTAAGTCCATAACCCGAAAGACAAGGAGAATAACATTGGAAAACAAAAATAAATTTTGGAAAGGCGCCCTGGTCGGCGCACTTCTGACAGCATTTGCAGGACTGATCATCGTGGGCATGTCCCTCGGAATATTTCTGATTGGGAGAACCGCGATCGACGGGCCACAGCAGGCGGCCGAATCGAATCAGGCAGAAAACCAGGATGGTTCGCTGGATTTAAACCGGATCACGAAGAAGATCACTACGCTTCAACAGATTATAGATAAATATTATCTTTTCGATGAAGATGCCACGAAGGTGGAAGACTGGATCTACAAGGGCATGATGTATGGCTTAAACGATCCGTATACGACGTATTACACCGCTGAGGAGTACCAGAAGTTAAGCGAGGATACGGAAGGCGAGTATCATGGAATCGGTGTCATGATCAGCCAGAACAGAAGCACCGGAATTATTACAGTGATCAAGGTATTTAAGGATACTCCGGCGGCGGAAGCAGGCATGAGGCCGGGCGATGTTCTCTATAAGGTAGGCGACATGGAAGTTACCGGAATGGATATGGATATTCTGGTAAAGGATTATATCAAGGGAAAAGACGGCTCCGAAGTGGCTCTTACTGTCTTCCGGCAGGATGAGGGCGAATACGTCGATTTGAAGATGGAACGCCGCAATGTCACAGTACAGACGGTGGAATACCAGATGCTGGAAGACCATGTAGGGTATATTGCGGTGAGCCAGTTCGATGTAGTGACAGCCGATCAGTTTAAGGCCGCGGTCGATGATCTGGAGAAACAGGGCATGAAGAAGCTCCTGGTTGATTTAAGGAACAACCCGGGCGGCGTTTTGGATACGGTGGTGGATATGCTGGATTATATCCTTCCGGATGATTTAATTATCGAGGGTGATAAGGATCTGGTGCGTACCAACACGGAAGCGACGCTGCTTGTGTATATGGCCGACAAGAATGGCAAGGGAGGGCAGGAATACGCCTCCGACGGCCATTCTCTCGATATTCCGCTGGCTGTTCTGGTCAATGGAGAGTCCGCCAGCGCTTCCGAGGTATTTACGGGAGCCATGAAGGATTACGGCAGGGCGACAGTTGTGGGAACAAAGACATTTGGCAAGGGAATCGTGCAGAATCTGATTCCTCTGGACAATGGAACTGCCATCAAGATGACTACGGCTCACTACTATACACCGTCAGGCTTCGATTTACACGGTAAGGGAATTGAACCGGACGTGGAAGTGGAGCTGAAAGAAGAGTTAAAGAATCAGATTACGGTGGATGTGAAGGAAGATAACCAGATTCAGGCGGCTCTGAAGGCGCTGGATAAATAACTGTTTCGAAATATAAGAAAACAAAGAAAAAAGGATTAGAATCGAAGGCATGAAAGCCCCGGATTCTGAT
Organism: Hungatella sp. L36; assembly: GCF_014288035.1. Taxonomy (NCBI): domain Bacteria; kingdom Bacillati; phylum Bacillota; class Clostridia; order Lachnospirales; family Lachnospiraceae; genus Hungatella; species Hungatella sp. L36. The sequence goes on along the minus strand of NZ_JACOPC010000023.1, from coordinate 27,784 downwards.
CCTTTTTTCATTAACTTCATATTAAGTAACGGAACAGCTGGAAGAGACGGGAGGTAACGGCAAAGATCCATTTCTTTTTCGGAGGGACCGGAATCACCGGAACGTCCGGGTCCGGGACATAGGTGCCGTCTGCCTGTACCACCAGGGAATCGGCTTCCAGATCGTCGATGCAGGCCTTAAGCTGTCGGTTGAACGCTTCTCCGTCGATGACCAGCATGGTCTCTGTATCCACATAGGTGCTTCTCATATCCAGGTTATAGGACCCCACGATAGAGAGACGGTCGTCCACCAGGATCGATTTTCCGTGGGAAGAGTGATCTCCGAAATATTCACGGAGTGAGACTCCTGTATCCAGTATTTTTCCGCGGTTTCTTGTGTAATCGGAGGAGGCCATAAAATTGTCGCCTACGGAAGTCGCATTCAAAAGCATGGTGACCTCCGGTACGGAATCGGTGATTTCCTTCATTCCTTCATACATGTCTTTGCTGAAGACAGCGTATGGAGTGTGGATATAAGCCTGTTTCTCTGCGTGTGCCATCAGGTACTGGACCTGGTACCAGACCCAGGGCTCCTTGGCAAGAATGTGGGTGGGATTGGAGATCAGGGTGGCCTTGTTGATTGCCACGGTCTCCGGTCCGTAGTCGTGACCGGCCAGAACCAGCTCCGGCATGGCTTCTTTCAGGGTTTGGTAATACTCGGCCAGCTCCGCCCTTGCAGCAGGCAGTTTCTTCTTCATGGACGCAGAGGGGGCGTTAAACACGGTTTTGCAGTACCTGGACTGCCACATCGCCTCGAAATATTCGTCTGCTTCCGACAGAACGCTGGAGGACCATGCCTCCTCCTGGCCATGCTTCGTGTTATAGATCATCACGTCACGGTCATAGCTTAGATTGCGCAGGTTATATTCTCCAAGGAAGTAATCAAAGGTGTTGCGGCCGCCCAGCAGCAGGAGCTTATCGTCAATAAGCAGATATTTGTCATGCATGCGTCCGTTGATGGTCCACGGCTTCAGCGGGTTGGGAATATTATAAAATTTTATCTCAATGTTCGGATTGGTCCCTGCCGCGTAGAAGATCGGGTTTCCCTGCATATGAAGGGTTCCGTACAATCCGTCCACCAGAATCTGGACCTTTACGCCACGGTCCGCGGCCTCCAGCAGGGAAGAGAAGATATCCCGGCAGCTGGAGCCGTCCCGGATATCGAAGGTGGAGAGCACGATGCGTTTCTCCGCCTGATGGATCATTAAAACGCGGCTTTCCAGGGCATCCATGCTGGTCTCTACGACGCGGGCCCTGTCAACACTTTCTGTCTCTGAATAAAAAGAGGCTGGTTCAAAATTATTTTTAAATTCTTCTCCCGTTTTCTTTGTATGTACGAAGGGAAGCAGGGCCCCTGCCGCCAGGTAAAGCAGATAGAGCAGCAGAGCCCATCTCAGGATGACGAAAATACGCCGTTTCATAACACATCAATCCTTTTTTAAACATGCCCTGGTACTACACTCCGTAGTATCGTTAGATGCAGTTATTTGTTTTTGCAGTTTTGAAGGGCTGCGACGAAGGCGTGACAGGCGTCTTCTCTCGTGGCCCAGGAAGTGACGAGACGAATCGCACTGGATCCGTTGGTGCCGCGTTCCTGAATGGAAAAGAGAAAATCCGCGCTTAAGGCTTCGATGACCGCATCCGGAAGGATGGGGAACAGCTGGTTTGTCATGGATTCCGAGAAAAAGGCGTAACCGCACTGTTCAATCCCTTTTCTTAAGATGGATGCCATATCGTTGGAATGTGCCGCCATATCGTAGAATAAATGGTTCTGGAACAGCTCTTCGAACTGAATTCCCAGAAGCCAGCCTTTCGCCATCATGGCGCCGCGCTGTTTGATCATGAAGCGGTAATCCTGCTTTAATTCGTCTCTGCAGATGATGAGCGCCTCACCGAACAGTGCGCCGGCCTTGGTGCCGCCTATGTAAAATACATCCACCAGCTCCGCAATATCGCGTAGGGTCAGATCATTGACCGGGCTGGTCAGTGCCGCTCCCATGCGGGCTCCATCCAGGAAAAGATAGAGATCATTCTGGCGGCAGATATGGTGCAGGGCCTCTAAATCGGCTTTTGAATACTGGGTCCCGATCTCCGTGGAGTTGGAGATATAGACCATCTTAGGCTGAACCATGTGCTCATCGGTATGCGTATCCAGCGCCTTTAAAACGTCTGCCGGGGTTAATTTGCCATCCTTAGACGGCATGGCCAGAACTTTATGGCCGGTAGCCTCGATGGCTCCTGTTTCGTGAACATTGATATGGCCCTTGTCTGTGGCGATAACAGCCTGCCACGGGCGAAGCGCGGCGGCGATGGTAATTAAGTTCGTCTGGGTTCCGCCGGTGATAAAATGGACATCCGCATCGTTTCGTCCAATCTCTTCTTTTATTAAGCGGCGCGCATTTTCGCAGTGAATATCGAGTCCGTATCCGCCGTTCTGTGCTAAGTTGCAGTTCATCATCGCTTCCAGGATCTTTGGATGAGCGCCTTCACTGTAATCGTTGTTAAAACTGTACATAAACAGTCCTCCCTGTATCTGATAGTCTGAGACTAATCATATACCAAATGAGGGGGAATTGCAAGGTGGGAGAGGAAAAGCGGAGGGGGGCTTAAAAGGTGGACGCGATCGTAGCGTTTGGGGAAGGAAGTATGGGGCTTGATGAACTCCTTAACTGCCGAACCGGCATCAGGGCAGCACTACATCCATCAAATTATTCACAAATTGAGTACATATTATGTTGAATTTTTCTGCTCTCCATATTATTATTTTAGTAAGGTACATGATAAATGAGACAAGACAAAATGATAGTGGCAGTCATAGTCTGGTAACGTTAGAAGGATATATGGCGGCCCAACAGGCGCTATTGTACGTTTTATATATGAAAGATAAGGAGTTTATTAGAGACATGAGAAAAGAATACATTAATATGAATGTATTCGATGCACTGCAGAAGAGATTTGCGTTTTTATTTCAGGAATTTAAAAATATTTATATCTCATTCAGCGGCGGCAAGGATAGTGGTGTTCTTTTGAATTTGCTGCTGGATTACCGGAATAAGTATGCTTCAGATCGCGTGATTGGCGTATTTCATCAGGATTTTGAGGCGCAGTATACCGTGACTACGGACTATATTACCCGCACTTTTAAGCGACTGGAAAACGAATCTGGCATAGACCTTTATTGGGTCTGCCTTCCTATGGCTACCAGGACAGCACTGAGTAGTTATGAGATGTATTGGTATCCCTGGGATGAAACCAAACAGGATATATGGGTGCGTCCGATACCGGAGTATCCCTATGTCATTAATTTGGCGAAGCCTTTTACCCACTATCGTTACCGGATGCATCAGGAAGATTTGGCAAAGCAGTTTGGCCGGTTTTACAAGGAGGAGCATGGGAATGGCAGTACGGTCTGCCTGCTTGGTCTGCGGGCGGATGAATCTTTACAGCGGTACAGCGGTTTTGTCAATAAGAAATACGGATATCAAAACGAGTGCTGGATTTCCAGGCAGTTCAAAGACGTATGGTGTGCTTCACCCTTATACGACTGGTCAAATTCTGACGTATGGTGCGCTAATTATCGCTTCAATTATGATTACAATAATTTATATGATCTGTATTATAAGGCAGGATTAAAAATAGACCAAATGCGGGTAGCATCGCCTTTTAACGACTACTCCAAAGATGCTTTGAATCTATACCGCGTCATCGACCCGGAAATATGGGCGAAACTGGTGGGGCGGGTGCGCGGAGCAAATTTTGGTGCGATTTATGGAAAGACAAAAGCGATGGGGTATCGCAGTATTACGTTACCGGAAGATCATACATGGAAATCTTATACTCATTTTCTGCTGGATACATTGCCTGCCCGACTGCGGAATAATTATGTGAAAAAGTTTAATACTTCCATCCATTTCTGGCATGAGACCGGAGGTGGATTACCGGAGGAAACAATCCTTGAGCTTCTGGAAAAGGGATACCACATTCGGAGAAATGGTATCTCTAACTATACAATTAACAAAAATTCCCGTATTATTTTTCTTGGACCGATTCCCGATCATACCGATGATATCAAAAGCACGAAAGATATACCAAGCTGGAAACGAATGTGTTACTGTATTTTGAAAAATGACCATACCTGTCGATTTATGGGATTTGGGCTTACGAGGCAGGAACAAAAACGTGTGGATATTATTAAATACAAGTACGGAGGGATGATAAATGGTAAATAGGGAATTCAGAAGCCCAGTATACAGCATCATTGCGGTACCATTTGAAAAGATTGTACCCAATACCTATAACCCGAACAACGTGGCTCCGCCGGAAATGCAGCTGCTGTACAACAGCATCAGGTTGGACGGTTATACTATGCCGATCGTCTGTTATTATGTAAAAAGCAATGATAAATATGTGATTGTAGATGGTTTTCATCGTTGGCGGGTAATGCGGGATTACCCGGATATTTATGAGCGTGAGAAGGGGATGATGCCGGTTTCGATAATCGATAAACCGCTGTCCGACCGTATGGCCAGTACCATCCGTCATAACCGCGCCCGTGGAACACATGACGTGGACTTAATGAGTAATATCATTAAGGAGCTGCACGAGTTAGGACGTTCCGATGCATGGATTTCCAAACACCTGGGGATGGACCGGGATGAGATTTTGAGGCTCAAACAGATTACTGGCCTGGCTGCCCTGTTCCGCGATGTGAAGTTTGGACAGGCATGGCGGCCCGGGGAGGATTCGGTTCCAGATGAAGAGCCCTCTGGCAGTGGGAAAACAGATACAGATTACCAGTGAATAGAATGATAGCATTGGTAAAAAACTGGATATGAGTTTTAACCATTCAAACTCCACAGACGGTTTTGAATTAATTTTCAGGCCGTCTTTTTCTTTTTCTCCTACATGAGATTTAAATGGTAATTATGTGTATCTTAGGAAATAATTAATCATTTATCCAGTATATATAAACACATTGGTGCCACAAATTCGGTATAATATAGATGATTTAAACTGAAAGGAGTGTCATGCTTTGCTTGAAAAAATACTTGTTGTTGATGATGAGAAGGAAATTGCGGATCTGATTGAAGTATATCTTCAAAATGAAAATATGGATGTATATAAGTTTTATTCAGGGGAGGAAGCGCTTGTCTGTATTGGGAGTACGGACTTTGACCTGGCTATATTGGATATCATGCTTCCGGATATCAGTGGACTTTCGATATGTCAGTCCATACGAAGTAAGGAGTACACATATCCGGTAATCATGCTTACGGCAAAGGATGGAGAGACGGATAAAATTACCGGGCTTACGCTTGGAGCAGATGATTATATTACAAAACCGTTTCTGCCTCTTGAGCTTGTAGCAAGGGTAAAGGCCCAGCTTCGCCGTTACAAGAAATACAATGTGGGCTCAGCGGTTCCGGCAGCGAATGAAATCTTTAAATATGCCGGATTGACGATGAACATTAAGACGTATGAATGTCGGCTTAATGGAGAGACGCTGTCATTGACTCCTACAGAATTTTCCATACTAAGGATACTTTTAGAGCGAAGATGCAGTGTTGTCAGTGCCGAAGAATTATTTCATGAAATCTGGCAGGAAGAATACTATACCAAGAGTAACAATACGATTACTGTACACATCCGCCATCTTCGTGAGAAGATGAAAGATACCGGGGAAAATCCCAGATATATAAAAACGGTATGGGGGGTTGGATATAAAATTGGTGAAATTTAAAAAAGCAGAGTACAACTATTCAAAGCTCGGCCGTATTACGTTTATCCGGGGATTATGGATTACAGTGGGAGCAGTTGCTGCAGTCTTTGTACTGCGGATGCTGACACGCGGACACCTGGCAGATGCGATTGTTGAGTGGATTGCACGCATTCTTTCAATCAGTGAGAATGAAGCTGATTTAATATATTTCCAGATGGTGACTGCTAATATGCAGTTTATTCTTGCGTTGGTCATAATCATATTTGTTTTTTTGTTATTCCATATGCTGTTGGATACATATAAACGATATTTTGATGAGGTAGTAACAGGGATTGACAAGCTTATGGAAGAAAGGGCAGCCATTTCCCTGTCTCCGGAGTTGGAGAGTGTGGAGCACAAACTGTCTGATGTAAAGCGGACGCTTGCAGAACGGGCGGATAAGGCCAAGAGGGCAGAGCAGCAGAAGAATGATCTTGTGGTATATCTGGCTCATGATATCAAGACCCCACTGACTTCTGTAATCGGATATCTCAGCCTTTTGGATGAAACCCCGGATATGCCCGATGAGGAGAAAGCAAAATATATCCACACTGCATGGGAAAAGGCGAACCGGCTCAGGACTCTGGTTAATGAGTTCTTTGAGATTACCCGCAGTCACTCAGAATCTCTTCCGCTTCAAAAGACAAAGGTTGATCTTTACTATATGATTGCACAGATTTCAGATGAATTGTATCCGCAGTTAAATGCATGTGGAAAAATTATAGAGAATCATGTAGATGAGGATATATCTGTATATGGAGATTCTGATAAGCTGGCCAGAGTATTTAATAATATCCTGAAAAATGCCATCTCTTATAGTGAGGAAAACAGCGTTATCAAAGTATCAGCCAGAGAGCTTTCAGAATGGACTGTGATTCAATTTGAAAATGACGGGGAAATTCCGGAGGATAAGCTCAATGTGATTTTTGATAAATTCTGCCGTTTAAGCAATGCGAGATTAAGCGAAACGGGAGGCTCCGGCCTCGGACTTGCTATTGCAAAAAATATTATTTTACTGCATGGCGGACAGATAAAGGCTGAAAGCAGTAATGGACGCACTGCTTTCATCGTTGAAATCCCATCAGATTCATCTAAAATCTCTGTCACAGCATCTTAGAAAAAATCAATTTAAGTATGAAAATTGCCTGTTCATCAATGGTATGCTGGATTTACCTGATAGAACAGGCAATTCGCCTTAGGAATTTCTTAATCATTCTTTTACCATTCCATAGAAAATCAATTATTTCAAATTAAAAAACTGCCTGCTCATGAATGGTATGCTTAAACTGCCTGATAGAGCAGGCAATATTTATATGAAAGGAGGTAATTTTAGAGAATGGAGGTGGCTATGAGAAAGAAGATAAGACGGATTATTACAATTCTGGGAACAACAGCAATGATTTTTACCGTAACAGCCTGTGGGAACCGCATGGATACCATGCAGCCTGCGGCTTCCTATGTTGCAGACTTTTTTGATATTCCAGACACCGTGACAGGAATCGAAAGGCTTCTGCTCAAAGATGATATGGCCTATCTGTGCTGCCTGGAGGAAGATGGTACGTCCTATTTGGCAGCAATGGATATTGATGACGGCAAGTTTTTGAAACAGAATCTGGATCTGGATGCTTCTGTCTCGCTTCTGGATTTTGGCTTTGCCCCGGATAACAGTATCTGGGCGGTTTGCCTGGAGAAGGCAGGCGGTTATAGTTTAAGGAAATTTGACAACAGTGGTTCACAGGTCCAATCGGTTGACCTGGCCGGTGTGATGGACAGCCCGGTCATATCGGCAGTTGGAAGAGATTTGTTCCTTAGCATTGATATGGAGGGAAATATCTGTGTAGCTGCAAAAGGCGGTAATACGCTGGTCTATCTATTCGACAATAACGGCCGTTTCTTATTTTCTCTTGATTATGAGGGAAATCTTATGACAACCACAACGACTGCCGAAGGAAAGATTGGTATTTGTGCGACTTCCTCGGACCGTATGAACTATGATCTGCTTACCGTGGACATGGAGACTCAGGATTGGAGTAAAGATAAAATCTGTCTGGGAGCAACAGCAGGACTGTATGGAGGAGTGAACAAAGATTTCTATCGGTTTGATTCTTCCGTTTTGTATGGGTATGCTGCGGGAGCACAGGAGGGCATCCCTGTCTTTAACTGGTCGGATATGGGACTTGGCACATCAGAAGTTCAGCTTGGAGAATGCACGGATGGGCGTTTTGTGGTCCTGACAGCCTCATCCAATCAGACAGAGGTACTGTCATATGAAATGGCGGTGCTAACCGAGGGTGTGGATGAGAGAGAACTTTTGAGTATGGTGAGCCTGACTGCGACTCCTGGCCTTGTCCAGGCCGTATCCGATTTTAACAAAACAAACGACAGGTATAAGGTTGAGCTGACAGAGTATTTTCCGTATGCACAAAATGTTTCCAACGAGGAATGGGATAATGCCATTTTGAATCTTAATACACGGATCATCTCTGGTGATATGCCGGATATCCTGGATATGAGTAATTTGTCTGTACAGATTTATCAAAGCAAGGGGCTCCTGGAAGACCTTTATCCATATATGGAAAATGATCCGGAAATCCGGACAGAGGATTATTTTGAAAATGTCTTTGAAGCGATCAGCCTGGATGGAAAGTTACCTTATCTTACAGACGGAGTAGCCATATCCACTATGCTGGCTGGCGCGGATGTTGTGGATGGAAACAATGGCTGGACCATTCAGGATCTGGAAAAGGTCCTTGATACTTACGGAGCCAATTCCATAAACAATCTGTCTGGTGCTTCCTTCCTGAAAATCATGCTTCAGACAGATGGCAGTTTTATTGACTGGAACCTGGGTAAGTGCTCTTTTGATTCGCCTGAATTTGTAAAAATGCTGGAATTTGCCGGTAAAATACAGGAAAGCAGCCAGGACGGCTTTGGAGGAACGGAGATGAGTGATACCTATGCAGCGGCCTATGAAGCAGTGCTGAGCGTTTACCACATCACCAAGTACAGAAATTACTTCAATGGGAACCTGAAGTTTCTTGGACTTCCCGGAGACGGCGGTGAATACCATGCAATCAAACCTGAAGTGAAGGTTGGAATCTCCTCGTCCAGCACCCGGAAGGAAGGGGCATGGGAATTCGTCAGAACACTATTGACAGAGGACCACCAGATGTCCTGTATGATGCTTCCGATTCATCGAAGGGCGTTTGATAAGGTCACGCAGGCGGCGGTGGAAGGGAAATCTATCTGGACATGGATTTACGAAGATGGCAAGGCTGCAAAAGAAGATGCGGAGCTGACAAAGCAGCTTTTAAACAGCGCAGCCTATGTGGAGAATGACAATCAGACACTGGAAACACTTATATTGGAAGAGGCCGGGGAATATTTTTCAGGGGCAAGGAGCGCTCAGGAAACGGCTGAAAGAATTCAGAGCCGGGCCAGTCTTTATATCAACGAGCAAATGTAAAATTTTTATATGCAATGGAAAGGATTCAATATGATGAAAAGACAGCTTAAGAAAAGACAGTTTATGAAAAGAGGAATGATGGGGATATATGCAGCTATCTGCGCGGGGATGCTTTTGGCTACCGGATGTGCAGGTACGGAGCCAAATGTAAAAAAGGAAACAGAAAGAATAGAAGTGACAGAGAGTCAGGAAAGTAAACCTGTAAATACTGCCAGTAAGGAGGCTGAGGGGGAAGTCCCTGAGAAGCAGGAGGAGGTCCAAAATGAATCGCTTCTGCAAATTCAGGGCGGTGCCGGGAATGAGGACTTAGATACAATGGATACGTTTGCAGATGCGAATGACATGATGAAGTCTGCTGATTTGAGCGGCACAGCCGGCGAATGCTCGGATACCGGGTGCGTGATTAATACATCCCCCTTTGCGGATGGCACTTCATCTTCCGGAGATGGAGGCAGTATAACGGTTACTTATTCAGAAGACACAGTATTTCAAAGGGGAACCGTGAAATCGGATGGCAGCAGCTATTCTTTGGAGGGCAGTGAAAAAGACGGGATAGGAGATAACGATTTTGTACTGTGTTTTGGAAAGCAGCAGGCAGACGGCTCTTACCTGGCAGACAGAATCATTAAGATTGTATTCAATTAACCTGACAGGAGATGATACAGCTATGCGTTTACATATTGGGGAAAAAATCAGACAGCAAAAGGCCATGCTTATTTCCGGAAAGAAATACAGGCCCCTTATAGAAGAACGTGTACAGCGCATGGCTGTATATCTTATGATTGGATTTTTCACATTTATGTTTGTATGCACAATCATTTCCCGTGCATCCCATTCTTTTACAACTGCCCATGTTGCAGTGTCTTCCATGACAAGCAAAACGTTAATGAACAGGGCTGAAATGGAAGGGATTATCCATGCGGCAGCAGAAAAGGGGATTAGCCTTCCGGATGGCCTTAAGGTCGTGTCCGTCAATGCAGGGGAGGGCAAACCGGTAGACAGAGGTGAAATACTGATAGAATTTGATAAACCTTCCGTAGAAGAACAGATTAAGAAGCTGGAAGAAGAAATCCATATCCTTAACCTGAGAATCGATCTTTCAGCAGACAATGGCGGCAATGATGTGATTGAGGCACAGCGTAAGCTTGCAGATGCCCAAAAGGCGTATGAGCGCATTGCTGCGAAGTATGCCAGGACAGATATACGATTAAAAGAAGATTATGCAAAACTCGAAGAAACACTGGAAGATGCGGAAAAAAATCTTATTAAGAAGGCAGAAGAGCTTGTGAAAGAAGCTAGGGAAAACCTGGAAAACGTAAGGGAGGATGCGGAGGACGCCATCCGTGCCGCGGAACAGGCACTGGATGAGGAATCAGAAAATCTTGATGATGCAGAGGATAGTTATCAGCAGGCATTAGAAACGTATGAGCAGGCGAAAGAGGAACTTAATAAGGCAAACCAGAGAGTCAGCGAAATAAAGGAAGCAATTTCAGGGAAGCAGCCGGACGATGCCACGGATTATACGGAGGAGCTGAAGGCTGCGGAAGAAGAACTTTCCATTGCGCAAAAGGCATTTAACCAGGCAAAAAAGGAGCTTTCAAAAGCAGACTATACCTCATCGTCCTATGACAGGGCAGACGATAACCGGGACTCCATCAAGAGTCGCTGGAAACGTAAAATTGAAAAAGCCAAAGATGCTCTTTATAAAGCAGAAACAGTGCTGGAAGCAGTCAGGGAAGGAAAAGATTTTTCAGGTGAGTCCGCAGTCAGTGAGGCCCAGGCTGCCATTGATGCTGCAAGAGAAGCGTTAAACCGTGCCCGGCGTGAGTCTGAGGATAACCAATATTCTGAGGAGGAAGAACTTTATGCGGCGGGAAGGGCAGTTGAGACCGCGGAGGCAGCATTGGAAGATGCCCGGAGACAGTCTGATCTATTGCAGAAGGAAGAGGAGATTGACAGGCTTACCAATGAATCAGAGCGGTCAGATAAGGAAAAATCGCGTGCTGCATTGCAGGAAATTTTGGATAATGGGGGCTGCCTTTTGGCTCCGGCCCCTGGAACCGTGGTAAGGACGCTGGAACGTGGGGATCAAACAAAGGAGGGGGAAGATGCAGTCATACTTTCCTCTGCTGACAGAGGATTTGTTTTTGAAGGAAAACTGGATAAAGATTCAGCGCGCCGCTTTTCAGCCGGGGACAAGGGAGAGCTTTATTACAAATTGGATGGAAGCTCACAAAGAACAGATGTGGAGATTCAGTCTATCAGCACGCCCGACGAGTCGGACCAGGTTTTAGTAACTGCGGCTCTGCCGGAGGGAAGTTATTCTTCCGGTATGCCGGCACAGCTTTTTCTGAGCAGAAAGAGCGAGACGTATCAAAATTGTCTGCCTCTTACCGCACTCAGAAGTGATTCCGGCGGGGATCACGTTTTCGTACTCCGCAGACAAAGCTCCGTACTGGGAACAGAATGGGTCATTGCAAGGGTAGATATAACAGTAAAGGAAAGAGACAGTCAGATGATGTATGTTGATGGCGCGCTTACGTATTCGGATCAGGTAGTCATAAGCTCGAATAAGATCATATCGGAAGGAGACAGAGTCCGCATTGAAAATTGACAGGTTTGCCCATTACCGGGCGTTGACAATATCAGCATTACTGGCAGCGGTTCTTTGGTGTTTCGCCTGTTCTTTCTATAGTACGGCCATCGGTCACTGTACAAGTGTGAGCATTAAATGGGAAAAGGGCGGTGTCAGCCCCTCAGAGCTTATCAGGCAGCAGACGTATGCAAGGCAGGATGGAGCAGGAAACCAGCCGGAGGTCACCTTATGGGAGACATACCCGGAACAGGAGATAATGGCTTCAGATAAAAAGAAAATAAAGGCAGATATAGCTGCCGCCTTTGGAGACTGCGGGGATATTGTCTCCTCCATGATGGCTGCCGGTGCGTATCCGGCCAGATCGGATGCGTCTGGATGTGCCGTCAGTACCGGTTTGGCATTCTCCCTGTGGGGCAGTACCAATGTGATTGGGATGCCGGTAAAGGTGGAAGGAAAGCAGTTCTATGTCCGCGGCATATTTGAGGAGGAAGAACCCAGGCTGTTCTTACAGGCACAGGCGGAATCGGAAAAACTCTTATCCAATATGCAGCTGACATTTACAGGTCCGGGAGCAGGGGAGAGGGCAAGTCAGTATCTCTCATCGGCAGGTTTTCCGGAGGGACGGATTCTTGACCTGACATTATTTGCATGGGTACTTGACATGATATTCCGGCTTCCTGCGGTCATTCTGGCAATTGGTATCCTTGGACGCGTGATCGGGCATGGAAAAAGGCTATGCCATTATCCCCTTCTGCTGGCTCTTTATCTTTTAATCGCTTTCGGTATAAGCGCCGTATTATGGTTTTGTATAGACCTGCCTGAGTTTCCTTCCGAGTTTATCCCCACAAGGTGGTCTGATTTTGAGTTCTGGGGAAATCTGTTTAAGGAGCAGGGGAAAAATATGGTCTCCTGGATGGCGGCCGGACCTGCCTTCCGGGATATGGAGCTTTGGATCTCGTCATTTATGGCAGTGCTGCTTTCTATGTGTGCCTCTGCCTTTACGGCCGCCGCAGCAATGCTGGTATCCATACGCTCTTACAAAAGAATGATTGTCTATTGTGCGGCATATACGCTGACACTTTGCCTGATTTCATTCAAGATAGCCTCTGCTCACAATATGACCTTTTGTAAAGCAATGTATCTTCTGCCATGTCTTTGGATATGTGTGGATTTTCTCTTTTACTGTCTGAAAGAAACGCTTGCCGCCGATGTTCGTGAAGGGAGGATTTTGGATGAGGAAAAAACGTGAATACAGTGTTCCGATCCGGGAACAAATGGTACCATGGCTGTTTTTGCTGCCGAGCCTGCTGTTCGTAAGTATTATGGTGCTGATTCCTATGCTGGACGCTCTGCGCCGTTCCTTTTTCCTGGCTGCCAGTGACCGGTTTGTGGGATTTCAAAATTATCTGGCAGTACTGAAAAACCATGCGTTTAAGCTGGCGGCAGCCAATACAGCAAGATTTATCTTAGTCTGCATACCGCTTCTGTTACTCTTTTCCCTGGCTGTTTCTTTGATGCTGACCTCCTTCAGGGAAAAGCGCAGCATTTTCAAGACCTCGTTTCTTGTGCCCATGGCGATTCCCGTTGCTTCGATTGTTCTTTTGTGGCGGGTGATTTTTCATAAAAATGGACTTCTCAATGCATTCCTTGCACTTTGGGGTATGGTTCCGGTTGACTGGATTGGAAGTAAGGCAGCCTTTGGTGTGTTGGTGTTTGCTTATCTGTGGAAGAATTTCGGATATGATATGGTGCTGTGGCTGTCAGGACTCAGCGCCATAAATCCGGCATTATATGAGGCGGCGCAGATAGACGGCGCAGGAAGCCTCCAGCGGTTTGTAAGGATTACACTTCCCAATCTAATGCCCACATTATTTACCATTACCGTGCTGTCGCTGCTCAATTCCTTTAAGGTGTTCAGGGAGGCTTATCTGATTGCGGGAGGTTATCCGGATGACAGTATTTACATGCTTCAGCATTTATTTAATAACTGGTACGGCAATCTGGATGTGGATAAAATGTGTGCCGGAGCTGTGATGATGGCAATTCTGGTATTTATTTTAATATTACTGCTGCAAAAAATTATGAACAGAGGAGATAGGATATGAAAAAATGGCTTCTTGGCGTGCCCCTTGTTTTGATTGCGGTCTTTATATGGCTGCCTCTTTGGCTGCTGATATCCGGTACCTTTATGGGAGGGGCAGAGCTGTCTGAAAATCTTGCGCCAGTCCTGGAAGGCAGGGGAGGAACGGCTGTATGGCCTGTAATTGCGCGTTATCCGACAGTGGCGGCATATGTGGAACTATTATTGGATACTCCCCAGTTTTTTACGGTATTCTGGAATTCCTGCATGCAGGTTTTTCCAATCATACTTGGTCATGTCCTTTTGGGCGCACCTGCGGCATGGGCATTTGCTAAGTTTCACTTTCGCGGAAAAAAGATACTCTATACTTTGTATATTGTCCTGATGCTGATGCCATTTCAGGTGACCATGGTTTCCAGCTATCTTGTCCTGAATAAGCTGGGCCTGATTGATACCGTATGGGCGGTCATTCTGCCTGGTGCGGTATCAACGCTTCCGGTATTCATAATGACACGTTTTTTTATGGACATACCGGAGGCGGTCATGGAGGCGGCAGCCGTGGATGGGGCTTCCTCATTTCAGACATTTTTACGATTTGGGCTTCCGCTTGGCGCGCCGGGAATCCTGTCGGCTGTGGTATTAGGTTTTTTGGAATACTGGAACGCAATAGAGGCGCCTCAGGCATTTTTAAAAACCCAGGCGCTTTGGCCGCTGTCATTATATATGTCAAACATCACAGCGGATAATGCCGGGGTATCATTAATCGCGTCACTGATTACACTGATGCCTCCTCTTTTGATATTCCTGTTCGGTCAGAAATATCTGGAGCAGGGCATTATATCTTCCGGAATGAAAGATTAACACAGGGGATTAATTTATGGAAAACAGGAATTTTGCAGGCGATCTGCAGATAAGCAAGGTGAATAAATGGTATCCTGGAGATGTTCATGCTGTTAAGGATATGGATATGGAAATAAAGAGAGGGGAATTTATTGTATTTGTAGGCCCTTCCGGCTGCGGAAAGACAACGCTGCTGCGCATGATTGCAGGACTTGAGAGTATAAGCAGCGGCGAGGTCGTTATGGATGGCAGGATTGTGAACAAGGTTCCGCCAAAGAACCGCGATATTGCCATGGTATTCCAAAATTACGCCCTTTATCCCAATATGAAAGTAAAAGATAATATTGCTTTTCCCCTTAAAATGCAGCATATCGGCAAAACGGAAAGGGAGAAAAGGGTAGCAGAAGTGGCGCAAAAGCTGGAGCTGGATGCTCTGCTTGAAAGGAAACCGGGGGCCTTGTCCGGCGGCCAGCGCCAGCGTGTTGCCCTTGCGCGGGCCATGATAAGAAAACCCGGACTGTTTCTCATGGATGAGCCGTTAGCCAATCTCGATGCGAAGCTCCGCACAGAAATGCGCCGGGAGATTATAACGCTCCAACGGGAGCTGGGGGTAACAACCATATATGTCACCCATGATCAGACGGAGGCAATGACGATGGGGACGCGCATCGCCGTAATAAGCGGCGGTGTTTTACAGCAATTTGGAACACCGCAGGAAATATATAGAAATCCGGCGAATCTGTTTGTTGCTGGGTTCATAGGCTCACCCAATATGAATGTGTGGGACACAGAGCTTATTTCAAATAACGGACAACATTATCTGACCCTGGGAAATGCCCGTATTCCGATGGGTAAAAGCGGTCTGGACGCAAGAGGACTGCAGGGGCCCATTAAGGCAGGTATCCGTCCCGAACACATTGTGCCGGCGGCACCGGACGATCCTCATGCAGTGCGGATGAAAATCAGCATTTTAGAAAATACCGGGCGTGAAGCGGCAGTTTTCCTCACCGGGGCTGATATACCGGATATGACGATGGTAACAGGCGCGGATTTCTCAGGCCGGGCCGGGCAGGAGGTATATATTCGGCTAAAGCCGGAAAAGATACTTCTATTTAATACAGAGACAGGATGTGCATATGGAGATGTTTATGTATAGAATATATTCAACAGGGATAGAAACTGCGGCTGCATCAGCGATACTGATACCGATTCTTTTTTTATATCATATATTTATATTTCATAACATAAAAAAGACGGCAGCCTATATACTTTTTTCATTATATCTGGCTGCAATATGCTTTTTAGTGGGATTTCCCAATATAGCAGGGATGAGAATCGTTTTATCTCATAACTTTATTCCTCTGCGTGGGATGTTGACCGATATAACGAACAGCTATCTGAATGTTTTGCTTTTTATCCCATTAGGTATATTTGTTCCATGCTTATGGCCCGAATACAGAAGTATGATGAAAACAGTGGGCTTGGGCCTGATGACATCACTGGGTATTGAAATACTGCAGATATTTACCTTTCGCGCAACCGATATAAATGATGTGATAACGAATGTGGCAGGTACAATGATAGGATATTTAATAGGAAAATTGATTATTAATCGGTTTCCACAATTAAACTGGCTTGGCTGCAAGGAACGTGAGTTATATCTTTTATATGTAACGGTTGGCGTAGTAATGTTTTTTTCCCAGCCGTTTATTCAGTCTGTATTAGGTAATTTCTCTTTATAGGGAATTGCCTGGCAGCACAGGAGATGTTACAATGATAAAAAACAAGGAAAGAGGGAAACACAGGTGTGTAAACCGTTTAGGGAGGCAGCATGAAAGGATTCCATCGACAAAATAAATTATTTTCTCTCTGTGGATTGAATTGTGGGCTTTGCCCTATGTATTTGAATAAAAATTGTCTCGGTTGTGGTGAGGAAAATCACTCATGTAAAATAGCAAGGTGCAGTATGGAACATAATGGGATAGAGTATTGCTTTCAATGCAATGAATACCCCTGCGAAAAATACGAGAAGATAGACAAATTTGATTCTTTTATTTCACATCGAAACCAGAAGAGCGATTTAGAGAAGGCCCGGCAGATTGGGATTGAAGCTTACAATGCAGAGCAGGAAGAAAAGGTAGAAATACTGGGCACTCTTCTTGCAGGATATAATGATGGCCGTAAAAAGACCTTATTTTGTGTTGCAGTAAACCTTCTGAAGATTCATGAACTGAGAGCGGTACTTGGAAAAATTGAGAACAGATCCGATTTGGAAAACCTGACGCTCAAAGAAAAAGCGCTTTTACTGCTTGGTTGCTGAAGGCGGAAGCAGAAAAGAATAATATTGACTTGAAACTGCGAAAGAAAAAGTGAGAATTTGGATACAGACATCGTTCATTAATGGATAGTGAGGAATTGAGAATCGAAGTGAGTTCATCGAAATGTATCCGGTTCTTGGAAAGGACAGAAGAAGAGAGGTGTATTTTTGGTAAGAGAGTATCTGCATATGAATGTTTATGATGCGTTTTTAGCGCGGATGCATTTTCTCTTTGAGGAGTTTGATCATATCTATGTCTCTTTTTCCGGAGGCAAGGACAGCGGTTTGCTGCTCAATCTGGTTCTGGATTATCGGAATCAGCATTATCCGGAAAGGGCCATTGGCGTGTTTCATCAGGACTTTGAGGCACAGTATACGGTGACGACTGAGTATGTGGAACGCACCTTTGAACGGATTCAGGATCAGGTTGAGCTTTATTGGGTCTGCTTGCCCATGGCCACCAGAACCGCATTAAGCAGCTATGAGATGTACTGGTATCCATGGGATGATACGAAGAAGGAACTCTGGGTCCGGGAGATGCCACAAAAAGAATATGTCATCAATCTGGAAAATAATAGAATGACTACATATCGTTACCGGATGCACCAGGAAGATTTGGCAAAACAATTCGGGCGCTGGTACCGGGACGCCCATGACGGCGGAAAAACAGTATGCCTGCTTGGAAATCGGGCAGATGAATCTTTACAGCGGTACAGCGGGTTTTTGAATAAAAAATATGGCTATAAGGATACCTGCTGGATCAGCAAACAGTTTAAAGATGTCTGGTGTGCCTCCCCTTTATACGACTGGTCTACGGATGATGTATGGCACGCCACCTATTTATTTGGTTATGACTATAACCGCCTGTATGATCTCTATTATATGGCTGGACTGAAGCCCTCGCAGATGCGTGTGGCCTCCCCGTTTAATGACTATGCGAAGGATGCCCTGAATCTATACCGCGTCATAGACCCGGAGATTTGGTGCAAGCTTGTAGGGCGTGTACAAGGCGCAAATTTCGCTTCCATTTATGGAAAGAGCAAAGCGATGGGCTACCGGAATATTACTTTGCCAGAGGGGCATACATGGAAATCTTATACGAAGTTTTTATTGGATACACTGCCCAAAAGGCTGCGGAATAACTACGCTAAGAAATTCAATACCTCTATCCAGTTCTGGCATGGGACAGGCGGTGGGTTGGACGAGTCTGTAATTCAGGAGCTTCAGGAGAAGGGGTATCAAATTAGACGAAACGGTGTTTCCAATTATACATTGAACCAAAAATCACGGATTGTATTTGTGGGACCCATACCGGATCACACGGACGATATCAAATCCACAAAGGATATCCCCAGTTGGAAGCGGATGTGTTACTGCATTTTGAAAAATGACCATATCTGCCGCTTCATGGGATTTGGGATGACACGGCAGCAACAGAAACGGTTGGATATGATACGCCGTAAATACAAAAGTATAGAGGAATTCGATTATGAAGTATAAAAGCCCAGTTTATAATGTGATAGCTGTTCCAATAGAGAAGGTACGGCCCAATAACTACAATCCAAATAAGGTTGCTCCGCCGGAAATGAGGCTGCTTTATGAGAGCATCAAAGAAGACGGATATACGATGCCGGTCGTATGCTATTATGTAAAATCGCAGGATATTTATCTGATTGTGGACGGCTTCCACCGGTATCAGGTGATGATGGATCATCCGGATATCTACGAGAGAGAACAGGGATTGCTGCCGGTTTCTGTCATTGAGAAACCGATTGATAAACGTATGGCCAGCACCGTTCGCCATAACAGGGCACGAGGCACTCACGATGTGGATCTGATGAGCAACATCGTAAAGGAACTTCATGAGTTTGGGCGATCAGACGCCTGGATCTCAAAGCATTTGGGAATGGATAGAGATGAAATTTTGCGTCTCAAGCAGATTACAGGTCTTGCCGCGCTATTCAGGGATATAAAATTTGGAGAGGCGTGGCGCCCTGTAGAGGAAGAGACGGAAAAAGAGTAAATAATATTAATGAGTGAAAGTAATAAACGCCCTTTGGCAGAAAAATAAGTGATGTTCTGCAAAGGGAATCAGATATTAATTATGGAGGTATGCTTGCAAATGGATAAATGGTTCACGATTGATCAGATTGATGAAGATACATATATTATCAGCGAATACCGGCATTGGGAGGAGACGCATTGCTATCTGTTAAATGGATCCAGCCGCAGCTTATTGATTGATACGGGTCTGGGAATCTGCAATATTTATGATGAAGTAATGAAGCTGACAAATAAGCCTGTTACGGCCGTTGCCACCCATATTCATTGGGATCATATTGGGGGTCATAAGTTTTTTCCGGACTTTTATGCCCATGCGGAAGAATTGAGCTGGCTGAACGGTGAGTTTCCTCTGACAATAGAAACAATCAGAGAGATGGTGGCAGACCGCTGCGATTTACCAGACGGTTACGATACAGGCTTTTATGAGTTTTTCCAGGGAACGCCAACAAAGGTACTGGAGGATGGAGAGAACATTGAATTAGGTGGACGGAATATACAGGTATTGCATACACCGGGCCATGCTCCGGGGCATATGTGTTTCTGGGAATCAGACAGAGGTTATCTGTTTACCGGAGACCTGGTTTACAAGGACACTTTATTTGCCTATTATCCGTCAACAGACCCGGACGCATACCTTGCTTCTCTTGAAAAGATTTCGGAGCTTCCGGTCAAAAAGGTTTTTCCTGCGCATCATAGTTTGGATATTCAGCCGGAGATTTTAATTAGAATGAGAAATGCGTTCAGGCAGTTACGGGAAGATGGTAAATTACATCACGGCAGCGGTACATTTGACTATGGAGATTGGGCAGTATGGTTATAAAGAGAAGGAAGCAGTATAATTTTATTTAGTTGCGTGCTATACAAAAGGCTTTATCAGAAATAAAGAACAGCTATAGATTGAGGAGCGTTTATATGAAGTATGTATGTACAGTAATATCGGTAGCGGACATCAGCGCCGCAAGAAAGTTTTATGAGGAACTGTTCGGGGTAGAAGTCTATCAGGATTACGGAAGGAATATCGCTTTTACCTGCGGTCTGGCATTACAGCAGGATTTTGACTGGCTGGTAAGTATACCAAAGGAAAAGGTACTGAAGAAATCCAACAATGCGGAGATCGTCTTTGAGGAACAGGATTTTGATGGTTTCCTGAATAAGCTGAAAGCATACTCGGACATCGAATATTTGGGAGAAGTCATTGAGCATAGCTGGGGACAACGTGTAATCCGGTTCTACGATTTGGACGAGCATCTCATAGAGGTTGGAGAGGATATGCAGATGGTAGTAAAGCGGTTCCTTGCTTCTGGAATGACTATGGAAGAAGTCTCTGCAAAAATGGACGTATCCATTGAGGATTTAACAAAACTTCTAAATAGCTAATGTGCAGCGGGCATATAAATAAATTGAAATTTTGAGGAGAGTAAAATTAAATGTTAGACAGGACGATACCATTTTATAACGCTATTCTTCGGTGTGATCGTTATTTAACCACTACACCAGTTTTGCATATCCAAATGAATTTCCTAAAGAAAGGCCACGCAAGAAGATTGATGATGTAGTGGAGTGGAGAAAGTAATTTGTCAGAATAATAACTTCCAGTTTGTTGAACTGAAAAATTTGAATTGATTTATCTGCAATGAATATGAAAACAAAAGGACAGAAACCATATGAAAACAACACAAAATTTAATGCGGGTGAAGGAGCTATTGCTTACCCCACCCACGTTTTCAGATAATAAGGCCCGACTGCAAACGAATCTGGATACTGATTTTCTCAAACTAATCGCCATTGTTTCAATGCTCATCGACCACATCGGCAGCGTCTTTTTCCCGGAGGTAAGGGTGCTGCGTTGGATCGGACGGCTGGCGTTTCCGATTTTCTGTTATTGCATGACAGTGGGCCTGCTATATACTCATGATATCAAGAAATATTTATTCCGTTTGGGAATATTTGCACTGATTTCTCAACCCTGTTATATCTTTGCCTTTCATCCGTATGACTTTTGGTCGCAGTTTACTAACTGGAATATCTTCTTTACTTTGTTTCTAAGCCTTTTGGCGATGTATGGATGGAAAGAACGCAAATGGTGGCTGTTCGCACTGACCTTTTTTGTGATTTCATGGTGGAACTTCGACTACTCCAGCAACGGAATTTTTTTGATGCTGGTGTTCTATCTTTGCCGCAACAATCCGGTAGTAGGGGCCATGTTCTATCTGCTGTTTACAGTTCTGCCAGCGCTTTTCGCCCGCCCCGGTGATTTTCGGAATCTCACCTTGGGTGGTCTTACATTTGATTGGACTTTTGCAATGGCCTTTGCCGCTTTGTTTATCTTCCCCTGTACCCATACAAACCTGAAGGTTCCACGTTGGTTATTCTATGCCTTTTATCCGATTCATTTGCTAATTATTGGCCTAGTTCGGCTGGTTCTCAAGGTATAATGTTAAGCTTTGTCAATTCATGTTTGTCGTGTTCTTTCAAACCTTATTTTCTTAACCCTTTAAATTAATAAGCATGGTTTGCAAATCTCTATTTTGCAACCAGGTATTTGATGCCTATGGAGGAAACGCATATGGATATTCAGAAAATTATCAGTTTAGTAACAAAAACGCAAGGGCTAATTAAAAACCGTGAAATGGCCGCTCATGTAAAAGAGAAAGGTCTTGCAGATTATGTAACGCAGGTAGATATTGCCGTACAGAATTTCTTAAAAAAGGAACTGTTTGCCCTTGCGCCGGATATTCAATTCCTTGGAGAAGAAACCGGATTGCAGGAAATAAAAGCGGATAGCTTTTGGATTTTAGACCCTGTTGACGGGACGACAAACCTTATGCACGACTATCAGCACAGCGTTGTATCTTTAGCCCTTTGCCGCCAGGGGGATATTATTATGGGAATTATATACGATCCCTTCCGCGATGAAGTGTTTTCTGCAATTAAGGGAAAGGGCAGCTTTCTAAATGGGCAGCCCATACATGTATCAAATGCAGAAAAACTATCCGACACAATGATTGGGCTGGGAACAGCAAAAAGAGAAGTGGCCGATGAAAATTTTGCCCGGTTCCGCAGGGTGTTCGGTCAGTGCCAGGATGTCCGCAGGATTGGCTCTGCCGCTCTGGAACTGGCATATACCGCCTGCGGCAGACAGGGAGGCTATTTCGAGATATATCTAAATCCCTGGGACTATGCAGCCGGCATGCTGATGATTCAGGAAGCAGGAGGCAAGGTAACTGATTTTACAGGAAAACCGCTTGAACCGAAAAAGGGGAGCAGTGTGGTGGGAACAAATGGATTTATCCATACAGAACTGTTAAAGTTACTGTAAGCTATGTGTTCACTTGGGTACCCTGATGTAGGAGAAGGTTAACTTCTGGGTATCATCATCTCGAAGCGAAAAATCAGAAGCCAGTCCAGAAAGTGGTGGAACTAACAATGTTCTATTCAATTCTCGGAAAATGCGGACTTAAATGTGGAGGCGGTTTACCAATTGCAAGAGCCGCGAACATCCTATCAGTCATGGCTAATGTAACTTTAGATAGGATAAGATTCTAGCTGCTGGTAGTCAGGTGCTTTGTTGTGTGGAAACTATTCTGTCCTTAGGGAGGAGGAGAATTATAATAGAGTACTGGAGTTCCTTTGAGTCTCATTTCCTTTGAGAATTTGAACAGATAGAGCCTCGTTGAAAATCCTATAGTATACTGACTAAAAAAATGTGAGCAGATGACTATTAGGATAATTTATTAAGCCTGAGCGAATTATGAGACCGTGTGTGCAGTTCAAATGTTATGATGATTATCTAAAATTGGCTTATCAAAGAGCGGGCTGGTAATCTGTTTTTGGAGGCGTTATGAAAGGCTTTGAGAGACAAAACCAACTGCTATCCCTCTATGGATTGATTTGTAGGCTTTGCCTATGCTATTAATTAAGAATTGTCGGTATTTCTTACGGGTGTTGTAGAAAAAGCAGCGTATCAAAAACCAATAAATTAGCTGATGGTCTGGACTCTTCAAGTACATTACCTCTTTATGGATGATGGACATTATTTTATTAAGTTAATATAGAACCGGAAATTAAACATAAACTATTATCCCTAAATATAAAGGTATATAACTTAGAGAAAGGAAGAGTAGCAAAGAGCCAAAGACTTAAAGAATGCGATATAGCAAAAAGCCAATATCAACAATTCTTTTTAAGGGGAACAGTACAAAGCTGTTCCTCTTTTGTTTTCAAAATAACAGTATACACCCTCATGAGCAGGGGAATATATAGGACAAAGGTCCGTGGCCCACCATAGTCTTTCTGAAAAGAGATAATTCTACATTCGGAGGGACTATGAAAGTGAAAAAGAAAGATAATATCAGATACCGTTTTACGGGGTATGTATTAGCAGCTTTAAAACGTGCCAAGAGAGATTACATATGCCGTGAAATAAAAATAAGCAATCATGAAAGCCCGTTAGAGAAGCTGCTTCCAGAACCGTTGTGTGATATAACGGACAGTAAGCCATTTTTATGGGAAGAAACGGAGCAGATTCCACTGATACCGGATGAAGTTCGTCAGTATATGGAAAGCCAGATTGGTGAGTCAGGAGAAACGGCGCTTGATGCTCTGACAGATATGGAAATTCTTGTAGTGTTTATGAAGGTTTTTAGACAGCTGACATATCAAGAAATCGGCAGGCATTTGGGCATGGACTATAAAAAGGCCGCCTCTGTTTTCAACTATGCGAAGAAAAAAATGAGGAAAGGATGGAAAATACGCAATGAATTTTAAAGAACTGTTAATGAAGGCTAAGCAGGGAGACAAGGGGGCAAGGGAGGAACTGTTTTTGATGTACCGTCCCATGGTGTTAAGCAGGTCCAGAATCAAAGGAATATTTTCAGAGGACTTATATCAGGAACTTTCTAAGACCTTTGTATCCTGTATTGAACAGTTTTCTATTGAGGGGACTGAAAACGAGCAAAAATAAGACTGAATTTCCTTCTTAATCCGCAGTTAACGACAGGAGGACCAGTAACTATGAGTCTTTAAGGAGACAGAGAGTAAGGGAATACAGCATGCAGAGGCAGGGGTATTCCCTTTTCCTTTAATAGCAATTATCTTTATGTATGCTGCTACATTTATTTCAAGGGTATCTGATACTTGTCCCTTAAGCAGCTTAATAGCAATAGGGGGAGTCAGGACCATAATAAAGACTAGACAAGCACTAAGAAGAATTATCTTTGTGCCTCTAAAACTTAGCTTTACACGCTCATTTTACGTGCAATACAAACAGGACGCCTGTCTGAATCGGCAGACAACTTAATGAGTCAGCGCTTTGGGGACTAGGAAAGCCGCCCAAAGGCGGCTCCTAGCTTTCAGCATTTTACAAAATAGTAGAACTCTATGTCATCTATCGTAATCCACACATATGGATTGCCCAATATGTCCCTTACACCGTTTACAACCTGTGTGAACGCTTCATGGAATTTTTCATAACTTTCCACTTCGACAGGATTCCATATAATTATAAAGTTAGCGGTCAAACCATCCAAATCAGGTCCTCGTTTATCCCCACAAAGGAAATAAGATTCGCTTAACCATGCATTTACATATATGCCTGTACTCGCGTATACTTTTTTGGCGGCCTTTCCCCAAATCTTAACCAGGATGTTCTGAGTGGCAATTTCCGGTATTAGTCCCGCAATGACAACGGTATATCGTTTTGTACGCATATGAATAACCTTTTTTATTAGTATATTCAGTAAACAAAGAAAAAGTTATTGGCTATGGTTTCGCAGCCAGTTTATGGCATTTGATGCGTAAAGTGCACTGCCTAGGGAAAGAATCTCCTCATTAAATACAACGTGGTCATTATGCATCGGTTTGCCGAATAGCGGATTTTCCTCTGGGGTTCCGGCGCCTATTAACATATAGCAGCATGGCCGCTCATAAGTATAAGAGGCGAAATCCTCTGACCCCATACCGCCTTGTGTAAACAATTCTATTTTATAAGGCTCATAGCATTCCTTCATGTAGCTGGCAAGCTCCTTGACCATTTCACTGTCATTTTGCAGCGGTGGTGCGGAAGCAATTTCTTTCACACAAGCTTGTCCGCGAAAGAGAGAAGCTGTCTGAATGGAGATTTCTTCAATTCTGTCAAAGATATATTTGGATATCTTGCAATCCATTGCACGGATGGTTCCCTCCAGAATCACATCTTCAGGGATGATATTTGGAGCTTCGCCGGCAGAAAACCTGCCAACGGTAAGTGCGGCAGGTTGGGTGGGAGCAATTTCTCTTGCAATGATTTCCTGGAGAGACAGATAAACATGGGCCGCAATATTGATGGGGTCAACTCCGGTTTCCGGCATTGCACCATGGCAGCCAGTACCTTTTATATGGATCTGAAATAAAGTACACCCAGCCATGCAGGTGCCTGAACCACACATAACTGTTCCAGATGGAATGCCGGAAACAACATGGAAAGCAATGCCTGCATCTACATGGGGATTTTCCAAAACACCGGCCTTAAGCAATGCCTTTGCTCCGGTGAATCCCTCTTCGTCAGGTTGAAATATCAGTTTGACGGTTCCAACCAGATCCTGCTGGTATTGTTTTAATAATTTAGCTGCGCCCAGAAGCATAGTTGTGTGCATATCGTGTCCACATGCATGCATATAGCCATTTTCAGAGGCAAATGGAACGGGAGCAGCTTCTTTAATCGGAAGAGCATCCATATCAGCGCGAAGAAGGATTGTTTTGCCGGGCTGCTTACCAGATATAGTGGCAATAACAGCACTTTCGCATATTTTCTGAGGACAATATCCATACTCTTCCAATTTACTAAAAACAAATGATTGGGTTCGTGGTAAGATAGAACCTATTTCAGGATATTGATGTAATGTTCTTCTGATTGATATAAGTTCTGGGGTTAGCTGTTTTGCAGACTCAAAAATTGATTTCATATTAATATCCTCCGGGTTAATATTGACTGAATTTTAAGAATATGAAAATGGTTTGTTTCACATGTTTCTGTTTATGAAGTATATCATAAAAAGTGAAAAGAATGTGAAGTCATATGATAAATAAAACAATGAATTAAAAAAGAAAGTGTCTGGAATAGTATGTATGAATAGCACGAGTTGTATGCGAGTTGGAGCCGTATTCAGCAGAACATATAAATAAAGGTAGTAACTGGGAATGATAACAAGGAGGAAGGGATGATAGAATGCTGCATTTAAATGCGAATGATTACAAGAAATGTAAATATTGTCCATCTGACGTTGGAGGGACAGGAGGATTTATATCAGGAACTGTCCAAACCCTTTCTAAACTGCATTGATAAGTTTTTGATTGATGTCACCGAAAAAGGACCAAAAAGAGACTGATTTGCGTCCTGACATGAATTGACATGCGATTTTCAATCTTTTATAATGATATCATCGGATTTGAAAATCTGGATAGAGAAAGCAGCTGGTTCGCCGGCTGCTTTTTCTGACTCAAAAAACAAGAAAGGTGGTATATGCATGAGGGAAGACAGTGAAGGTCGTCTGGCAGAGGAGGTGCAGGAGAGGGAAAAGCGTGTACATGTCCAGCCAATGGGAATCCTTACCGTAGATGCTTCCGGAGCAGCGGCAAGGCAGGAGAGCGGGGATATAACCTGGCATGAGATGGTGAATGCCTACCGCACAAAGAAAATCCTGTCTGGAGGATTAAGTGGTATCGAGCGCCTGGATGGCGGATGGGTAGTAGCAGTCGTCTACTATAAAGATTACCGTGTATTAATCCCCATGGAAGAAATGATGATTAACTTGGAGGGAGACGGAAGAGAAAATTCCAATACGTTAAACCGCCAGACCCGTCTTGCTAACAACATGCTGGGCGCAGAACTGGATTTTATAATCCGGGAGATGGAGGAAAAGTCAAGGAGCGTGGTTGCGTCCAGAAAAGAGGCAATGCTTCGTAAACGCCAGCAGTTTTACCTGGGACAACAGGAGGGCCCCCCTATGATTGTGCCTGGCCGTGTTGTGGAAGCGCGAGTTATTGCCGTGGCACAGAAAGCGGTCCGGTTAGAGGTCTTTGGCGTGGAATGCTCCTTAAAAGCGAGGGATATGTCCTGGGAATGGATGGCAGATGCCAATGAGAAATTCTCCATCGGGGATGTTGTCAGCGTGATGATGAAGAAGATATCCGGAGATTCGATTGAGAATCTGAAGGTAGAGGTAAGTGCCAAAGAGGCAAAGACCAATGTCAACAAGGAAAATTTAATGCGCCTGCGCCGCCAGGGAAAATATGTAGGAAAAATAACAGATGTATTTAAGGGCACCTATTTTATCCAACTGGACTGCAGGGTCAATGCGGTGGCACATTCCTGTAATACAGCCAGCCTTCCGGGGCAGGGAGATGAGGTCGGCTTTCTGGTAACCAGAATTAACGATGAGCGGGAAGTGGCAGAGGGGATTATCACAAGAATTATTAAAAGAAAATAGGAATTTTGTACCTGAGACAGTACCAGATGCTGTCTTTTTTACTTTCTAGGAAACTTCGCAAATCGGCCAAGATAGTGTATAATGGACTTGAAATAAAAAATCACATAACAAAAGAGCGAATGTAGTGATTCGCCACGACGTTGATTATGTAGTTTTTTGT
>NZ_JACOPC010000022.1:0-90615 GCF_014288035.1 Hungatella sp. L36 | reverse complement strand
AAACGCTGAAGGCATCTAAGCGTGAAGCCCCCCTCAAGATGAGATATCCCATCGCAAGAGTAAGACCCCTTGAAGACGACGAGGTAGATAGGGCAGAGGTGGAAGCATGGCAACATGTGGAGCTGACTGTCACTAATAGGTCGAGGGCTTAACCAAGTTGGTTTAGGTTGTCAGAAATGGCAGAGGAAATAAGAACGGATGAAAGATATGTACAATGTGTGGTTTTGAGGGTATATGCCCTAAGAGAAAACGGAGAGATGAGAGTCGCTTCGTTTTTATAGAATAAGCGCGAGTGGCTCAGTGGTGGAGTACAACCTTGCCAAGGTTGGGGTCGCGGGTTCGATCCCCGTCTCGCGCTCTTATTATGTAAGAAAACGGATTTCCAGAGATGGAAATCCGTTTTTTTCATCCAGCTGCATAGTCCACCTTCATGATAATATCCTGGGGATGATCTCCGAAGTGCTTGCCGAACAGGTTCATGCCGCCTACATGGGAACTGTTCTCGTCTACCTTCAGGATAAAGGAGAAATGGTATCCTTCTTTCATCTTCAGGGACTCAATGGTTTCTTCTGAGACCTTTTCCCCGTCCAGGAAGGAACCTTGATCGGTAATGGTGAAACGCTTGAATTCTCCGAACTGTGAATTGGAATCGCTCCACCAGTCCGGGTTGCAGCTTCCCTTGCGTCCGCCATAGTCTCCTTTTGTGAGAAAGGTAACGACGGGATTATGGTTGATCTCCAGCGTAATATTGGAGGGCCAGTTATTGTTGTAGCCAGGTGCCTCGGAACAGATTTCGAAGGTAAATTCGATCTGCGAGACCTTTCCCTGCTGAAGGGAGAAGTTTGGAAACTGGTACTCTAAGAATCCCTTCGTGAACCAGATGATCGCTGCATCGATGTGATCTGAGAAGTAAAAGCCATAGGGGCTGTCTTCATAGTGCAGGTAGGAGGTGGCGGAGGCGATTCCGCAGGGCGGGCATACCTCACAGTTGGAATAGTGGCCGATGGGCATATAGATATAAGCCGGCGGCTTCCCCGTGCGCTTGTTGACATGGGCGAACAGGTCCAGGGTGACGGAGGTGGTTTTCATGCCGCAGAGCTTCTGGGAACCGCGAATGCCCGGTTTTGGTACGACGCTGATTAAATTGGCTTCCCGCAGTGTCTTGATATGCAGACACATGGAGGACATGGGAAGGTAGAATTTCTCCGCCAGCTCGCTGATGGTCATGGCGCGGTCAATCAGGCATTTGAGAATCTCCAGCCTTGTCTCGGAGGACAGCGCTCTGCATACCCTGGCGGTGTCGTCCAAGTCAGCCAGGTTTAACAGGATATCTTTTTTCTTGACTTCTTCCATTTTTATCCGCCCCTTTTCTTTTTCGATAATAATTCCCGTTCATGATAACAGATCTGTTTCCGGATAGTCACTGTCATATATTTTTATTATAATGCAGTAAAAATAAAATACAAGTTATTACTACATAAAAAATGTACTAAATTTTTAGGTGGCTTATAAAATTAACAATAATCACAAATGATATTGAAATATAGCAGGTTAAAATATATAATATGCACATGATGATACAAAAAAAAGAAATGATTTGAAAGTGTACATGATTTGGTTTGTCAAAAGCTGCAGCTGAAGTATAAGATGGCATACCATATTTTACTGATATGTGCTGGAACATGTAGAAAGAGAGGGAAGGAAAAACATCAGCATGTCAGGGGGATAGGAAAGAGATACAGTACAAAACGAAAAGTGGTATTAGTGAGAAGGAGGAAGAAGAATGAATAAGAGGATTATTGCATTATTGATGGCAGGGGCTATGGTTGGCAGCATGACAGGATGCGCACCGAAAAAAGCGGAGGTACCGGCGGCGCCGGTTACACAGGGGCAGGAAACTTCAGGAAGTGAGACAGGGGAAGCCAGTGCTCCTTCGGAAAAGGGTGTGACCATCAGCCTGTGGAAATGGATTCCAACAGAGGGTGTGCAGATTGATTCCGTCGTAGAGGCGTGGGAGAAAGAGCATCCGGAGATCCATTTAGATATCACGCATGTTGGTGAGGCAGCAAAAGTATTCCAGAAATACTCCGCAGCACTTCCGGCAGGAGAGGGCCCGACGATCCTGGCGATGCAGGTAGGTGCAAGAGCGAATCAGTTTAAAGACTTCTGTGAGCCGCTGGCCCCGTATGCAGTGGAAAAATGGGGTGCGGACTGGGAGGATATGTTCCTGGATACAGCCCTGGAGCAGTGCCGGTGGTCCGGTGACGACTACACCGTCCTTCCCGGCGGCATGACAGCAGCGCCGGCCATTGAATATAATGTGAATGCATTTGAGAAGCTGGGAATCACAGAACTTCCCAAGACACTGGAGGATTTATATGCGATTATCGAGAAGTCCAAAGCGGACGGACAGATGATTCCCGGAGTTGGAATCGGCGCCAAAGAAGGCTGGACCTGCCGCGACGTCTATATGAGCATTATGAATCAGATCGCACCAGGAAAGATCTACGACGCGGTTGATGGAAAGACAAGCTTTACCGATGCGGAATTCCTGGAAGGAATGCAGATCTGGAAAGATATGTTTGATCACGGCCTCTTTGCAGAGGGTTCTCTGGGAACCGCCCTGTATCCCGATGTAAACGACAACATGATGATGGGTGGTTCTGACGGCAAGAAGTATTACATCATGGAGGTCTGCGGTACATGGCATGGTTCCAGTATGACAAAAGCACAGATTGAGGAATTTGCAGAGCAGGGCAACTGTGACCCGGAGCTTCATCTGGGTGCGTTCCCATTCCCAGCAGTGAAAGAGGGATGTGAGCCAAATATGGCGGCGACCGTTGATATCGCATGGGGAATTAATAAGAACGCAACCGAGGAAGAGAAGAAAGCCGCCTTCGAGTTCATCTCCTGGATGGCAGCCGGAAAAGGTCAGGAAGTCTTCTGCAACACGCTTCAGGTTCTCCCGGCCGCAAAGAATATCAATATGGACGCCGGAAAAGCAAGCCTTAATGGAGAGAAGGAAGTGGAAGCACTGGAGATGTTTGAGAGCTACGTACAGAATAACGTAGGAAACCGCGAGATTCCATACCCGGAGATTTCCAATGCCCTGGATAATACGTTGACTGCTGTGGCCGGAGGCGTCATGACACCTGAGGAAGCGGTAAAATCCATTCAGGAAGCATCGGACAGTGTATCCAGATAGATGAAAGGAGATGGATTGTTGCAAAACGGAATGGTCTGATTCCGTTTTGCAGCTCCTTCTTTTTGAATATTGGCAGGGAGGTATTTTATGTTGGGAAGGCAGACAGACGGAAATCAGAAAAAAAAGAAGCGGAGTACTGGAAAAAATGCTGTTCTGGGCAATACGAAAATGGCATATATCTACATTCTGCCGGTATTTATATTCCTCGGAGTTTTTACCTACTATGCAATGGCATTTAACATCGGTATCTCATTTGATAGCTGGAACGGTGTAAGCCCGGAAAAGATATTTGTAGGCCTGGATAACTATATGAAACTGATGAAGGATCCTTACTTTCATCTTGCTTTGAAAAATACGACGGTGTATTTTCTGATTACGATTCCGGTTCAGGCAGTCCTTGGATTCCTGCTGGCAAACTGCTTTGTCAATACGAAGGTGCGGGCGAAAGGGCTGATCCGGTCGATTATATTTTTCCCCAATGTCGTAGCGCTGGTCGTTATCGGTACCGCGTTTAATCAGATGTACAATTTCCAGCAGGGCTTTTTAAATGAGACGCTGCGGGCCATTGGCCTTGGAAAGCTGGCTCTTGACTGGACCGGCAATCCGAAGATTGCCCTGTATTCGATAATCATAGCCAATATCTATACCTATGTGGGATTTTCCATGACTCTCTATATCACCGGCCTCTTATCCGTACCAAAGGATGTGATGGAGGCGGCCAAGATTGACGGCGCATCGGGCGTGCAGTCTACCAGATATATTGCGCTGCCCCTGCTCAAATCAACACATACGACGGTGATCATTCTGGGAATCGTGGGAACGCTGAAGACCTTTGATATCGTATGGCTGATTACACAGGGCGGGCCGGCAAGGAAGACGGAGATGCTGACCACCATGCTCTATCGCAGCTACATTCTGGAGTATAAAGCGGGATATGCCGCCGCGATCGCAGTGGTGATCCTGATTATTGCACTGGTTTTATCCTGTATCAATCTCTATTTCCAGAGAAAAGATACGGATTATTAAGAGGGGAGGCAGTTGAATGCAGACAGGTAAAAGAACAGCGGAGAAACGATGGACAAAGTCTACGATTCTGGCACAAATATTCTGTGTAATCATGCTTGTGATATGGCTCTATCCTCTGATAAAAATCATCCAGATATCATTTCGGAGCGGTGGGATAGAGAATTATAAAAGGGTTTTATTTACGGTGGATTCCTTCAGCATTGCCAATGGATATGTCAAGGATATCGCTGATTTTTGGGTCTATCTCGGCAATTCCATGACGGTAACGGCGATTGATATGGCGCTGGTGTTAAGCATTACATCGCTGGGGGCGTTTGCATTTTCCAAAATGGATTTTAAGGGGAAAGAGGCGCTCTATATTCTGTGTCTGGTCGGCATGATGATGCCGGCAGCCGGATTTATCGTACCGTATTTCATTACTTCCAAGAAACTGGGACTCTTAAATACGAAATTCAGTCTGGTGGGCCCTCATGTTGCGGCTGCGATTCCCATGAGCATGATGCTGATCCGCAACGCCATGGACGAGATCAGCGACGAGATGATCGAAGCTTCGATTATTGATGGATGTCCGAGGCGCAAGGTATTTACAAAGATGATGCTTCCGCTTACAAAACCGGCTATTGCCACGGCGCTGATCTTTGCATTTATGAGCAGCTGGAACGACTATTTGCTTCCGCTGGTTATGATTAACCGCGCGGATGAGATGACGCTGACGCTCCTTCCTCAGAAATTCACCGCCTTTGCAGGAGTTTCCAATGTAGGAACGATCTTTGCCTCACTCGTTCTGCTCTGCGTCCCCATTTTTATTATTTACTTATTTGCGCAGAAGTATATGGTAGCCGGAATGGCGGCGGGAACGATTAAATAGCAAAGAGGTGGACTGTATGGATTATCAGAAGATTACGATAGAGGCAAACGGAGAGGAAGCGGAGCTGGACTGCTACCTCTGGAGTGAGTCGCCGGAATATGCGAATGGAAGAAAAAGACCCTGTGTTCTTATACTGCCCGGAGGCGGATACAGCTTCGTGGCGGACAGGGAGGGAGAGCCGGTGGCGTTTCAGTTTCTGGCGGAAGGCTGCCAGGCGGCGGTGCTGCGTTACAGCGTGCTGCCGGCCAGGTACCCTGCGGCTCTTTTGCAGGCAGCCAGGGCCATGGTTCTGCTGAGAGAACACGCGGAGGAATGGAATATCGACCCGGATAAAATCATAGTTCAGGGGTTTTCTGCAGGAGGGCATTTAGCGGCGAGTCTGGGAATTTTCTGGAACAGGCCGCTTCTGGGAGAGCGATTGGGCGTGGAGGCGGAAAGGATCAGGCCGGACGGCATGATTCTCTGCTATCCGGTAATTTCTTCCGGCGAATACTGTCACGGAGACAGCTTTGTAAATCTGCTGGGTGAGTCCTATGACGCGCTGGTGGATGAAATGTCACTGGAAAAACAGGTGCACAGCCAGGTTCCGCCTGCATTTATCTGGCATACATTTTCCGATGACTGCGTACCGGTGGAGAATTCTCTGCTGTTCGTCATGGCGCTGCGGAAACAGGGGATCCCCACGGAATTTCATATGTACCCCAGGGGCGTGCATGGGCTGAGCCTTGCGAATTCCCTGACCCTTTCCATACAGGGCCATGGAATTCAGGAGGAGTGTCAGAGCTGGATGGCGCTGGCAAAGGTATGGCTGAAGAATTTATAAAACTTGGAGGAAGGACATGGATAACAAATATTGCCCAAGACCGGATTTTGCGAGGGAAGACTGGTTCAGCTTAAACGGAGAGTGGGATTTTGAGTTTGAAGAGGAC
Source organism: Hungatella sp. L36 (assembly GCF_014288035.1). Lineage (NCBI taxonomy): Bacteria > Bacillati > Bacillota > Clostridia > Lachnospirales > Lachnospiraceae > Hungatella > Hungatella sp. L36. The sequence continues at coordinate 84,587 of NZ_JACOPC010000022.1, read as the reverse complement.
AGAAAAGAAGAACTGGAAGGCTGGATATGGAAAACTCAATTTTCTAAGAAGATTCTTGTTCCGTTTGTCTACCAGACAGAAAAGAGCGGCATTCATGACAGCACAATCCATGAGCAGGTATGGTATCGGCGTACCTTTACGGTTCCGGACAATATGTGTGGAAAACGGCTCTTTTTGAAATTCGGCGCGGTGGATTATAAGGCGGAAGTATGGTTGAACGGAAGGTTTCTGGGAGAACATTCCGGAGGCTACACGCCGTTTGAGTTTGAGATTACCCCATGGATGGCCGATGAAAATACCGTTGTTTTGAGGGTGACAGACCGTCCTGACACGGCGCAGCCGCGTGGAAAGCAGTACTGGAAGGAAAAAGGGGACCGGTGCTGGTATGTAGCCAGTACGGGAATCTGGCAGAATGTGTGGCTGGAGGCTGTGAGCGGAAGCCCGATCACTCATGTGAAGCTGACACCGGATATCGACACGAACACGGTGGAAGCGGTGATCACCGTGGATGAGTATCAGCCGGAAGACACCATGGAAATCGAGGTGACTTATCAGGGGCGTGGGGTAAAGACCATGGAGGTGTCGCTGGATGGATACCGGACGCGGGTTGTGATCGCCATGAAACCGGAGGATTTTATCGATGAACTTCACTACTGGACCCCGGAGCAGCCCAACCTTTACGATGTCAGCTTAAGGCTGGTGCGCGGCGGAAAGCTGCAGGATCACGTGAATACATATTTTGGGATGCGAAAGATCAGCATCGAGGATGGCAGAATTATGCTGAATCACAAGCCGTGCTACTTAAAAATGGTGCTGGACCAGGGATACTGGGAAGAGAGTGCGTTGACGGCTCCGTCGGATGAGGCGCTGCGCCAGGACATTCTGCTGACTAAGGAGCTGGGATTTAACGGAGCGAGAAAGCACCAGAAAATCGAAGATCCCAGATATTATTACTGGGCGGATAAGCTGGGGCTGCTGGTGTGGGCGGAGATGCCCAGCGGATATGAATTCTGTGACCGGGAGATCGGAAACTTATCCAGAGAGTATGTGGAATTTATCATGAGAGACTATAACCATCCTTCGATAATCGCCTGGGTGCCGCTGAATGAATCCTGGGGAATCCGAAAGGTTCTGGTCGATCCGGCCCAGCAGAATTTCGCTGTCTCCATGTATCATTTAACAAAGGCCATGGACCCGGGACGCCTGGTGAGCACCAACGATGGATGGGAAAATGTTAAGACCGACATTGTGGGGATTCACGATTACCATAAGGAAGGCGCCGGGATCTTGAAGTATGCGGGGACGCTGAGCGGCAATCCGGAGAGCGTATTCCCGGAGTCGCGCAGGCTGTTTGCCTATGGCACCTGCTGTGATAAGGAAAACAGTGTGTTTATGGTGACAGAGTACGGCGGCATTGCGCTGTGCCAGGACACCGGCAACGGTGAGAACTGGGGCTACGACCGGCCGGAACGGTCACCGGAGGACTTATTGAGAAGATACCGGGATGTGACGGGCGCGATCGCCGGCATCCGCCAGATATCCGGCTTCTGCTATACGCAGCTTACCGATGTCTATCAGGAGGTAAACGGGATTCTCAATATGAAGCACCAGCCCAAATTTCCGTGCAGCCAGATGAAAGAGATCAACGATCAGATCAAATAAGGAGAAGGTATGGAAGGAGAAGGTATGGAACGAATCGAACATGTCAGTTTGCTGCCGTCGGAAGCGTATGACCGCAGGCAGCGCGATGAAGCGTATCTCATGGAACTGAAGGAAGAAAATCTGCTGTTTGCATACCGTACAGAGGCCGGTTTAAACGGACGGCTCAATTACCGGATATCCGCGGATACCCATGGGGGATGGGATAATCCGCTGAGCCAGATCCGGGGGACCTTTACCGGACACTGGTTAAGCGCGGCGGCGCATATGTACCGCCAGACCGGGAATAAGCGGTTAAAGGCCAAAGCGGATTATATCGTGGAGGAGATCGGACGCTGCCAGGAGGCCAACGGAGACGGATGGGCATTTTCCATTCCGGAGAAGTACTTGTATGGATTGAAACGAGGCCGCCATTTCTGGGCATGCCAGTACGTCTGCCATAAGACGATGATGGGGCTCATGGATATGTACCGGTTTGGCGGAAATAAGCAGGCGCTTGAGATCCTCAGGGGATGCGCCGAATGGTTCCACGCATTTACCGATGAAATTGACAGGGAAACCATGGACCAGATGATGGATGATGAGGAAACCGGCGGAATGATGGAACTGTGGGCCGATCTGTATCAGGAGGATCCGGATCCCCGTTACTTAGAGCTGATGAGGCGCTACGAACGGCCGCGGCTGACCGATGCCGTCTTAAATGGGACGGATGTCCTCACCAATATGCACGCCAACGCGACGATACCGGAGATTCACGGATGTGCCAGAGCCTATGAAGTGACGGGAGAGGAGCGATACAGAAAAGTAGTGGAGAACTACTGGGAACTGGCTGTGAACAGGCGGGGAAGCTTCGCTACCGGAGGGCAGACGGATGGAGAGAGCTTGACTCCGCCGAACCGCCAGTCTGCCAGACTGAGCGATATGAATCAGGAGCACTGTGTCGTCTATAACATGATCCGCCTGGCGGACTATCTCTACCGTTGGAGCGGCAAAAAGGAGTACCACGATTACATCGAGCAGAATATTTACAACGGCCTGTTCGCGCAGGGCTTCTGGCAGGGACGAACGCTGGAGGGCGCTCTGGAGGATCATATACCGGATACGGGGATCGTGTGCTATTACCTTCCGCTGGCGGCGAAAAGCACGAAGAAATGGGGAAGAAAAATCGAGGATTTCTGGTGCTGCCATGGCACCTCCGTACAGGCCAACGCACAGTACAGCCGCTGGATCTGGTACCAGGATCAGGATGGAATCGCCGTGGAGCAGTACCTGCCGTCCAGGATGGAGACGGTGTGGAACGGGAAAAATGTCTCCATAACCATGGAAGACAGTAATCTGGGAGGCGATTACCTAAGAATTATGGAGGTCGCCAGAACGCTTGACCAGCGCCCGGAATACTGGAAAAAGAGCCTTCATATCACCGCCGACCAGGCCGAATTTGAACTGAGATTCCGCCTGCCGTGGTGGCTCCGGGAAAAGGCGGTGCTTACGATTGACGGAATGGACGCGGACTATGAGGTACGAAATGGCGAGGGCGTAATCAAGAGAGTGTGGACAGACTCCATTGTTGAAATTCTGCTTCCCTGTAAACTCACAGCATGGCCTCTGGCGGACAGTCCGGACTGCGTCGCGTTCCTGAACGGTCCTGTGCTGCTGGCCGGTGTGGATACCGATGAAGTCCGGCTTCACGGAGATAAGGACAATCCACAGTCGATCCTGACTCCTTCCCATGAGCGGGAATGGGAGCACTGGAAAGAGGATTACAGGACGGTAGGGCAGGAACGGAATTTCTGTTTCAAGCCTTTGAAAAATATTGGCAGAGAAATGTATACGGTTTATTTTCCGGTAGAGAAATAAGCGGAGGTATCGTAGAACAGGCTCCCAAATCCTGGATTTCAGATTTGGAAGCCTGTTCTTTGTCGTATGGTTTAAAAAAGTGTATGGCAGGATCATCAAAAACTCATGGTGCTACAGTTCATTCTTTTCTCTAAGGTCTTTTACCGCATTGACCAGAGTTTCATTTTGGATATGGGTGCCGATGGATATGCGGGCATAGGGGAAATCACCGCGTATCATAACGCCGTAGGGCAGGAGCGCGAAATAGAGATCCTGGCAGGAACAGCCAAAATCCACGTAGATAAAGTTAGCCTGAGATTCAAAAACCCTGTAGCCCAGCGCTGTAAACTCATCTGTTAAGTACGTTCTCTCATCACGGTTGCTGTTTACTGTTTTCAGACGGAATTCTTCATCATCGAGGGCCGCGATCGCGCCTTCAATTCCTACCGTATTTAAAGAACGGGCTGCCATGGCCTTATTCATATAGCCGATGATCTCCGGGCAGGCAAGCGCATATCCCATACGGATGCCGGCCATTCCGTAAAGCTTTGAAAATGTTCGCACGACGACCATGTTAGGCTGATCTTTCAGGCGGGAAACCATGGTGGTATTCTCTGGATCATCTGTAAAATCTATGTATGCCTCATCGACGACCACGATAACATCCTTAGGGAATTTCTGAATAAATGAGTAAAGCTCATCTCCGGAAAGACAGGTGCTGGTTGGATTATTAGGATTGCACACAAACACGAGGCGTGTCTTGTCCGTCACTGCATTTAGAACCGCTTCTGTATCCAGCTTCATATCATCTTTTCTGGAGGGAATATCTACAATGGTGCCGTTATTCTTGTAAACAATGTAGTAATATGGCGGGTAGGCAGGGGAGGTGATAATACATTCGTCACCGGGCTTTATGAACGCCTCGCCTGCAAAGGCCAGGGCGTTGGCGGCGCCGCATGTAATCATGATGTTCTCCGGAAGCAGGTCGTGTTTTGCGGCCAGCTTGTTCTTTAAAACGGTGTCACGGGTGGAGTCCGGGTATAGGTGACAGTCGTTTAACGCGGCCGCCATGGCTTCCAGCGCCTTGGGCGATACGCCATAGGGATTCTCGTTGGAGGCCAGCTTATAAAGGGTGTCTAAGCCGTATTTTTCCTTTGCGGCCTTGATGGAAATACCTACCGGAATTACGGTAGAGGGTGCTTTTTTCAGAGCATAGCTCTGAGCAAGATGTTCAAACATGATTAACCGCTCCTTTACATATTGTAGTAATTAACCAGATTGTAGCATGGTCATGAAAGTTTGTCAATCTAAAATCATCATAAAACTTGCAATAAATCAATAAATAAATGACAGATATATTTATAAAGTTATCATAAAATAGTCAAAACGGATTGACAAACGCATTACATGACAGTATAGTTAGGGTGAAAGTAATTGAATTCCGGGGGCCAGGCATGAGGTGACCGGAGAAATTTTAAAGGCAAAGCCGAAAGGAGACGAATTATCATGAGTATCAGAGAAAAAAGAATATCTTTCAAAGAACTTCTTGAGAAGGAAAAGGGGATTATCGCTCCCTGTGTGTTTGATTCCGCTTCTGCGCGAGTTGCGTATATGGCAGGTTTCAAAGCACTCTGTTTAAGCGGAGCAGAGCTTTCCATGGCTATGGATGGGCTTCCGGATCTTGGCATTCTCAGTCTGCCGGAGCTGGAGTGGATCATCAGCCGTATTACGGAGAATTGCCCGCTGCCGATTATCGTGGATGCCGAAGACGGATTTGGCGGACCACAGAATGTATACCGTACGTGTAAGCGTCTGGCTGCCGCAGGTGCTGCGGCGATTCTGATGGAAGATGAATCGGAGCCGGGATTTGCAAAAGGGGTTGTGGAGAAGAATATTATTCCGAAAGAAGAGTACTGGGCAAAGGTGCGGGCAGCGAAGGCCGCGCTGGAAGGCACCGAGTGTATTTTCATTGCACGTACCAATGTGCTGATTAACACAGAAGAAGGATTCCAGGATGCGATTGAGCGATGCAGAGGATCACTTGAAGCCGGCGCTGATATGCTGCTGGTCAACCAGCTGAAGACCGCGGAGCAGGCCGAGCGCTTCTCGAAGGAGTTTCCGGATGTGTGGAAGATGTTCCCGGATATCAACCAGTCGGTTAAACAGCCGACCATGGATGCAAAGGACCTGTATCCGTTGGGCTACAATATCGTAACCATGCATTTCCTGATGAAAGGAGCCATGGTTGGAATGCTGAATTATGCACTTCGTGTGGCAGAGGAGCAGAATAACATTTATCCGCGTGATGATATGCCATATAATATTTCTGGTCAGAGCGCGCAGCCGTTTTATCCAGTACAGGAGTGGCTGGACTTAGAGGCGGGCTTCTCGGGAATACATAATACGTTCTGGGGCGACAAGCTCGATTTAACAAAACGCTAAGAGAGAAAAAAGACGGTGCTGTCAGATCAACGACAGCACCATCTTTTTTTAGATGGATTAATAAAAGTTTTCTTCTGGCTGGATTTCACCGCTCTCCGGACATTCAAAGAGTCTGACATTATGACGGTCAAAGTAATCATGCCATTCATCGGAGACCACTTCATCGGTAAAGAGATTATCTATTTCATCAAAATCGCAGAAATGAGCGAAGGATACCTTTCCGAATTTGCTGTGATCGGCCAGGAGGCACCTTTGCTCCGCGCACTGTATAATAGTTTTTTTCATGTCTGCGACCCGTTCGTCGGAGACGCCCAGTCCTCTTGCCATGTCGAAAGATTTGCAGGAGAAAAATGCCCGGTCTACCTGAAACCGTCTCAGATACTCGGAAGCTGTCGGTCCCAGAAATGATTCTTCACTGATATCATATCTGCCGCCCACACAGATCAGATGGATCGAACTGCTTTTGGAAAGACAGTTAATCACTGCGAGTGAATTGGTCAGAACGGTAATATTCATGTTTTCCAGGCCTTCACACATGTGAAAGACCGTGTCGGAATTATCCAAAAAGATCGTATCACCTGATTTGATAAACCGGACGGCTCTTTTGGCTATACGGGTCTTCCCCTCTGAAAAGGTGCTGTCCAAAAGCTTCTTGGGCGGAAGTGCCGAGGTCCGTTTTTTCAGCGTGGCACCGCCGTAAACCTTGTTTAGAAAACCTTCATCTGCCAATGCATCAAAATCGCGGCGCGCTGTCTCTACACTGATTTGAAATTTTTCCATTACTTCAGCAATGGTAATGCTTTCTTTTTCTAATAATAACGCCCGAATCGCCTCACGGCGCTGAATTGATAACATTTTCATGAGAAGTCTCTCCGTTTCCATAATCATTTTCTTTCATTTTATCAGAAAATAGGAGTTTTAGCAAGGAAAAGGGGAAAAGTATGAGAATCCTTCCATAAAAATAAAAAATCAGGCAGTGCTTTTTGTAGTAATGACAATGATAATACTGTGTTATGACAATGTCTAGAGGATAAATGACGAAAATATAGTGAAAAATAATTGACAAAGTTGTCATAATGCTGTATATCTGTATTAAGCAATAGTACCGGGACACCGGTGCTGTTTTTAAAATTAACTTGCATAGAAGAAAGAGAGGAAAGGAACATGAAACGAGCAATAACAATTGCAGCAGTAGTTATGGCGGCTATTTCGATTACCGCCTGCGGATCCGGAGGGAAAGAGAGCGTCAATGCTCCGGGCGACGGTACCGGTGAGGTTACAAAGCTTACATACGCCTGTCCGGGCAAATCGGCGCGCTATAACTTTGTAAATGAAGAAGGTGAACTGGATGGCTATGAAATTGCAATCATGAAAGAAGTGGATCAGCGTCTTTCTGATGTAACCATTGATCTGATTTATACTGGAGAGTTCTCCGCATTGTTTCCGGGCCTGGAATCTGGTCAGTATGACATCATAGGCGGTGGAATATCGTGGAAACAGGAACGCGCGGACAGCTATTTGTATTCCGAAGTTCCCTATTTTCACAGCCCCACAGTCCTGGGCGTACGCCAGGAGGAAGACAATATAAAGACGATTGAAGACCTTGCCGGAAAAAATATTGCCCATATAGCGGGAACTGCGCAGGCCATGTGGCTGGAGGCTTACAATGAGGAGCATCCGGATCAGAAAATCAATATCGATTATGTGGACGCCAGCTCTATAGAAATCATGAACATGGTCGCAACCGGACGGTACGATGCATGTATTCATGCGGCAGCAGATTTCGCCATAGCAAAGCAGGAACTCGGGGTTGATTTAAAACTGTTGGATATTGAGAATGCGGATGAAATTCAGAAGCCGGACTCTTTTTATCTCTATGCAAAAGATAATACAGAACTTCAGAAGAAGATAGACGCAGTTTTGAAAGAGATTCGTGACGATGGTACGATGTCCCAGCTGTGTGAAAAATATTTTGGAATGGATCTGGTACCGGAACACTGATTGGAGAAAGCTGCGTATGAATAAAATATTTGATGTAAAAGCAATTTGGGAGTATCTGCCGAAAATTCTGGAAGGACTTCCTGTGACTCTGGGGCTGACGGTGGTGGCCATGGTCCTTGGCGTGGTCCTGGGGTTTGGCATGGCGATCGCGCGTATACGAAAGGTTCCCGTGCTGAGTCAGTTCTGCTCAGTATATCTCTCTTTTGTCCGGGGCGTACCGCTCATGGTTTTGCTGTACCTGTCTTACTACGGGATCCCGATTCTGCTCCGGGCGGTCAACTTAGAGTACGGGACGGATATGAATGTGAACATGGTTCCGGCGTTTGCGTTTGCCCTGGTGGCATTTGTGGTTCAGGAGACCGCGTATGAATCAGAAATTATCAGAGCCGCGCTTCTCTCCATCGACCGAAAGGAGATCGAGGCAGCTAAATCTCTTGGAATGACGACACTTCAGACCATGGTCCGGGTGGAGATACCACAAGCACTCGTTGTGGCAATTCCGACGTTTGGAAACCAGATTACGTCACTGATCAAGGGGACATCTCTGGCATTTATGATAGCAGTTGTGGACATTATGGGAAAAGCTAAAATTATCGGAGGGCGGACTCTGCGTTACTTTGAAGCGTATATCTGTACCGCGATTATTTATTGGGTGTGCTGTATTATCATCGGGTTTGCATTTAAGTGGCTGGAAAAGAAAGTGAACTACAGGGAGAGAAAGGAAAAAAAGGATGATTGAGGTTAAAAACTGGAAGAAAAGTTTTGGCAGCAACCAGGTTATTAAAGGGGTTGATTACCGGGTGGAGACCGGTGACGTAGTTGCCATAATTGGAGCCAGCGGGTCCGGTAAATCTACCTTCCTGAGAACCCTGAATTTTCTGGAGAAGGCAGAGGAAGGCATTTTGACGCTGGATGATATAACACTTGATATGTCGGGCAAGATCAGTAAAAAGGATATTCTGAATGTCCGGAGAAACACAGCCATGGTATTCCAGGGATTCAATCTGTTCAGCCATCGCACTGCCCTGGAGAACGTGATGGAAGCACTGATTGTAGTGAAAAAAATGAATAAGGACGATGCGAAAAAGATCGCAAAGGAAGAGTTTGCCAGAGTCGGCCTGCAGGACCGCATGAATTACTATCCCCATCAGCTTTCCGGCGGTCAGCAGCAGAGAGTAGGCATTGCCCGTGCCCTGGCTCTGAATCCCAGGGTAATCCTGTTTGATGAACCGACTTCTGCTCTGGATCCGGAGATGGTAGGCGAGGTTCTGGACGTGATCCGTTCAATCTCACATCAGGGGACAACCTTGATTATCGTGACCCATGAGATGGCGTTTGCCAGAGATGTGGCGGACCGTGTAGTTTTCTTTTCCGACGGTGTCATTCTGGAAGAAGGGCCTGCGAAAGAATTTTTTGCCAATCCAAAGCATGACAGGACCAGGCAGTTTATTCAGAGGATTAATAATCATTAAAGGAATAGATTTATGCAGTATATGAAGTAAGAGAGTCCGGCAGACCGGACTCTCTTTTAAGAAAGGCATGTTGGAAATTATTAGTAAATACCCTGTGTCATCATCGCATCCGCCACTTTTTCGAAGCCTGCAATATTGGCTCCGGCGACCAGGTTGTAACCCAGACCGTACCGTTTGGCAGCATCGACAGAATTGGTATAGATATCCTTCATGGCTGTCTTTAAACGGGTATCAACCTCTTCAGCTGTCCAGGACAACCTCTGACTGTTTTGACTCATCTCAAGACCGGAAACACAGACGCCGCCCGCATTTACTGCCTTCGATGGCGCTACAATTATGTTTTCCCGGGCACTTAAGTATTCCAGTGCGGAAGAGGTGGAAGGCATATTCGCGACTTCGATATAGTATCTGGTACCGTTCGCGGCGATATTCTTTGCATCTTCCAGATCAACCTCGTTCTGGGTTGCGCATGGCATGGCAACGTCCGCCTTTACTTCCCATGGACGTTTGCCGGGATAAAACGGGACTCCGAATTTATCCGCATAGTCCTGGACCCGGTCACGGCGGGAGGCGCGCATCTCAAGAAGGTAATCGATTTTTTCTTTTGTGACAATACCATCTTTGTCATATATGTATCCGTCAGGGCCGGAGATCGTAAGCGGAATACCGCCCAGTTCCACGATTTTGCTGATAGCTCCCCATGCTACGTTGCCAAAACCGGAGATTGCGAAGGTTTTTCCCTGGATCGATTCGTTCTCATGATTCAGCACTTCATTCGTATAGTAAACAGCGCCGTAACCGGTAGCTTCCGGACGGATCAGAGAACCGCCGTAGGCCCGCGGTTTTCCGGTAATTACACCGTTTTCAAACGCGATGCGGATACGCTTATACTGACCGAACAGGTAACCGATTTCTCTGGCACTAACTCCGATATCACCGGCCGGGACGTCTGTATCCGGCCCGATATAGTGATAAAGGCCTGTCATAAAGGACTGGCAGAATCTCATGACTTCCCCGTCGCTCTTTCCGGCGGGATTAAAATCAGAACCGCCCTTCGCTCCACCCATGGGAAGGCCTGTCAGCGAATTCTTGAAAGTCTGCTCAAATCCCAGGAAAAACATGACACTGGGGGTCACTGTGGGATGGAAACGGAGGCCGCCTTTGTAGGGACCGATGGCAGAGTTAAACTGTACACGGTATCCGCGATTGATCTGGGTGAACCCGTTGTCATCCACCCAGGCAACACGGAATGAGATAAATCTGTCCGGCTCAATCATGCGGGTCAGGATATCGGCTTTTACATATTCCGGATGTGCATCAATTACCTTTTCCAGTGAATAGTAAACCTCTTTCACACACTGTAAAAATTCCTGCTTGTTCCCGTCTCTGCGCCTGGCCGTTTCAATAACGGCATCAATGTACTCTTTTGCACTTGTGTAGGTTCGCATTTTCTTTCTTCTCCCTCATATTGAAATAAATATGCCTTTCTTATGCCTTTATTATAGCAAAGGGAATAGAGATGTCAATCACTTTTCACCAAAATATATTCAAAATATGGTAATAATATAGTTAATAAACTATCAAAAAAGAAGGAAAGTAAAAAGACACCATGAAGGTGTCTTTTCGATATGTATTACTTCCAGTCTTTTGTATAATCGTGAAGAACTTCCGCACCGTTGAAGGTGTAGCCGTTGCGAAACCAGTAGGCGCCGATAATTTCTCCTTTGGGTGCCAGAGGCAGATGCTCCTCCAGATCGGAGGGGAGAAATTCCAGATCGCCGCTGCCGGCCCATGCAACCGGATCGGTCTGTTTATTCACAGCTCCCAGCTTAACAAGTTCACATACAGAGGGCTTGTGGCCGGGAACCAGGCTGGGAAAATGACGCAGATGGATGAGCGGGAGACCAAGCGGTTTCGGGAGCTCGTCGGGTGAAATACTGCGGTCTATGGTGAGTGTTCCTTTGATCAGCCGTTCTCCGTGAGAGGTGACGGTCCCGGTCAGCTTTGCACCGGGCCCCATCTCCGGCATGCCGGGATTATAAGGATTATAGTCGGTAATGCTTATCTGCCCCATTTTTTTAGGAAAGCCCATGGTCCAGCCCCTGGCCATGGAAAAATCATTGTCCACCCAGATGGGAAGACAGATCTGGGCTTCCTCTCCCTGATAGTTACAGCCTGTCCAGATCGCAGCTTCTTTGTACTGCGTCCGTTCTGGATTCGTATAGGCCAGTTCCCTGCCGTCATCCCATACGGACCACCATTTACTGAATGCGACGTAGGCGATATCTGGATGCTCTTTGCTCAGCGTCAGTGGCTCTGGTATCCATTTTGCCAGGGCATCGGGATCGGCGCGGTATACAATATTGAGGTACTCAGTTCCGTAGTGCCAGGGATAGCTGCCTAATAAGGAACACTTCCCCTCGGGAGACAGTGGGTAACAAAAACCTTTTAAGTCTGTGATTTTAGCCATCAAAAATCCTCTCCTTATCTATATTATGACGATATTATAACAATGTTGTGGCTCTAAGTCAACGAGAAACAGGAATATAAATTGAATAAAACCATGATAATACCATTAAAAAAGAAAAGAAACAGAAAGAAAAAAGAAAAGTTGTCAATAAGGTGAGAAAAAGAAATGGAAGATAAGATCATAATATGACAATGTTTTTAAGATATTATGTGAAATTTTAGTAAGATACTATTGACGAACCGTTTGTTTTTTATTATACTTAGACGCAAAAGGGGTGTTTTTTCACAATCAGTTATCATTTAATCAAAATAAAATGAAAATACTGCACAAATGCTAAGGTTATGGAGGGGAAATGGTATGGAATTTGATATAACAAAGCCACATTGCTATTACTTTAATGAGATCTGCAAAATTCCTCACGGTTCTGAAAACGAGAAACAGCTGAGTGACTGGATTGTTCAGTTTGCAGTAAAGCATAAGCTTTCATTTGTCCAGGACGAGATGGGCAACGTTGTTGTCTATAAGGCCGCGACGGCCGGGTATGAAGACCACCCCGGCGTTATTATTCAGGCCCATATCGATATGGTATGTGAAAAAATACCGGAATCCTCGCATAATTTTTTAACAGACCCGCTTCATCTTTATACGGAAGGGACTCATTTGAGGGCAAAGGGTACGACGCTCGGTGCGGATGACGGTATGGGGGCTGCGTATATGCTGGATATTTTATCTGATGAGGAGTTGGAGCATCCATATCTGGAATGCTGCTTTACCGTTCAGGAAGAGATCGGGTTGTATGGAGCAATGGCGCTTAAGCCGGAATATTTTAAGGCGAGAAGACTCATCAATCTGGATGGGGCAGGAGAATACAGAACTTACACGACGCTGGCGGGTTCCAGAAACATGACTATCGAAAAGAAGCTTCCCATGGCTCCAGTGTGCGATCAGGGATACTGTCTGAGCATCAGCGGTCTTCTGGGAGGGCGCAGCGGTGATGATATTGGCAAAGAGCGGGCCAATGCGGGAAAACTGGCGGGGCGCATGCTGTTTCATTTTCTGCAAGAAGGAATATCCTTCAGACTTGCTGATATGATGGCAGGAGCAAAGAAATCAGGAATTGCATCGGAGGCTGTCGTACTTTTTACATCAAAGTCTCCGCGAAAAGATCTGGATAGAGTATTAAACAATGTGAAAAGGGCGATTAGCGAGGAATACGAGTTCAGCGATCCGGGTATCCAGATTACGCTGTCGAAGAGAGCGGTCGCTATGGCGGCTACGGAGACGGAGAGCAGGGAGCTTGCCTTGCTTCTGTATCTGCTTCCATACGGAGTATTTGCCAGATTTCTTCCACTGGATGGACTTCCTTCCTGGTCTGCCAATATCGGATCGGTGTCGGTAGAGGCTGAGAAAGCGGTAATTCTGTATGCGTCACGCAGCCCGTTTGAGAGCTGTATGGATGAGGCGGAACATGCAGCGGCCCTTCTCTGTGAAAAAACAAACGCTGAGATGACCAGGAAGAATGACTATTACGGTTACCGGTATCTAAAAGATTCTCCTTTGCGGGACATCATGGACCGTGTTTTTTTCAAGGAATATGGAATTTTGCTGAATCATGTGGCTGCACACGGAGGGAATGAATGCGGGGCGTTTAAGCATATGTTCCCGGATATGGATATCGTGACCAGCGGAGCTATTTACGCAGGACACCATACACCGGACGAATATCTGGATCTGGAATCGTTTGACCGTTCTATTCATTTTTTGAAAGCATTGATCCGGCAGCTGTAAAGGAGAAGATATAGATGGAATTTGATCTGACAAAACCCTATTGTTACTATTTTAATGAAATTTGTAAGATACCTCACGGTTCCGGACAGGAAAAGCAGCTCAGTGACTGGCTTGTTGCATTTGCCAGGGCGCATGCGCTTCCGGTTATCCAGGATGAGTTGTGGAATGTGATTATTTATAAGCCGGCCAGCCCGGGGTATGAGACACACCCGGGAGTGATCCTCCAGGCACACATGGATATGGTCTGTGAAAAGACAGAGGGCTGCTCTCACGATTTCCTAAAGGATCCGCTGGAGTTGTATGTGGAAGAAGATTTACTGCGGGCAAAGGGGACAACCCTGGGGGCGGATGACGGTATGGGATGCGCCTATATGCTTGCAGTTCTTGCAGATTCTTCTCTCTCCCATCCTTATCTGGAATGCTGTTTTACGACACAGGAAGAAGTCGGGCTGGTGGGAGCGCAGGCTCTGAAACCAGAGTACTTTAAGGCGAGAAGGATGATTAATCTGGATGGCGCGGGGGAGTATAAGACGTATATGAGCATGGGCGGAGGCGAGCAGATTACGCTTAAACGTCCCATTAATTGGGAAGTGAACCGGATGCCGGCCTACGGTCTGGAGATCAGCGGCCTTCTGGGAGGCCATTCCGGAGGGATGATCGACAGGGAACGGGCCAATGCAGGAAAGCTGGCGGCCAGAATCCTATCCTGCTTCCTGCAAAACGGAATGAAGCTGAGGCTGGTGAAGCTGCAGGGGGGGACGAAGCATAATGTGATTATGAACCGCGCCCAGGCAGTTTTCACCACAGATGCGGATGAAGGGAGACTGAAGGAGCTGGCCGCTGCGTGTGAAAAGCTGCTTCGGGAAGAATATGAGCTGAGTGATCCGGAGCTTGCTGTGAATGTTGCAGGTCAGGAAGCGGAAGCGTATGCGCTTCAGGAAGAAGACAGCCGGGATTTGATCGAACTGATTGAACTCCTTCCCTTCGGTCTCCTGGCGAGAAATACGGCTCTTTCCGACAATCCCCCGGTTACCTCTGTGAATATCGGGATTCTGAATATCGCAGATAAGGAGGCAGTGATCGGAGTCTCCGCCAGAAGTGCTCTGGAATGTGCGGTGGAAGAAGTGAAAAACAGGGTGACGCTGCTGGGAGAACTGTTTGGAGCCAGCGCAGAGTATTCCGGATACTATCCCGGGTGGAAGTATGAAGCGAAATCTGAATTAAGGGAGATCATGAAGACGGTGTTTTACGACCTTTACCGAAAACCTTTAAATTGTCTGACCGGCCATGGTGGAAATGAATGCGGAGTATTTAAAAAGATGCATCCCGATATGGACATTGTGACCAGCGGAGCAATCTATGGAAAAATACACAGTCCGGAGGAATTCCTGGATCTGGCTTCCTTTGACCGATCCTGGATCCTTCTTACAAACTTGCTAAAAGCTCTTTAAAACATGATAGTTTCAGGGCGCTATGCCCTGTGAGAAAGGAAGATAGAAAGAAATGAGAGATGCAAGAGTAGATAAGATGGCACATAATATTGTGAACTATTCCTGTAATGTGCAGCCGGGGGAAATGGTATTGATTGAGTCCTTCGGGAATCATAACTACGATCTGGTGAAGGCGCTGGTGCGCGAAGTGTATGCGGCGGGAGGGAGTCCGTTTCTATGGCTTAAAACCATGGAACTGCAGCGGGAACTCCTGATGCAGTGCAGCCGGGAACAGCTGAAGGTGATGGAGGAAGTGGACAGTCTCATGATGAGTCATATGGATGTCTATATCCGGGTGCGCGGCGAAGAGAATACCTCACAGATGAGCGATGTTCCGGCAGAGAATATGGCTGACTACGCAGCTATTTACCAGAGACCGGTCCATTCAAGACGAAGCACGGATTCGAAGTGGTGCGTCATGCATTACCCCACCGACGGAATGGCACAGGCAGAGTGTATGAGTATGGAAGCGCTGGAGGACTATTTCTTTGAAGTGTGCACCATGGACTATTCCAGGATGGAAAAGGCGTTTGAGCCGTTACGGGAACTGATGGAAAAGACGGACCGGGTGCATCTCGTCGGGAAAGGAACTGATATTACTTTTTCTATCAAGGGCATGCCGGCCATTCCCTGTGCGGGAAAGCAGAATATTCCGGATGGAGAGATCTTTACTGCACCGGTGAAGGACTCCATCAATGGCGTGATTACATATAATACAACTGGATTTTTCGACGGATTTGCATTTGAACAGATCTGTTTCCACTTTGAAAATGGCCGGATCACGGAGGCTGCATCCAATGATACAAAACGTCTCAATAAGATTCTTGATCGGGATGAGGGATGCCGTGGAATCGGGGAGTTTGCCATTGGTGTGA
Source organism: Hungatella sp. L36 (assembly GCF_014288035.1). Taxonomy (NCBI): domain Bacteria; kingdom Bacillati; phylum Bacillota; class Clostridia; order Lachnospirales; family Lachnospiraceae; genus Hungatella; species Hungatella sp. L36. Next base: position 68,554 of record NZ_JACOPC010000022.1, on the reverse strand, counting down.
ATCCTTATGTGACCAGGCCGATGAAGGATTCCATGTTTAATGAAAAGATGTCGGGAAGCATCCATTTTACTCCGGGTAATGCTTATAAAAACTGTGATAACGGAAATCATTCCTCCATTCACTGGGATCTGGTCTATGCGCAGACGCCTGAGTATGGCGGGGGAGAGATGTACTTTGACGATGTTCTTGTCAGGAAAGACGGAAGATTTATTCTTCCGGAGCTCTCAGGCTTAAATCCTGAGAACTTAAAATAAAACAGAGGTCCCAGTAATCTTAAACGGGAAAACCGTTTAAAAATAAAAAAGGAGGAACTTAGATGAAAAAAGTTGTTTCATTATTACTTGCGGGAGTGATGGTACTTTCACTTGCCGCATGCGGGGGGAAGAAAGAGACTACCGCAGTCACTACAGCACCAGCCGAATCAAAAACGGAAACAGAAGCAGAGCCGCAGAGTGAGTCTTCGGGGGGAGAAAACACCGGCGCCAGCCAGATTGTCTATGGTGTTACCAGCACGATTGCGGGAGATATGGGACTGAACCAGTGGTCCAGTGTTGGCGGTGACAAGCCGATTCTGTTCCTGATCAATGCCTATTCGCCTACCTGCTATGATCAGGACGCACTGTGGCTGTGGGATGAGACGGTTGTGGAATCCCACGATGCCAGGACGAATGATGACGGAACACTGACCTACACCATTCAGCTAAAGGATGATCTGTACTTCAGCGACGGATCCAAGATCACGGCTAAGAATTACGTAGCGTATCCGCTGCTGTTCTCTTCACCGGCAGCCGTAGCCGTCAGTGCATATGGTACCGCGGGCAAAGAGTATGTAGGACATCAGGAGTATAAAAACGGTGAGAATTCTGTATTTGCGGGGCTCCATCTGGTTGATGACAGGACCTTCAGCATTACCGTTGCAAAGGATTATAATCCTTATTATTATGGCCTGGCGCTGCTTAATATTTTCCCGATGGCGTATGAGCAGTGGCTGCCTGATGGAAACTGGGACATCGCAGATGACGGCGATGGCTGTTACTTTAAGGGCGATGTGGAGTTTGACGGAGCGAACTGCGGAGAAGCGATCACAGCAGGCCGTTATCTCTACGAAGGCCGTATCTGTTCCGGACCATACTATCTGGAAAGCCTGGATACAGGCGCCGGTGAGGCGACTCTCAAGGTAAATGAGCACTATAACGGGAACTTTGAGGGACAGAAGGCGGACATTGAGACCATCATCGTTAAAGCGGTCAACTCCGCAACCATGCTGGATGCGTTGAAGACCGGCAGTGTTGACTTAATCGACGGAATCGGTGAAGGCGACATCATCAATGCCTGTCTCGATCTTGCAGATACCGGGGAATACGGGGCCGACTGTTATAAATACAGCGGATATATGAAGCTGTTCTACCAGTGTGACTGGGGTCCGACCCAGTATGAGCCGGTGCGCAAGGCCGTTGCATATTTAACGAACCGGGAAGAGATGTGTCAGGAAGCGACTCTGGGCTACGGTAATGTGACGAACGGGCAGTATAGCTTTGCACAGTGGATGGCTCAGGATATGGAAGAAGAACTGAGCACCGAACTGGAAGCCTATGCCTACAACCCGGAAAAAGCAGTTGAGATTCTGAAGGAAGACGGCTGGATCTACAATGCCGACGGAAGTGATTATACGGATGGGAGCGGGGAGCTGCGCTATAAAAAGGTCAGCAAAGAAGAGACCGCATATATGAATGGCTGTGCGGAAGTAAACGGACAATGGTATATGCCTCTGGTACTGGAGTACTTAGGCCATGCAGAGGGCGATGGTATCGAGACCGTTCTGGATGAGCTCCTGACAATCTACTTATGTGAAAATGAGAATACATCGAAAGCCGGTATGAAGTTCAACCGTACGGTAATGGCTGATTCTGAGCTGCTCAGCTATTTAAACCGCCGCGGGGCAAATGGCGAGGAGAAATATACGCAGCCAAGCTATAACGTGATCTCCCTTGCATCTGGTCTTGGAGCAGCCAAATTTGACAAGACCTACAGCTGGACTTTTGATGAGAACCTGCTTGCAAATAACAAGAACCGGTATTTTAACCATACGCTGGATGACTTGTCTATGGATATGATTTACGGTGTTGAGGCTGGGGATGATGATACGTTCAAGGATATCTGGTTCCGTTATCAGAAGGAGTTTAACAAGACTCTGCCGGAGGTACCGCTGTTTAACTGGACTTACTGTGCGGTATATAATGGTAAACTGAACGGTTTTCAGGAAACAAATATCTGGAGTTTCCAGTATGCGATTCTGTATGCTTCGGTGAAATAAGCCGGAAGTAAAAGAGGGACACGACCCGAAATGCGGGGCGGGATTACGCCTGCCCCGCGTTTTTTAAACTTTTATTGAGAAAGGAGGATATCGTATGGCTAAATATGTAGGAAAACGACTGGTGTATATGGTCGTTGTATTCTTTGTTATTTCATTTATTATGTACATGCTGTACAACTTGATTCCCGGGGACCCGGCAGCCATCGAACTCCAGACAATTCGTGATGAAATCAGCGCGGATGATTACGAGGAAATGTATCAGCAGGTCAGAGACCGCCTGGGACTGGATGATCCCATCGTAATCCGTTATTTCCGGTGGCTTGGTTTATATCCTTCCGTGGAAGGAAAAATGGATGGCGTATTCCAGGGGAATCTGGGGTATTCGACCATGTATAAGGATGATGTGGTAAATATCATCGCGGCACCGCTGCAGAATACCCTGTTTTTGAATATTTTTGCCACAATCCTTGCACTGGCCATAACGATTCCCCTGGGAATTTTCTGCGCAGTGAAGAAAAACAGCCGTTTTGATCAGGCGGTTCAGGTATTTACCATTGTCGGTTACAGCATTCCGATTTATATCATTGGTCTGGTCTTTATCTTTTTTCTGGCTGTAAAATTCCACATTTTCCCGGTTGGCGGTGTGAAGAGCTCCGGCGCGGAATATACCGGATTTGCGGCTGTTAAGGACCGTCTTTACTACATGGCGCTTCCCCTAATTGTTACAACCTTTGCCAACTTAGGCAGCATGACGCGTTACGTCAGAGCGGCTATGATCGACGCCTTAAGCATGGATTACATACGAACTGCTCGTGCCAAGGGGTTGAAGGAAAAAGTGGTTATTTATTCCCATGCCTGGAGGAATGCGCTGCTTCCCGTTGTGACGGTTATCATCGGCTGGTTCCTGCGCATTTTCAGTGGTTCCGTGGTAGTGGAAAACACGTTTTCCTTCTTGGGGATGGGGGCTCTCAATGTAACCGGTTTGAAGCAGAGTGATTATGAACTGGTTCTGGCTATACAGCTGTTCTATACGATTATCAGTCTTGTAGGCATTCTGATCACCGATATCAGCTATGGTCTGATTGATCCCCGCGTTCGCGTAGACAAATAAGGAGGAAACGCAATGGAGAAGAAAAAGAAAACACACAGCCGCATTTCCACCTGGTTTCGCCGTATGTTCTTTGGTCCTGGCCGGGAGCTGAGCTTTCTGGAAGAGGAGCAGGTGCAGAGTCCTCTGCGTTCTATGGCAAAACGATTTTTTACCAATAAAATTGCCATGACGGGACTGATCGTATTTCTGTCCTGCCTTCTGCTTGTCATAATCGGCCCGATCTTTTTGCCGCTGGATCTCTCTTATTCCGACGCGACCCAGCAGAATGTTCCGCCGACGAGAAAACTGGCAGCGGTACCGGAAGCTTTAAAGAGTGATTTGAGGAAGCTTTCCGTCGGCACCACTTACGGTATCGGCTGTGACAATGCAGGGCAGGTATATACCTGGGGATATACGAAAATTACGGATAAGATTGATCTGGCGGAAATTCCGGATGAGGTGAGAGAAGCCAAGATTGTGGATGTGGCTGCCGGTTATGACCATGTACTGGCGCTGTCGGATAAAGGACGGCTGTATGTATGGGGAAATACCAGACTGTCCCAGGCTGACATTCCGCAGAAGGCGCAGAAAAAGGATATCATTTTAATTGGCGCCAGCACACAGTACTCCGCGGCTTTGACAAAGGAAGGCTATCTGTACCTGTGGGGAAACGGAAATACCGCAGATATCAAAGTAAAAAAAGATTACCAGAATCATATAGTCAAGTTTGCGCTGTCTGATTACGCCTATGTCTGTCTGATGGACGACGGAAGTATCCAGTATACCGGTTATAATGCCACAACCTCATATGCGCAGATACCGGAAGGGTTAGAAAGCGGCGTGATCGATATCGCGGCATCCTCCACGACCTTTGCAGCGGTTACGGATGACGGCGAGGTGGCCGTCTGGGGAAATGTGACGAATGGAGAGAACGAGGTTCCGGAATTTGACGGTGAGATCAGGGAAATCTATGGAGGGCGATACCATTATACGGCGCTTCTGGATACCGGGAAAATTATTTCCTGGGGAGACAATCATTTCGGACAGGCAAAGGTTCCGGATCATCTCGCAGAAGGAGAGGAACAGATAAAGGATATCTACACCGGCTACTATCAGAATTACGCGGTGAATGAAGACGGGAAGATATTTACCTGGGGGCTGAAGGGGTATCTGATGGGAACCGATAATCTGGGGCGCGATGTTCTGACAAGGCTGGTAAACGGAGGAAGAGTTACCATGACGGTCGGTGCCGTCTCCGTTATTATCATGCTGCTGATCGGCATTACCATCGGCGGACTGTCCGGATATTTTGGAGGCCGCCTCGACGTAGTACTGATGCGTATTGCGGAGGTAATCAGCGGAATTCCATTTCTGCCGTTCGCACTGATTCTTTCGTCAGTGGTCAGTTCCAGCGTTTCGCTGACGCAGAGAATGTATCTGATAATGGTAGTTTTGGGCATCTTAAGCTGGCCGCCTCTGGCCCGGCTGGTGCGGGCTCAGATCCTGGCTGTGAGGGAGCAGGAGTATGTCATGGCGGCGAAGGCAATGGGGGTGAAGGAACTTACCATTGTATTTAAGCATATTCTGCCCAACATCCTTTCCGTCGTTTTAGTGAACATAACGCTGGACTTTGCAACCTGTATGCTGACAGAATCCTCCCTGTCCTATCTGGGCTTCGGAATTATTCCGCCTACTCCGACATGGGGAAATATGCTTACCGGAGCGAACAACTCCGTGGTGATTCAGCAGTACTGGTGGAGATGGGTGTTCCCGGCACTGATTTTTGGCATCTGTACCATTGCCATAAATCTGATGGGAGACGGTCTCAGAGATGCAGTGGACCCGAAATCAGAGGAGAGATAAGGAGGTAGAATGATGCCATTACTTGAAATGAAAGATCTTCATACCTTTTTTCATACGAAGCGTGGAATTGTGAAGGCGGTAAACGGGGTATCGTACTCCGTGGACGCGGGAAAGACGCTCGGTGTCGTGGGGGAATCCGGGTCTGGGAAAAGTGTGTCGGCCATGAGCATGCTGCAGTTGATTGACGGAAATGGTTATATTGACAGCGGCAAAATTATTTTTAATGGCAGGGATCTAACGAAGCTTAGCCGCCAGGAAATGTATAAAATACGGGGAAATGATATCTCAGTTATTTTTCAGGAACCGATGACCAGCTTAAACCCTGTATTTACAATTGAGAGACAGATCAGCGAACCGTTCATGAATCATCAGGGAATGAAGAAGGCGCAGGCGGCCCGGGAAGTGGTGAAAATGCTGGCGGATGTGAAAATTCCGAATCCGGAGGTGGTGGCGAAGCAGTATCCGCATCAGCTCTCGGGAGGAATGCGGCAGCGTGTGATGATTGCCATGGCGCTGGCCTGTAAGCCAAAGCTTTTAATAGCAGATGAACCGACGACCGCCCTGGATGTCACCATTCAGGCCCAGATCTTAAATCTGATGAACGAGCTGAAAAGGGAGCATGGAACGTCGATCCTGTTCGTTACCCACGATCTGGGGGTAATCAATCAGATGGCGGATGATGTGGCTGTCATGTACTGCGGGCAGGTGGTGGAACTGGCCCCGGCGACGGTACTGTTCGCCCCGGACTGTGCGTATTCGCACCCGTATACGGAAGGGCTGATGTTTTCGGTTCCCAGGCTGGATACCCCTGCGAATAAGCGGCTGGAAGCAATTCCGGGCGCGGTACCCCATCCTCTGGATCTGCCGAAGGGCTGTAAATTCGCGCCCCGCTGCAAGTACGCGACAGAGCGGTGTCAGACAGAGGAACCGGAGCTGCTTACGGTGTCTGAAAGGCAGCAGGTCCGCTGTTTCTATCCGCTGAAGGAGGAAAGACATGGAAAAGAGAGATAAGGTGCTGATCCGTATCAGCAATTTAAAACAGTACTTTCCTTTGAAGAAGAAAGGGCAGTATGTGAAGGCGAATGACGGGATCTCCCTGGATATTTATGAGGGAGAAACGTTTGGACTTGTGGGAGAATCCGGCTGTGGAAAGTCCACGCTGGGCCGGACGCTGCTTCAGTTTTATAAGCAGACGGATGGGCGCACCATCTATTACGGCCACAATGCGGAAGAATTTGCCCCCGCCTATGTAAAACATACAATTCAGAATCTGGAGAAACGCAGAAAGGAATACGGAGAATTAGAGGCGGAGAAGAAGCGTATTCAGGCCGCCTATGAGAAGCTTTTAGAGAAACAGCGGTATGCGGAGAAGGAGAAGCTGGACAGGGCGGTAAAGGAGGCAAATGACGCGTTCCTCGATATGGCCGGCGTTGTGGGCGGGCTGATGGAGGCGGAGAACTTAAAGCCTGTGCAGGATATCTTTCTGCAAAAATATGAGATCTCTTTAAGAGCCAAAAAGGCAGGGGAGCGTCTGCGCAGGGCCAAGGTGAACCTGGCTGATTCCGAGTACCGGGTAAAGAACAGAAAAGAGAGCGGCAAAAACAGCGAATCCGCGCAGAAGAGGGTGGAGAGGGCCGCTGAAAAGCTTAAGAAAACAGAGGCGGAGATAACAGCCATTGAAAAGGAACTGGAGGCGGTAAAAAGCAGAATCGATGAGATGCGTAAGCCCTATGCCGGTCAGGCGGAATTTGAGCGCATTGAGAAGTACAGGGATAACGGTATCGATTTAGCGAGGCTTACCTACAATGAGATGCGCCTCCTGCGCAGGGATCTGCAGCTGATCTTCCAGGATCCGTATTCCTCTTTAAATCCCAGAATGACGGTAGGTCAGATCATCGGAGAGGGGATGCTGGCGCACGGGATGTTTCACAAAAATGACGGACGGATGCAGGAGGAGGTGCTGCGTGTCATGGAAGAATGCGGGCTGGCTCCCTATTTCCTGCACAGGTTCCCGCATCAGTTTTCAGGAGGGCAGAGACAGAGAATCGGAATTGCCAGAAGCTTGGCCGTAAGGCCGAAATTTGTAGTCTGTGACGAGGCGGTTTCTGCGCTTGACGTCTCGATCCAGTCCCAGGTAATTAACCTGCTTCAGGATCTAAAGGAGAAGGAGAACCTGACGTATCTGTTCATTACCCATGATCTGTCTGTGGTAAAGTATATCAGCGACAGAATTGGTGTCATGTATCTGGGCGCTATGGTGGAGCTGGCAGATGCTCAGGAGATTTTCGAGCACCCGGGTCATCCGTATACAGAGGCGCTGATGGCGGCAATTCCGACGACCGATATCGGGGATAATAAGAAGGAACTAAAGATTCTGGAGGGCGATATTCCAAGTCCGGTAAATCCGCCCAGGGGATGTAAATTTCACACCAGATGCAAATACTGTACGGAAATCTGCGGACAGGCAGTGCCGGAGTGGGAGGAAGTCAGTCCGAATCACTTCGTGGCCTGTCACCACAAGTTAAAGCTCCGGGAACAGGAATGATACCTGGGGTGAAAGGCTGAGAGGAGACTGGGATATGGTCGTTCAGGATAAGATGGATCAGGCGCTGCAACTGTACCATGAAAGACAGAGAATTAAGACGGAGGAGTACCGGAGAAGATACGGTGAAACTCCGCCGGAGGTGGAGAGGGGAGATGTACCGGCTATGATATTAGCGGCGTTTCTGATGATTCTTCCGGCGGTTCTTCTGCTTCTGCTTCTGATGGTGGGAGCGGGATATTTTTTCCTGCTTCATTAATAAGGTAAAATTTATAGAAAGGGGGCCGCTGTAATCTCAGAGGATTGGAAATCTAAGATTACAGCGGCTCCCTTTCTATGTATCAAGTGTGTCTGCGTCTCTCTTTTGCAGAATTTACATCTCCTCCCGCAGAACCACCCGCGAAGCGCAGCTTCCGCCCCGGTGAATGCGGTTGAGGGCGGTCTTTATGGCCACGCTGTTGAAGCCATCCCGGGTGTTGCGGTTTGGAAAGATGAAATTCTCCGCACTGGAGGTGATGGTAACTCTCAGGCGGTGACCTTTTAAGAAGGTATGAGATACTTTTGTGGTTCTGATCTTTACCGGATAAACCGTGCCCGGCTCCATGAAATCGGGATGATCGAACTGATTCCGGTAGCGGACGCATAAGACTCCGTCGGCCAGCTTCATGGAGCGGCCGGCTTCGTCTACATCTGTGATGCGCACGACGAGATCGGTATCCTCACAGTCGGAGGAAAGAAAAATCTCAGCGGTGGCGTCTCCGGTAATCGTTAAGTCTTCGGTCAGGCATTCGGTGGTATAGCACAGGACATCAGACCGTTTCTCTTCTTCCGCGTAGTCGGCAGGGACCTCCAGTTCATTTTCCGACATGTCAATAAGATGGATCGCCGGATCTTCCGGATTATACAGATAAGAATCGGAAGATTCGTGCACCGGAGAGTCCGTAGTCAGAAGACCGCCGTTTGATGCGGCCGCATCCTCGCGGCTGCCATCCAGATAGAGCACCAGCTCTTTAGTCTCTGGTACAGGCCAGTTACTGGCCGTCTTCCACTGGTTGGACCCACAGGTATAATACTCTGCCTTCGGTGTCCGGTCGATTCCGTTATCTGCGCCTTTTAGATAGTGTTCCAGCCAGGCGAGGCAGATTAAATCCATGTCGTAACGGAGGGCGTTGCTGCCAAGCGCAAGGCCGCCCGGATCGTAGGACGCATTGCCGCTGTGCAGCCAGGGACCCAGAATGACTTTCTTTTCCGGATAGTCCCGATATAATTCCAGGGCTTCCGTTGTACCCATGCCGTTATCGTCAAACCAGCCGGACATGATCAGAGCGGGAACCCGGCTCGCTTCAGTCCGTTCCTTCCAGTTACCGCGCTGCCACAATTCGTCATAGTCCATATGGCTGAGCCATTTCTTCAGAAATGGGATGTCGTAGCCGAGGGCTTTTGGCGCCAGCTCCTCCAGAGGGCGGATGTTCAGAACATCATCCCAGTCGTCTCTTGCCATGAGCTCGGGGTTGGCATGCTGTCCGGAGACGAGGAAGGCCCAGGCGAGCATACCGGAATTAAAGCAGCCGCCTCTTCGCGGAACATCCACGAAGGGACTGCCGGCACAGACATTGCTGAGCATGGCTTTCAAATGCGGATTGCCGCTGGCCGCTGCTGCCCACTGGACATAACCCAAGTAGGAACCTCCGGTCATGCTGACGCCGCCGTCGCTCCAGGGCTGGCCGGCAATCCAGTTCAGCGTGTCGTCACCGTCCTCGACTTCATAGTACATGGGAAGCCATTCGCCTTCGCTGTCTTCCCGGCCGCGGACATCCTGGATCACCACGGCGTAGCCGCGCTGTACAAAACGATAGTACGCGGCTGTGCCAATGGTTTTTCCATAAGGGGTACGAATTAATACGGTGGGGACTCTTCCCGCTCCCTCCGGCAGATAAATATCCGTTGCCAGACGTATGTTGTCACGCATCGCCACCATCTCTGTGACTGGGGGCTTCACCGTGAAAAGAGGGGTCTCGTTGATTGTCTTCCAACCGTTCAGGATCGTTCTGTCTTCAAACCCATCTTTTACCAGAACCGCGCACTGGTCACGAAACGGAGTGACGAAAGCAACGACGGTTCCCTCTTCTGTGATCAGATCGACTGGAAACTTAATGTTTCGCTGTACAAAGGAGTCTTCGCTTTTCCTCTCGTATATCTCTCCGGAGGGAGTGGTGAAGCGCGCTGCCTTTTCCTTTGTGACCTCGCTTATTCCCGCCTCGTAGTCAGGCAGCTTAAGAAGGATATGGCGGACATCCATTTTCCCAAGCTCGAGGTACCAGGTTTCATCCTCTGTAAGCTCTTCCCATTCTTTAAAAAGACCGGTATGTACATCAAGCGGCCGATGGCAGACACAGTCCTTCGTCCGTTCACAGATACCATATAAAATGCCGGACAGATAAAAGTTCCATTGTTCCATAGATTCCTCCTTGTGTATCAAATACTCCGCAGTTTGCTGGGGGGATTTGACTGTAATGTCTCAGTGGCTTATGCGCCAATGAAAAATTTGATCAGATAAGCAACCATAATGCCCACATAGTTTCCGCAGACGCCGCCAATTACACCCATGATCAGCCCGACGCTGACAAGCCGGTTCCATTTGGCGCTGGAGGCGACTAAAGATGCAGTGGTACCGTCGGCAATTGCACCGGTGATTCCCAGAATTACGTATTCGTAAGGAACCTTAAACAGTCTGGAAAGGAATAAGTGAAGCGCGATGCTTCCGACGATAACACAGAAGCAGAAGAGCGTGATCGTCATGGTGGAGCCGAAGAAGGAGACAAGATCTACGCTGAAGCCGATGATGGATAAGTACATTAACCCGAAAAACAGCCCCAGATTCAAATTCCCTCTCAGTCTTCCTACGGCCGGAATCTGGGCGGCCGCGATGGAAATCGTGGAGATCAGCAGGATTCTGCCTGCACTTGCGATGGAGGAGGGCAGAAGTGCCGACAATTTCGTGGCAATGGTAACTATGGTAACCGCGATGGCCAGGAGCCATGCGATATCCTGGATACTCCATTTCTGTTCAGCCATCAGCACAGGCTCGTCACCGTCGCCGATGCGGTCCTCATCCGAGAGATGGTAGGGCCAGAACTTCTTTAAATATTTCACATTCTGGAACAGGGCCGGGGCGGCAAACATCAAAAACAGGGTCGGCATACCGATCACATAATCCGCCGCATTAGCGGCAGCGATGGTCTCATTGGCCGCATCAAGTCCGACTGCGATCGCTGTTAAGTTGGAACTTCCGCCGGTGTAGGTGCCTACGAACATTCCGGCAATCTTCCAGCCTTCAAACATCTTGTTTCCAAATATGACACCGAACACCGTGGCCATAAGGCAGACACTGAATACGGCACAGACCAGAGCCACCAGCGCCTTTCCGGAAAGCTTGGCCAGCTCCTTTAAATTGATATTCAGCAGATAGATCGAGATGGACATCGGGACGCAGTATGTAATGATGACACCGTATACATCCTGATATCCCGGAACAATGTGCAGGTTTACAAGCACAAGTCCGATAACGATAACTGTAAGCGCCGGGCCCACGTATTTAAATGCCTTAAAGCGCTGTACCCACAGGGAAAATGCCACCATTACCAGTATAACTGTCAATAATTCGTCGGTTGTTTGAAAAATCGGGAACTGCATACTAATACCTCTTTCGTTATTATTTGGTAATTACTCTGCCATGCGGCTGAATCGTTACATAATATGTATCTTCTCGGTTTACATGTGAAAGGTTATGCCAAATCCCGGCTCATCCAACAGTGTGAACGTATCCTTATCCTGGATAAACCCGCCCTCGACCGGATTCTCTTTATAGTACAGGAAGCTGTCACAGTCGGCTTCAGTCACATTTTTCTTAGCGGCGACCAGACTCAGACCGGCGGTAATGGCCAGCTTGGTTTCCAGCATACAGCCTACCATGCAGGTGACTCCGTTGGCTTCGGCGATAGCATTGATCTTGGCAGCAGGATACAGGCCGCCGCATTTCATCAGCTTAATGTTGAGAATATCGGCTGCCTCCAGCCGGCAGGCTCTGGCCGCATCCACCGGTCCATGGATGGATTCGTCCAGCATGATCTGGATTCCGCCTGTTTTTTTGCGGATATAAGCGGAACCTTCCATATCCCAGTGCGGCAGACATTGTTCGACGGCTTCGATTCCATACTCCTTAAAACCTTCCAGTGCGCAGACGGCGCTTGATACGCTGTATCCCTGGTTTGCATCAACACGGAGGCGGACTGCAGGGCCGACGGCTTCGCGGATGAGCTTCATAGCATGGATATCTTCTTTATAGTCGATTCCTGCCTTGATTTTCAGAATGCGGTATCCTTCCGTACAGACAAGCCTCTTTGCTTCGGCTGCCATGGCTTCCGGGCTGGTGATGCCGATGGTGATATCGTTCTGCACTACGTTGCCGCAGCCTCCAAGCAGCTTGTAAACAGGCTGTCCCATGGATTTTCCCATCAGATCGTACATCGCTAAGTCCACGGCACATTTTGCCGCTCCGTTTCCTACGATCACGTTGTCCATCATGGCATGTATGGCTTCGATATCCATGGGGTTCATACCCATCAGTCCCTGCTTAAAGAGTTCCAGAACAGCAATGACGCCATCGATGGTCTCTCCGGTGACAGGAGCAAAGGGCGCTGCCTCCCCGTAGCCTGTGAGTCCGTCCTCTGTAGTTACTCCGATCAGTACACTCTCCAGGCTGCTGACGGTAGCAAAGGCCACCTTGAACGGTTCCTTCAGCGGAATCTGTACTTTTTCAATTTTCATACCAGTAATCTTCATGATTATCCTCCTTATATTATGGCTATATCATAATTTTCACGTTATAATATAAAATAATTTTACTATAGCTTAAAATAACGGTCAACCATTTCTGAACATTTCGTCGTGAAAAACAGGAAATAATCAGTAAAAATCTTGCGAAAGTATCTGAGACACGCTATGATAGAAGAATCAGAAAAAAGGAGCTTTAAATGTTAGGTACAAATATCAGAGAATATAGAAAAAAACAGAAGCTTACCATGAAGGAGCTGGCGGAGCGGACAGGCCTCTCCATCGGATATATTTCCCAGGTGGAACGGGGGGAGACAGAACCGTCGCTGTCATCTCTGCGAAAAATCGCAGGCGAATTTGATGTTCCCGTGTATGTGCTGCTGGACGATCATAAGAATGATTCCAGCCTTACCATACGCAGGGAAGAACGCATGACTGCCCATGTCAGGAAAAACAGTGTGGAATACGAGTTCCTGACGCCATTTTCCTCACAGAATTTTTCACCCAAAGCGCTGATGATAAAAGCCACACTCGAACCACATTCCAGAGATTCGGAAATACCCATCGTCCACCATTCCGAGGAGACGCTTCTGGTCGTCAAAGGAACGCTTAAGGTGGTGGTCGGTGAGGAGATGATCGTGCTGCGGGAGGGAGATACGACGATTATCAAAGAAGATTTTCCCCACACCTGCATCAATGATGATGATGATTACACAGAGGTGATCTCCGTCATCACACCGCCGATTTGGGGGACGCTGCATTTTCCTGGATAAAAAGATGGAAGGACCGTGATCAGGGCCTTCCATCTTTTTATCCAGGCATATGCTTATACTCCTTTACGGTACATCCGTAGTACTTCTTAAAGCTGGCGCTGAAATACTGGCTGTTGCGGTAGCCGGTGGCCTCGGCCACCTCGTAGCTTTTCATATCGGTAGTCCGGAGCAGCTCGCCGGCTTTTTCCATACGCACAGAAATCAGATAGTCGTATAGATTGATACCGAACTGGTCCTTGTAGAGACTCGTTAAGTAGCAGTGGTTGACATTAAAATGACGGGCGATCATGACCAGGCTCAAATCAGGATTCTGGTAGTTCTTTTCGATATAACACCTGATTTTGGACAGAAGCGTGTAGGTCTCGCTGTTTTTAGACTGCATAGCTGCCTGGCAGGAGGCGTACAAATCGTTTAATTCCTGCATGACGCTCCCCTGGTAAAAGATGCCTTCCAGGAGCAGATCCCGCTTTAGACAGCTGTTGATATACTTCTTCAGTTCCTCCATACTGGTTAAGAAGCGGTTCTTCTCCTTGCAGTCCGGCATGGTATAGATAATAAACAGCTGAAGATTGTCCATGCAGATGAAAAGGCTTCCGTAGTACTGGCGCGTCAGCGTATTGCAAAGTGTCTGCAAGTATTCCTGGCACGCTGCCGTGTCTGGCGGAGCATCTTTTCCGAAATCCATGAATAAGACCATTCCGAGACCGCCGGTGATGTTGATGTCAAATGCGCGGAAGATGGCATCGTCTGCCTCACGGAAATTTTCATACATCAGTTTGGAAATGTACTGGCGCCGGATCAGGGGGTATTTTTCATTTAATATTTGGTTGACCTCCCTGGCACGGATACATTTTTTCTCGGCCCTCCGGAGAACATCAAGCAGCTGGCTGTTATCGATGGGCTTGTTTAGATAATCGATGGCATCCAGGGCCAGAGCCTGCTTGGCATATTCAAATTCCTTATATCCGGAAAGAAAGATGAAAAACAGATCCGGATAGTAGTCTCTGGCGATTTTCGCCATCTCAATTCCATCCATGATGGGCATCTTAATATCGGATATGATGATGTCCGGACGGTTCTCCTTCATATATTCCAGGGCATCCACACCGTCACGCGCGGTATAGACCAGGTCCCATCCCAAATCATTCCAGTCAATTCTTTGAGCCATATTTCTTCTTGCGACTGCGTCGTCGTCTACAAACAGTATTTTCAACATTTTTATCAATCCTTCCGGTTTTTTTTCCATGATCATCGATTCAGACGGGGCGCTTCCGTGTTTTGGGTGCCCTGTTTCTGGCTTAGGGCCTGATAGGGAATTCTCAGTGTCACCGTCGTGCCTTCTTCCAGAACGCTGTCGATGGTGAGACCATAGCCAAAGCCATAGGTAAGCTGAAGACGGTCGTGTACATTTTTAATTCCGTAGATATGAGCGGGCTTTTCTGACATGGAACAGTATAAGGAAGCCCGGATATCTTCGAGAAGCCGGTCGGGGATGCCGCCTCCGTCATCGCTTATGCGGATCAGAAGACAGCTGCCCTCTTTTTCTGCGGAGATCCTTATGGTTCCATCGGTCCGGCAGGGCCGCAGTCCATGATAAACCGCATTTTCCACGATGGGCTGCAGCACCAGCTTGATGATGGAACAGTCCCAGTATTCGGCGGGGACAGAGATCTCATACTGGAAATCTTCGAAGCGCGTCTTTAAAATAGCCAGATACATCTCCACATGAGTCAGTTCATCTCTCAGAGAAATCGCCACCATGCCCTTGCTGACGCCGATACGGTAAAATGCAGCCAGCTGATCCACCATCTGTCCGGCTTTTTCCACCTCACCCAAATCGCACAGCTGGTGAACGCAGTCCAGCGCATTGTAGAGAAAATGAGGATTGATCTGAAAGTAAAGGGCCTGTAGCTCCGCATCCTGTTTGGCGAGCATTTCAAACTCCAGATTTTTCATCAGCAGCTTGATCCGGCCGATCATGTGGTTGATTCCCTTGCAGATCTGGTTGATTTCCTTGCCTCCCCATACGGTTATCGCTGTATCTAAGTGGTTTTCTGAGACGTAGTTCAGCTGCTCCATGAGAGAACTGATGGGACGGGTCAGCAGGTTGGTAACGGTAAAATAGAGGGCGAGGCAGACGGTGAGCAGGAGAAGGCTGAATTTTATCGCGACATCGGAGAAGCGGTGGTAATTCATGTACATTTCTTCCATGGGGATAACGGCCAGTACGCCCATATTTTCATAGGCCAGCGGGCGGTAGATGACGTAGTTTTCACCCAGCTGCCGCGTGATGGTCGTCTCTGGCACCGCATCGCCGGTCAGGGCTGAGATAGCGTGTAAATCCTCTTCCGACAGCTTCTCCAATGTGTCGGTTCCGAAGAGCTCGGAGGAGGAAAACTGCAGCTTTCCATCTTTTACGAGGGTTACGCATGAGGAGGCAGTGATTTTGCAGTTGATCAGTGAGGTGGTGAACAGCCTGTCGTCGATGCCGAACACCATAACTCCGTGTACGGCGGAATCAGGAGAACCCAGGACCTCCATAAGCGAGGCGGCAGGCAGGCGTCCGCTGAACGTGGAGTAGGGATAGGGCTCTGAAGCACTGGTAATCCAGTGCAGGGAGTATGGCGGGTAAACTTCTGAGAAATCCTCGTAACAGAAATTGGATCGCCGCAGCTGCTCTCCGGTATTGGAACGGAACATACTGACGGTATAGTCGTCAAGAAATAAAAATACGGAATTAAAGTAGGAGGAATTCATGACGAGAAAATCATGGACTGCGTTGGAGAAGCCACGGTAATTTTCCGCCGAGATAGGTTCCCGGTCCGCCAGAATGTTTTTCCGCAGCTTATAATAATAGGATGAAGCCGTAATCGTGGTGGGAAGATTGCTTACCGCGGCAATCTTCTGTTCCAATGTGTCGCTCGTCTGACCGATGATGGCGACCGCGTTCGCCTGAATCAAGTCTGTGATCTCTTCTTTGCCGGCGCGGTAGAAATAGCTGCACGAGAGGAGTACCAGCAGGACAAACGGCAGGCAGAACAGCAGCATAAGACTTCTGATTGACAGTGAAAAAAAATGTTTCTTCACGAGTGATTCCCCCTTATCATTCGATAGAAATACGGTTTCTGTATGTGTTTCCTTTACCATATATAGTTTTGATAAGTTTGTCAACAAAACCTAAAGATATTATAATTTTCACGAAAGATACTTTATTTACCCGTGAAGGCTGATGTGGTTAAATAGAGACATGAAGTTAAGCGCTTACATGAACAAAAAGAAAGGGGAAGAGATTGTGAAAAAGGAAAAGTTTAATTTTGCTCCATATATTCTCATATTACCGGCATGCCTTTTGATGGGGCTCATCATGATTTATCCATTGGGAAAGGTTTTCTACTTAAGCTTCCAGCATTATAATCCGACGAAACCGTTTACCAACGGGTTTGCGGGACTCGATAATTTTATTACGATCTTTACGAAGAAGGAGTTCTACAATGCACTGGGCGTTTCCGCAAAGTTCGTAGCATGTGAGGTGGTACTTCAGCTGATCTTCGGCATGATTGTGGCACTGATCTTAAATCAGAAGTTTAAAGGGAGGGGATTCTTCCGTGCCCTTACATTTATTCCATGGGCTTTATCCGGAGTACTGACCGCTGTTTTATGGAGTATCATGTTCAACCAGCATTTCGGAGTACTCAATGATCTTCTGGCGAAACTGGGGATTATCAAAGAACCCATCGCCTGGCTGGCGAACACGAAATTCGTACTCGGTTCCGTCATTGTGGCGGAATTATGGAGAGGCATTCCTTTCTTTGCCATCAGCCTTCTGGCGGCGATGCAGGGGCTTCCGGATGATATATACGAGGCGGCAAGAGTGGACGGCAGTACGAAGTTTCAGACGTTCCGCTTTATCACGCTTCCGATGCTTAAGAATACCATTGTGCTGACGACTCTGCTCCGCACCATATGGGAATTTAACAGTGTGGACTTAATCTACAGCCTGACCGGCGGCGGTCCGGTGGGTAAGACGACCACGCTCAGCATGCTGATTGCCAATCAGGCTATCAAGACGAGCAACTATGGATACGGTTCGGCGCTCTCCGTTGTCAGCTTTGCGATTTTGGCCGTTATCGCGGTGATTTATATGAAACTGTCCGGATTTGGAAAGGAGGAGGCATAACCATGAAGGAGAAGAAAAGAGATATTATATTCCTGCGGTGGCTTCCGCTGCTTCTGATCAACGTGTATGTGGTGTTTCCGATTTACTGGTCCTTTATCACATCGTTAAAGAGTGAGGCCGACATTGTCAGCACGCCGATCCAGTATATCCCGCGGTCGCCGTCCCTGAACAACTTTGCGAACGTATGGGTTCACGCCGGATTCAGCCAGTATTTTGCAAACAGCCTTCAGATCAGCATCGTGTCGGTGTCAATCATCGTGGTCCTGTCCATTATGGTGGGATATGCGCTGACGAGATATAAATTCAAGGGAAAAAAGCTGTTTATGGGCTTTCTGCTGGCCAGCCAGTTTATACCGGCGGCGGTGCTTCTCGTTCCGCTGTTCAACATTTTCCAGGGAGTCGGACTCGTGGGAACGAAGACGGCCATCGTGCTGGTAAATATCACCTTCCATATTCCGTTCAATGCGATTCTGATGAAGGGCTTCATAGAGGGAATCCCCTTTGAACTGGAGGAAGCGGCTATGGTGGACGGGTGCAGCCGGTTTAAGGGAGTGGTGAAAATCGTGCTTCCCATGCTGGTACCCGGAATCATTACGGTGGCGGCGTTCGCATTTATCGCCTGCTGGAATGAGTTTCTGTTCAGCCTGATGTTCTTAAACGATCCGGCAAAATATACGGTGCCCATCGGCTTAAAGATGATGCAGGGCGAGTTCAGCGTTCAGTACGGCGCCATGGCATCCGGCGCGATTATCGCCATGTCGATTCCGGTATGTCTGTTCGCCTATCTTCAGAAATATCTTGTAACCGGTTTAAGCGCCGGCGGTGTTAAGGGTTAATAATTATATAATAAAAAACAGGAGGAAGTAAAGTTATGAGGAAGAGAATTACAGCATTAACAATGGCAGGGGTTATGACAGCGGCACTTCTCAGCGGATGCAGCGGCGGAAACAGCACCAGTACCACCACAGCCGGGGGAGCTGCGGACACGACGGGAGCGGAAGCGGCTCAGACGACGGCCGGCGGCACCGAGGCAGCAGCAGCGGGAGAGAAGGTGGAGATCACTTACTGGGATCAGAACGCGGATACGAAGAGGACGGAGATTTTCAACAAGCTGATCGCAGATTTTGAGGCGGAGAATCCGAACATCACGGTAAAACTGGTTCCAGTTCCCGCCGATCAGGCGAAATCCAAATACGATGTGGCAATCCAGTCCCACACCGCCCCGGACTGCGGCGGTGTCAGCCAGTACTGGATGAGCGATTTCCTGATTCAGGATGCCCTGGTTCCGCTGGATGACTATATTGCGGGATGGGATCAGAAGGACAAGACTCTCTCCGAGTTCGACGAAAGTATCCGCAGCATGGCTCCAGACGGCAAGATGTATGGTCTTGCGCACATGGTAACTGTGCCGGTTGTATGGTATAATACGGAATTGATGAACAAATCGGGATGTGAGATTCCGGAGGACTGGGACGGTGTGTTTGACTGTGTAGAGAAGATGACCGATAAGGCAAACGGCGTCTATGGATTCTCGATCCGCGGCGGCGCCGGAAGCTCCCAGCAGTTTGAGCAGATGATGTATCAGTATTCCGGCCAGCTGGATATGTTTGATGAAAACGGCAATTCCACGGCCAATGATCCGGCTCACGTGGAGCTGCTTGAGAAATTCGCAAGTATTTACAATGTATACACACCGGAAAGCGATATCACCAATGCGGTGGCTGAGATGAATGCGGCGTTCGATTCCGGTTCCGCGGGAATGATCTTCCATAACCTTGGCTCTTATGGCCAGCACGTACAGACCCTGGGCGAGGACGGATTTGCCGGACTGGTACGGTTAAATGCTGCTAATGGAACGAGAACCATCGTATCCAACGGCGCAATGTGCTTATCCGTATTCAAGGATTCCAAGCATCCGGCAGAGGCCTTCAAATTCGTCAGCTTCCTGGCACAGCATGAGGCGTGCAGCTACATCAGTGAGCAGATCGGCCAGATTCCCTGCAACAAGGAAGCCCTGGAGGACGAGTGGGTGCAGAAGGCAGGCCCGATTAAGGAGGCCGCAGATGCGCTTCTCGATTCCAGCACGACGGTGACTACGCTTCCGATCAATGTAATTGGCTACTATGATCTGCATCAGAACACCCTGGTGGAAGGATTCCAGAATGTGCTTCTCGGCAACATGACCGCACAGGAATACTTAGACAGCTGGGCGTCTGAGATGACGAGACTGAAGTCCGAGTACGACCAGTATTTACAGACTAAATAGACGTAAAGCCCATGAGGCGGAGGAGAGAAAATGGATTGGTTGGACGAATTTAAAAATCCTCCCGCCCGATGCCGTATCAAGCCGTTCTGGTTCTGGAACGGCGATATGGCGGAGGACGAAATAAAACATCAGATAGAGGAAATGTCGGATAAAGGCCTTGGCGGGGCCTTTATCTGTGCAAGACAGGGACAGAAGGTCCCCTATCTGTCGGAGGAATGGTTTAAAAAGGTGAGCTTTGCGGCCGAAGAGGCGGTTCGGTGCGGCCTTGAGACGTGGCTTTACGATGAGTATCCCTATCCGAGCGGTATGAGCGGCGGCGAGGTGCTGCTTGAGCATCCCGAGGCGGAGCATATGGTTTTAAACCACCGGTCTCTGAATCTGCCGGAGGGCGGTACGTTCGAGATGAATCTGGGCTGGTGCGGACTGCTTTATGCGAAGGCATTTCCGGCAGGGGGGCAGGCAGGAGATGGGAGCGTGGATTTTGCCCATCCGGTGGATCTGGAAGCGTTGGCAGGCAATCTTCAGACGGAAGAGATATACCAGACAACCGGTCTGACGAAATACAACAATAAGCGTTTTTTCACCTACCGGCCGGAACGGATTCTGAAGGGAACGCTGCCGGCGGGAAGCTGGCGGGTGGAAGTGTATACCCAGGCGGCCCTCGGCGAGTTTAAGTATTACGGAGGCTTTTTCGATCCGTGTTCGAAGGAAGCGGTACAGACATTTTTAAAGACGACCCATGAGAAGTATGAAAAGTATATGGGGGAGAAGTTTGGAAGCCGGATTTACGGCATGTTTTCCGATGAGGTGGGGCTTCTAAGCCCGATCCCGTGGTCCAAACGGCTGCCGGAATACTTTAAGCAGGTGAAGGGGTACGATCTTCTGGAACATTTGCCTGCGCTCCACAATGCCGCGTATGAAAATGCTTATGCCATACGGTATGATCTCTATGACGCCATCCATAAGCTGTTTGTGGAGAGCTACCATAAGCAGGTGTCGGACTGGTGCGGGAGCCACCATCTGGAGTACGCCACAGAGGTTCCCTCCATGCGCATGAGCACGCAGCGCTACAGCGCGATCGTGGGCGGAGACACGGCCCATGAGAAGCTGGGACGCCCGCTGGAATGGATCTATGATGAATATATCCGCAAATACCGTTCCAACGCGAAAGCAGTCAGCTCGCTGACACGCCAGCTGGGAAAGCAGTTTTCCATGATCGAGAGCTTCCACAGCCTGGGCTGGACCATGACGCTTCAGGATGCAAAGTGGATGTTTGACCGGCTGGGAGCAAGCGGAATTAACTTTTACAACGTGCACGCGTTTTATTATACCATCGACAGCATTACGAAGCATGACGCGCCGCCTTCCCAGTTTTTACAGAATCCGTACTGGAAGCATTACCGCCTCCTGGCAGATTACGCGGGGCGGCTCGGTACGTGGGTGACGAACACGGAAGCCGATATCCATGTGGCGGTGCTCGACCCGGCGGCGACGCTGTGGGCGTATCTTGGCGAACCGTTTATCGGTTTCGTCTACCAGGGAGAGGATGAAGCGGAACGGCAGAAATGCGACCAGGTGCGAAAGGACTGGGTTGCGGTCTGCAAGGAACTCCTGTTTAACCAGATTGATTATGAACATCTCGACACGGAAATCCTGGAACACGCAGAAATCCGGGACGGCGAGATTCTCATCGGCAGGGCCTCCTACCGTGTGCTGGTCATACCGCCCACCGATTTTATCGAGGCGGCGGCCTGCGAGAAGATCCGGGAGTTTGCCGCCTGCGGCGGAAAGATCGTTTTCCTGGGAAATCTGCCGGAGGCGGTCATCGACAGGAAGCAGGAACGGGCTGACTGGACCGGCCTGGAGCTGAATCAGCGGGAGGACAGGCGTTACTTCGAAGAGATCCGGGATGGCGCCTGGTGTGAATGGTGCAGGGAGGCGGCCGACTTATCTTTCGGAATTAAGACCCGGGATTCGGAGCGAAAAGATATCATCAGCTCTGTCAGGGAAGACGGCGGGGCGTATTACGTATTCCTGGTAAATCAGGGCGGCCGTGATACGGAAGTGTCCGTCACGTGCAGACGGGCTGGATGCGTGTATGACGGGGAGCTGTGTCTCGATACCGGAGAGGTGAAGACGGCGGCGGCTCCGGCTCCGATGGAGGCGGTTTCGCTGCGGGCGTATGAGAGCCGGATGCTGCGGTTTGGGAAGTGCGGTGAGAAGGGGAGGGAGGGTGAAGCGGTTGGCATCGACGGTGAGAGCGGCAAGGGCTGCGAGACTGTTAAAGGCTGCGAATCTGTCAATCACTGCGATTATGGCAGCAGGCGTATACTGCGCAGCAGTGAGCAATCGCCGGAAAAACTGGTAATCGACACTTCCGATCCGATGCCTGTCACCATCGAAGGCGGCAATATTTTCCGACTGGAAGAATTTTTAATATCCCGGGACGGGGAGGAATGGTTTGAGGTGCCCGTGAAGACCTTTATTGAGCAGTGTGCCGACCAGTCCTGCCTGAAACCGGAGGATTATCAGTTTACCGGAGCCTTTGGAATTCCAAAGAAGATTTCGATTCACTATCCGCTGGCGGTGACCTATAAGACCGGCTTTGAGGTGGAAACGGTGCCGGAGACGTGTTCGCTTCTGATGGACCGGGGCGCGGTAAAGGATACGTGGCGTATGACGCTAAACGGGGAAGAAATCGGTGCTGAGACATTCCGGAGCGTATTTATCAATGATCAGAACAATAGGATGGCGGACATAGCCCCATTTCTGAAAAAGGGCTGGAATGAACTGGCGGTGGAAGTGATGCTCACGAAGGATTCTGACGGGATTCGGGATCCGCTCTACTTATATGGAGACTTCGGTGTGAGTGAGACGGAGGCAGCAGGCCGCAGAAGACTCACTGCGAAACCGGAGACTGCGGCGTTTACGCTGGATTACATCAGGGGATTCCCCTACTACAGCGGGACGTTCACCTTCCGGACTGTGCTTGATGTAAAGACGGTTCCACAATTGTTTGACTTAGAGCTGGATAAGAAGGATCAGTGCCATGAATGCCTGGAAATCATAGTAAACGGTGTTTCCGCCGGTGTGCGGGCGTTTTCCCCGTATACGTGGCACGGGGACGGAGCGATGTTAAGGCAGGGAGAAAATCAGATAGAAATCCGTCTCACCAATACTCTCGCCCCCATGCTTGACGGAACCTGGTTTGATTATGAGAAACACTGTCTTGTAAAATGTTAAGAGGAGAAGCTTATGAAACCAAATGTGATTGTTTTTTTTACGGACCAGCAGCGATCGGATACTACCGGGGCGGGCGGTAATCCCTGCGGATTGACGCCGAACTTTGACCGGGTGGCATTTACGGGGACGTACGCATCGACTGCGGTTACGCCCCAGCCGGTGTGCGGGCCGGCCAGGGCGGTGCTGCAGACTGGAAAATACGCTACCTGTACGGGAAATTACCGGAACGCGATTCCTCTGGGAAGAGATCAGAGGACCATGGCCCATTACTTTCATGACGCCGGGTATGACACCGCTTATATCGGTAAATGGCATCTGGCGTCGGGGCGGCACGAGGTCCAGAAGGAGGAGCGCGGCGGATATGACTGGTGGCTGGGCGCCAATGCCCTGGAGGCTACCTCCAGACCGTACGATACCCTTGTATATGACAATGAGAACCGGCCGGTGAAGCTGCCGGGGCACCGAATTGATGCCCTGACGGATGCCGCGGTCCGCTACATCGATGGCCACCAGGACCAGGATAAGCCGTTCTTCCTATTCCTGTCCTTTTTGGAGCCTCATTTCCAAAATTGTTTCGACGATTTTTCAGCCCCTCACAGCGGGGCTCCCATCAATCCGCTTTATATGCCGCCGGATTTAGGCGCGCTCGGCGGCACGTCATGGCAGCACCTGGGCGGATACTACGGTATGGTGAAACGGCTGGATGAGGCCTTCGGACGAATCCGGGATGCACTGGAAAGCCTTCATATGACGGAGGACACCATCCTGTTGTTCACCAGCGATCACGGATGCCATTTCAAGACGCGGAATGCGGAATATAAGCGTTCCTGCCATGAAAGCTCTGTCCGCATTCCAATGGCATTTTACGGACCGGGATTTACAGGGGGCGGTAATGTTGCGGAGATTGTCAGCCTGATCGATGTTGCACCGACCCTTCTCGATGCATGCGGGATTCCGGTTCCGGAGGATATGCAGGGCCATTCCCTCATGCCTCTGCTGAGCGGAAAGAAAGCTCCGTGGCCGAAGGAGGCGCTCATCCAGATCAGCGAGGCGGAGGTCGGCCGGGCCATAAGGACGAAACGGTGGAAGTATTCGGTTCAGGCCACTGACCGGGATCCGGTTTTAGACCAGGGAAGCGGCGTGTACACCGAGATGTATCTCTATGACCTGGAACACGATCCTTATGAACTCCATAATCTGATTCATTCCAGGGCCCACCAGGGGGTATGCCTCATGCTGGGGGAGAAATTGGTCAAGCTTATGAAGGAGGCGGGAGAAGGAGAGGCTGTGATTCTGCCGCAGGAGAAGGAGAAGATTGGACAGCTGGCCGTGTTTGACGGGGAAGAGCTGTTATAGAAAATAAACTGGTGAAAAAAATATGTTTGACACATCAGGTTCAGATGGTTTATAATAAAGGTACAAAAAAGGCAGTTCACTCCACAGAGTGGCTTCCAAAGATTCGTTATATTTTAAAGAAAATAGTCGCTGCTTTTGGACGGGTGGGCGACTATTTTTTTGTACCATTTTTTCTATCTATGTAAACGAGAATAGCAATGATAAGCATTGCTGCATTTATGATAGTCATAAATTCTTCGTAAGTAGACATAATATAGAACCACCTCCTTTCGGAGATGGAAGTCACCCAGCAGATAAACTGCCTAATAAAATTATAACAGAGTATATAACTAATTTCAATGTATATTTAACTATATATGAGCGTGATTAAAGATAAGGGTTACTTTTCACGGGCTGGGGAATATGGAAGAAACAGAAGATGACGCAGATGGATTTAGCAAAAGCTACAGGAAATAAGCAGCAGGTTATATTAAGAATAGAAAAGTGGGAAAATAGTCCAACATTGAAAACTTTCTGCGGTTTACTGAATACGCTTGGATATGATCTGCAAATTGTGAAACGTGGTAAAGTATGAGGTCTGAAGCAGCTGTCAATAGACATACCGATTATGATTGAAATCAAAGGATTTCCATAGTCTGTATGTCTTTTTTTTATATAAATTACTTCTGTGATAAGCAATATGCATATAAGAAAAAACGAATAAGAATAAAATTTAAACATATTTTACAAATATATCTTGACATCCGTGCCACAATCGTATATCATATAAATACATCATATAACGTTATATAACAATATATAATAATATCGAGTGGAGGATTCATTATGAGACAAGAGCACATCGACCAGATTAACACAGCAGTGGCAGCAGTGGCAGCCAAGGAAGTCATTAATCATTTTTACTTTGTAGCGTGTGGAGGTTCCCAGGCTTTCATGATGCCGGCACAGTACACCTTTGACCGTGAGATTTCTATTCCGGCCAGCATCTACTCTTCCAACGAATTTGTTCACAGAGCTCCAAAGGCATTGGGACCGGATTCCGTAGTCATCACCTGTTCCCATTCAGGCAATACTCCTGAGACCGTAAAGGCAACGGAGGTTGCCAGAGAAAAAGGTGCGCTGACTATCGCCTTATCTCACTTAGAGGATTCTCCATTATGGAACGCAGCCGAATATCCGATTCACTATGACTGGGGAAAAGAGGCGGATGCAAGCGATTTGAACAAGGCTGTGTTATACTATCTGATGTTCAGCATTTTAAATGCAGTCAATCCATGTGAGAAGTATGAGAAGGGCATCGCTTCTGTAGCGAATTTAAATGACGCGATCGAGAAGGCGAAAGCTCAGTATGCGGACACCGTTAAGGAGTGGGGCAGCAAGTACAAGAGAGAGCAGATGATCTACACCATGGGCAGCGGCGCCTGCTACGGCGAGGCATACTCCTTTGCAATCTGCCTGCTGATGGAGATGCAGTGGATTCATTCCCACGCGATCCATTCCGGCGAATATTTCCATGGACCATTTGAAGTGACTGATTTTGATGTTCCGTTCATCATCATCGAGGGCATCGGCGCAACGAGGCCGCTCGATGAGAGGGCTTACAATTTCTGCCAGAAGTATTCCGATAAGATTATGCTGGTAGATGCGGAAACCTTTGATATGACAGGCATTGACGAGGAAGTGAGAGAGTACTTTGCTCCGCTTCTGGCCGGGGCGGTACTTCGTTCTCTGGCAGATGCATTTGCATATGAGAGAGGTCATGACTTAAGTGTGCGCCGCTATATGTGGAGAATGGAATATTAATCTGAACCTTGAAAGAATAAGAGAGAGCGACGGAGTTTTAGCAGGAAGGCTGGAATTCCGTCGTTTTTAGAAAAGAACGAGGAGGATATCATATGAAGAAAAGTATTAAGAAAATCATGGCACTTGCACTGGCTCTTACCATGGGACTGTCGCTGACCGCATGCGGCGGGGCAAAGGATGGCGGGGATGCCAAGGCAACCGCAGCGCCGGAGAGTAAGGCGGCGGATACCACTGCGGCAGGCGGCGAAGCGAAGGCAGAAGATGGATCCGGAGAGAAGGTAGTGATTAACTTCTTCCACCGCTGGCCCAACGACCCGAAGAATTCCATGTTCCAGGAACTGATCCAGGAATACATGGCCGAGAATCCAAACGTCACGATCAACATGGACTGCATCTTAAACGATCAGTACAAAGAGAAAATCCGTATGGTCGTTGCGACAGACGAAGTTCCGGATATCTTCTCTTCCTGGTCGGGGACCTTTGCAAAAGAAATGATTGACTCCGGCAATGTCATGGAGCTGAACGACATCTATGACGGTGACACCGAGTGGTCCTCCAAGATTGCAGGAGCCAGCGTCGATGGCTTTACCTTTGACGGAAAGATCTATGGGGTTCCGTGGTCGCAGGATGGCAAGGCTTTCTATTATAATAAGAAGATATTCGCAGAAAACAACCTGGAAGTGCCGAAGACATGGAATGAATTTATCGCGGCGCTGGATACTCTGAAGGCAGCCGGTTATGAGACACCGGTGGTTGAGGGATTATCCGATAACTGGGCAATTCTTCACTATCTGGGAACCATGAATCAGAGAATGGTAGATCCGGCTGTGATCGCGAAGGATTACGATGCGGCGACTGGTGAATTTACAGATCCGGCCTACGTGGAGGTGCTTGAAAAATGGAAACAGCTCACCTCCTACATGGGAGATACCTGTGTAGCCATCGATCATGAAACGGCCAGAAATACATACTTTGCAACCGGAGAGGCTCCGATTATGTATTTACAGTTCGCAGAGATCACCATGCTTGAAAAGGTCATTCCGGAAGGCTTTGAATACGGCTTCTTCAATTTCCCGGCTTTCGAAGATGGAAAAGGCGATCCGGAAGGACTGACCGGCGCACCGGAGGGATTTATGATCAGCAACAAGGCTAAGAATCCGGAAGAGTGTGTGAAGTTCTTAAAGTGGCTGGTCAGCAAGAAGGGCGGAGAAGCTCTGACAACAAAGAGCGGAGAGATCTCCAGCGTAGCGGGTGCAGTGGATGAAACCAATGCCCTCCCGGCACAGCTGGAGGCGATGGAGATTATCAAGTCCGCATCCACGCTGGTACCGTGGTTTGACAATGCCTGCGACGCGTCCGTTTATACCGTATACGGCCAGGGGGCACAGGCGATTGCTACAGGCGACGAGACTCCGGAAAGTGTTATGGAACAGGTAAAGGAGGCTGCGGCTGCCTTACATTAATAAAAGGTAACGGTTCAGGACATCGGATGTCCTGAACCGTTACAATAAATGGGATGGATCATAACATTCCGCCGAATGCATATGAGGGGGGACTATCCGCTTGAAAAGAGAGAAAAAAAGAAATATACAGGCATTGGCATTTGCCATACCAGCTATTCTGATTCTGGGAATATTCGTATATTTTCCGCTGATTAAAAATTTTATATACAGTTTTCAGTCCTTTACCCTGTCTTCCACAACGAAGGAATGGGTGGGGCTGGATAACTACAGGCATCTGCTTTCCGATAAGACCATTTTGGTCTCTCTGAAAAACAACATCCTTTATGCTGTCATCTCTATTGTCATTCAGGTGGGATTCGGACTCGTGCTGGCAGCGGTACTGGAGGACATCGCATTCCATAAGTTTGCCCCGACGCTGCGCAGTATCTATTTTATCCCTACCGTGATATCCATGACCGTCGTATGTCTGTTGTTTGATTTTGTATACAACCCACAGATGGGCCTGTTAAACAGCTTTCTGGAGCTGGTCGGACTTGACGGCTTAACGAGGATATGGCTGGGAAGCAAGAAGACAGCGATGTATGCGGTGATTGCGGTTTCTCAGTGGCAGAGTACCGGGTATGTTGCCATGCTGTTCATTGTGGCCATCCAGAAGATCCCCCGGGATTTATATGAGGCGGCAGAGGTGGACGGTGCCGGAAAGCTGAAACGCTTTTTCTATATAACGGTGCCGCAGGTGCGCCAGATGTTCTTTGTTACCATGATTTTAACGGTTGTCGGTGCATTTACCGTATTTAACGAACCGTATATCTTAACCGGAGGCGGGCCGGGAACGGCGACCATGGTGCTGTCGCTTCATATGTACCAGACTGGTTTCGTTAAGAACAATATGGGATACGCATCCACGATCGCCATGCTGATTTTTGTCATAACGGCAATTTTATCTTCCGTACAGTTCGCAAGCTTCGGAACGGAAAAGGAGGATCGCTGATGGAGAAGGTGAAAGTAAAAAAGAGAAGAGTATACGGACCCGGAGAGATCCTTTGGCTGGCCATTTTATTCCTCCTGGCCGCCCTGATTTTGTATCCGCTGTTCTGGATTCTGATGTCGTCCTTTAAGGACTACAACGGCATTTACGGCGATGTGTGGGGGCTTCCCGATATCTGGCATGTGGAAAATTATATGACAGCCTGGAACCGGGGGATCTCCCAGTATTTCCTCAACAGCCTGATTGTAACGATATGTACGCTGGCTGGTGTGGTTTTTACATCGACCTTTTCCGCATTTGGAATCTGCCAGATGAAGGGCAGACTGGGAAATTTCGTATTTCTCTTCTGCCTCTGCGGCCTGCTGCTGTCACCGCAGGTCTGCCTGCTTCCGCTGTTCATGCTGCTGAAGAGCCTGAAGCTTAAGAATACGCTGTTCGCCATGATACTGCCTTACATCGCGTTCCGGCTTCCGGTATCGATCATGCTGATCCGGTCGTTTTTCGTCGGGATATCCAAGGAACTGGAGGAGGCGGCCACCATCGACGGGGCCACGCTGATGCAGATTTACGGACACATATACTTACCGCTGTCCAAACCGATCATCTCAACGGTCATCATCATGACAGCTTATTACGCGTGGAATGAGTTCGTATTTGCCACGATCTTTGTGGACAGCTCGAAGCTTCGCACTATTCCGGTAGGACTGATGGTGTTCCGTGACGGACTCATGACGGAATGGGGCGTCGTATTAGCAGGTATGGTCATCTCCTGTCTTCCGATTATCGTTCTCTTCCTGCTGATGCAGAAGAGCTTTGTAAGGGGCATGACCGCCGGTGCAGTGAAAGGATAAAGGAAATGAAGTTAATTGCAATTGGAGATAATGTAACAGACTGCTATATGGATGAGGGCGTCTATTTTCCGGGGGGCAATGCCGTCAATGTAGCGGTAAACTGTAAGAGAAATGGTGCAGAGCGCGTTAATTATATCGGTGTATTTGGGGATGATGAGCGGGCGGATTAC
The DNA here is from genome assembly GCF_014288035.1 of Hungatella sp. L36. Taxonomy (NCBI): domain Bacteria; kingdom Bacillati; phylum Bacillota; class Clostridia; order Lachnospirales; family Lachnospiraceae; genus Hungatella; species Hungatella sp. L36. The sequence goes on along the minus strand of NZ_JACOPC010000022.1, from coordinate 38,822 downwards.
ATCAGGGAGTGCCTGACAAAAGAGGGCGTGACCTTCGACCGGTCGAGAAAGGTGTACGCCCACACGGCACAGCCGCGGGTATACCTAAAAGACGGAGACCGCGTCTTCGCTGCGGGGCTGCGCGACAGCTGCCAGCACTTGTTTGCCATGAAAATCGTGCCGGAGGACATGGAGATTATCAAAGAGTATGATATCTGCCATTCCAGCTGTTACTCCAATCTGGAGTATGAGCTTCCGACGCTAAAGGACATATGTGAAGTATCCTTCGATTTCTCGGATAAGCGGGATGAGGCGTATTTGCAGCGGACGTGTCCGTATCTGACGTACGCATTTTTCTCAGGTTCCGACCTGGAGGAGGACGCATGTATCGCCCTGATGAGGAAGGTTCATGAACTGGGGACCAAAATCGTGGGAGTTACGAGAGGCCATAAAGGCGCCGTCTTCTATGACGGAGAACGGGTCTGGCACCAGGGGATTAAGAAAGTGGACGCCATCGATACCATGGGGGCGGGAGACAGTTTTATCGCGGGATTTTTAACTGCGTACGGAGACGGGAAAGGAATGGAGGAGGCACTTGACTATGCCGCCGACCGTTCCGCCGCCACATGCATGATTCGGGGAGGCTTCGGCTACCCTCATAAAATGGAATAAAAATGCAGATTAAATCCGCTTCCCCGGGCTCTCAGGGAAGCGGGTTTTCGGGTTAAAAAGGTTGCCTTGACCGATTTTGTGAGATATAATTGTAAATGGGCATTAAGGATGAAGAAGAGGACAGGAGACGCAGATATGCTAAATCAGAATGCATTGACTCCATTATATGAGCAGCTTAAGAACGCAATTAAAGATGATATACACGCACAGATCTACAGGCCGGGAGACCGGATGCCGAGTGAGGCAGAGCTGGAAGAAAAGTATCAGGTGAGCAGGATTACGGTTCGCAGGGCGGTGAAGGAGTTATGCGAGGAAGAGATTCTGGTCCGGAAGCAGGGAAAAGGGACATTTGTACTGAGTACCGGAGTGCAGAGCCGGATCGACCAGCTGGCCGGATTTCATGATTCCATGGAGAGCCAGGGAAGAACGGTTCGGACGGAGATACTGGAGAAATCTATTATTTTCGTGAAGCCATCCTATGCGAATGACCTGCAGATCTCGGTGGATGACAAGGTGGTGTATTTAAAGCGTGTCATGTATGCGGACGATATCCCCATGATGCTGGATATGTGCTACATTCCGCTTAAGCGCTTCCCGGGGATATTTGAGAAAATGGAAGGCAACGTCTCGGTATTTCAGCTTCTGCGCCAGGAGTATCACGCAAAACTGGACCGCTACTACAAGGTGCTCAAGGTGAGAAAGGCCTCCAGGGAATTCTCTGAATATTTGAAATGCGGATTGGGTGATCCGCTGTTCGATATTTTCAAGATCACCTACAACGAAGAGGGCGTGGCCCAGCATATTTCCATCAGTATTTTAAAGGGGGAGAATACCTCCTATGTAATTTCTAACAGCGAGAATGACCAGATGACCCATAGTGGGATCAGCTGGCGGGTGTAGCCGGAGGTACGATTTATGCGTTTGCATTGTTTGGAGTGTTCTTATTCGCGGTGATTACCGGATGGGGACGGACGATGGAGACGGAGAGTGGCGGAAAGAAGTAGAATTGTATTCTTGAGAGAGTTACCATAAGTCCGTAAATACTGGAATATCCCGTATTTACGGACATTTTTTAACAGATTATATTTTTAGAACATTTCTGAACCCAACTTGATGTTGGCAAACTTCTGATTTAATGAAGCCATATATGTGCTCTGAATAAGGCTGGCCGGGAGAGTAACGCCATTCCATTTCAAATCTTTAGTTGCACAGCCATCTGATATCAGTGTAATTTTATAGCCATAATCTTTGGCAGCTCTTATCGTTGTGTCAATACACATATGTGTCATCATTCCACAAACAACCAGTTCTGTGATTTCATTCTCCACCAGTTTGTTTTGCAAATTTGTTTCATAAAAACTATTTGGCTCATGCTTAACAATAACCGTTTCTGTAACCAGTGGTTTAATATCATGATGAATTTGTACACCATCTGTATTTGGATTAAAAAATGTTCCCTGTAAAGACTCATGACGAATGTAAATAACCTGCAGATTCTGCTTCCTGAAATTTTCTAATAAATCTTTAATCGTATTCAACGCTGCCTCTGGTTTATACAACGGGCATTTTCCATTAGGAAAATAATCATTTTGCACATCAATAATAAGTAATGCTTTTTTCATAGTCTCATATCCTTTCCTGATTCTAATGAAATGATATCGGATAATAGCTTCTATGTAAATTACTTACTTTTTCGTACGTATGGCAGGGGTTCATAACAAATTCCTTTTTCATCAAGGATTTCTGTCATACCATGCCCGACCATGTAGTCTATACCAATTTCCTGCATTATTTTAATTGCGGACAGCATCTTTTCCCCCTGCCCGGTTAAAAAATATTCTACTTTTAGAGGATATCCATCATACGTTTTTTTATCAATTAATCCAAAGTGTTTCAATTCACGCAGTTGCTCCAACAGCATTTTTTGGGTAATTCCGGCTATACTGTGATGGAGTTCAGAAAAAGAACATTTTCCATTTCTAAGTTGAAAAATAAGGATTGTTTTCCATTTTCCCTTTATTATATCATGAACAAGCTCTAAGGGGCATGTGTAGCTTTCTCTAAGTTTCATTTCATCATCTCCTGTGTGCGATATTTTACATTAATAGGTCTATCTTTCAAAAAGGGGCTGTAAAAACAGCCTTAAAGAAAAATCGCTGAGGTCGTGAGACTTCAGCGATTTATTAGTATAATTAATTATACGACTAACTAATATAACCAATGATAATTATACACCACGTCAGTTGAAATTACCATTGGAAATCGAAAAATTATGAGGGGAGAAAAACGTAATTCTAAGAGTAATCCTCATAGCCTTATTAAGTGCACACTTTTTTACCAGGAAAAGCAATAATTACGGCAAATAATGTATAATAAAATGAAGAATCGCCAGAATCGGCATTTACCGGAACTGGCGATTCTTCATTAAGGACTTATTTTACAGCCCCTTTTTAGTCCAGTTCGGGGCCAGTATGGGCATCAAAGCTGTATTGGCCGCTGGAACCGATGAGGCGCATGTAGCTCTTGATAAAGTCTTTCATGGATTCCTCCAGTGCCTCATTTAACTCCATGTACTGGATATCGGGGTCTTCCTTCAGGGTCCTAAGCAGGCTTTCCTTGGCGTGATTCATGAGGTCGGTACATACATTAATCTTGTTAATGCCGCAGGCTACTGCTTTGGATATATTTTCGGCGCCGGCCCCGCTGCCTCCGTGAAGAACCAGCGGAACAGTAAGGGCGCTCTTTAATTCTTTCAGGCGGTCAAAGTCAAGCCTGGGAATTCTGTTTTTGGGATAGCTGCCATGCGCGGTTCCGATGGCTACGGCGAGACAGTCGCAGCCGGTCCGCCAGACGAATTCTTTCGCCTGGGCAACATCGGTATAGTAATCGGTATTTAAGCCGTCTCCGTCGGCTGCGGTGCCTACGTGGCCGAGTTCCGCCTCCACGGAGATACCTTTTGCGTGAGCGAGAGATGCGACGGCGCTGACGCGGCGGATATTCTCTTCAAAATCGTAACTGGAGGCATCTATCATTACGCTGGAATAGCCGCACCTAATCGCCTGTGTAATATCTTCCATATTTACGCCGTGGTCAATATTTAATGCGATGGGGACACAAACCTGCTCCGCCATATGCTTGACCATGGGCGCCATGATCTGTGGGTAGGCATGCGCTTTCATCTGCCTCGGTGAGATATTCAAAATCACGGCAGAATGCTCCTCCACGGCGCTTTCGATGCAGGCCTTAACCTGTTCCATATTTACTACGTTGACTGCCATAACGGCATATTGATGATCTCTGGCATGCAGAAGCATGTCCTTCATGGATGTATACATAGATGTACCTCGTTTATGATGTCTTGTCAGTAAGCGGCCGTTTCAGGATTGCGTACAGCACTCCGGTAATACAGCTTCCCAACAGCCACAGGCCAATAAAAAGCAGCGGGTTGGAGGTCATGGCGATGACAAAGGCGCCGCCGTGTACTGCAGGAGATTCCAGTGCGGTTACCATACAGAGGCCACCAGTTACTGCGCCGCCTATCATGCAGGAGGCGATGACGCGTACCGGATCATTGACTAAGAATGGGATAACGGCCTCTTCGATGTAACAGAAGGACAGAAGGAATGCAGATTTCGCATTTTCCCGGTCGATATCGTCAAATTTCTTCTTTCCGCCCAGCAGAGTGGCAATAGCAATACCCATGGGAGCAGTCATTCCGGAGCACATCTTGGCAGATGTAGGAATAAAGAAACCATCAGCATTTAAACCGTTTGTGAACATGGCAGCGGCTTTTCCGATGGGGCCTCCCATGTCGAAACACATCATCGCGCCGATGACGGCTCCCATAATAAATTTAGAGCCAGTGTTTAAGCTGATCAGCCAGTTTTGCAGGGCTCCCATGCACCAACTGATGGGGCGGCCGAGAATATAATACATGATCAAACCGCAGATCAGAGTCGTGCAGACCGGAATTACCAGAATGGGCATGATCCCCTGGAGGTTTTTGTGGACTGGTATCTTTTTAAAAGCAAGAACTACGTAGCCAACCAGGATACCTCCGAGAAGGCCGCCGACGAAACCGGTATTTATGGTATTGGCCAGTGCACCCATAGCGAGGCCGGGTGCTATTCCTGGTTTGTCAGCCATCGCATAGGCGGTGAACGCGGCCACGGCCGGAACGGTAAACTGCCACAGGCTGGAACCAATTAGATAGATTACTTTGGCAAATGTATCAATGTTCGCCATCTCGGCGCCGATGTTGTAACCGCCGAGCATTTTAGCGATAGCCTGCAGTACTCCGCCGCCAACGATTACCGGGATCATATAAGAGATGCCAGTCATGAAGGAATCCTTAATAAAGGCTCCGGTGCTTTTCTTCTTTGCATTTTTTCTCTTGAGCTCTGCCATATTATTCCAACGCCTCCATCAGTTCTGATACGATGCCGTCAGGATCTTTTACAGCCTCCTGGACCGCTACGGTCATAGTCGGGATATCCTTGAAACGTTCAACATTTTTAATTCGGATATCACTGGCGATCAATGCGGCGTCCGCTCTTGTCAAATCTTCCTCTGTGATCTCGTTTTCAAGTCCCTGTGCGCCCTGTGTTTCTACCTTTACTTCGTGTCCGGCATGTTTGAATGCCTTCTCCAGATTTGCTGCCGCCATATAAGTGTGGGCGATACCCACCGGGCAGGCTGTTACGCATACAATGTACATACATTATACCCCCTTTGTGATTAGTAAATTTTTTATATCTTCAATGGAGGAGGCTTCAAGAAGACCATCTCTGAAGCTGTCATCCATTAAATTTCTTGCAAGTGTGGAAAGCATGGTTAAGTGTGAGTTGTCGTTGTCAGCCGGAGCAGCCAGCATAATGACAAGTGTGACAGGCTCGTTATCAAAGGAGCCCCAGTCGAGTTCGCCTTTGAGCTTAACCATACAGAAGGAAGCTTCCTTTACTACGCTGCTCTTACAGTGGGGAATAGCGACATGCATTCCGATTCCGGTAGCAAATTCCTTTTCCCGTGCCAGTATCCCTTCTATATATCTTTCTCTGTCAGTTACTTTACCTGCTTCGTAAAACAGGGAAGCAATTCTACAGATGGCGTCTTCTTTTGATTCTGCTTTAAAATCAAATCGGACCAGCCGTTCATCCAGCATATTGATCAGTTCCATATCCATGATTCATTTCCTCCGAAAACCGTTTTGTTTGATTCCTGGTTTGTTTGTGCTTTAAGGATAACAGGAAAAATGAACAATAACAAATCAATTAATTGCACTAATATAGGGAAAATTTAAAATATCAATTATAAAATCTGAAAAATAGAGTAAAATAGACAATAAAATCATGAAGATAGGTGGGAAAATGATCAAAAAATAATAGTATGTGCGGCGTTGGTGCAATTTATTGATTATTGATTCGGGACAAAAACCTTTATAATAAGCTTACCAGAAAAATAGAATAAGAAGGGAAGCAGATAATATGGAAGATTTTGAGTTTTATACGCCGACGAAAGTAATATTTGGAAAGAATGCAGAACTGCAGATTGGCAGAGAGATCGCCTCCAGAGGATATAAAAAGGTACTGGTGCATTTCGGCGGAACTTATTTATGTGAGACGGGAGAGATAGACAAAATACACAGGAGCCTGGAAGATGCGGGACTTTCCTATGTCGATCTGGGAGGCGTGGTACCGAATCCGAGACTGTCTCTGGCAAAGGAAGGAGTTGACCTCTGTAAAAAAGAAGGAGTTGATTTCATTCTGGGAGTGGGAGGCGGAAGCGCCATAGACTCATCAAAGGCAATCGCCTATGGTCTTGTCAACGATTTTCCGTTGGAGGATCTGTTCTTAGGAAAGGAAAAAACCGACAAAATTGCACCGATCGGCTGTATAACAACGATAGCAGCGACTGGATCGGAGACCAGTAATTCTACGGTTGTAACCATTGAGACGCAGGACCAGGGAATTTTAAAGAGGTCGTATAACCATGACTGTGCAAGGCCCTTGTTTGCCGCTATGAATCCGGAGCTTACCTATACACTTCCGGTATACCAGACGGCAAGCGGTGCGGCTGATATAATGATGCATACAATGGAACGTTATATTACTCAGGCAAAGAACGTGGAACTATCCGACCGGATCTCGGAAGGTCTTCTGGTGACTGTTCGGGAGGCGGCTTTAAAAGCACTGACTGATCCAAGGGATTATGAGGCAAGAGCCAATCTGATGTGGGCAGGCAGTCTTTCCCACAATGGGCTGACGGGAACGGGACGTATCAACGATTTCCCCGTACATAAAATCGGCCATGAACTCAGTGCAATGTTTGATGCAACGCATGGTGCAAGCCTGACCGCCACCTGGTCGGCCTGGGCAAAGGTGGTGTATAAGAGTAATCCGGCTCGTTTTGCCCGTTTTGCGGTAAAAGTATTCGGCGTGGAAATGAATTTCGATGATATGGAGAAAACTGCACTTGCTGGAATTGAGGCATGGGATGAGTGGTGCAGGAAGATCGGAATGCCCACCAGCATCACAGACCTGTTAGGAAAAACACCATCCGAAGCACAGATGGAGGAGATGGCTGAGAAGGCGGCCGCTACCGGAGGCGGAACCATTGGTCTGTTCCACAGACTGACGAAAGAAGATCTGGTTGACATCTATAAAAAAGCATTATAATTAATAAAATAAGTAACGTATTGGGGGAAGCCGTAAGGGGAGTATTTTTAACGGACATAGAAATGAGCATGGCGAGGAGAGGGAATGAATGTTGCTGCCTAGAGAGAAAAAGATGATCGAATTAATATACAGAAGCAAGAACGGCCTGACGACATTTGAGCTGGCGAATGCATTAAATATCAGCCAGCGAACGGTGAAGTACGAGCTTCAAAAAATAAAGGAGGAGCTGAAATCGTCTGGCTGTCGGATTGACAGCAAGACGGGCAGAGGAATCTGGATTTCATGCAGCGAGGAAGGCAAGAAATTTCTGGACAATCTGCTGCTGAATGAAGAAGCACCATGTTCGTTCATTCCGGAGGTACGGAAGTATTATATTGCACTGAAACTCCTGGATTCGGATGATTTTATCTCGATGGAATCAATTTCACAGACCATGTTTGTCAGCAACGGGACAATCATGAATGATATGAATAAGCTGGAGACCTTTTTTCAGAAGCAGGGGCTTGAACTGGAGCGAAAAGTAAAATACGGAGTACGGGTCCGGGGAACCGAGGAGCTGATCCGGGTCGCCAAGGCGAATGTAATCCGCTCAATCATTGCTTCTCAGGGAAATGATGTTTCGTTGAAGCTGCAGCCGTTTTTTGATGATATTGATTTAAGCAGCCTGAATGGAATTCTACAGGAGAGCGAAGAGAAATTCAGCTTTGTACTGACGGATGCCTCCTATTCAGAGATGCTGCTTCATCTCGCTATTATCATCAAGCGATTGATGAAGAAAAAGAACTGTATGATTGATGAAGAAAACCTTCTGGAGTACCGGAAGAAAGAAGAGTGGGAGACCTGCTGTTTTCTGGGTGAGCGGGTACAGGAAGTGTTTGGAGTGGAAGTATCAAACGGGGATATCGTTTATATCTGTATGAATCTCTCTGCCGCAAAGCTGCTTCGTGAAGCCCTGGTTTTTTCTCATGAGTCAGAACAGGCTGGAGAAGTACCGTCGCAGACCTTTGAGGCGTGGGAGCGGATTGTCGGATCAGTAGGCGAGATGTATGGGGAAAATCTTCTTGATGACAACATGTTTAAAACCGCTCTGTTTGTGCACTTAAATGCCATGTTCAACCGCTTGCGCAATAAGATTTATATCGAAAACCCTTTAAAGGATATGGTGAAGGAAGAACTGGCATATGAATTTGATGTCGCTACCTATATGGCGGGGCTGTTTTATGCGGAGTACGGAATTAAGCTGGGAGAGAATGAGATCTGTGATATCGCGCTGTATATCGGGGCGAGCCTTCAGCGGGAGCAGGCTCAGAGAAAAGTGGAACAGCCAAGAGTCATGATTGTATGCAGTACTGGTGTGGGGACGTCACAATTCGTGGTAACGAAGCTTAAGCTGTATTTTCCAGATATGATTATCACCAAAATCGTTCCGGCCACCAGGGCTGAGGCAGTAGCCAGACAGGAACCCCTTGATTTTGTGATTTCTACAGTGCCGCTTAAGCTGGAGGGCGTCAATGTGATTCCTGTATCACCACTTTTGACAGAGCATGATATTAACAAAATAAAAATGGCGATCCATGTGTCGCCGGCTGAGCCTGTAAGGCGGGGAAACGAAAAATATGCGACACTGTTTAAGCTGATGGACGGACGAATATCCATCCTGAAATGCGACTGCCGTTCAAAGGAAGAGGCGATCCGGCTTCTCGGTGGAAGGCTGCACCAGGAGGGATATGTGGATGAAGAATTTGTCGATTCGGTATTCATGAGAGAGAACCTGGCGGCCACATCGATCGGCTGCACGTTTGCGATTCCCCATGCTTATGAGGGCCATATAAAGAAGCAGGGAATTGGCCTGATGACATTAAAACATCCGATCTTATGGGGCGGAGAAGAAAAAGTACAGATTATCATGATGCTGTCTATTGATGTGAAGCTGAATGAGTCATTCAAGGTGATATTCGGAGAACTGGCGGACCTCACAAAGGATATGACAGCGGTAGACCGGATTTTGAAAGCGGACAGATTCAGCGATATTTCCAGGTTTTTTCAATAATGATTACTGAGGTAAGAGTATGGAGGTTACAAAAAAAAGATGGGGTTATCTGGCCTTGGCCGTGACGATTCTGCTTTTTGCAGGCATTGGCTACGCGTTTTCGCTGTTTGTGGCGGCGATTGAGACGGACCTTTCCCTTTCCAGGGCAGATACCTCTTTCATATTTACACTTTGCTTTATCTGTTTTGCGGCGGGATCTCTGATCACGGGTTTTCTGCTGCAGAAGTTTTCAGCGGCCCTATTGCTTCGAATTGGGGCCGTGATGATTTTGTTTGGATTTTTCACATCCTCTAAGGCAGTACAGCTCTGGCAGCTCTATTTTACATACAGTATCTGCTGCGGACTGTCGATCGGGATCGCGTATAATATTATGATCAGCGTTATTCCGCTGTATTTTCAGGATAAGGTTGGTCTGGCGACAGGGATTCTTCTGATGGGATTTGCGATGAGTACTACACTTTTAGGTCCGTTTTGTGAGAAGGGATTGTCCGTGATGGGCTGGAGAGGCGTATTTTTGATCCTTGGAATCTGTGAGGCGGCGGTATTTCTGGCGGGGAGTGTCGGAATCCATATGCCATTAAAGAACCAGAAAGAGGGGCTGCCGGAGGCACAGAAGACACGGAGAAGCAGAGAATCGCTGCCACCGCGCCGAATGCTCCGCCGGAAATCGTTTTATGTGTTCCTTACCATTTACATAGCAATAGGCGGGGTGGGAATGTCACTGATCAACCACGGTGCGATGACGCTTCAGGAGGACTTGGGCAGATCACTGACTGTAAGCGTTCTGATTGTAGGAATCGTATGCCTGTTCAATGGAGTGGGGCGTGTTCTGTGGGGAATCGTTTATGACAGCATTGGGAGCGCCCGGTCTCTTACGTATCTGGGGATATTGCTGATGGCAGCAATGGTGCTGGTAATTAGCTCTCTGTTTTTAGAGACGGCATGGTTGTTCGGGCTGGGGATGGCGCTTGTCATGTTCTGTTATGGAGGAAGTTCCAGCCTGGCTCCCATTATTGTGAGAGCGCTTTACGGGGATTCCTGCTTTTCGGCCAATTTTGCAGTTACAAATATCGGCACGATGATTCTCTCCAGTGTACCTGCACTGATTGGAATCATGCAGACCAAATCCGGAAATTATACAATGCCTTATGTGCTGCTGGGAGTTTTTTCGGCTGCTGCATTTCTGATGGCCTGCGTTTATGGGAAAGTTACAGAGTCTGAATTTGGTCACGTATGCTGACCTTGCCAGTAATGGAAAAGGTACTGGCAAAAAGCAGGCAGAAAACTGCAGACAGTATGAGGGTGTGGACATTTAAAGTTGTCCGCATCCTCATACTGTCTGTATTTTTTACGATTTCTCGATTCTCTCCGCCAGAAACCGTTTCGCATCTTCCCCAGGCATCGGCTTCGCATAGTAATATCCCTGAATCCAGTCGCAGCAGCATTCCTCGGCGAATGCCCTCTGCTCGTCTGTCTCCACACCTTCCGACACGACCCGCATGCCCAGTTCGTGAACGGAGCGGGCCAGGCTCTTCATCATGATGGCCGTTTTCTGGTCCTTCTGAGCCGCCCACAGCAGGCTCTTGTCCAGTTTGATCACATCCACATCCATGCTCAGCACAGAGACGAGGTTGCAGTAGCCGGTTCCAAAGTCGTCCAGACTGACTTCCACGCCCTTTGCGTGCATCAGATCGATAAATTCTTCCAGCTCCTGGCGGCTTTCCGCGAGAACGCTCTCTGTGATCTCGATCTTGATCATCCGGTAGGGAATCCCGTGGCTTTCGATGATGGAGATCACCTTTTCCGCCGGATTATGCTGCGAAAACTGTACGCCGGAGAAATTGACGGTGACGCTTTCCAGCATCGTGATTCCGCTGTCTAAAAGGTCGTGCACGAAGCGGCAGACCGTATCCAGCACATAGTATGTAATATCCACGATCAGTCCGGTCTCCTCGGCTATGGGAATAAATTCCGAGGGATATAAGGGGCCGAGCGGGGTGGCAGGCAGGCGCAGAAGCGATTCCGCCAGGGTAAAGCACTGCTTTTCCACAGACCAGATGGGCTGGTAATACACTTGAAAACCGCCCTGGGCCAGGGCATCCTTCAGGACATCGATCACCTTAAAACGCCGTTTGACATGGTCCAGCATACCCGGGCCGCAGTAGCAGATGTTGCCGTTTTTACCGTCTTTGGCGACGGAAACCGTGTATTCCAGCGCGTTGATTAAGTCCTCGATCGTATCCGCACTTTTCGGATAGGTGGTGACGGCAATTACCGTTCCGATCATACATCGGAAGTCACGGCTTTTCCATGGCTGGTTGAAGCGTCCGTCTATGGCTTTGACCAGACGGATGACGGTCTCCTTATCGGATTCCGGAATCAGTACGGCGAATTCATCTCCGTTGTAACGGTAAAGCTGATACGGCTTCACCGTGTTGCTCAAATAATTGCAGACGGTTTTTAAGAACTCGTCGCCGTTCTGCTGGCCGTAGGTGTCATTCACCTGTTTGAAGTTTCGAAGGGAAACGAGGAGTATGGTGAAGGAGGCATCCTTGTGGCGTTTGATCTGAAGCTGGAGGGAGTTTAAAAATTCCTTATGGTTGGGAATCCCCAGCAGATAGTCAATGGAAATCTGTTTGTTCTGCAGATACAGATAAAGGATCAGCAGTGCGCAGGTGGCGGCGGAACCGGAGAGAATGACCTCCGGAAATAGCTGCTGGATGATGACGACCAGGGCCGCGATCAGCGGGAAACACGCCAGAATATTGCGGATCGTGGGATCCACCCGTTTTCCCAGTGCCACGACCGTGACGCAGGTGAACAGGCAGTAAATATAGAAGACGAGGTAAGTGGTGATGATGAGAGGCCCCTGCTCATACCGGGCCTCCAGGCTTAAAGAAAACAGGCAGCCGGTAAAGGGATTGGAGATGACCATGAGCAGATAGACTGCAGCCGGAAGCAGCAAAAAAAGCCACCTCTTCGGAAAACGCGGCTGATTTTCATAGAGTATGGAGAGCGCATAATAGAAATAGATGACGCCCATAAGCGGAGTGGCGATAAAGTAGATGGTCGTGACCGGCCAGTTCACCCACAGCGGAATCACTCCGGTATTCTGAATACAGATCGTCGATAAAATGTTCGACGTCATAGCCAGAAACGTCGTTAAGAAACAGACCTGAAACAGTTTGTTTTTCAGTGTCGGCAATGAATGGCTCTGCCTGGAGTAGTTCCAGATGATGCAGAGCATGACGGTTGATATGCATTCAGCAGCAATATTCCAGCTCACAATTTTTTTCCTCAATTCCCCCAAAGTGTACTTGTTCTTATCTTATCATGATGGGATGAAGCGCGCAAGCGGTAAATGCGCGCATTTATGACCGAAAATTGACATCCCCAATCCATTGTGATATAATAACTGCGTTTCAGCAAAGGAGAATTATCATGAACTTTTATTTGACAAGCCAGCTTAAAAGGAAACTGAACTCTGTACAATCCATACCGGTGAAACATTGTGCAGAGTATAGCGTATAAATGACGTATTGAGATTTCATCGGGAAACAGGGCAATATCCATACCTGACAGGTATGGGTACTGTCTGTTTTCCGTATGGGAATCTGACGGATCAGAGGCTATGGACAATGTTTTGTCCGTAGCCTTTTGTGTTTTATAAGCTCTTTTCGAGCTTACAGGCAGAAGGCTGCTGCATCGGCGGATGTGGAATTGCCTTCTGCCTTTTTGCGTTTTTACGCGGGATAACTAGTGCCGCCAGACTTAAATGCGTACTGCATAGTGCCTGATATCTGCGTCAGGTGTGCGTCCACGAAGCGACGGCGTAGTGGACCCTACGACTAGCTTCGTGGGCGTGCTCCTGGCGTAGATAGCGGGTGCTATGCAGTACGTATTTAGGTCCGGCGGCACTAGATTTATAACAGAGAAGAAAGGAAATAAAAGCTATGAGCTTATTGGAAATAAACGGATTGACACATGCGTTTGGAGATAACCTGCTCTATAAAAATGCGGAGCTGACACTGAACAAAGGAGAGCACATCGGCATCGTCGGAAGGAACGGAACCGGAAAGAGCACCCTGATCAAAATATGCACCGGGCAGGTGATACCGGATGCCGGGCGGATCGTCTGGCAGCCCAGACTTTCTGTCGGCTATCTGGATCAGTACGCGGAGATGGATCACAGTCTGACGATGAGGGAGTTTTTAAAGTCGGCATTTAAACGGATGTACGAGATGGAAGGTGAGATAACCGCACTGTACGAGAGGGCCGCGGAGGGGGACACAGGCTTACTGGGGCGGGCGGCCCGGCTTCAGGAGGAACTGGAAACCCTTGATTTCTATTCCATCGACACCCGCATCGAACAGGTGGCAAACGGTCTGGGACTGTCCGCCATAGGCCTTGACCGTTCCATCGGACAGATGAGCGGCGGACAGCGGGCAAAGGTGATTTTAGCGAAGCTTCTGCTGGAACAGCCGGAGGTCCTGCTGTTTGATGAACCGACCAACTTCCTGGACCGGGAACACGTCGCCTGGCTGGCCGGCTACTTATCCGGCCTGGAGCATGCATTCCTGGTCGTGTCCCACGATTACGGCTTTCTGGATAAAATCGCAAACCGCATCTGCGATATCGACAACGGCACGATCACGAAGTATTATGGCATCTATTCCGAATTTCTGAAAAAGAAGACTCTGCTGCGGGAAGATTACGTCCGGCAGTATGCGGCACAGCAGAGAGAGATTAAAGAGACCGAGGAGTTTATCCGGAAAAATATTGCCGGTCGGAAGTCCAGAATGGCGAGAGGCCGTCAAAAACAGCTGGACCGCATGGAAAAGATGGAGAAGATGGACAGAAAGGAGATAAAGCCGCTCTTCCATTTCCCGGAACTGCCGCTGACCAATACGGAGCATCTGGCGGTGAGACACCTGGCCGTCGGATACCAGTATCCGGTGCTGTCTAACCTGGATTTCAGCATTGGAGGCGGTCAGAAGGTGGCTATTACGGGCTTTAACGGAATTGGAAAATCAACGCTGCTGAAGACACTGGCAGGCCAGCTTCCCTCCCTGCGGGGCAGTTATAAATTCTCCGATCAGGTGGTGCCCGGATATTTTGAACAGGAGCTTAAGTGGAACGACAAAACGATGACGCCCATGGAGCTTATATCAGATGCCAGACCGGATTTTGCAGGGAAGGAAGTCCGGAAAAATCTGGCCCGGTGCGGCATCTCCAGCGAACATGCCATGCAGCCCATTGGAACCTTGAGCGGCGGAGAACAGGCAAAAGTAAAGATGTGCCTGCTGACGCTGAAACCGTGCAATTTCCTGATTCTGGATGAGCCGACCAACCACCTGGATGTCCTGGCGAAGGAGGCGCTTAAGGAGGCCTTGGCCGAATTCCCGGGGACTGTCCTGCTGGTTTCACACGAGGAGGTATTTTACCGGGATCTGGTGCAGCGGGTGATTGAGATCGGAAAAGGGTGAAACCTGTCCGAAACTTAAAAAAATCATCCCTATTTTCTATAAAATGACTATATCGTTTTGCGTGGAATTTCGGTAAAATGGAAACTAAGATTTTACGAATATGGTTATCAAGATTTTACGTATAAGGAGAGTGCGATGAAAACAAGGGAAGAAGTGAAAACGCTTCTGGAAAGTCTGAGCCTGGAGGAAAAGGTGGCGCAGATGATGCAGCTGACAGGCAATTATTTTGAAGGGAGCAACGTCGTAACCGGACCGAAGCTGCAGATGGATCTGTCCGACGAGATGATCCGGGGGACGGGGTCCATCTTAAATGTCACAGGCGGGGACACTCTTTACGAGGTGCAGAAGAAGTATCTGGAGAACAGCGCCAACAAGATCCCCATGCTGTTTATGGCGGATGTGATCAATGGGTTCCAAACCGTATTCCCTGTTCCGCTGGCCCAGGGCTGCAGTTTTAATCCGGAGCTGGTAAAAGAGTGTGCCTCGGTGTCTGCCAGGGAGAGTGCGGCGGCCGGACTCCATGTGACATTTTCCCCGATGGCGGACTTGTGCCGCGATGCGAGGTGGGGACGCGTCATGGAATCTACGGGCGAGGATGTGTGGCTGAACCGTCAGATGACACGCGCCATGGTGGAAGGCTACCAGGGCCAGGATCTGGAGGCAGAGGGGACGGTGGCCGCCTGCGTCAAACACTTTGCGGCTTACGGCGCTCCGGAAGCGGGGAGAGAGTACAACAGCGTGGATATGTCGGAGAAGAGGCTCAGAGAGGAGTACCTTCCGGCGTATAAAGAAGCGGTGGATGCGGGCGCAGGCCTTGTGATGACCTCTTTCAACACGGTAAACGGCATTCCGGCCACGGCAAACCGGTGGCTGAACCGCCGAATCCTGCGCGAGGAATGGAACTTTGACGGCGTCCTCATCTCCGACTACTCCGCAATTTACGAGCTCCTGATGCACGGAGTGGCGGAGACCGTGGAGGAAGCGGCAGAACTGGGAATCCGGGCCGGTGTCGATATGGATATGGTATCCCCGGCCTACGGCGAAAATCTGGTGAATTTAGTGCGGCAGGGCCGGGTGGAGGAAACGCTGGTGGATGAGTGCACCCTCCGGATTCTGGAGCTTAAGAACCGTCTCGGACTTTTGGATAATCCTTACCGGTTTGATGAGGAGACGAGACGGCGGCAGCAGGAGTGCATGGGGTGCCCGGATCACAGGGCGGCGGCCAGGAAGCTGGCGGGTGAATCCATGGTCCTGTTAAAGAATGACGGAGTGCTTCCTCTGAAGGCAGGGAAATCAGACAGCAAAATCGCGCTGATCGGTCCTTTTGCGGACAGCCGTCTGCTCTGCGGAAGCTGGTCCATGTTCTATGAGATGGAGGATGTGGTAACCGTGAAGGAAGGACTTGCGGATCGCTTCGGAGCCGAACGGATCGTCACGGCGCCTGGCTGCTGTATTCTCGATCGGGATCAGGAGTTTCTGCCGTTTAAGGGGACGAAGCTTTCCGGCGCGAAGGAGCGGGAGGACCTGGGGAACCGGAGTGATGAGGAGCTTTTAGAGGAGGCCGCGTCTCTGGCGGCAGAGGCGGATACGGTGATTCTGACCCTGGGAGAGCATCCGCAGCAGAGCGGAGAGGGAGGAGCGAGAACCGATCTGACGCTTCCGGCGTGCCAGTTGAGGCTTCTTGAGACGGTCTACCAGAGCTGTAAAAATGTGGTGGTCCTGCTGTTTTCCGGACGGCCGCTGGCTGTGAAAGAGGCAGCGGAACGGGCCTCCGCCATTCTGGCGGTCTGGTTTCCGGGAACCGAGGGCGGGAACGCTGCAGCCGACATTCTGTCGGGGGACGTGAATCCCTCCGGCCGCCTGGCCATGAGCTTTCCGTACTGTACCGGCCAGGAGCCGCTCTGCTACAGCCATCTCCCCACCGGCCGGCCTTCCGTAAAGGGCAGCGAGAACCGTTTTACCAGCGCTTATCTCGACGCACCGGTGGAACCGCTGTTCCCGTTTGGATATGGGCTCAGTTATACTGAATTCAGATACCGGGATGTCCGTGTGAGCAGCAGCCGGATAGAGACCGGCGGAGAGGTGACCGTCCGCGGCATGGTAAAGAATACCGGAGGCCGTGCGGGGGCGGAGACCGTGCTTTGCTACGTACAGGACGCGGCCGGTTCCACGGCACGGCCTGTAAAAGAGCTGAAGGGATTTCAGAAGCTTGATCTGGAACCGGGAGAGGAAAAAGAATTCTCCTTTGTGATCCGGGAAGAGGAACTGAGATTCTTCACAGCGGAAGGCAAATACGCGACGGAGCCGGGGCTGTACTGGATCTATGTCGGAGACTCGGTAACCGAGATGTACAGAGCAGAGTAAAATAGTATAGAAACAGACGCGAACACAGACGCAGGCACAAACACAGACGCGAACACAAACACAATGCGGCGGTCAGCCCGGCAGGAGAATATCCTTCCGGAATGGCCGCCGCATCTGCTTTTTCTGTGGACAGAGACAGCGAATATTATAGATTTTGTGAATCCCGTAAAAAAATATGAATGTACACCCCGGCCTTTTTTCGGTAAGATGTTAAGTGGGAAAGTGTCATGGGGCACTGCCAATTTCATGCGGGGAGGAACGAATAATGATATATAAGAAGAGGGGCGTCTATCTGAAGCTGTATGGTTCCTATATTCTGATTTTACTGCTGCCGCTTTTCGTCGGAGCCATCGTCTACGCACAGACGCTGAAGGCCAGCCAGGCACAGGCGGAGCGGTTGAACAACAGCCTGATGCAGATCGTCAAAAATGAGTGTGACAACCAGGTCAACGAGGCCATCCGGAATTTAAACCGGATCGCGTTCGATACCCGGGTCCAGATGCTCTCCAATGAGAAGGGAAAGTTCAGCGCAGAGGACCAGTACGATATGTACGCGCTCTACATGGACTTAAAAAACAGCAATTTTTCCGCACAATCCTATAAGGATGTGTTTGTGTACTTTAAAAATACGGATACGGTGGTCAGCACATCGGGAAACATGTCGCTGGAGCTCTTTTACCACCTCTATTATGAAAATGAAGAGTTTCCATTTCCTGAGATGGAGACGTATCTGTCACAATTTCATTTCCAGGATATTATACCGATCCGCAGCGGCAATGGGAACAGGGAGCTTCTGTTTACCCTGACGAGTTTGAATTCCGATCTGGGTGAACCGTCCGCCACGATCGGCATCCGCATGGGCGCAGATGTGCTGGACCGGAGAATTGCGTCGGCAAAATGGGACGAGCAGATGCAGTTCCTGATTCTGGACAGCCGGAACCAGATCCTCAATACCATTGACGAGGCAATGATCACGGACCGGATTCAGTACGATAAACTGGAGGCGGGAACCGATTTTCAGTATGACTTGAACGGGGAACGTTACACCGGCCTCGTCATGGAGTCCCAGGCGGCAAAATGGAAATACGTGCTTTTAACTCCTGCGCGGATCATCGAACAGAGTGCCAGGGAGATCCGGAAATACTGTGTGATCGGCCTGTTCCTGTGCATCTTTCTGGGATTTGCCGTTTCGTACTATCTGACGAATAAAAATTACAATCCGCTGAAGGCGCTGGTTGATTTATTTAAAGGGCAGCAGAAAAATGATACGTCTGACAGCACCGCGGCTGCGCCGGTCAATGAATACCAGTGGCTGGAGCTGCAGGTTCAGAGCTTCTTTAAGGAACACAGCGATATTAAGCATAATCTGACGGAAAACCAGAAGATTCTTCGCCAGTACTATTTGTTCCGCCTTCTGGAGTATCCGCTGGAGGAAGCGGGGAAGGCAGTGGAGCATTACGTGCCGCGGCTGACCGATTCCCATCACATCGTGCTGCTGTTCTCCATCGAGGGGATGGAAGCCGGAGAACAGGCAGAGGAGGAGGCGGGGCTTCGCCGCTTTATCGTCATGAACATTGCCGGGGAGATTCTGGGAGAACATTTTAATGTGGAACTGGTGGAAATCGGTGAGATGGCCGCCGCCGTGGCCGGCCTTCCGGGAGAGGAAGAGGGCTATCTCGATTCCATCCGTGAGTGTATCGAGAGTATGAGAAAGATGATCAGAGAGCAGTTCCATTTTCAGGTGGTGGCCCTGGCCGGGGACGTTCACAAGGGGCTGGAAGGTATCCATCCCTCCTATCAGGAGGCAAGGGAGGCGGAGGAGTACGTCTCTCTTCTGGAGACAGACACGATCTTTTACCGGGACATTAAAAATGCCAATAAAAAGTACTATTATCCCATGGAAATGGAAAATAAAATCATCAACGCCATAAAGGCCGGGGACAGCAGACAGGCCGCGGAGCTTATGGGGCAGGTGCTGGATGTGAACTATTATGAAAACAAAGCTTCCTCCGGCGTCTTCAAATGCCTTCTTTACGATATGATGGGAACGCTGATGAAGGGGGCCGACGAGACCGGGTGCGGAAGCTTCTTTGAACGGGAAAATATCAGCCTGCAGATCTCGATGAAACAGCCCCTCGAGGAGAAGAAACGGCAGTTTGCGGCGATAACGGAGTCTCTGTGCAGGGAGGCGGAAGCACGGAAGGGGGACGGCGGCAACGAGCTGTCCGACAGAATCATGGAGTATATCGAGAGTGAATACCACGATCCTGACTTAAATATCTCACAGACCGGCTTCCATTTCGACATGACGCCCGCGTACCTTTCCGCCATGTTCAAGAAACAGACGGGAAAGAGCCTTCTCAAGTACATCAACACCGTTCGGGTGGAGGCGGCGAAGGAGCTTCTGGCCCAGGGAACCAGTGTGGTGGAGACCGCCGAGAAGGTAGGCTTTCGGGACAGCCGGACATTTATCCGCGTTTTCAAGGAATATACGGGAGTTACGCCGGGGCAGATGAAGAAAATGCAGCCGTAAAAGGGGAAAATTCGAAAATTCGCCTATTTACAGCGAAATTGTGAATGGATCAGCCGTGGTTTTGTGTGTCTGGTACCTGTTTTGTCTCTGTTTTTTTCCAGAGCCGGGTGATAGACTTTAGGCATGTTCAGTGATCACGGAAACGAAACACACAATTGAATATGGAGGAGTTATCATGAAGAGTTATAAAAAAGCAGCTTCCGCTTTTATGGCGGCGGCCATGGCGGCCACAATGCTCGCGGGGTGCGGCTCGAAAACCGCAGATACACAGACGACCGCCCAGGAGACGCTGCCGCAGTCGGCATCGGGGGAATTTTCCTATCCAATAACATCAGATGAGGTGCTGACGTACTGGTGCGAATTGAATCAGAATGTATCGGCGAATTACTCCAATCTTGGAGAGACGCCTTTTGCCAGGGAACTGATGAAAGAAACAGGTGTAACCATCGATTTCCAGCATCCGCCGGCAAACCAGGGAAAAGAGCAGTTCAGCCTTTTGCTGGCAGACGGAAGCCTTCCTGATTTAATGGAATATGCGTGGATGAATTATCCGGGCGGACCGGAAAAGGCCATTCAGGATGGCAATATCATGGCGTTAAATGAAGTATTTGAAAAGTATTGTCCCAATGTCATGAAGTATCTGGAGGAAAATCCGGATGTGGATAAGATGATCAAGACCGATGACGGCCACTACTACGTGTTCCCGTTTGTCCGCGGAGATGAGGCGCTGTGCCATACCATCGGACCGATGCTGCGCGAGGACTGGCTGGAGGAGCTGGGACTGGAGGTTCCCACCACCATCGACGAATGGCACACCGTACTGACTGCCTTTAAAGAGAAGAAGGGCGCCTCTGCACCGTTTACATGGGAATATACCATGGAGGCCCTGACCCAGGAAAATCCATTTGCCTATGCATACGGAGCCTGCCAGACGTATTATATCGGATCCGATAAAAAGGTGCACTTCGGAGCCGTCGAGGATGGCTATAAGCAGTATCTGACTACATTTAACCAGTGGTACAAGGAAGGTCTGATCGACCAGGATTTAGCGACGCTGGCCCTCGATCAGGTGAGCGCAAAGATGACCAATGGCCAGGGCGGCGCTTCCATGGGATGGGCAGGAAGCCGTATGGGAACGTGGATCACGGCGGCTCAGAAGACAGATCCCAACTACATGCTGGTAGCCGCTCCCTATCCGACGCTGGAAAAGGGTGCAAAGCCGGAGATGGGCCAGATCGACAACCGCTATCCGAATCAGGGCTGTGTAGCCATAACCACCAGCTGTAAGAACGTGGAGCTGGCCGCGAGACTGCTGGATTATGCGTACAGCGAGGAAGGCCATATGCTTTTCAACTTCGGTATTGAAGGGGAATCCTATACCATGATTGACGGTTATCCAACCTACACGGATCAGATCTTAAATAATCCGGAGGGCTGGAGTGTGGCGCAGTCCCTTTCCGCCTATATCCGCGGCAACTACAACGGACCGTTTGTCCAGGATATCCGTTACTTAGAGCAGTACTATACGCTGGAGAACCAGAGGGAGACACCGACCGTATGGGGCAGCAGCAATGCCGCCGCCCATAAGGTTCCTCCGATTACACCGACCGCGGAGGAGAGTAAGGAATTCTCCACGATTATGAATGAAATCAACACGTACCGCGACGAGATGACGCTGAAATTCATCTTCGGAACGGAGAGCCTGGATCAGTTTGACCAGTACGTAAAGACGATTGAAAACATGGGGCTGAACCGCGCCCTGGAGATTCAGAATGCGGCTCTGGAACGCTACAATTCCAGATAGGAAAAGGAATGGAGTAAGACCGGCGGGGGTGCCGGAACCGTTTTTTCGGCACCCCTTCTTTTTTTCACTCTAAATACAGAAAAATGGAGGAAATCATGAAGGAGAAAACATTTGCCCGAAGGGCCAGAGCGGACTGGAAAAGGAACCGCGCTCTTTATCTGCTGGTGGTCCCGGTTATTATCTTTTATATCGTGTTCCACTACAAGCCCATGTATGGAGCCATCATTGCATTTAAGGACTATACACCGGCCCTCGGCGTGGGAGGAAGCCCGTGGGTGGGACTCGACAACTTTACCCGCTTCTTTACCGGACCCTATTTCGGGCGCCTCTTAAAGAACACGGTGCTGCTAAGTGTTTACGAGCTGGCCTTCGGATTTCCGGCGCCGATCATCCTTGCCCTTCTGCTGAACGAACTGAGAAACAGGAAATTCAAGAGCCTGGCTCAGACCGTTTCCTACCTGCCCCACTTCATCTCCATGATCGTGGTGACCGGCATGATAACGAATTTTGCCATGACCAGCGGGTTGTTCAACGATTTGATCGTCTTCTTCGGAGGGGAGCGGTCTCCGCTTCTGCAGAATCCGAAGCTGTACCGTACCATCTATGTGGCCTCCAGCGTGTGGCAGGAAGCGGGCTGGGGCTCCATCATCTATTTATCCGCCCTCGCCGGAGTGGACAGCCAGCTCTATGAGGCGGCCTCTATCGACGGCGCGGGAAAATGGAAACAGCTGATTCACGTCACCATGCCGGCCATCGCTCCCACGATTATCGTCATGCTGATCTTGAGAATGGGCACTCTGATGAGCCTGGGATATGAGAAGACCATCCTCCTCTACAATCCATCCACGTATGAGACGGCCGATATCATTTCTTCCTATATCTATCGTGTGGGTCTGCTGGATCAGGACTGGAGCTACTCCACGGCCATCGGCTTATTCAACTCCGTCATCAACTGCACCCTGCTGTTAATCACCAATAAACTGAGCAAGAAGTTCAGCGACACCAGTCTCTGGTAATAAGGAGGAAGTATGAAAGTAAAGCGTTCAAGAGGAGAGAGAATCTTCTCCGTCATGAATTACATAATTTTAGGCGCGGTCATTCTGCTGTGCTTCTACCCGGTGTGGTATGTCGCGGTGGCCTCTGTCAGCGACAGCAGCCTTCTGACCCAGCACACGGGCCTGCTGTTCAAACCGCTCGGCTTTAATCTGGATGCATACGTCAAGGTTTTCAAAAATCCGATGATCGTCAAGGGATACTGCAATACGCTGTTTATCCTGATCGTGGGCGTCATCCTGGATATTCTTATGACATCACTGGGGGCCTACTTTCTCTCCAGAAAGAATGTCATGTTCAAGAAACCGGTCATGATGTTTGTCCTGTTTACCATGTTCTTTTCCGGCGGTATGATTCCGTTCTACTTAACGTTAAAGGATGTCCACTTAACCAATACGCTGTGGGGCCTCATCATCCCGTTTATGATCAATACGTATAATATGATCATTCTCCGCACCGCCTTCGAGAGCATCCCGGAGAGCCTGATCGAGGCGGCGCAGATCGACGGCGCGGGCCACTTCAAAATCCTGATGCAGATCGTGATCCCCTTATCCAAGGCGATGCTGGCGGTTATGGTGCTGTACTACGGAGTGGGAATCTGGAACGCATGGTTCTGGGGCTCCACCATCATCAGAAAGAGGGAGATGTATCCCCTTCAGGTCATTCTGCGGGAGATTCTCATGCAGAATGACGTAGGCTCCATGACGGCCGGCGTCAGTGTGGCGGATCAGGAGTCCATAGGCATGAGCATCAAGTACGCGACGATCATCGTGGCCACTGTGCCAATCCTATGTGTCTACCCGTTTCTCCAGAAATATTTTACAAAGGGAGTCATGGTGGGAGCGGTAAAGGAGTAGCAGCAGATATAAAAAGATACGTGAAAAGGAGATATGAAAGGAGATATAAAACCATGAAAGAACTCTATGAAAATGCCCTTAGGGAAGCCATAGAAATTACAGAAAAGAATCTGGACGCCTTTATCGATACCTTTCCCCATGTGAGCACGAACAACCGGTATCACGGGGAGGAGAATGCGCTGTGGACTTCTTCCTTCTATCCGGGCATGTGCTGTCTGGCGTACGAGATCACAGGCGATCCCGTGTTCTTAAAACATACGGATCAGGTATTGGACAGCTTTGAAGAGCGGATCCGGAAACGCCGCCATATCAGCCACGATATGGGATTTCTCTACACTCTTTCCTGCGTGTCACTCTGCAAACTGACCGGCAGCCAGCGGGCATACCGCCTGGCCCATGAGGCGGCGGATATTCTGGCAGAGCGCTACAACGAAAAGGGGCGCTACATCCAGGCGTGGGGGGAGATGGGAATCGGCTGTCCCGACGTGAAGATTATCATCGACACCATGTTAAATCTCCCTCTTCTGTACTGGACCGGTGACGAGAGGAAGGCTGAAATTGCAGCAAATCACGCGGAGACAACGGCGGACCTGCTGATCCGCCCCGATTACACCTCCTATCACACATACCTGATGAATCCGGAGACAGGTGAAGCGGTCTGCGGTAAGACGCACCAGGGATATGCGGATGAGTCCGTCTGGGCCAGAGGGCAGGCGTGGGCTGTCTACGGCTTTGCCCTTTCCTGCCGTTATACGAAAAAGGAGCGCTTTTTGACGACTGCCCGGGAGACGGCCAGGGTCTTTACAGATCATCTTCCCGCGGATTCGGTTCCGTACTGGGATTTTACCTTTACCGATGAAAATCCCGATATCCGCGACACCTCGGCGGGAGCGATCTTTGTATGCGGCCTGCTGGAGCTGTGCCGCCACGTGGGAAAAGAGGACGCGGACGAATACCGGAAGACGGCGGAACGCGTTATGGACAGTCTGTGTACCCGGTATACCACGAGAGACATGCCGGAATCCAACGGCGTGCTGGCGGAGGGTATGTACCACCGCGGCGACGGAGCGGGAGAGTGCGTCATCTGGGGCGATTATTTCTATATGGAAGCGCTGGTCCGTATGAAGAAGGAGTGGAATCCATACTGGTAGGAGGAACAGAGTATGAACGGAAAAGGAGTCAGCTTATGAATGAGTATTTTGACCTTTTAAAGGAGTGGTGCGACCGCCTGTTATCCCTTCAGGTGACGGAATTTCAGGAAAAGGAGTTTTACGGCGGCATTATGTGCCCATCCTGCGGAAGAATACACGGAAGGTGTGCCGATGCCATCTATCCCATGATGACCATGGCGGATATCACGAAGGATGAAAAATACGTGACCTGTGCGAAACGGCTTTTCCGGTGGAGCGACAACCTCTACCGGAAAGAGGGCTGCTATTATAATGATACCAACAGCGACTGGAGGGGAATCACGGTATTTTTCGTCATTCAGCTGGGAGAGGCGCTACTGGAGCATGGGCATCTGCTGGATCGCGTGACCGCCGATGCGTGGCGGGAACGGCTTAACAGAACGGCAGACTATCTGGCGGATCACATCGATGAGATCGGCGGAAATATCAATTATCCGGTGACCTGCGCCCATGCGATGGCAGTGGCCTATCAAGTCCTGGGAGATCCGCGCTATCGGAGTAAGGCAGGGGAACTCTCCCATAAGGCCCTGGACTGCTTTACGGAGGATGGCCTGCTCTACGGGGAAGGGAAGAAAAGGGATGAGCTAAGCCCGAAGGGCTGCCGTCCCGTGGACTTGGGATATAATGTAGAGGAGTCCCTTCCGGGCCTTTTGTCCTGTGCTGTCATGATCGGAGAGAAAGAGGTGGAGCTTGCAGCGGAAAGAGCCATGAAGGTCCATCTGGAATTTATGCTGCCGGATGGAGCCTGGGACAACAGCTGGGGAACGCGCAACAATAAGTGGTCCTACTGGGGAAGCCGCACCTCCGACGGCTGTCAGCCGGGATACGGCCTGCTGGCAAAGAAAAGTCCGGAGTTTGCGGAGGCGGTGCGGCGCAATACCCGGCTTTTAAAAGCGTGCACCCACGACGGCCTTCTGCACGGAGGTCCCATGTTTAACAGCGCGAAGGAACCACCCTGTGTCCACCATACCTTCTGTCATGCAAAGGCCCTGGCGGCACTCCTCGATCTCGGATGGGCAGAAGAAACCATAGAGACCGGAACGGAGTCCCTGCCTTCGGACCGGAGGTGCGGAGTTACCGAATTTCCATCTGTCCATGTGCGGCTCATCGGCAAAGGGCCGTGGCGGGCCACGATATCGGATTACGATGTGGAGTACAGCGAGGAGGGCCATGCCACGGGAGGTGCGGTGACGCTGCTGTGGCATGAACGGCTGGGCCCTGTGTTCACGGGAACCATGGGGCGCTACTCCCTTGTGGAACCCAATAATATGCAGATTCCCAGAAATACGGTGCCGCTCTGCCTGACGCCACGCTTAGAATATCAGGAACACGGTATCATTTACCGGAATATCAATGACAAAGCAGCGGAAGTGATTTGTGTGGAAGAAAAGGATGAAATCGTGATTGTGACGAGAGGAACCATGACCGATTCCGGTCAGCAGGGGGATTCCCGTTTTGAAATCCGCATCCGGATCACCGACGGTGCGTTCACCATGGAACCGTGGTGTGAGAGGGAGGCCATCCTGTATCTGCCTCTCGTCTCCCGATCCGGGGAGCGGGTGGAACCGGCGGCGGACGGAGACGGCGTGGATATCTGCCGCGGACAGGGAAGCCGGCTTAAGGTTCGGGCATCAGGGCCGCTCACGGTCTCGCAGGACCGCCTCTTTAATCCGGTAGGCGGCATGGAAGCTGTATTATGTCAGATGAAAGTGGATACAGAAGTCTCATATCATGGTATAATAATCTCAGAATCGTTAGAGAGGAGAATGAGATGAAGATTATAACAACCGATGTAGCTGCCGGCCGTTATTTTGATGAGACAGCGGCAGTGTGGAAGGAGGAACCGGACCGGGAGAGCGGGCTGGTCACCATTTATCCGGAGAAACAGTATCAGTCAGTCCTGGGATTCGGAGGCGCATTTACGCAGGCGGCCGGTTACGCGTGGTCTGCTCTGAACAGCGAGCAGAGGTCGGAAGCGGTGAACGCGTATTTTTCAGCGGCTGGGCTGGGCTACCGTTTCTGCAGAACCCATATTAACAGCTGTGACTTTTCGCTGAGGAACTACTGTTACGTCGCAGATGGTGATGAGGCGCTGTCCACCTTTTCCACGGACTGCGACGAGGAGTACTTACTGCCCCTGATCCGTCAGGCGAAAGAGGCCGCGGGCGAAGGGCTGTGCCTGCTGGCGACTCCATGGAGCCCGCCTCCGTTTATGAAGACCAACGGGGAAATGAACCATGGCGGAAAACTGAAGCCGGAATACCGGAACCTGTGGGCGGAGTATATCGTCCGTTACCTCATCTCCTACCGGGAAAAGGGCATCCGCGTGGGATACGTGTCCGTTCAAAATGAGCCGAAGGCTGTTCAGACCTGGGATTCCTGTGTCTACACGCCAAAGGAGGAGCGGGACTTTGCCCTTGGATATCTGAAGCCGGCTCTTGACCGGGCTGGCCTGGACGTAAAGATTCTGCTGTGGGATCACAATAAGGAACG
The DNA here is from genome assembly GCF_014288035.1 of Hungatella sp. L36. Taxonomy (NCBI): domain Bacteria; kingdom Bacillati; phylum Bacillota; class Clostridia; order Lachnospirales; family Lachnospiraceae; genus Hungatella; species Hungatella sp. L36. The sequence continues at coordinate 11,667 of NZ_JACOPC010000022.1, read as the reverse complement.
TGTCTATGAGAACGCGAAGACGTATTTTGAAGGGGATTCGGAAGGAATCTGGGGAATGGGCTTTCACTGGTACAGCGGGGATCATTTCGAGAATCTTCAGATGGTCAGCGAGGATTACCCGGAGAAGTCCCTGATTTTTACGGAGGGCTGCGTGGAGTACTCCAGATTTGATAGAAATAACCTGCAGCAGCAGGCTGAGATGTACGCCCATGATATGATCGGAAACTTTAACCATGGCTGCAGGGCCCACATCGACTGGAACTTATTCCTGGATGAGAACGGCGGTCCGAACCACGTCGGAAATTACTGCGCGGCCCCCATCATGCTCCATACAAAGGAGCATACGATCGAACGGCAGCCCAGCTACTATTACATCGGCCATTTCAGCCGCTATGTGAAGCCAGGAGCCGTGAGAATCGGGATTTCCAGATACACTTCAGAGGTGGAGGCGTGCTCCTTCTTAAATCCCGACGGAAGCCTGGCGGTCATCCTCTTAAACCGGGAGGATCACCCGGTGGAAGTGGTCCTGCGCCACAGGACGAAGACCTCTGCACTGGAGCTTGCGCCCCACACGATCGTCACAGTGACGGACGAGGGAGAGAAGCAATGAGTGTGACTGTGGCGGATCTGCTCCGTCTCTCCTCCCTGCGAAATGCGCGGGTGGAGGCGGGCAGGGGCGGCCTGTCCCGCATCGTGGCGTCTCTGTCCGTACTGGAATACGCGGACCCGGATCAGATGGTGGATGCCTTCTTCCGAAATGATGACTACTACGGAAGCGAAATTGTCATAACCGGTTTCATGAATAACCCGGAGGACGAGGAGCGGCAGTGCGCGGTGACGCAGCGGCTGGCCGAGGCCGGTGAGGTAGGGCTGATTCTTTATTACGTCGGCCTCTTTATGCCGCGCATTCCCGAGGCCATGAAGCGGATCGCCGATGCGTATCATTTCGTCCTGATCGTCATGCCGGAGAACCGTATGGATTTCCGTTATTCCGACGCCATCAGCGAGATCATGGAAGCCATCGTCAAGGACCGGCTGAATAATACGGCGTTTGTCGGGGAGCTTCTGGATCAGGTGGCGCGCCTGCCGGAGCACCAGCGCTCGGTGGGAACCATGCTCAAGATGCTGAGCGAGAGAAGCATGGCTTCCATACTCCTGACCGATCAGTCCTTCCGTGTCCTGAACGAAGCGGTCTGGCCGCTGAACCAGGAAAAGACGCTGAGCCGATTCCTGACAGAGGGAAAACTGCCGGAGATGGGGAGTGAGAGAACCGTATGCATTGCGGACTCTGAGTACGTTCTGGCCCGCTTTCCCATCCTGCTTCACAAAGACCGCCACATGGAGCTGTTTATCTTTAAAGAGGGAGAACCGCTGGTGGAGACTGTCCGGCAGCAGGTTGTGGAGGCCGTGCAGCTGGCGGTCAATATCTGGAGCACGCAGCACGATGAGGTGGACGTGACGGAGCTGGTCCGCGCAATCTTAAAGGACGAGCCCATGAAGATGCGCCGGCTGGCCGATATCTTCCATATCGATGTGGCCTCCATCCACTCCATGATGATCTTTCACGTGGAAGAGGATTGGCAGAAGATGAACGGCGTCTCCGCGCTTAAGGGCCTCACAGGATTACTGTCCTCCTTTTATAAGACTGTGTTTGCAGACATCTGCGAGGGGGAGATGGTGATCTTCGTGGAAGGCCCCCGGTCTCTCGGTGAGGAAAAGGAAATCCTGACGGCTGTCCAGGCGTACATGGAGCCGTATACGGTGTTTCACACCATTACCTGCTGCAATCATCTGGCCGACACCGCCGCGGTGCGGGAAGCGTTTCTGCTGCACCGGGATTATATTGAAGACACCATTGCGATCTTTCCGGAGAAGGAGGCATACCACCTTCAGGAGATCGGCTTTGCGAGAGACTGCCGTGAGAGAATCGGAAGAGGGGAGGAGGCGGTGCAGGAGGCCTTAAGGCCGCTTGCCGCCCTGCGGGACGCGAAGGAGGAGAAGGATGCCGTCAGGACGCTGGAGGTCTATCTCCTGGACGCCCAGTGCAGCTACTTAAAGACGGGAGAATTGCTCTATCTTCATAAGAATACGGTGAAATACCGCATTCAGCGTTTTTCCGATATTCTTGGCTACCGCATCGGTGATTTCCCGGACACCTTTTCCTTATACTGTGCGGTGGCGGTGAACCGGCTGCTGACCTTTTGTCCAAAGTGACAAAAAATACGGCTGATTTTCGTTTTTCCAGGGGATTCATTTTTCCGAATAAATAATTTATGATAGTAGAAAGGTCAACGAAAGACGTTGGCCTTTCTGTTTTTTTTGCGGCGCAGGCTTTGACGTGCAAAAGAGTGGTCTTTGACTGCCGAACTGTTCGTTATGGCATGCAGAAATTTAAAGATAAGGAGTGTGGCGGAACATGCGAAAGATCGGCTTGAGTGAAATTGAAGATATTGCCCTGGGCGCTTCCCTGCTGGGAGCGGGCGGAGGCGGAGACCCTTACATAGGAAAACTGGTTGCCATGGGCGCGGTAAAGGAACGGGGGCCGGTGACGCTTCTGGACCCGGAGGAGATTCCGGATGACGCGCTGGTGGTTCCCATCGCCATGATGGGAGCGCCTACGATTCTGGGCGAGAAGGGCGTTGGGGGAAAAGAGTACGAAGTGCTGTACAACATGATATCCCAGTATTACGGTAAAAAGATATTTGCATTTATGCCAATAGAGGCGGGCGGTGTCAACTCCATGCTACCCATCGCGGCGGCGGCCAGGCTGGGACTTCCCATGGTGGACGCGGATGGAATGGGCCGGGCGTTCCCGGAGCTTCAGATGGTGACGTTTACCATGGCCGGCATATCGGCGACGCCCATGGCCCTGGTGGATGAGAAGGGAAACAGCGTGATCTTTAACACCATCACGAATCAGTGGACCGAGGAACTGGCGAGGTCGGTTACCATGAGCTGCGGCGGCTCCGTCTCGGTCTCCCTCTACTGTGTGGAAGGGGCCATTCTCAAACAGCACGCCGTGAAGGGCATCGTCACCAGAAGCCAGAAGCTGGGCGAGGCCATACGCAGGGTGAAGGAGAGCACGGATCTGACTCCCGAGGAACGTTTCCTGGAGTTTTCCGAAGGGTACCGTCTGTTCAAGGGAAAGATCGCCGATGTCCTTCGGGAGACCAACGGCGCCTTCAACCTGGGCCGCGTCGTCATCGAGGGAATCGGAAGCGACCGCGGGAAAAGGGCGGAGGTGGTATTCCAGAACGAAAATCTGTCTGCCTCCGTGGACGGCGTCATTCTGGCTACCGTGCCGGATCTTATCTGTCTGGTCGATACGGAGACCTTTATTCCAGTGACGACAGACGCCTTAAAATACGGGAAACGTGTTCTTGCAGTCGGGCTCAAATGCTTTGACGCGTGGAGAAGCGAGGCGGGCCTTAAGCTGGTGGGACCGCGCTATTTTGGAATCGATACGGACTATGTGCCGCTGGAAGATCGGATTGGAGGGAATGCAGATGTATAAATTGGGAATTGACGTTGGAGGCACCAATACGGACGCGGTCCTGATCGACAGCGACCGAAATGTGGTAGCGGAAGTGAAGTATCCGACTTCCGGCGATATCTATGACGGCATCCTCGGCGCGGTCCGCGCCTGCTTGAAGGCGTCCGGGATCAACCGGGCGGAGATCAGCCAGGCAATGCTGGGAACCACCCAGTGTACGAACGCCATTGTGGAGCGGAAATCCCTGGCCCCGATCGGCATCCTTCGGATCGGCGCCCCCGCTACGCTGGGAATACCGCCAATGATAGACTGGGAAGAAGACATACAGAAAATCGCCGTGGATTACGCGGTTGTGGGAGGCGGCTTCGAATACGACGGAAAAGAGCTGGCCCCCTTTGACAGGGAAGCGGCGGCCCGATTCTTTGAAGGGCTGAAGGGAAGGGTAAAGTCCGTGGCGATCTCCTGCGTCTTCTCCACGGTGAGAAACGACCATGAGCTGGAGGCGGCCGCGCTCTGCCGTGAGGTGATGGGGGAGGAGGTCCACGTGTCGGTATCCAGCGAGATCGGTTCCATGGGACTGATCGAACGGGAAAATGCCGCCATATTAAATGCCGCCCTGTACGAGGTGGCGGAACGCTTTACCACCGGATTTGCAAAAACGCTGGAAGACGAAGGAGTTACAGACGCCAGAGTCTACTTATCCCAGAACGACGGCACGATCATGACCATGGAGTATGCGAAGAAGTATCCGATCTTAACGATCGCCTGCGGCCCGACCAACTCCATCCGGGGCGCCAGCTACTTAAGCCATTTAAAGGATGCCATCGTGATTGATGTGGGAGGAACCACAACGGATCTCGGTGTAATTTTAGCGGGCTTTCCACGGGAATCCGGCGTTGCCGTGACGATCGGCGGCGTCCGCACGAATTTCCGTATGCCGGATGTGATCTCCATCGGTCTCGGCGGCGGTTCCATTGTCAGGCAGCATGAGGATGGAACCGTGACCGTAGGTCCGGACAGCGTGGGCTACCGGATCACCGAGAAAGCCCTTGTATTCGGCGGGGATACTTTGACGGCCACGGATGTGGCGGTGAAGCTTAAGCTGGCGGATATCGGAGATAAGTCGAAGGTGGAACAGCTGGATTATGAGACGGCCAGGAAGGCCATGGAGGCAATCCGTTCCATGGTCGAGGACAGCATCGACGCCATGAAGGTATCCAGTGCGGACATTGATGTCATCCTGGTAGGAGGCGGCTCCATCATTATCCCGGACCAGCTTGCCGGAACGAAGTCCGTGGTGAAGCCTGATTATTTCGGCACAGCCAATGCCATCGGCTCGGCCATATCCAAGGTGAGCGGCACGCTGGAACAGCTGATCAACTACGATGAGACTCCGCGTGAGGCAGCGTTAAGCCGGGCGAGGGCCGAGGCTGTGGAACTGGCCGTGGAAGCCGGGGCCGTCCGTGAGACAGTGGAAATTATTGAAGTGGAGGATGTGCCGCTGGCATATTATCCGGGAAATACAAACCGGGTAAAGGTGAAGGCCGCGGGAGATTTGGTATAGCGGAAAAAATTGAAATCAAAAATAACAGACTGGCAGAAGCCGGCTCGTGCAGATTACGGGCCGGCTTCTTTTTTTGAACCGATTTCCTTGTATTTCCAGGCCTTTTATGTCAATTTGCTGCGGAAAACAGATGAAGAAACAGAACTTTGTAATCTTGGCTACAAACAGGCCGGGTTTACAGACTTTCCCTGTCGAATTTTATATAATGCTGATAAAGGAATGGAAGAAAGGAGAAACAATGAATGTAGCGAAAGCATACGCCGGAATTCTGGAAGAAGAGCTGGTTCCGGCCATGGGCTGCACGGAACCGATTGCCATCGCTTATGCAGCGGCCATAGCCCGGGAAGTTCTGGAGGCATTTCCGGAGAAGATTCTGGTGGAATGTTCAGGAAATGTCATAAAGAACGTAAAGAGTGTTTCGATCCCGAACACAGACGGATTGTGCGGTATTGAGGCGGCCGCGGTGGCCGGGGCGGTGGCCGGAGACAGGAAAAAGAAGATGGAGGTTATCAGCGAGGTGACTTCGGAGCAGAAGGAAGAGATCCGGAGGAAGACGGCGGGCAGGATCTGCCGTGTGGCCTGCCTTCACGGGGACGCAAACTTAAATATCCGGATTACCATGGAAAAGGGGAAGGAGACGTCGGAAGTACAGATTAAAGATACCCATACGAATGTAGTCCTGGTTAAAAAGAACGGAGAGCTCCTGTTTCAGAAGGATTGTAAAGAGGGAAGGAAAGATGTTCTCTCAGACCGTTCCTGGCTGACGGTTGCCGGAATCTATGAGTTTGCGGCAGAGGCGGATTTGGCGCCGTTTATCCGGTTGCTGGAAAACCAGATCCGGGACAACGAGGCTATAGCCCGGGAGGGGATGAAAAATCCTTATGGTGCCAGCATCGGAAGAGCCGCGGAGGCCGTGTTCCAGAACCGGTATTCCCACGGAATCGCCTATGCCAGCGCAGGCAGCGACGCGCGCATGAGTGGCTGTCAGATGTCGGTGGTGACAAATTCCGGCAGCGGTAATCAGGGAATCACGGTGTCTGTTCCGGTTATCACCTGTGCACGGGAGCAGGGCAGTGAGGAAGAATCCCTTTACCGGGCGCTGCTGGCGGCCAATCTCATCGCGATTCATATTAAAACAGGAATTGGAAGGCTGTCCGCATACTGCGGCGTGGTCTGCGCGGCTGCGGGAGCATTTGCCGGAATTGCCTTTCTGGAAGGGCAGAAGGTAGAGGTAGTGGAACGGATGATCACCAATCATCTGGGAACGATCTCCGGCATGGTGTGCGACGGGGCGAAAGAGTCCTGTGCCAGCAAGATTGCCAGCGCGCTGTTTTCCGCCATGCTCGGCTATGAGATGGCGAAGGAGAATACGGTATTTCGCAATGGCTGCGGAATTATCCGGGATAATGTGGAAAACACAATTGATGCGGTCTGTACTGTGGGCTGCATGGGGATGAAAGAGACGGATCAGGTGATCCTCGATCTTATGACAAATCCATGACAAAAGAAAAAACGGAGGGTTAAAAAATGGGAGAACAAAAGAAAAAGGGGTATCCACTGGGGTTTTACATATCTTGTATTGCCTATTCATTTGAGAGATTTGCATTTTACGGAAGCAAGCCGCTTCTGGTTCTGTTTTTAATCAGGGCTGTCACGGAAGGCGGCCTGGGCATGAATGCGGCGGATGCGGCGATTCTGGCTGCGAACATGACGGCATTTACCTATATTGCTCCGGTTTTAGGCGGTTATATCTGTGACAACTGGCTGGGCGGAAGGTACGCGGTTTCACTTGGTATGCTGCTGATGGGAGTCGGTTATCTGGCGGGCTGGCAGGCACACAGCGTCGCCATGGTACACGTGATGATTATCGTAGTCTCCATTGGTACCGGTCTGTTTAAAGGTAATTTAGCGGCGATTATCGGCAGGTTGTTTGACGACAAGTCAAAGCTTGACTCGGCGTTCTCCGTTCAGTATTCGTTCGTCAATGTCGGAGCGTTTTTCGGCTCCATGCTGACAGCCACTTTATATGTTACCGTGTTCCGCCGCGGCGACGTTCTGGGATTCCGCCAGTGCTTCCTGCTCTGCGCGATTCTCATGTTTATCGGCGCCATCATATTTACCCTAAGCTACGGCACATTACAGAATCAGGGAATCAAACCGTTCAAGTACTTAACCGATGTAAACGGCAATGTCATCGGCATTCAGGAAAAAGAAGGCAGGAAGGCAGCCTCCGCTCCTCTTACAAAGAAAGAGAAAAAAGGCGTTATTGCTATTTTATTCGTTACCATCATGACCGTGTTCTTCTGGCTGGCATACTATCAGCAGGATATCGCACTGACGATTTACATGGATAAATATGTCAATATGAAGCTGTTCGGCGTGACTCTGACACCTCCATTAATAACAACCACCATCCCGGGCTTCTTATGCATCTTCTTAAGCCTCGGCGCGGCTAAAATCTGGGCGGCTCTGGCAAAACGGCCTCAGGGTGATATGACCATGTTCCAGAAGCTGACCATGGCATTTGCCATTCTCGGTCTCGATTATTTGCTTTTAGCTGTAATGGAAGTGACCCGCGGAGTCGGAGCACCGGAGACGAGTCAGGTGACCGTTCTGTGGCTGCTGGCGTTTACCAACATTTTGACGATGGCGGAGCTGTGCTTCTCACCTCTTGGAAACTCCTTTATCAGCAAATTTGCACCAAAGAAATACCTATCCCTGCTGATGGGTGTATGGCCCTTTGCAACCTTCATTTCGTCCAAGATGAACGGCTACGTGCAGGGCTACGTGGAGAAGCTTGGTATTTTCTCCATCTTCATTACCTTTATGGTCATCTCCTTTATCTTCGCAGTGCTGCTGTTTGTGCTCAGCAAACCGTTAGGCAAACTTACAGAAGACGAGGTATCAAATGAGAGGGGAGCCGAAAGAACGTGAAAGAGAAAGCACTGAAAGTATTAAGGGAAAATGGACTCGACGCCATGCTGATTACGGACCGCTTCAACCGGCGATATTTAAGTGGGTTTACCGGGTCGGCAGGCATGCTGTATGTGTCGGAGAAACGCCAGGTTGTTCTGACCGATTCCCGGTATGAGGAACAGGTAAAACGGGAATGCTGCGATTTTGATGGCTTCTGTGTCCGGGACCGGGACTATGTGGTGGCCTGCAGCCGCATGATGGAAGAGGACGGAGCAAAGAGAGTGGGCTTTGAGGATGAGACCATTCTGTTAAAGGAGTATCTCGATTATGAAAACAGAGGCATCCAGGAGGAGCTGATAGGCCTCGGCAAGTCCGTAAATGTGCTCCGGGCTCTGAAGGAGACGTGGGAAATCGAGCGCATCCGGAAGGCGGAGGAGATCGGCGATCAGGCGTTTGCCCACATTCTCGATATCTTGCGTCCGGGTATAACCGAGCGGGAGATCGCCATCGAACTGGATTATACCATGCTGAGACTGGGGGCGGAGCGTCTGAGCTTTGATACCATTGCGGCTTCGGGATTGAACAGCGCACTTCCCCATGCGCAGCCGACCGATAAGAAGATTGAAAGCGGGGATTTTGTGACCATGGACTTTGGCTGCGTTTATCAGGGGTACTGTTCCGATATGACGAGAACCGTTGTAATCGGACATGCCTCCGCCATTCAGAAGGCGGTTTATGATACGGTCTTAAGGGCGCAGGAAGCGGCTCTGGCGGTAGCCGGACCGGGAAGGCCGGCCAGCGAAGCGGACACGGCGGCGAGAACGGTGATCGCCGACGCTGGATACGGGGAGTTTTTCGGCCACGCGCTGGGACATAGCCTGGGACTGTTCATGCATGAGGAGCCGGGCTATGGTCCCACATGCCATACGATCGTAGAGCCAACCATGCTTATGACGGTGGAACCGGGAATCTATATACCAGGGTTTGGAGGTGTCCGGATCGAGGACCTGATCGTCATCACAGAAAACGGATATGAGAATCTGACGCATTCGGATAAACGGCTGATTGAACTTTAAGGTTTCGCATTAGAAATCAGCGGCTGGTAATGGAAGTCCGGCAGTATTTGTAGCTTATACTACATCAACTGCCGGTCCGGTATGATATAATGACCCTATGGAATAAGCACTGACAGGAGGAGACAATGGAGGGGAAATACAGCCAGATTTTAGACGAACTGAAGAGCAAAAGTGTATTAACCGTAGGGGGAACGGAGGCTGTGAGCGTCGCGTATTCTGTGGCCTATGCCAAGAAAAAAGCGCAGGGAGAGTTGAAGCGGATTATCATCACCGTGGATTCCAGCATTTTTAAAACCGGCCTGAACGTGGTAATACCGGGGTGCGAAGAGCGGGGGCTTGATATCGCGGCGGCGCTGGGCTTCGTGTGCGGTAATGTGGAGGATAAGCTTCAGATTCTGTCTCACTACGATGAGATGGATTTGCTGAAGGCCAAGCAGCTGCTGGCTCAGGGCAGAGTGAATATTCAGATTAAGAATGACTGCGACAAGTTGTTCATTGAAACAATTATAGAAAGCTCGGATAATGTAGTCCGGACGCTCATTATCGACTACCACTTAAACGTCATTTCCGAGGAAAATGTGATGTGCCTGTCAGACCTGAAGGAATATCAGTATCAGGTCAACCGGAATTACATTGTAAATGAAAACATGGGGCCCAACGATTTCGTGGATTTTGTGAACGCGGTGGACAGCAGAGATCTGGAATTTATCGAAACCGGCTTAAAATACAATCTGGAGCTGGCCGACTACCCCGGGGAAGACAGTATGATCCGCAGATTTGAGGAGGCGCTGGAGGCGTATCAGGTACACAACGATATGATCATTTACACGCAGAATCTCTGCATGCGCGCCTGTGAGGCACGGACTCTGGGAGCCAAGCTTCCTGTTATGACCACCGTCGGAAGCGCCAATTACGGGATCATTACGTATCTGGCCAATTACGGCGTGGGAAGTTACAAGCAGATTGACCATGACCGGATTATTCGCGCGATTGCACTGTCGAACCTGATGAGTATGTATGTCAATTCCTATGTGGGCTCGCTGACCTCCGTCTGCGGCTGCAGCCTTGCGGCCGGAATTGGGGCGGCTGCAGGCATCACCTTCCTTCTGGGCGGTGACGTGGATGCCGTGGAGCGTGCCGCCAAGAATATGGCGGGCAGCATCGTCGGTATTATCTGCGACGGAAGCAAGCTGGGCTGCGCCTGGAAGCTGGGGCTGTCCGTGGACTGGTCCATCAAATCTGCTCTGATGGCCTTAAATGAATGTTGCATCCATCAGGGAGGAATCCTGGAGGACAGCTTAGAGCAGATCTTTAAAAATATTTCCCGAATCTACAATCCGGTTTCCAACACAACGAACCAGTCTATCGTGGACATCGTGCTTGGGAGGCGTGATGGGTAGCGGGGGAGATCTGCCGGTACACGAATTGCTCCGGACATGTTCGACGAGACTCTGCCTGCCCAAGGACCAGACAATCCATGTGCCGGGAACGAAGGATACGAATCTTTATTATATAGAAGAAGGAACGGTCCGTTTTTCATTGAACAGCTACGACGGCGATGAAAAGATTCTGTATATCCTGGGCCCGGGGAATTTTTTTAACGAGGGGAGTATCTGCTGCCCTCAGGAAGTTATGTGTCATATTTACTGTGAGGAGTCCAGTGTTATTTTAAAGGTGGACTCCACCGTGTTCAGAACGCTTATGAAGAATGCCGCGTTTGTGGAAGCGTTGTTCCGGGGGTTGATGTGCAAGAATAATCTCCTCGAACAGGAGGTATCCAACATTTCCTTCAAATCGTGTAAGGAAAGGCTTCTGCTGATCTTTGTCAAAGAATGCTGCAAGGATAAGATTTACGACCATGACTGGTACGATGTGAAGAAACGGTATACCCATCAGGATCTGGCGAGTATCATCGGAGCCAACCGGGTGACGGTGAGCAAAATGATCGGAGAGCTGTGTGAGGAGTGCCAGATCCGGTGCTTAAACCGAAAGATTCAGGTGAACAGGAAGGCTTTAAAAAGGAGAGATTAAGAATCATGGAGTATAGATATCAGCCGAAAGGCGTATGTGCAAAAGAGTTTTGTTTCCAGATCGAGGATGGCGTGATAACCAATGTGGAGGTCCAGGGAGGCTGTCCGGGAAACCTTCTGGGAATCGGCAAGCTTCTGACCGGCAAGAAGCTGGAGGAAGTGATCGCCATGTTCCGCGGCCTCAGCTGTGCCGAGCGCCCCACCTCATGTCCGGACCAGATGGCTCAGGCCCTGGAACAGTATCTGACAGGAGCCGCGCAGCCGCAATAGGAAGAACCGGCCAAACAGGCGGGAGTCCACTGTAACGTGAACTCCCGCCTGTTTGTTATCCTTTCAGGATCCCCCTTCCGCCAGGCCGAAATACGGCTCCGAAAAAGAAATATAAGAAAATATAAAAAAAGTGTTGACTTTTGTCGGCTGCTTTGATATGATATATCTCGCCGCTGAAAACGGCGGCAAACTTTTCCAAAAATCTTCCAGCTGAACCGCTGAGAAAGTTTTGAAGAAAATGAAAAAAGTGGTTGACAAAAACAAATCACTGTGATAAGATATAAAAGTTGCTGCTGACACAGATCGACAGCAAACGCA
>NZ_JACOPC010000021.1:0-109411 GCF_014288035.1 Hungatella sp. L36 | reverse complement strand
ACAAAAAACTACATAATCAACGTCGTGGCGAATCACTACATTCGCTCTTTTGTTATGTGATTTTTTATTTCAAGTCCATTATACACTATCTTGGCCGATTTGCGAAGTTTCCTAGAAAGCAAGAAAGAGTCCGGCGAGCCGGACTCTCGCGCCGGAGCGCGGTCGCTTCAGCGGCCATACTTCCTAAGCGCGGAGTGCGCATCCTCCCGGAGGGTTTTTATTTCACAGGACGAACTTTCCTGTGAAATAAAAAAAAACCTGCACACCGGTCCTTGATCAGAGCGATATACAGATTCCCCTGCTCTAACCCCTCTAATACGGCGCTCTCACCGCTCCTCTCGCTGGCAAAATACCGTTTCCCCAATTCCGAGTTCAAGAGTGCTTCTTCGCAGTCTTTCCGATGCTGCATGGTTCCTTTTTTAATTTTAATATCCATCATCTTCCCCCTCTAATCTCATGGCCCAGATACCGGACCGCGCCGGGAAAACTTCGTTTATCCTGTCTTCCAACGCCTCCGGTATACAGCCCCATGGCTTCCGTGCAGTCCGGAGAGGGGTATGAACAGGAGCGCAGATGATTTCTTTTTTCCTGTCTGTCCCCCGCTCCGGACTGCACGGAAGCCATGGAGCGTTACCGTTCTTACCTATTCACAGAAATTCCTTCTGCTCCTCCACGTCCACCGGAAGCTTAAACTCACTGATTACTGCGTCATAACACGGTTCACATAAATCAAAATGGTGAATCTCCCCATCCTTTTCCGAAAAAAAATCCCACGCATGATTGATGCTTAAAACACCTTCCCTCACGATTCCATCCACTACAATCAATTTCTTGCCGCAGCAGTTGCATACAACTGCCTCCAGCTGGCCGCCGCTTGTGTACTTTCTCATCCTACTCTCACCTTTCTTTTTCGCACTTTCCGGATTTCTCCAGTTCGCCGCTGTCTGATTTTGCAGATGCGAAAAGGAGCATCCTTACCGGATACCCCTACATTATAAACGGTGCCATGGTGAAATTTTAGTGGTAAATGTTTGAAATCTCACGGTTCCACATGATCACGGCATCTTCCTTTGGGTCCCTGTAGTAATCACTGCGGATGCACTCCTCTTTAAAACCATAGGATTTATATAGGCTTCTGGCCGGTGTGTTGCCTTCTCTCACCTCCAGAGCGATGGCTGTCACCCCATTTTTTCTGGAATTTTCGACCACGCCATCCATCAGTTTCTTCCCATACCCGAGACCCCTTAAAGGCGGACGCACGCCGATCCGGAGAAGTTCCGCCTCGCCTGCAATGGTGCGGAACACACAGTATCCGGAAGCCTCTCCCTCCTCTTCCAGAATCAGCCATGTATCCAGTCCCGTGCGTTGGGAATCCAGTATCATCTCCGGCATCCACGGATCGCTGAAACACTGCGTCTCCATCTCAGCGACACAGTCCATATCCGTCTCCGGAATCATTTCTCTAAGCATACAGCCGCTCTCCTTCATCTGCGCTCCAGGGGGTGTTACAGAAAATTATGGGGTGCAGTGCCAGCTTCCCGTTCCCGCTCCGCCTGGGGCTTTCTCAAATAATCCGGCGCGTGTTCTTCGGCCGTCTCGATTCGCCCTTCTTCGTAATAGATACAGCCCAGAGCCGCCACAGCCGCGGCCCTCTGCCTGTTGATATGCGCCGGGGCAAATGAAAACGGGACGGTCATGCGTTCCGCGATCCGCTCACTGTAAACGGGAACTCCGTCTCCCAGGAACACCACCCGGGTTTCCATGTTGTTTAATTCATCCACCAGTTCATCGATGTCCATGGCGCACTGCTCCCTGACAGCCGTAAATCCCTCCCGGTTGTCATAGATACCGGTGTAGACCTGGTTTCTTCTGGCGTCCATGATCGGGCAGACCAGACCGCCATAGCCGTACATGCCGTACGCCATACCGTCTACCGTTGGGATATGAATAAGCGGCTTCTTAAGAGCCAGCCCAAGCCCCTTCCCTGTGGCAGAACCGATACGTAGACCGGTAAACGATCCCGGTCCGCCAGACACTGCAATCGCGTCTACGGTTTCTAAATCCAGCTCCACCATGCGGACAATCTCATCCAACATGGGTAACAGCGTCTGGGAATGGGTCTTCTTAAAATTCACCGTATATTCCGCTGTCACCACGCCGTCCGTCACTACGGCCACCGATGCCACCAGCGACGAGCTCTCTATCCCTAATATCCTCATTCCAGTCCCTCCACAGTAATCCTTCTGTAATCAAATCCTTTTTCCAAATCCTTTTCGATCTTCACCGTGATCACATCCTCCGGCAGAATTTCCTCAATCAGACCGCCCCATTCCACCAGGCTGACGCCGTCTCCGTAGAAACAGTCCTCATAGCCGATCTCGTCCATCTCGCTGATATCCCCGATCCGGTAAACATCAAAATGGTAAAACGGCATCCTGCCGTCGTCATACTGCTTGACGATGGTAAAGGTCGGGCTGTCCACAGGTCCTTCCACACCGAGACCGTCGGCAAATCCCTGCGTAAATACAGTCTTTCCAACTCCCAAATCTCCGTTTAAACAGTATACGGAAGACGGCCTCGCCGCCTCCCCCAGCCGTCTGCCAAGGGCATACGTCTCTTCCGGTGTCCATGTCTCTGTTACCATTTATTCTTTCCTCCATACCGTTTTACCGGCCCTGCTGCCTGTTATATCTTCTTTCTCCGCTCCGCCGGCAGGCTCTCCCGGAACAGTTCCGACAGCGCCTCTCTCTTCTCGCCGGTAATGGAATCCGGGAGCAGATACGCGTGTACCTTGTCCATGTATACAATCATCATGCCTCTGATCCGCTCCACCCGTCCGATGTTCTCCCAGACGAGCTCCAGACGCTCCGTTCCCTGAGTCACTACGACACCTTCCCTGCTGAAGGAAAGGTTCATCGGATTCTGGATAACCGGACTCTTAGACTGCCTGGCCGCCTTCAGATACAGGAGAAACGGCTGCCATACAGTGAACATCAGCGCGCAGATAACAAGCAGCGCCCGGTACATCGCCGTGTTGGACCCCCAGGTGGTAACCAGCAGAAAGATGGCCGCCAGGCTGAAAATCACATTGAATATGCCCAGCATTCCTTTGTTGGAGTGGTACAGGGAGAATTTCCATAAGTCCTTAGCAGTCAGCTTCACAGTAAATGCCACCGGGTCTGTCTGTACCATTGGCTCCTGTTCCATCGTTTCCTGCTCCATCGGCTCCCGTTCCATCGCCTCACGCTCCATTGGTTCCCGCTCCATTGGTTCCTGTTCCATACGCACCTCCTATAATTTCATCGTCAGCGCGATACGTTTTTTTGCCACGTCCACACTGATCACCTTGACTTCCACGATATCCCCGACACTGACCGCCTCCAGCGGATGCTTGATAAATTTTTCCGACATCTGCGAAATGTGGACCAGTCCATCCTGATGAACTCCGATATCCACAAATGCGCCGAAATCGATGACATTTCTCACCGTGCCCTTTAACACCATGCCCGGCTGTAAATCCTTCATATCCAGCACATCCGTGCGCAGGATCGGCTTCGGCATCTCATCTCGCGGGTCACGGGCCGGTTTTTCCAGTTCTTTTACGATATCCTGAAGGGTAATCTCTCCGATTCCCAGTTCCTCGGCCAGCTTTTTATAGCCTGTGACCTTCTTGCCGATTCCCTTGATCCCGCCGTGAGCCAGCTCGGCCACGTCGTAGCCCAGCCTGTCCAGCAACTTCCTGGCCGCCTCGTAGCTCTCCGGATGCACGCTGGTACCGTCGAGAGGATTCCTGCCTCCCTGGATTCTCATGAAGCCCGCGCACTGCTCGTACGCCTTCGGTCCCAGCTTCGCCACCTTTAACAGCTGGTTTCTGGACGTAAAGGCCCCGTTTTCTTCCCGGTACATTACGATATTCTTCGCAATCGTCTTCGTGATTCCGGAGATGTATTCCAGCAGCGATGCCGAGGCGGTGTTTAAATCCACACCAACCCGGTTTACGGCGGTCTCAACGACTCCCGTCAGCGCTTCGCTCAAATGCTTCTGATTCATATCATGCTGGTACTGGCCCACCCCGATGGACTTGGGATCGATCTTCACCAGCTCCGACAGCGGATCCTGAAGCCGTCTCGCGATGGAGACCGCACTCCTCTGTCCCACGTCAAACTGCGGAAACTCCTCTGTGGCCAGCTTGCTGGCTGAGTATACGGAAGCGCCCGCCTCATTGACGATAATATACTGAACCGGCTGCTGCAGTTCTTTTAACAGATCCACGATAATCTGTTCCGACTCCCTGGAAGCCGTTCCATTTCCCACGGAAATCAGGGAAACGTTGTATTTCTTAATCATCTTCTTTAAGATGACCTTTGCTTCCTCAACCTTGTTCTGGGGCGCAGTCGGATAGATGACCACAGTATCCAGCACCTTTCCGGTCTCGTCCACCACGGCCAGCTTGCATCCGGTACGGAACGCCGGGTCCCATCCCATGACGACGCGGCCCACAATTGGAGGCTGCATCAGAAGCTGCTCCAGGTTCTTTCCGAACACCTTGATAGCGCCGTCCTCCGCCTTCTCCGTCAAGTCGTTTCTGATCTCCCGCTCGATCGCAGGCGCGATCAGACGGTCATAGCTGTCCGCCACCACTTCCCGTAAAACGGGCGTGGTATTGGGGTTGTCCTTTGCAATCACTTTCTTTTCCAGAAAGCGGATGATCTGTTCCACAGGAGCCAGTACCTTTACAGTCAGAAACTTCTCTTTTTCCCCACGGTTCAGGGCCAGAATCCGGTGGCCCGCCGTCTTCTTGATGGTCTCCTCGTACTGATAGTACATCTCATAGACCGACTCCGCCTTCTCATCCTTTGCCACAGACTGGAGACTGCCCTGGCTCATCGTCGTATTTCGGATATATGTCCGGTATTCCGCATTGTCGGAGATCCGCTCCGCGAGAATATCCTTGGCCCCTTCCACGGCTTCCTCCGCCGTGGCGACGCCTTTCTCCTCGGAGATATAATCCCTGGCTGCATCGAGAACAGAGCCTTTTATCTGCTGAAGCAGGATTAAATCTGCCAGCGGTTCCAGCCCTTTTTCCTTTGCTATGGTCGCCCTCGTCCTGCGCTTCGGGCGGTACGGACGGTATAAATCCTCCACAGCCACCAGTGTGGCCGCCGCCAGAATCTGCCTTTCCAGTTCCGGAGTCAGCTTCTCCTGATCGCGGATCGAAGAAATCACCTGCTCCTTCTTCTCTTCCAGATTGCGCAGATAGCGCAGTCTCTCATCCAGATTCCTCAAGACCTCGTCATTCAATGATCCGGTCGCTTCTTTTCTGTATCTGGCAATAAACGGGATCGTGTTGCCCTCGTCGATCAGTTTGACAGCCGCTTCCACCTGGCCGCGGCCGATTCCCAGTTCTTCCTGTAGTGCCCTGATAATGTCCATGTTTTTCCCCTTATTTCGAGAACATGCCTGAAACGAATTTTCAAACATGATCTGATACTTGTTTCAATTAAACTATTATAATTCATAAGGTACGGTTATGCAAGACAGGATTTAACGGGCCGCAATCAGAAGTTTTAAGACGGCGCAGACAGAGAGACCGGCCCCTTTTTCAGGATCCCGGTCTCTCTGGTCTCATTCGTTCTTGTTGTCTGTTCCTGCTGGTTATCTTGGAAGCACATCTGCCGGAATTGCCGACTGATACGTCTCTCCTTCCAGATTCTTCTCATGTTCCTCCTTAGCCGCCTTAAGCAGTTCCGGCCTGGTTAAGAGGTCGTAGGCAGTCATGGCAATGGTTTTTCCGGCAAGAAGAACACCTTTATGCATGACGCTGGATTTGCCGGTAGCCACCCACTGCCAGGAGTGCGCCGGCGCGCCCTGAGGCAGGCTCGCAATCATCACCTGGGCCGTGGGGACATTCCAGCTCACATCGCCCACATCGGTGGAACCGCCCATGGGTACGCCTCCATCCGGCTCCACATAGGGCATCAGCTCCCGCAGCACCGGGGACTCGGCGATCTCTCTCACCTTTTCTTCTCCCAGACTGCCGAAAACAGTTCTCGCTCTCTCCTTCACGCCGTTTTTCATGCTGTCGTCCAGCGTGTCACAGAACATTTTCTGATAGGCGGTTTCTTCCTCCGTCAGATCCAGAGGCATAAATGGCTTCAGATTCTCGTACATGGCCTTTGTCAGAGTGTTATTGGGAATGTAGTTGGCCGCCGCCGAATCCCATACCATCTCCAGCTCCGTCTCCGTCATAAGCGCGGCTCCCTGGGCGATCTTCACCACCCTCTCGTAAATCTCCTGAACCTGCCTGGTCTTTGGCGCGCGGATGAAGTAATAGAGGCTTGCGGTAGGCTGTACCACATTGGCCGATTCTCCGCCCGCATCCATGAATGCGTAGTGGATTCTGGCCTGATCGATCATATGCTCCCGAAGGAAGTTGACGCCGATATTCATGAGTTCCGCCGCATCCAGCGCGCTCCTCCCGTGCTCCGGCATGCCCGCGGCGTGGGCCGCCCTGCCCTTGAAGTTAAAATACAGCTGGAAGACCGCCAGGGACTGTCCTGTAAATCCCCAGGTGGCATCTCCCGGGTGCCAGGTGAGCGCGGCATCCAGACCGTTAAACACACCGTCCCTGGCCATAAAGGCCTTTCCGTACCCGCTTTCCTCCGCCGGGCAGCCAAAGAGCTTTATGGTACCGGAAAGCCCGCTCTCTTCCATGAAATCCTTGATTCCGATAGCCCCTGCGACGGCTCCGGCTCCCAGTGCGTGATGGGCACAGCCATGGCCGTTCCCCTTTTCCACCAGATACTTCTTCTCCGGCAGTCCCGCCACCTGGCTTAAGTTGCCGAGAGCGTCGTATTCCGCAAGGATTCCGATCACAGGGCTTCCATTTCCGTAGAAAGCCACAAAGGCATGGTCCATATGAGCGACGCCCCGCTCAATGGTAAATCCCTCCTGCTCCAGCAGCTCACACAGCACATCGGCCGATTTACCGACATCGAATCTGGTCTCTGCAAACTCCCATATTCTGTCGCTGCAGTCGTAAATCTGCTGCTTCTTGGCGTCAATGAGTTTCCCGATTCTGTTTTTTTCCTGCATACTTAATTCCTCCTTATTTTGTTCAGTTGAATGACTGCGAAAACTGAGATGACCATGGTACCGATTAAAAGCACGCCCTGATAAGTGCTGTAGGCGGCTGTCGGAATGAGGATTCCGGCCACCAGGGCCAGCAGAAACGGAAGCACTGCCAGTTTTGCCTTTTTCAGAAGATAAGGCATCAGCATGGCGCCTAAGAGGGCCGGCATAACATTGTTGAAGCCCGGCTGCAGGAAATCATTCTGCAGGTATTTGATCACAGGCGTTAAGGCAAACATGCCGAGAAAGAGGATTACTCCCGTTGTGATCGAGGACATTCCGATCGCCAGTACGGAGATCACTTCTCCCTCGTCGCTGGCAGGATCCACATTGGCCATCCGGTGACAGGAAGTGGCCGCCGGCAGTTTCATGTTGGAGACATTTCCCGTTATAAAAGACAGATACGTTCCACCCGGCCCCAGGATGGGGGAGTACGAGAGAACCTCCGTAAACTGAGCCGGTATAAAGACGATGCACAGCTGCATGGCCGCCGCCAGAGTCGCCTTCCAGTCGACTTTGACACCGTACAGTATGGTGGTGACCAGAGGTACCATAAACATGAGAAAGATAGCAATCAGGGTAGACGTGCGCCCCAGCCTGTGTATTGATGCGTAATAATCATTGTTCTGGTTCATGCCGCAGCCTCCTTTAAGATAAGAATGATGTGTACAGTATGGCGGATGCCATGCCGACGATCAGACAGATTGGGAACGAGAATTCCTGAAGTGCCTTTATCTTCGTCTTAGCGACGAGATAGTCCATCAGCCAGATGAAGAGCGCCGACGTAACCAGTACCAGCAGCGGCACCACGCCTATGACTCCCGTCTCCCCCATCTTAAACGGCGATGCAAAATACGTTCCCGCAAAGATACAGAGCATGGAGATGAACATGACCGCAAAGATATCGTTGTAATTGCCGGCCTGCTTTCCTTTGATGACATTCATTCCCTTCTGTATGTACTTGGACCCCAGTGCGGTGTAGAGCGGCCCCCAGACCACTCCGATCGTCATGACCCACATGGCGCTGACGAACATTTCCAGCGTAAACCCCTGATCCGCGATGCTTGTCAGGCCGAATGACTGCGCGGTTATATTGGCTGCCATATTCTCATACGGCCCCGAACCGATGACGCTGAGCCTCAGCCATGGAAAGAAACGGCCCAGATTCGGCATCAAAACCACCAGTACAATGAGAATCGGCAGGCTGGGGATAATGGAAAAGATTCCGCTGCTGCGTATCGTCTTCCACATGATCTCCCTTGACATCCCCAGTGCCAGTCCCTGCCGCCACGCCTTCCGCATAAAAAGCACCGCCTGAAACATTACGAAGGCAATGACGATGAAACACAGCAGAAACACTACAAATCCATTTGCTACCATAAAGTAATCCGACATATAATTGTCCCTCCTCCTGTATAGAAACATTGACTACACTTATATGGTAATAAAAAATGGATTTCTGCTCAATCCGAAAACGCTGCGTTTCCGCCCCTCTTCCCATGCGTTATTTAACGAATTAAAAAACAGCATAAAAATAAGCGGCTGTTTTTTAAACAACCGCCTGAATCCCTGAATCCTGCATTCTTACATTTTTCGAATCCGGTACTGCACGATGCCGTTCATCTCCATGGTAACGTGCATGGTGTACTCTTCGCCGACCGGCTCCTTCATAATCGTCGTTCCCGGCACAATGGCGTCTTCCAGATAGCGCTCCACCTCCCCGTCAAACATCTCCGGCCATCCGATCCGGTCCCAGTGGTAATAGGCGCCGTCGCTACTGTTATTGTATACATACTTTTTGATCTGGTACGTCCCGCTTTCCATATGGCGAAGCTCCAGGGCGTACTTCTTTTTCGCCTGCTCCATAAATTCCGGTTCCACGCTGAGAAGCGGGTTGGCATAGACCGCATTGTAGAAAACGATATGATATTCATCCTTCTTTATTCTCACAACGAGAAGGTGCTCGTCTTCGTAGAGAACGCCTCCGGCCAGGTCATGAAAAATATCCAGCACAAAATACGCCGGCCTCTTGATCGTCCCGTTGGCAAACAGCGCCAGAATATGCCTGTTATCGCTGCTCTCCTCCGTCAGCGCATGGTACGTATCCAGCCAGAAGCCGATACCGGCAAGGCTGTCCGCATTTTTAATCAGGCTGCGCAGAATCAGGGCGGACCGGAAGAAGGAACCGGTCAGCGCACAGGAATCGGCGGCACAGAGTGTGTTCCATTCCACCATGTAGAGAGGCGTTCCTTCCATCCCCGCGCTTTTTAGGCCGCTGTATGCCTGTTCGATGAGATGCGTGTGATAGCCGGCCAGCATCTCAAAATTGTCACTTCCCCCGCAGGGTCCCGCCTCCGCGGTCCATCCGGTCAGGGTCACGAAGGAAGGGCGTCTCCCCAGGTCATTTAGGCCGCCTAAAAGCTCCATCGTCCCCTTGTCCACGTTGCCCAGCCTGTCCGTCTCCAGACGGAGTCCAATCCCCGCTTCCGGAAACACCCGGTGGATGCACGCCGCCATGTTCTTCATGAAATTATGGTATTCGCCTGGTTTACCGCTGCCGGAATCGCAGAGCTCGAACATCCACCTGCCCTCAGGCCAGTCGTAAAATGTCTCCTTCAAATATGACAGGAGCCCTTCAAAATAGGCCAGATATGACTCCATCGCCTCAAAATTCCGCCTCACTTTATTGTAGTCGATCTTGAAAAATGGTATCAGTCCCAGTTCTTTCAGCACTGCCAGCGATTTATACTCCCCATAATACCGGTACATCCGAAATTCCGGCGGCAGCGTGTCCACAGGGCCGCAGAAGGCCTCGCAGTATACATACTGAAAGTCCAGTCTCTTCTGAAGGATCTCCAGCTGCCTGATCGTAAAAAAGTTCTGTACGTGGTGCAGATGGTTGATGTGAATGATCTTGGCCGGAAGCGTCAACTGCCTGACAGCCTGGCTGTCCGCGTTCACCCTGACGAGATTTTCCGCGGAGAGCTTCCGGCTCTTCTCCTCATATCTCCGGATGCGGTTCAGCAGTTCCGTGATGCCGTCCTCTGTGTCCACCGGCAGTTCCCGGATTATCCGGTTCTGAATCACGATCTTCTTCTGGGTGTTTTTCTTCCGGTAGTCGCTGGGCGTCTCCCGATACTCCCGTTTAAAGCTCTCCGTAAATGCCTTGGCGCTGCAAAATCCGTTCTGCAGCGCGATCTTAATCACCGAGTCCTCCGTGAGCAGCAGATCGGACACCGCATGGCGAAGCCTGATCTGGTTCAGATACTGCAAAAAGCCGACACCGGCCGCCTGCTTGAACTGCTTGGAAAAATACTGGGGCGAAATGAAATTCATCTTCGCCATCTGGTTTAACGTCAGCTCCTGCCGGTAATGGTCCTCGACATACCGCAGTACGGAGTCAAAGGAATTCCGTTCCTTCTCCCGCTTCTCCTCCTGTCCGCGGCTGTCTGCAAAGTGAAGGATGAGATACTGCATGAACTGGAAAAAACAGGCCATGAACTCAAACGGGTATCCCTCGCTTCTCTGAAGCTGAATCAGCAGCATCTTCATAAACAGCCCGCGAATCTCCCGAAATGCCTCCTTCTGCTCCCCCGCGGCGCATACGGAGTTGCATGCAATCCGACAGGCTGAAAAGCCGTCCCAGACATCGTTTAAATAACGGACACTCACCCGGCAGTGGGCGATCATGTTGTCCCCATTTCCCAGAATCCCGTACGTATCTTCCGGTGGAATGATGATCATATCATCCTCCCCCATTGGGTACTCTCTGCCGTCCACCTCGGCGACGGCCGTCCCCCGCACCACCAGATAGCACTCCAGGTAATCGTGCATCAGCTTTGGCAGGCTCTCGATATTTACCAGTGACATCTCCACATTTTTCATAGAATCCCCCATCCCGTTTCACTGCTTCTGGCTTACATTATACCGCATACGCTCTTCCGCCTTCAAGTGCAGCAAAAAAAGTTTTTCCTCTGTATCCGTTCATTTTTTCATCTGCACAGAGCGTCTTCCCTCCTACTGGACATGCGGCCATTTTCGTGCTACAATCATACAATAGCATTCAGAAGAGGTACTTATACAATGGAAGATAATAACAATAAAAACAACGGCCTGCTTCCGAATATGCCGTCACCGGGAACCCTCTGGGCCTCCTGGTCGGTATTTCTGGGCGGCCTGGGCCTTATAGGCAACTGCATGTGCGGTCCCATCTGGGGCCTTCCGGCAGGACTGACTCTCGGCCTTCTGGGAATTGCCTGTGCCGTAGCGTCCAAAAAGGGAAAGCCGTTTACACAGCAGGCGCAGCTTGGGCTGATCCTGTCGATTCTGGCGGCGGTCTGCGGTCTGCTCATGACATTCTTTATCATTATCGTTTACGATGTTATGGGGACTGACACCATGGCCGGCAAATATTTCCGTGATTTGATGGAAGCGCTGCAGAATCCGGCTGCGCTGTTTCCAACTCAATAATCCCAGCAGATTTGCAGAAGAAAGAGCCCCTGGAAATTGGAAAGATAATATCCAATTCCCAGGAGCTCTTTTCATATGCTCCAGTACATCTTACTTCAGCAGCGGCAGCAAATCCACTCCGCGGAACACCAGCATGTAATTCTTGTAAAACCAGTTTCCCACCACAATACCCGCACCGATCAGGATAAAGAGATTATACCGCCTGATATGCAGCCCCGGACGGCGAAAGACGCGGGACGCGCCCCAGGATACCAGCTCCAGCAGAACGACGACAGCACCGTAAAGCACGAGTGGATGGTACTGAAAGCTCATGCGCAGATCGCCGTAGAGAAGTTCCCTCACGGCTCTTGTCCCTCCGCATCCCGGGCAGTACAGCCCGGTCAGGGAGTGGAAGGCACAGGGCATTCCGATGCCCAGCAGTTTTTTTATAAAGCCAAAGACCTCATTAATCATTTTCGTCTCTGCTCTGATCAGTCTGCTAAATCAAACGCGTCATGGACGGTTCTCATGGCACGGTTCACGTCTTCTTCCGCGATGAGCACGGTAATTCTGATCTCTGACGTTGCAATCATCTTGATATTGACATTGGCGCTGTAGAGAGACTCAAACATCTTGGCGGCCACGCCCGGATTACTGGTCATTCCCGCGCCGATGATGGAGATCTTCGCCACGCCTTCCTCACAGGCAATAGTCTGAGCCGTAAGGACTTCCCGATTTTCATTCAGCAGCGTCATGGCCTCCTGCAGATCCGTTCTCGCCACGGTAAAGGAGATATCCTTTCTCTCTTCCCGGCCGATGGACTGGATGATGATATCCACGTTGATGTGGTGTCTCGCCAGCAGGTTGAATATTTTAAAAGCGATACCCGGTTCATTCTTCACTCCGATCACGGAGATACGGGCCACATTCTTATCCGCGGCCACACCGCTAACCAGCATTCTTTCCACTTTTGTTTCCTCCTTGATGATAGTACCTTCCGCCCTCGTAAGGCTCGATAAGACCACTAACTGAACTCCGTACCGCTTCGCCATCTCGACGGAACGGTTATGTAATACCTTGGCTCCCAGAGAGGCAAATTCCAGCATCTCGTCGTAGGATACCTCGGCAAGCTTTCTCGCATTGGGTACGATTCTCGGATCCGCTGTGTATACACCATCCACATCGGTGTAAATCTCGCAGGCGTCTGCATGGAGAGCCGCCGCAAGCGCCACCGCGGTAGTATCGGAACCGCCGCGTCCCAGAGTCGTTATGTCATCGTACTTATTAATTCCCTGAAAACCGGTGATGATTACGATCTTTCTGGCATCCAGTTCATGGCGGATGCGCTCGGTATCGATCCGTTTTAACTTGGCCATGCCGTAGGCCGATGTGGTGTGCATGGCAACCTGTGCCGCGTTTAAGGACACGGCGGGCACGCCCAGCGCACTCATGGCCATGGACATCAGCGCGACGCTGGTCTGTTCTCCGGTGGCCAGAAGCATATCCATCTCCCTCTTGGGGGGATTGGGATTGATCTCACGAGCCTTTGCAATTAAGCCATCCGTCGTCTTTCCCATAGCCGATAAGACGACCACGACCTCATTTCCTTTTTCATACTCCTCGATGCAGCGTCTTGCCACATTGTATATTCTGTCTTTATCCGCGACGGAACTTCCGCCAAATTTCTTTACGATTAACATGGATGCGGTCCTTTCTGAAAACTTACGATTCACGGCCAGTATCCCGCGAGGTGTTTTTTGTGAGTGAAGCGCAGCGGAAGTCACAGAAAACCCGAGGGCAGCAGCGCGAAACGGTGCTTTTTCCGTTTCTGTGCATCGCCACGCGTGTTGCTGGTCACGGAGTGAGCAGTAACAAACTTTATACTTCCGCTCTGATCCGCTGTCTGATTCCGGACAGCTCCTTCGCCTTCTTCTCATACTCCGCTTCCGTCATGACATCAGTCACCACAGCGAATTCGTCCATATGATCCAGCTCGATCACTGTGACATCTCCGAATACCTTCTGAACCTCCGCCAGACGCTCCTCGGCAATCCCCTTGATCCGGATGAAGAACCGGCAGGAAGACGTCTCAATCGGGGCGATGGCAAGCCGGCTGTCATCCCAGCCCATCTCCACATGGCGGTTTCTGTTCTGAACAGCTTCGATGATATCGGCAATCACTGCGCTGGCTGTCGGAAGCATTCCCGCGCCGCTGCCATAGAACATGGAGGTTCCAAGCATATTGCCCTTCACCAGAATTCCGTTGAACACATCGCTCACAGAGTAGAGCGGATGGTCCTTGCCGATCATGACCGGCGCAACCCAGGCGTGAATCTCCCCAGCCTTTATGCGGCTGGAGCCAAACAGCTTCACCGAGGTTCCCAGCTTCTCGGCATACTTAAAGTCCACGTCTGAGATCGAGGTGATGCCCTCCGTATGAATGTCTTCATAATCAACCTCATGGCCGGTCGCCATGGCGGTGAGAATCGCGATCTTTCTGCAGGTGTCGTGGCCTTCCACGTCAGCTTCCGGGTTTCTCTCGGCATAGCCTAAGTCCTGAGCCTCTTTTAAAGCGGATTCAAAGGTCTCTCCCTCTTTATCCATCTTCGTTAAAATATAGTTTGTCGTACCGTTTAAAATACCGGTAATCTCCTCGATCTCCTCCCCCGCAAGAGAGGTGTACAGCGGACGGATAATCGGAATACCGCCGCCCACGCTGGCTTCGAAGAAGAAGTTGACATTTTTCTCTCCGGCAATTCTTAAGAGCTCTGTTCCGTGTGCTGCAACCAGCGCCTTGTTGGAGGTGGCCACGTGCTTTCCTGCCTCTAAGCAGGCCTTCACGAAGGGATAGGCCGGATTCAGTCCGCCCATGGTCTCGATTACCATGGTAACCTCAGGATCATTCTCAATGACCGAAAAATCATGAACAATCTTATTCTCTACCGGTGTTCCCGGAAATTCTCTCAAATCGAGTACATATTTTACATTGACGGTATCGCCGGTTCTCTTTGTGATGGTTTCGCGGTTCTTTTCCAAGATCTCTACCACACCGGAACCGATTGTGCCGTAGCCCATAACTGCAACATGAATCATAATTATCACTCCCTGGCTAATATTTTTACGTAGTGAACCCCGTGTTTCTCTTCCATGTCCTCTACCATCCTGGATACATTGCCCGTGCTTTCCAGGACCTCCACGCTTAAGGTCAGCGTAGCCACCCCATTTACCGGAATACTCTGATGGATCGTCAGGATATTGGCATGGTACACTGCCACAATATGCAGCAAATCGGATAATAATCCCGGCTCATCGTCCATCTGCATCACGAGTGTGATGGTCTTTCCCTTCGCGTTATCATAGAACGGAAAGATATCATCCTTGTACTTATAAAAAGAACTGCGGCTGATTCCCACACGATCAGTCGCCTCCTGAACGGTTATGACTCGCTCTGATTCCAACAGCTTCTTAGCCTCGACCACCTTCAGTAATACTTCCGGCACGGCCTTCTGCTTCACCACGAAATATTTGCTCTTTTCTTCCATAAAAAAATATCTTCCCTTCTGTGTCCGCAATAGAAATACATCTGTGCTCATAGGGAAGATATTATCATATTTATTCAGGGTATGCAACTATTTTTTATAAAAATTTTAGAAATGACAAATAAAGAGAATTCCTTTATTCCATCGCAGCCTGCTACAGGGTATTGGTCCCCGTGCTGTCGTTTGCCTTCGCCCCTGTGCCGATCCAGCGCAGGTAAGCGTAGATAAACAGATCCAGTGCTCCGTCCAGCACGCTGTTCACGTTGCCGGTCTCGGCATTGGTCCGGTGGTCCTTTACCATGGTGTATGGCTGCAGGACATAGGAGCGAATCTGGTTGCCCCAGCCGATCTCCGTCACGTCGCCGCGGATATCGGACAGCTTCTCCGCATTCTCCTGCTGTTTTAACAGATACAGCTTTGCCTTCAGCATCTGCATGGCCTTGTCCTTGTTCTGGAACTGGGACCGTTCATTCTGGCACTGCACCACGATTCCGGTGGGAATGTGGGTAATACGGATAGCGGATGAGGTCTTGTTGATATGCTGTCCGCCCGCGCCGCTGGAACGGTACGTGTCGATCCTCAAGTCCTCTTCATTGATATCCACATCTAAGTCCTCTTCGATATCCGGCATCACATCACAGGATACAAAGGAGGTCTGACGCTTACCGGCCGCGTTGAACGGGGAGATCCGGACAAGCCTGTGGACGCCCTTCTCCGACTTTAAATATCCGAAGGCATTCTCTCCGTTGACCTGGATCGTGACAGACTTGATTCCAGCCTCTTCACCGTCCAGATAATCCAGCACTTCCACGGAATATCCCTTCTTCTCAGCCCAGCGGTTGTACATGCGGTAAAGCATGCTGCACCAGTCACAGGACTCGGTGCCGCCGGCGCCGGCATTCAGCCTTAAAATGGCGTTATCGCTGTCATATTCGCCGGACAGAAGCGTGTTGATCCTCATCTCCTCCAGCTTATCCTTAAATTCCTTTAACATCTCTTCCACTTCGGGAACCACAGACGGGTCGTTCTCTTCATTGCCCATCTCGATCATCACGCCGATGTCCTCAAACTGCTGCTCCAGGTCTTTATAGCCTTTTACAGTGTCTTTTAAGTTCTTCGCCAGCTGTACGATCTTCGTGGACTTTTCCGGATCTTCCCAAAAGCCCGGTTCCTCCATGGATTTGTCAAGCTCATCAATCCTCTTTAACTTATTATCTAAGTCAAAGTGAATCCCTCACTTCCACTAATGGTTTTTCAAACGTAGATAATTCATATTTGTACTGGTCTAACTCTACCACTGTGTCACCCACTTTCTTATAATTAATTTTATTTAAAAAGGGTCCAACCTGTATCCTTTCGTCGGTTGAACCCTTTTCATTCAAAAGAATAATACAGACGCCTATATCACCTTGCGGCCGCAGCACTGTTTATATTTCTTACCGGAACCGCATGGACACGGATCGTTTGGATAAATCTTGGTTTCGTTTCTCTTAACCGGTGCCTTGGCGGCGCTGTCGTCCTTGTTGGTCCCTGTTACCTTGGCCGCAGGCTCTCTCTCCACCTTCTGCTCGACACGGATATGCATTAAGATTCTCACGGTATCTTCGCGGATGGCTGCCGTCATCTCATCGAACATCTGATAGCCGCTCATCTTATACTCTACCAGCGGATCTCTCTGGCCGTAAGCCTGTAAGCCGATGCCCTGGCGCAGCTGGTCCATATCGTCGATATGGGACATCCACTTGTTGTCGATGACCTTTAATAAGATGACACGCTCGATCTCACGGATCTGCTCCGCATCCGGGAATTCCGCTTCTTTCGTCTCGTAAAGCTTGATGGCTTCCTCTTTCAGCATATGCTTCAGTTCGTTCTTCTTGATCTTCTTATCTTCCGGAAGAACAACCGGCTTGATCGGAACGATCGGAAGAAGAAGTGTATTCAGCTCGCCTAAATCCCATTCTTCCGGCATCTGCTCGTCAGTAATGGACAAATCGACCGCGTTCTCCACGATATCGGTTACCATCTTTAAGATTACGTCACGCATGTTGTCGCCGTCCAATACTTTCCGGCGCTCCGCGTAAATGACCTCACGCTGTTCGTTCATAACCTCGTCATACTTTAACAGGTTCTCACGAATACCGTAGTTGTTGGTCTCTATCTTCATCTGCGCCTTCTCGATGGCGTTGGAAAGCATCTTGTGCTCGATCTGCTCGCCTTCCGGCACGCCCAGTGCATTGAACATGCTCATCAGACGCTCGGAACCGAAGAGTCTCATTAAATCGTCTTCCAGGGAGATATAGAATCTGGACTCACCCGGGTCGCCCTGACGTCCGGAACGTCCGCGCAGCTGGTTATCGATACGGCGTGACTCATGACGCTCTGTACCGATGATCTTTAAACCGCCGCAGGCTTTGGCTTCATCGTCAAGCTTAATATCGGTACCACGGCCGGCCATGTTGGTGGCGATGGTAACGGCCTTGTGCACACCGGCGTCGGCTACGATCTCGGCCTCCAGCTCATGATACTTCGCATTCAGCACCTTGTGCGGAACGCCGCGGCGCTTTAACATGCCGCTTAACATCTCGGAGGTCTCGATAGTGATCGTACCTACCAGCACTGGCTGGCCTTTCTTATAAGCTTCTTCCACAGAATCGCAGACAGCTTTGAATTTTTCTTTTTTCGTCTTGTAAACCGCGTCTTCCATATCAATACGGGCGATCGGTCTGTTTGTCGGAATCTCGATCGCATCCATACCGTACGTATTACGGAATTCTTTTTCCTCCGTAAGAGCGGTACCGGTCATACCGGATTTCTTCTCATATTTATTAAAGAAGTTCTGGAACGTGATGGTAGCAAGCGTCTTGCTCTCTCTTCTGACGTTTACATGCTCCTTCGCCTCAATGGCCTGATGCAGACCGTCGGAATACCGTCTGCCCGGCATGATACGTCCGGTAAACTCATCAACGATCAGTACTTCGTCATCCTTTACCACATAATCCTTGTCACGGAACATCAGATAGTTGGCACGAAGAGCCAGAATGATGTTGTGCTGGATCTCTAAGTTCTCAGGGTCGGATAAGTTCTCCAGATGGAAGAACTGCTCCACCTTGGCCACGCCCTGCTCGGTTAAGTTTACAACCTTGTCCTTCTCATCAACGACGAAATCTCCGGTCTCCTCGATCTCCTCGCCCATGATGGCCGCCATCTTGGAGAATTCTCCGGATGCCTCGCCGCGCTCTAACTGACGGGCCAGAATGTCACAGACCTCGTAAAGCTTCGTGGACTTTCCGCTCTGTCCGGAAATGATAAGCGGTGTTCTTGCCTCATCGATCAATACAGAGTCCACCTCATCGATGATGGCGTAATCAAGTTCTCTTAATACCATCTGTTCTTTATAGATGGCCATATTATCTCTCAAGTAGTCAAATCCAAGCTCGTTGTTCGTAACATAGGTAATATCACAGTTATAAGCTTCGCGTCTCTCATCCGAAGTCATGGAGTTTAACACCACGCCTACCGTCATTCCAAGGAATTCATGAACTCTTCCCATCCACTCCGAGTCACGTTTTGCCAGGTAGTCGTTGACCGTAACGATCTGTACGCCTTTTCCGGCCAGTGCGTTTAAATAAGCCGGACAGGTAGACACGAGGGTCTTACCTTCACCTGTTCTCATCTCGGCAATACGTCCCTGATGGAGTACGATGCCGCCGATTAACTGTACACGGAAGTGTTCCATATCCAGGACTCGTCTTGCTGCCTCTCGAACCGTTGCATATGCCTCCGGCAAAATATCGTCGAGGGTCTCACCTGCTGCCAGCCTTTCTTTAAAAAGCCGTGTGTTGTCCCTCAGCTCCTCATCCGTCAGTGCGATCATCTTCGGACGGAGTGCCTCTATCTTATCTACAATCGGATTGATTAACTTTAATTCTCTTTCACTATGAGTTCCAAATACCTTTTGAACGAGGTTCATGATTCATTCTCCTACTCTTCTTACTAAATAAACACAGTATAATCCTGTATATTGTAGCACTAACTCATTTTTAATTCAATGAATTCATAAAAAATTAACATTCTGCTAATAGTTCGGACATTCTTCCGCCCGGTTGGGGTGTCTGGCCGGCACCACAATTCGACAAAATCAATGTATATTATGGTAAACCTGGCAAGTTGCACAAAAAATCTGTTCGATTTTCTACTTATCCACATTATCCACATCATTCTGTGCACATTTCCCCCATTTTTATCCCCACCCACAAACCCAATATTTAGGGCAAAAACGACTTATACACCGAGTTATCCACATTATCCACATCTTTTCGCCGGAAATCCCCTTTTTCCACCAGACACGATTTTCCCTTTCAATTTTTGTGTACTTGTCATAAACTTACTTATTTCGACAAAAAATACAATTTTTCCCTTGACTTTTTTATACCCCAATATATAGTTTCTCAATATTTTGGGCATTTATAAGTAGAAACATTTTACAAAAAATTTAGATTAATTGTCTTGATATTTTCGTAACATAATTGAATTTTTCAAATAAATATGGTATACTGATAACATCTCAAGAAAAAGGAGCTGAAGACTTATGCGTTTTACAATTACAGGAAGAAATATTGAGGTAACACAGGGGTTGCGCGAAGCAGTCGAGGACAAGCTTGGTAAACTGGACCGTTTCTTTGCACCCGCGACAGAAGCTGTAGTAAGACTCAGCGTACAGAAAGATATTCAGAAAATCGAAGTAACAATTCCGGTGAAAGGACATATAATCAGAGCAGAAGAATCAAGCAGTGATATGTACGTCTCCATCGATCTCGTAGAAGAGATCCTGGAACGTCAGTTGAAAAAATATAAAAACAAGCTGATTGATAAGAAACAATCCGCACCTTCCTTCTCAGAGGCCTTCTTACAGGAAGACGCATCCGCAGAAGAAGAAATCCAGATTGTAAAGTCCAAGAAATTTGCAGTAAAACCCATGGATCCTGAAGAAGCCTGCGTACAGATGGAGCTTCTCGGACACAACTTCTACGTATTCTTAAATGCGGATACCGAGGAAGTGAACGTGGTTTATAAGAGAAAAGGCGGAACATACGGTCTCATTGAACCGGAGTTCTGATCGAAGATAAGTTTTAAGTAAGAATAAGGGTTCCGGATATCCGGAACCCTTATTTTTTGCGGTATGGCCTGTGCCCCGACCTCCGCTTTTATAATTCCTCGAAGCTGGCGAAGCCGCCGTTATGGGTCTTCTTCGCCTGGTATAAGGCCTCGTCGGCTGCCTTGAACAGTTCCGTGTAACGCCCTCCCCTGCGGGCCGTCACCGCGCCGGCTGACAGCGTGATGGCAGGCATGTTCCGTTTTCCGGCCTCTTTGGCAATCGATGCGTTGATGTCCTCCATAATGGTTCTGGCCACATCGTAATTATCCGTATTGGATACGAAGATGGCAAACTCGTCCCCGTGCAGCCTCGACGCAAGGTCCACGGTCCTGATACGTCCGATGATCATCTGCGCGGACAGCCTGATCACCTCGTCCCCGACGCTGTGGCCGTAATTGTCATTGACACGTTTGAAGTGGTCGCCGTCAATCATGATCAGAATTCCGCTGTCCTTCTCATCCATGGTATCCAGCTGCTCTCCTACCTCTTTCTGGAATGACTTGAAATTCATCAGGCCGGTCAGATCATCGACCGCGGCCGCCTTCTGTGCAGCCGACAGCGCTAACTCCAGCCTTTTCTGGATCTGCCCCATCTTCACATAAGCCGCGCGCAGCTCCTGGTTTCTCAGTTCTCTTCCCACGCTGCCAAGAACGTAAATTAAGATGAGTTCCATCACCAGAAACGGTACCAGCCAGGTGCCGACGGTGGCCTTCAGCATGGCCACTTCCGGTACGAGAACCATCAGGCCGCAGCCCGCTGTCTGATGGTTATAGAGGTAGTACCGGTTTCCATCCATGGTGACCGGCTTCGCGGACCCGCTCAAATCACCGGAGGCCCTGACCCATTCGCTGAGCCTTTGGCGAAACTCCAGAAATGCAGCGGCCGAGTCCCGTTTTTCTTCTGCTTTGGCAATTTCTTCGGACTTGGCCGTATCCTCTGCCCCGGCAGCGTCTTCTGCTCTGTCTGTGTCCTCTGCCCCGGCCGTTTCGGCGCCGCTATCCTTTTTCAGAGCATCCAGCTCCGCCTGTGCGTCTTCCAGATTCTGTGCCGCCTCCTCCTGCGAAATCTGTAAGTTTCCGCCCAGATAACCGGGTACCGTACTGCCTACCACGGTGCCTGCACCGTCATAGATCAGGATCTGTTCCTGCTCGAACTGCTCCATGGAGGAGACCAGATTCTGAATGTCCTCCATCTTGATGTCATAGGCGAAGACCGTTTCCCCATCGGCCTGCAGCTGCGAAATGGTCGTCAGGATATAGTGGTTGGCGTAACTCATGTAAGGCGGTGTGAAGACGATCTCCCCTTTGCCCGCCACAGCGTCCTGATACCATGGCCGTTCTGTTACCACATAACCGGAATCTTCATAGACGGAATAGGGCGTGTCCCAGCTGTATAAGTACTGCCCCTTGTAATACATGTAAAGTCCGTCATACGTCTCCCCCACGATGTTGAGGAGAGAGGCATCCATCCCTTTTAAATAGGTGCGCACGGAGTCCGGATCCGGCTCATGTTCGATTTCACGCGCCATCATGTGTGCAAAAAGCTGGAAGGAGCGTTCATACGTCTCCATGATTTCTCCAAACTGTGCCTCCGTCTCGGCTGCCTGATCAAACAGCTTCTGATTCACCGCCGCTTTTTCTCTCACCGTCAGAAATGCAATGGATATGAGGTTGACCACTAAAAACACCACCACAAAAACAATCTTCCGCCTCCATAACGGCTGTTTTCCCCGCTGCATATGTAATATCCCCCCTGCTATTTTTCCATTAAAACGCATCAATGCGCCTGAATGGAATCAGGCGCATCTTGTAAACGTCTGTTTTAAGAATTGACCGTAAGATAGCGTTCCACACTGGTGATGGCGTTTGCTCCGTCCGCCACAGCAGTGGATACCTGTCTTAACTGTTTTGTTCTCACATCTCCGGCTGCGAAGATACCGGGAACCGATGTCTCACAGTCCTCTCCCGCCTTAATGTATCCGTGATCCATCTCCACAAGACCGTCGAAAGCGCCGCTCTGCGGATGGATTCCCACTGCGATGAACACGCCGTCAACCGGAAGCTCCCCGGAGGCTTCCGTCTTCACATTTCGGATTGTAATAGATTCTACCTGGTCTGCTCCGTTAATTTTCTCCACCACGGTATCCCACAGCACCTCCACATTATCCAGCGAGAACAGCTGGGTCTGAAGAGTCCTGGCGCCGCGCAGTTCGTCTCTGCGGTGAATCAGATATACCTTTTTACACATTCTGGAAAGGAAGATCGCATCCTCGATGGCCACATCTCCGCCTCCGGTCACGGCTGTCACACGGTTGCGGAAGAATGCTCCGTCGCAGGTGGCGCAGTAGGACACGCCCATTCCGGTCAGCTCCTCTTCGCCCGGGACCGCCAGCTTCCTGTGGCTGGCGCCGGTCGAGATGATGACAGTCCTCGTCGTATAGCTTTCCTCCGCGCAGGTTACGGTAAAGAGGCCGTCCGCCTTCTCCACACGCACCACATCATCGGTCACGAATTCCGCGCCCAGTTTATCCGCGTGCTCCCGGAACTTCATGCCCAGGTCGTATCCGTTGATTCCCGGAAGCCCCGGGTAGTTATCCACCTCGTAGGTGTTGAGCACCTGGCCGCCGCTGGCAACCTCTTTTTCAATGACAACGGTCTCCAGCTCCGCACGCTTGGCGTAGATCGCCGCCGTAAGTCCTGCCGGACCTGAACCGATAATTACCACATCGTAAATCTTTCCCATTTAATTTCCATCCTTCCTGTATCATTTCTTCCGCCGCGGTACGCAATCCCACGATTCCGCCGCCGGGAATATTTGTCATGAAATAATTCATAGTCTCATTATATCGCACTCTCTTCTAAGTATGCAATGTTTTCTTTTGTGACTAAGTCTCAAATCCTATTGAATTAAAAAATTACCTTTGGTAAAATAGAGGTGACGGAAGACGGGATCGATCCGGCTTACCAGGATTAAAAGAAAGGGTGATTTTCATGGCAAAAAAAACAGTGCTGGTTACGGGCGCTTCCAGAGGAATCGGAAAAGCCATTGCGGTAAAATTTGCAAAAAAAGGATATAATGTGGTAATCAACTGTCTTCACAGCGAGGAGAGACTCCTGCAGACGAAAAAAGAGCTGGAATCGTATCAGATTTCCTGCCTCGCCTACATGGGCGACATGGGCGACATGGAGCAGTGCCGGATTCTGTTCGATCAGATCCGGAAGCAGTTTGGAACGCTTGACGTCCTGGTAAACAACGCGGGGATTTCCTATATCGGCCTCTTACAGGACATGAGCACGGAATCCTGGGACCGGATCATACGGACCAATTTAACCTCAGTCTTCAACTGCTGCAAACTGGCCGTTCCCGGTATGGTGGAGAAGAAGCAGGGAAAGATCATCAACATTTCCTCCGTATGGGGCGTCTCCGGCGCTTCCTGCGAGGTCGCCTACTCAGCGACAAAGGGCGGAATCAACGCCTTCACCAAGGCGCTGGCCAAGGAGCTGGCTCCCAGCAACGTCCAGGTGAACGCGGTTGCGTGCGGCGCCATCGATACGGAGATGAACCGTTTCCTGGAAGAGGACGAACTCATCGCCCTGATCGAAGAGATTCCCGCCGGACGCCTTGGACAGGCGGAGGAGGTGGCCGATCTGGTCTACCACCTGGGATATAAGAATTCTTATCTGACCGGTCAGATCATTGGGTTGGATGGGGGATGGATTTAAAGGTGTAAGGGAAAAGGAGTACGGCGGCTTATTATTTACGCGGTACTCCTTTTTTAGTAATTTTTCATGTTTTTTATGTAATTCCTGGTATAAATTCCTCTCCCTCTTGCTGCTTGACTTTTAATACTCACAACCTGCGTATGAGTATTCCTTTCATATAATCGGTTTCGTTATGCGTTTGATAAACGATATCCTTTTCAGCTTCTGTACAGCCAATCAGGATTTTTATTTCCGAATCACGTTTCATTAAATCAACAATGCACATGATTGCATCAATTTGCTTTCTTTCATCTGTTCCCACCCATACATCGATGCCTCCTCCATCCATTGAAGACGTATTCTCTAAATAACCGTAATCAACTCTGTAAACAAAATCGGGAAACCTCGGATGAGCCGTTCCTTTTGGTCTATCTATAACAATTTTTGATTCACTCACGATTTTATCAATCGCATTCCAAAAACCATCACTTGTTTCCATGGCCCCACCTCGCAGCATCATGTTTTCTTAAATCACTACTTTTACGCTAACTCCTTCTTTAAGTAAACCATATCTACAAGCTGTATCCCATCCTCAAACATCGGATGGTCATAGTTGTCTGTAAAAAAGTTATGAATCCTGTGAGAAAGGCAAAAACCATTCTTCTCGTAAAAATGCAGAATAAAAGGGAGATCGCCGGTTCCCACAATCATGGTCTTATACTTCTCTTTATAAAATTCTGATATATACTGAATGAGCCTGCTGCCATATCCCTTACCGTGCCACGCTTCATATGTAGCGATATTTTTAAGTTCACATATATCAGGGCTCTCACCCGTGACCACGCATATGCTTTTCAAGCCGTTATCGTACAGGGCAAACAGATCTCCTCGTTCCAGATATTTATCTATCATGGACTCCCTCATAAACTCATTTGCTTAAGTCTCCAAGTATCTCCTTCTCCGCAAATAACGCTGTGGCCCCGCCCGTATGCCAGAATACCACATTACTTCCGGCCGGAACCTTTTTAGTCCTGATGTAATCCAGCATGCCCGCAAAGGCTTTTCCCGTATATACCGGGTCTGTGAGAAGCCCTTCCTTCACCGCCAGAAGCTTAATCGCCTCGGAGGCCGCCTCGTTGGGAATCTCATAGCCGGGCAGATAATAGTTTAAATCGGTGCAGATATCCCGCTCCGCATCCACCGTGATTCCGGCTCCGATCAGCTTTAGGCTCTCATTAGCCAGAGCGGCCGTCCGATTCGGATACTCCGGGTCCTTGGCGCTGACATTGATGGAAATGATCCCGGTCTCAGAACCGACCAGGTTCCGTCCTGCGGCCAGACCAGC
Source organism: Hungatella sp. L36 (assembly GCF_014288035.1). NCBI lineage: Bacteria > Bacillati > Bacillota > Clostridia > Lachnospirales > Lachnospiraceae > Hungatella > Hungatella sp. L36. The sequence continues at coordinate 84,091 of NZ_JACOPC010000021.1, read as the reverse complement.
CATCGTACCGCCGGTTCCGGTGGCATGGAAGACGTAATCGGCCTGGATATCCATGGCGGACAGCTGCTTCTCCAGCTCCACGTATCCCTCGATGAATCCCACAGATCCCACCGGACTGGCTCCGCCCATGGGTACCTCATAGCAGACGTGTCTGCCGGCTTCCTTATTTAAGCGGGCCATGTGTTCTCTCGCAAGAACAACGGCCCGGTCTTCCGCCTCTTCCTCTGTCTCTCCCGCCTGAATCTCCACGATGTGAACCTCGGCGTCCATGATGCGGTCCAGAAGCAGGTTGGCCCTCAGATCCTCCTCATCCGGCTTCACAATGGCGACCAGATACAGCACCGGTTTTAAACCGCAGCGCCGGCACGCGGCCGCCGTCTGCATGGCGTGGTTTGACTGGGTCGCCCCAAAGGTGAAGACGTACTCACAGCCGCGGCTCATAGCGTCCCCCATCAGATACTGGAGCTTGCGCACCTTATTTCCCCCGAACAGGCTCATGCCGGTAAAATCGTCACGCTTGATATAGAGGTTCACTCCCAGTTCCTTCGAAAGCCGGTCCAGCCGGTAAAACGGCGTCGGGAAAAATCCCAGTTCCGCCTTGGGAAGTTTTTTAAATAATTTCTCCGCTTCTTTTGCTGTCATACTCATTGCTTCTTTGCTCCTTCCATTCTGGCAATAATCTTTTTAAAAGATACGCTGAACATGGCCACGGTAACACAAACAGCGCAGAAATCTGCGACCGGTTCGGCTAAGAACACGCCCATAGTCTTATTCTCCATAAAACGCGGAAGAATAAAGATCAGCGGGATCAGTAAAAATACCTTGCGCAGCAGCGCCAGAAATACGGATACCTTGGCATTTCCCAGCGCAATAAAGGTCTGCTGGCAGGCCACCTGTGCACCGAACATCAGGGAAACCGCCATATAAATCCGGATCGCCCAGCGCGTATATTCCGTCAGCGCGGCATCGCTGGTAAAGATCATGATGAAAATCTGCGGGAAGAACATGGACAGCGCCCACAGAAGCGTGGAATAGCCAATACAGCAGAGGAACAGGATCTTAAACGTCTTCTTCACGCGGTCCGCGCTGCCAGCCCCATAGTTAAAGCTGACGATGGGCTGGGAGCCCTGGGTCAGTCCCTGAAGCGGAAGCATGGAAAACTGCATGACACTGCTCAGTATCGTCATGGCGCCTACCGCCACGTCTCCGCCGTAGCGAAGCAGGGATGAATTGAAGCAGACGGACAGGATGCTTTCCGTAAACGCCATGATAAACGGCGATGTTCCCAATGCCATACAGGGAAGAATAATGCCTGCCTCCAGCTTCAGGCTCTTCTTTTTGATGCGCAGTGAGCTCTTCTCCGAAGTGAGGAAGCGCAGCACCCAGATGGAGGAGACCGCCTGGGAAAGGATTGTCGCCAGCGCGGCCCCCTTCACGCCCATATTCAGACCGAATATAAAGATAGGGTCCAGAATAATGTTGCAGACAGCTCCGATCAGCACGGTATACATGCTGGTCTTGGCGTAGCCCTGGGCAGTGATAAATGCATTCAGCCCCAGCGCCAGCTGTACGAAAATGGTTCCCAGCGCATATATCTTCATGTAATCCCAGGCATACCCGATCGTATTTTCACTGGCCCCGAACAACAGCAGGATGGAACGCCCGCAGAACAGGAAGACCGCAGTCAGGATCAGGGCAAGCACTACCAGCATCGTGGTACAGTTACCCAGGATCTTCTCCGCCTTCTCCTTCTCATTTCTCCCCATCATGATGGAGGAACGCGGCGCGCCTCCCATACTGATAAAATAGGCAAATGCGGTGATCGCCATGATGACCGGCATCGTAACGCCGACTCCCGTCAGGGCTGCCGCTCCGACTCCCGGAATATGGCCGATATACATACGGTCAACCATGTTGTACATAACATTGATCACCTGTGCCGCAATGGCGGGCATAGACAGCCGGAAGAGCAGCTTTCCGACGCTCTCGGTCCCCAGTTCATTCTCTTTTCCTTTTTTTGGTTCCATTTATTTCATTCCTTTCAAGATATCGTCAAGATTCTGATTGATTACCTTAGTCGTACGCGCCATGGCCTCCATATCTTCCCGCGGTACGCCATCATACAGCTTTCCTGCAAATTCCTGGCGGCATTTTCTGAGTCTCGTCACAATGTCGTCGCTTTTCTCCGTCAGGGACAGATGAATGAGTCTCCTGTCCTTTAAATCCTTTCCCGCCTTTAGATAGCCTCTCTCGCACAGTGTCTCCACGGATTTCGCCACAAGCCCCTTGGAAATATTGCGGAAATGAGCGATATCCGACGCGCTGTCATAACCGGGATTGTTGGCCAGAAACATCAGTACCACGATTTCGTTGGGGGTAAAACAGTATTCCGCCACTTCCAGGGCACACAATTTTCTGTATACCTTGTCTATCTTTGCATAGTAGGCAAAGTAGCCCTCATCTTTCTGCTCCATGATTTCACCTTTCTAATATTGTTCATTTTTGAACTGTTCACTTTTGAATTATATACAAGAAATTCTCTTCTGTCAAGGAAAAAGACCCCACCTTCCCGATACGGCCCATAAGCGAGGCTTCCATCGGGAAGACAGAGTCTTCCTGTCACTGCTGTTTTATTGTATTTCGTCCATCTCCACTTCCGCGCTCGGGGCATTTACCTTGACGCTGCGGATTCCGTTCCGGCAGCTGGCCTTCGCGGTGTACGCCTGGGATTCCAGGATCATCTGCCCGCTCTTTTCAAGGAGCCGGAAGCAGTATCCCCTCTTCTGATCCTGGTAAATCTCAAATTTCGGATTCTTCTGTGCCAGATAGCCTCTGACGGTCTGGTCTTCAATCTCCGCCGCCTCTGCGCACCGGATCACACTCTCGATTCCGTCCACGCATGCGTCCTTTTTCGTATAGATCTCCGATGTCCCGATCGTCTCCCCGTTGGCGGCCTTTAAATGAAAATCGTAGCCGGTATTTTTCCTGTAGATTACAAATTTCCCCATTGCTGGACCTTCTTTCGTCCTTTTTTATGGGGATTATAGCATACGTGAGCGAAGGCCGGCATCTATTTACAGAAAACATCTTATTTTTACCGTTTTGTTATCTTCCGGTCTCCCGGTACAACTGTCACTCGGTGACAGGAATACCGCCTCTGTCGATTCCCCATACCTTTCGCATTTCCATCAGCCGGTCAACCTGACTTCCGTTCAGAGTTCCGCTGCTTCCCAGCATTCTCAAATACAGCTGAATTCTGGCGCACTGTTCCACGGATTCCATGAAATAAAAAGACTGGTACACATCTTTCCCCCAACTCAGCGCCCCATGATTAGCCAGAAGCACGGCATTGTAATCATGAATAAACGGGGCGATGGATTCCGGTACTTCTTCCGTTCCCGGAAGGGCGTACGGTGCAACCGGGACCACCCCCACTGCCATCACGGCTTCCGTTAGAATTGCCCGGTTTAAGGGAATCCCTGCCGCCGAAAACGCGGTCGCAAACGGAGGATGGAGATGCGTAACACCATGAATTTCCGGATCCTCCCGGTAGATTCTCAAATGCATCTTCATCTCTGAGGAAGGTTTCCCCTCTGTCAGCACTCTGCCGTCCAGCGATACCTTCACCATCATATCGTCCGTCATATACCCTTTGGAGACACCGGAGGGAGTAATCAGAATCGTATCCGCTGAAATCCTGCAGCTGATATTGCCGTCATTGGCCGCAACATAGGCACGCTCATAAGAACGCCTTCCCAGGTCTGTCAGTACGCTCCTGGCTTCTTTTTCTGTCATATACCCCATACTTACTGCCCTCCTATTTCTATTACAGCCTTATTTCTTCTGAATCGTCCAATCAGCTCAATGGTGAACTGGATCATATAACCATTTACCAGCATGGAGACCACCGTGGCGCCTCCCAGCTTTCCTCCCAGAAGAAAACCGGTGATGGAAAGCAGTATATCGATGGTTATTCTTGTCACATTGACATTCTTTTTAAGCTTTCCGGATAAATACATCATCATGGCATCCATTCCTGCCTCGCCAAGCCCCGCCGCCACATACGTTCCGATCCCCACACCCATGAGAATCAGACCGGCCAGCAGGCACAAAAGGCGTCCCGCCGCAGTTCCTCCTCCCGTACAGATCACCGGGGAAAACCACTTGATAAATGCACCTACCAGCACGCTATTTAAGATAGAACCGATTCCGATCCGTTTCCTGTCGATAAAGAACAGAAGGATAATGATGGAAATCATCAGCACCTGGGATGTGGTCCCCAGAGACAGGTGCAGAACGCGTCCCAGTCCCGCCTGAAACAGTGACAGCGGGTCCAGTCCAAAGTCTGCCTGGACAAACAGATCAATGCTGGCTCCCATCATCATGGAACCAACGATGACCATCAGAATTTCTTTCCATTTTTTAATCATATCGTGTCCTCATCGCGCAATAGCTTCGCCGCAGCGCCGTCTGATGGCGGCTTCGGCGTCCGGATATCCGGCGCACAGCGTTTTCATATCACCATGTTCGTAATCCTCCGGCAGATACGCCGGGGCCATCGTCGTTCCCGCCAGACAGTATTTCCCGCCGTGAGCCACAACCGACCCCTGCCATACGCCTGCCGGAACACGAAACTGCGGGACTTCCCCATCAGACAGACGTGTCCCCAGAACTTTGATCTCCGATGTTCCATCCGGATACAGGAGAAGAAGCTCCAGCCCATCCCCCATATAGTAATGGTAGATTTCATCGGTTTTCAGCCTGTGCATATGGGAAAAGGAGTGTTCCGTCAAAAGATAGTAGATGGAGCTGTAAGACTCCCTTCCCGCAGCGTCCTTCTCACCGGCATAGAGATACCGGTACATGCCGCCTTCTCCAGTGAGCGGTACGAGTTTCAGTTTCTCAATTATAGATTCTATCATTCGACCACAACCCACTTTCCATCCGAATCCGCACTCTCAAGCATCGCATTACAGAGCTTCACAATATCCCTTCCCTCAAAAAAGGTAGGATAAACCGGTGCTTCCGACACACAGCCCCGCTTTACATCATCATAAAAGCTGTCCACAAGACTTCGGAAGGTATCCATAAAACCGTTGCCAAAACCGAAGATCTCCGAGTTCACACCGCTTCCCTTGACAGCCGTGTTCAGGATATTGTTGTCCTCTGAATTCCACCACAGATTCTTCTTTTCTCCTGTCACCTCCAGGGTGATCCGGTTGATTCTGCCCTGGGACACTTCTGATAAGAGCACCGTTCCGATCGCTCCGTTGTCAAATTTTAAATTAATGGCTGCCGCATCTTCGGAGCAGACCTCCATCGTCTCCGTCCGTTTTCCATCTCCGGAATCCGGATACATGATACGGTCTTCCACATACCGGTTCGGGTAAAAACGCCCGAAGTTGGCGGAAAGCGCCTTCACCTTCCGGCCGGAGATATACTGGGCAATATCCAGCCAGTGCGTCCCGATCTCCGTCACTGCGCGCATCCGGCCCGCCAGAACCGTGTTGTATCGCCAGTCCACAGGCGCAGGAAATGCATTGAACTCCTGCAAATAGTTACCGTGGATCACATTCACACGGCCGAATTCTTCCGATTCCACCAGTTTTCTTGCCTTCTGACATGCCATATGGAATCTTACGTTAAAATTAATTGCGCAGACCACTCCGCACTCTTTCGCACGCCTGGCCAGTTCCTCCGCCTGGCTGTCCTCAAAGCACAGAGGTTTTTCGCACAGCACGTTCTTCTTATGGTCCAGTAGCTCCATAACCATATCGTAATGGAGGTTCGGCGGTGTGCACACATGGACGGTTGTAATCTCATCATCGAAAAGAATGGAAGAATCCGTTCCCCACTTTTCAATGGAGAATTCTTCGGCAAATGCCTTTGCCTTCTCCTCACTGACATCGACGATAGCTCCTATTAAAATTCCGCTGGCCTTCAGCGCTTCCGCATGGGTATGGGCAATGTTGCCGGCTCCCCAGATTCCTGTCTTCATATGATTCTGCCTCCTTATACTTCCACCTTAATAATACTTTCCAGCGCAATTGTAATCTCATCTTCCACGGCCTTCGCCATCTTCTCCGGATAGTGATCAAACTCCTCGGAGCCTACGAATTCGAAGCATGGGCCATCTGCCGCTACAATACAGCCGGATTTTATGCCTCTCACCGATGCGATAACAAAGAGGACCGATGCTTCATTTTCCATAGCCAGAACTCCGGCTTCCGAAAACAGCCGGTTATTTGTAGGCATCAGACCGGTATAGAACAGACCCGATGTCGTGATGATTCCGGTTCTCGCTTCCGGATTAATTTCCTTTGCCGCTTCCTGCATGGCCGCTACCACATCCATGGACGCTATCGCCGGATAGGAAATCGGAATAAACTGAGGCGTGATTCCGTCGTCCCGGCACGCGGCCGTGGCGATAATCAGTGCTCCCTGGGGCATATCTTTCTGTAAAGTCCCACAGGTTCCAACACGGATAATAACTTTTGCTCCGCCCAGAATCAGTCCTTCAAAGCTTACAGAGGCTCCGTTTCCCCCCACGCCATGGGATGATACAGTCACAGGCACTCCCTTGTAGGTTCCGTTAAAGGTCCAGTATTCCCGGCTCTTTGCCACTACTTCCACGTTTTCCAGCCGTTTTGATATCTTTTCCGCCCGGGCGGGATCACCGCAGGCGATGACTCTCTCTGCAATTTTGTTATAGGGAATATCTATAATTGGTACAATCTTCTCCATTTTTTATCTTCCTTTCTCATCAGGCCACTGCTGCTCTTCTCTTATCATTCATTTTTTTATAAGAGTAAATTACAAGTACAATTACTGTTACTATATACGGAATGGTGCTGACCAGCTCCGTCGGAATTCCCATATTCTGCGTTCCCGGATTGACCGCGAAGGCATCTGCAACTCCGAACAGCAGGCAGACAAGCAGTGTCGGCACCGGTTTGTTGCCTCCCAGCGAGGCGGCGGCAATCGCAATGAAGCCTCTGCCTGCCGTCATATCTTTTACAAAGTACGATACGTAACCCATAGACATGTAAGCGCCCCCCATAGCTGCCAGCATGCCGCTGATTGCCAGAGCAATATATTTCACCTGCAGCACATGCACGCCCACAGACTCCAGCGCTTCCGGATTCTCGCCGCAGCTTCTGATATGAAGCCCCAGAGAGGTCTTATATAAGAATATACTGAGTACAATGATCAGCAAGACAGCCACATATGTCAGTACATTGTGCCCGGACACCACAGTTCCCAGGACCGGAATATCCTTAATCACAGGAATATTCACCTGAGGAAGCACACCGCTCTTTAAAGACGAAGATATCCCTTTCTCCCCTACCGCCAGATACAAAAGAAATACGGTTCCTCCAGCGGCCGTCAGGTTATAGGCAATGCCTGTGATGGTCGGATCTGTTTTTAGCTTAGTAACAATAAAGCACATTAAAATTCCCAGCAATGCGCCTACGACAACGGCCGCCGTAAAGCCGAGAAATGCATTGCCTCCAAACGCAGCGCTGGCTACTACGCCAATCAGGGCGCAGGTCAGCATCATTCCCTCAATTCCAATGTTTGTAACACCTGCTAAATCCGCTACCAGATAAGACATGGACGCATACAGAATCGGTGTCGTCATGCGGATGATCGAAAACAGGAAGCTGACCGATGTAACAATCTCCAATATTTTCATTTTGCTCCTCCTCTATGCGTCAGCCGCTTCTCTCGTCATTTTCACAGTCAGTTTCTTCTTATATCCGGCAAGGAAACCGGTAGCTGCAATCAGGATAATGATCACGCCCTGTATGATGGACACCACTTCATTCTGCACATCGGTTCCACGGCTCATGATATCGGATCCGATTCTTAAATAAGCAAGAAGAAACGCTCCAACCGGAACAAACTTCGGGTTATTTCTCGCAATGATAGCGATGATCAGACCATCCCAGCCATATCCTGACCGCCACTCCCAGTTAAAACGCTGCTGTGATCCCATCATATAGGCTGCTCCGCCCAGACCGGCAATGGCTCCTCCAATAATCTGGGACAGGAGTATCGTCCCCGTCACTCCGATGCCAGAATACTTCGCAAAGTTTTTGTTCTCCCCACACATGCGGATGGCATATCCCCATTTTGTATGGTACAGGAACAGCCATGCAGCAATCACAAGGACCACCGCGATCACAAGTCCGAAATGGATACCTCTGGTAAATTCAAACAGCCTTGCCGTCTTCGCAAATTTCAGGGAAGCTACGTGTGTGCTCTTTGGGTCCTTCATATAAGTCTTTAAGAGGAAATCACCAATATAGAAGGTAATGTAGTTTAACATCAGAGAGGAAACAATTTCGTTTGCCTCAAACTTCAGTTTTAAAATCGCTGGCAGAAATGCGATCAGTGCTCCGGCGGCAAGTCCTGCAAACAGGGCTGTAAAAGCATGAATTCCAGGTCCCATCTTAAGCAGGGTCGCCGCCAGGGCAGCCGCAAGACCTCCCGCATAGAACATTCCTTCCACTGCAAGGTTGTAAACCTTCGTCTGGAGAATGAATGTAACCGCCAGTCCCGTGAACAGCAGCGGAGTCATAAGCTCAATAATATTGGCAATATAACGAAATGAAGTAAGCGGAGCCACAAAGAACTTATAGATGGCCTCCAAAGGCTGACTGCTCACCAAAAAGATAATTACCACCGCGAATACAACGGCAATTCCGACAGCCAGAAGGGTTCTTAACAGTTCAAACCGGGACATGATTTTATTCTTATTCTTCACAGCAGGCCCTCCTTAAGTCTTCCTCCGACTGGTGCTTCACGCCGAGCATATAATATCCCAGCTCTTCTTCAGTCATTTCCTTGGCCTGGGGGAAGTATCCTGATATTTTCCCCTGGCACATGACAATAATGCTGTCCGAAAGTTCCAGAATTTCATTCAAATCCGCGGAAACCAGAAGGACCGCGCAGCCTCTGTCACGGATTTCCACAATTTTTTTGTGAATAAACTCAATCGCGCCCACATCGACGCCGCGCGTCGGCTGATCTGCAATCAGAATCGACGGTTCTGCAGAAAACTCCCGCGCTACGATCACTTTCTGCATATTTCCGCCCGACAGCATGCCAATCTCATCAAGAGGACTTCCGCAGCGAATATCGTAATCACGAATCCCTGCCTCCACCCAGCGGTCGATCTTCTTTTTATTCAGAAACAGCCCGGAATTCACTTCCTCGGAATCACAGATACTGGAAATCATATTTTCCCGGATAGTCACGTGTCCCGCGGCCCCATAGACCATGCGGTCCTCCGGAATATAGGACATCCCCTTTCGCCTGATCTCCTTGACGGAACAGCCCGCCGTCTGGTCCGTACCGATCATCACTTCTCCGTTTCTTTTGTCCAGATGCCTCATACCGGTAATCAGTTCCACCAGTTCTTCCTGGCCGCTGCCCTCCACTCCGGCAATTCCCAGAATTTCTCCTGAGCGCACGGAGAAAGAGACACGGTTAAGTACCTGTCTGCCCACCTCATTTTTACAGCTTAAATTCCGGACAGAGAGTCTCGTTTCCTTCGGTTTCGCCGGCCCTTTTTCCACCTTTAAGATAATGTCACGGCCCACCATCAACTTCGAGATGTCCTCCACTGTCAGACCTGTAACATCATAAGTACCCACGCCTTTTCCATGGCGCATGATGGTGATCCTCTGACAGATCTCTTTTATTTCATTCAGCTTATGAGAGATAAAGATAATGGTAAGGCCCGATTCCTTCAGCTTGTTTAGCTGCTCAAACAGCTCCTCCGTCTCCTGAGGTGTCAGCACCGCCGTCGGCTCATCTAAAATAAGCAGCTTAACTTCACGGTACAGCGCCTTTAAAATTTCGACCTTCTGCTTCTTTCCAACCGATAAATCACTGACGGCTGCCGTCGGATCCACATCAAACCGGAAACGCTCCGAAAGCGCTCTGGTAATTTCAACCGCCTTTTTCCGATCCAGAAAACCGTTCTTTTTCGGTTCCTTTCCCAGCACAATGTTCTCTGCCACGGTAAGGGAAGACACCAGCTTAAAATGCTGGTGTACCATCCCGATACCGAGACGCAGGGCATCATCAGAGGAAGCGATCTTCACCGTTTTTCCATCCAGCTCTATCGTACCTTCATCCGGTTGTTCTATTCCGAACAGGATCTTCATGAGCGTCGATTTTCCGGCTCCGTTTTCCCCCATCAGGGCGTGAATCTCTCCTCTGTTTACAGAAAAATCCACATGAGAGTTGGCCAAAACTCCGTTGCCGTATACTTTTGTGATGTTCTTCATGCTTAATATTTCTCTGGCCTGCTCCATCCGTATCACCCCTCTGCGCTTATGGCTGAACTTCGCCCTTTAATGATGCGATTTCCTCATCTGTCATATCAAATGCACTTCTGATTTCAATTTTTCCGTCAATGATATTCTGCTTCGCTTCCGCTACCTTTTCTCTCGCTTCTGCAGGTACGTTCTTCTGATACCAGCTGTTGTCCGTGATTTCAATACAACCGTCGGACAGTCCATACGTCTTTACTGTGCCGAATTCCAGTTTTCCGTCCAGATAATCGCCAACTGCCTTGTCGATGGAGATATCCACCCGTTTTAAGATAGATGCGTAGATGGCATCCGCCTTCTTTTCGTCACTGGAGAACAGTTCTGACTGATCTGAATCTGTTCCAATTGCATGATTGCCGGTCTCCTTGGCCGCGTCCAGAACGCCCAGACCTGCGCCGCCTGCCGCCTGAAATACGATGTCGGCTCCTGCGTTATATAATGCGATTCCGATCTCTTTTCCCTTGGCCGCGTCCGTAAAGCTGTTCATATAGCCTGTGTTAATCTTGATATCCGGGTTTACCACCTTCGCACCTTCTATGTAGCCTACCAGCCAGTCATTAATGAGGGGAATGTCAAATCCGCCGGCAAATCCCAGCTGTCCTGTCTTAGAAGCAGAGGTGCCCAGCACACCCGCCAGATAACCGCCTTCATAGCACTTATATGTCATGCAGTAAATATTGGAATTAGCTCCGTCGGAGAAATCCACACTCTCATCGTATAAGATAAACTTCTGATCCGGATACTCCTCTGCCGCTTCCTGAAGCGGCTGGGATATATTGACGCCGCCCGTGATAATGATGTCCCAGCCTTCATTAATAACGTCTTCCAGTGTGGCGGAATACTTGGTGATATCCGTTCCCATCTCCACAACCTTTGTGCTGGCACTGTAGTTCTCTTCGATCAGTGCCAGACCTGCATTGGCGGAATCAAAGAAAGACTTGTCTCCCAGAGTACCCGGAACAAGCAGAAGCACGCTTAAATCCCCGTCCTTCTTTTCCTCTCCGGCAGGTGTCTCTGTCGATACGCTCTCCCCAGCCGTATCTGATGTCTTTGCGCCGCCGCATCCTGCAAGCAGTCCTGCCGTTAAAGCTGCCGTTAAACAGATTGCCCATACTTTCTTCATGATTGTTCTCTCCTTCTCCTTTTGCTGTATCTTATCAGACACAGTGAATATGTTTATTGTTCTTTCTGCATTCTTCCGTAAATTCTGTTACATACTCTTCTTCCGAAGCATCTACAATCAGCTCCGTAATCTCTTCCAGGTCACAGACCTTGTAAAAAGCTCTGCTCGCCAGCTTGTGATGATCCATCAGGAAATACACTTCCTCGCTGGCCTTAATCATCGCCTTCTTAACCTCTGCCTCATCTCTCGTGGCATCGGAAATACCATGCTTCTCATCCACCGATTTGGAGGAAAGAAATGCCTTGTCCACGTAATAATTATCCAGCATACGGACCGCTTCGGTCCCTACCAGCGACATGGCGCTCTTTCTCAAACTTCCTCCGATCAGGATCACGTCAATCTTCTCTTTGTCCTTCAGCTTCATGCATATACTGATGTTATTGGTGATCACCGTGGCGTGCACCTCTAAGTAATCCGCCATGGCATACACCGTGCTGCTGGCATCCATGAAGATGGATTCTCCTTCACCCACCAGAGATGCCGCATATCTGGCGATCCTGTCCTTCTCCTCAGCATGAAACTTCACCCGCTTGTCCACCGGATCTTCATACGTGCCTCCCGGTATGCTTCTCGCACCTCCCAGCACTCTCACCAGGCTGTTGTCCTCTTCCAGCTTCTTTAAATCTCTCCGGATCGTCATCTCAGATACCAGCAGCGTATCCTTTAGATAAGTGATGTCCACGAACTCATTTTCCTTCACGTAATCCAGAATAAACTTTTTTCTTTCTTCTGCGGTAAATGTCTTCATACCTGCCTCCATTCATGTAAACGCCTGCATTTTGGCGTTTCCGGTAGAAATGAAAGGCAGCTTCCTTTCACCTCTTCCCTATTTTTTCATTAGTATCTCTAAATTGTCACGGAAAGGAGGATACACGATTCCTTTCTCGGTTACAATGGCCGTAATATACTCGGCCGGTGTTACATCAAATGCCAGATTGTATGTCTTCACTTCCTTCGGGGCAATGTATTCCCCGTTAATGCGAAGGACCTCCTCCCTGCTTCGCTCTTCGATCGGGATCTCTTTTCCGGTTGGACACTCCATATCAATCGTGGTTGTCGGCGCCGCGATATAGACCGGTACATGAAACTGATTGGCCAGAACGCTGACACTGAAGGTTCCTATCTTGTTCGCCGTATCTCCATTAGCAGCTACACGGTCGCAGCCTACGATAAGAGCATTGATTTTCCCCTGTGATAAAACTACTGCAGCCATATTGTCACAGATCAGCGTCACATCCACCCCGTGTTCTACCAGTTCAAAAGCGGTTAAATTGGCTCCCTGGAGCCTTGGTCTCGTCTCATCTGCAAAGGCTTTGATATTCATTCCCTTCTCCTGAGCCATATAGAATACAGACAATGCGGTTCCATATTCCGATGTTGCCAGACTTCCCGCGTTGCAGTGGGTGAGAACAGTGTCCCCTTCCTTTAAAAGGCTGAGCAGATTCGTTCCAATGTTCCGGTTTGTCTGCTTGTCCTCTTCATGAATCGCCACAGCTTCCGCTTCCAGTCCCTTCCTTACAGCCTCAAGAGGCTGTCCTTCACCGGCAAGCGCTTCTGCTCTCTCTACCATTCTGTCTACGGCCCACATTAAGTTCACCGCGGTAGGACGGGAAGACTTTAAGTATTCTCCCTGCTCCCTGTAAAAATCCATAAACGCAGCCGTGTCCGTTCCATCAAAGGCATTGGCAGCCAGCACCATACCGTATCCGGCCGATACGCCGATAGCCGGTGCGCCTCTGACAATCATGGTCTGAATCGCCTGATAGACATCCTCCAGGGTTTTACATGTTGCATATGTAACCGTATTTGGCAGGAGTGTCTGATCTAACAGAAGCAAATTCCCCTTCTCCCATTTTAATGTGATAATTTCTCTCATGTTATTTCTCAATTCCTTTCCCTTTTTGTTTGTTTCTAACATCTATACCGAGATAGTATCATATTAAATGTTTGAAGTCAACATATATTTTGTTGTTTTTAAACATATTTTTGTTATAGGGGGATGGCCTATTGGGATATTTTACCCTGTTTCTACAGAAATGGCAAGTTTTTTTGTTTGATTACCTCAAATTGGCAGGATTTGGTTGTTATTTTTTAACATTCATGTACGAAGAGACATCAGGCCAGAGATCCCGTTCTCTTAACGCGAAAAAAGCTGGCTGCCAAGAATCAATTCTTTGATTCTCAACAGTCAGCTCTTTACACTGATTCTACTTTTTCAATTTTATATCTTGCTTTCATTCGCGCCCGGTCATTCCATCGAGTGCGGCTGCCTCTTAAACCTCCGGCTTCTCCACCTGAACGATGGCAGCCTTCTGCATCGGAATTCTGCAGTTCTTGTTATTGCCGAACTCTACGATCACGGTATCATCAGTCATATCGATAATAACGCCATAGAAACCACTGGTAGTCAAAACGCTGTCACCAATAGCAATGCTTGAAAGCAGTTCCTGCTGTTTCTTCTTTTCCTTCTTCTGCGGTCTGATTGCAATAAAATACATAAAGCCGAAGATTACCGCGATATAAATAATCCAGAATCCCATGCCCATGCCGCCGCTGGTTGCTAATGCCATAAATCATTTCCTCCTTATATAACGATCCGCCGCCTCGCTACGGTATCATTGTCCTTACTTCTCTGCTTGTACCGCCGTCATGCCGGCAAGCTTTTCCGCTTTGTACTCTGCATAACGGTGCTGTTCGATTGCGTCGCGAATCTCTTCCATCATTGTATTATAAAAGTACAAATTATGCAAGACACATAATCTCATCCCGAGCATTTCTTTTGCTTTTAACAAATGCCGGATATAAGCTCTGCTGTAGGAACGGCAGGCCGGACACCCGCAGCCCTCTTCGATGGGGAGGTGATCCAGCTCATACTTGGAATTAAATAAGTTCCGTTTGCCCTGATTGGTATAGACATGGCCATGGCGGCCGTTTCTGGACGGATAGACACAGTCGAAGAAATCCACGCCCCGGTCCACCGCCTCCAGGATATTGGCCGGCGTTCCGACGCCCATTAAATAGGTTGGCTTGTGTTCTGGAAGGTACGGCACGGTTTCATCTAAAATACGGTACATCTCCTCGTGGCTCTCGCCGACCGCCAGGCCGCCCAGCGCGTATCCGTCCAAATCCATGGCGGAAATGGTCTTCGCGTGTTCGATGCGGATATCTTCATACGTTCCGCCCTGGTTTATGCCGAACAACAGCTGTTCCTGATTGATGGTCTCCGGCAGACTGTTAAGTCTGGCCATCTCCACCTTGCAGCGCTCCAGCCATCTGGTGGTCCGGTCAACGCTGTTCTGCATATATTCCCTGGTCGCCGGGTGGGGCGGACACTCGTCCAGCGCCATAGCGATGGTGGAACCCAGATTCGACTGGATCTGCATGCTCTCCTCCGGCCCCATAAAAATACGGTGGCCGTCGATATGAGACTGGAAGTAGACGCCTTCCTCTTTGATCTTCCTTAACCCGGTTAAGGAAAAGACCTGAAATCCGCCGGAATCCGTGAGAATCGGACGGTCCCAGTTCATGAACTTATGGAGTCCGCCGAATTCCCGGATTAACTTATCACCGGTTCTCACATGAAGGTGATACGTGTTGGACAGCTCTACCTGGGTTCTGATCTCCTTTAAATCATCTGTGGAGACCGCTCCCTTGATGGCGCCAACCGTACCGACATTCATGAATACCGGAGTCTGGATGGTTCCGTGCACGGTGGAAACCTCCGCCCGTTTTGCACGGCCATCCTTAGCAATAATTTTATAATTCATTCTGATTCCTTACTTTGATTTTTTTGAGCTCTTCGCCGCTGCCTTAGCCGCTTTTTCAGCAGCCTTTTTCTCTTCCATATGCTTATTCTTGTAGATCGTCATCACATACCATAAGGAACCTGTGATGCAGACGGAAGAATACGTACCGCATACGATACCAACCATCAGAGGAAGTGCGAACTCACGAATCGAGGACACACCGAGAATAAACAGCACGAATACCATGATGAACGTGGTCAAAGAAGTATTGATACTTCTTGTAAATGTCTGTGTGATACTTAAGTTTACAATCTCGGAAAGCTCCATCTTGCTGTTCACCTTTAAATTCTCACGGATACGGTCGAAGATAACGATGGTGGCGTTGATGGAATAACCGACAATCGTCAGCATACATGCGATAAAGGTGGAGCCGACAGACCATTTTAACAGAGAATAGAAGGTCAGCACAACGAGCACGTCATGAAGCAGCGCCAGTACGGCACTTCCTGCAAACTTGATATCTTTGAAACGGAACCAGATATACAGCAGCATGCAGATGGTGGCGATGATAACAGCGATAAATGCATCCTGCTTCATCTCCTTGCTGATCGCACCGGAGATGCTCTCCGCCGTGATCTTCTCGGCTTCTACGCCGAAATTATCGACCATTGCCTGGTCTAAGTTCTGTCTCTCCTCAACGGATAACGTCTTTGTCTTAATGATTACTTCGTTGGTTCCCGCAACCTTCTGCGTCTGAACCTGTGCGTCGCCGGTCACATTTTCAACCACCGGAACCACCTTGGAAGAGATGTCCTCCAGTGACATATCCTCGTTAAATGTTACATTTGTAGAGGTACCGCCCTTAAACTCCATGCTGTAGTTTAAGACATCGCCGGTCTGTGTCTTGTTGACCACAAGTCCGCCAAGGCCGATTACGATTACCAGTAAAGAGACTGCAAACCAGATCTTCCTCTTTCCAAGGAAATCGATGGTCTTCTTGTCCGTCTTCGTTCCGTAGAACTTCGGGTCCTGAAATCCCAAGTTAAACAGGGCATTCAGAATGAACTTGGTGATGAACAGCGCGGTGATCATGGATAACACGATACCGATGGCCAGCGTGGAAGCGAAGCCCTTTACGGTACCGGAACCTCTCCAGAACAGTACGCCGGCTGCGATTAAGGTGGTCACGTTGCCGTCGATGATGGCGGACAGCGCTTTGTTGAAGCCGGACTTGATGGCGGACTGAACCGTCTTTCCAAGGCCGATCTCCTCTTTGATACGTGTAAAGATAATAACGTTGGCATCAACCGCCATACCAATGGAAAGGATGATACCGGCCACACCCGGAAGTGTCAGGGTCACACTGAACGCGGAAAGCAGGATCAGGATCAGGCCTACGTATAAGGAAAGTGCGATCACGGCCGCAAGACCCGGCACTAAATATACGATAATCATGAATACGGCTACAATGCCGAATCCGATTGCGCCCGCCTTTAAGCTGGTGGAAATGGCTTCCTGGCCAAGCTTAGCGCCCACAACGTTGGAACGAAGTTCTTCCAGCTCCAGGGAAAGGGAGCCGATACGGATAGTGGAAGCCAGCGTCTCCGCCTCTTCATAGGAAGTCATGCCGCTGATCTGGCACTGGCCCTGTGTAATTGGCTCATTAACGACCGGGTTGGAGTAGATCTTGCCGTCATAGATGATGGCGATTCTCTTGCCCACGTTCTTTGTCGTCGCATCTGCGAATACGGTTTTTCCGTCGTCGGTAAAGGTTAAATCAACCATATACTTCTTAATGCCGTTTTCATCGGTGATAACCGGCTTCGCGGTGGCAACCTGGTTGCCGTTTAAGATGGTCTGCCCGGCTTCGTCGACGAAGATCAGGGAACCTGGCTTGCCCAGCTCTTCCAGGATCGCGTTGGCATCCGATACGCCGGGAATATCGACGTTAATCCGGTTGGTACCTTCCTTATAAACCTCTGCCTCAGTGCTATAGTTCTGAACCCTCTGCTGCAGCTTATAAATAGTGTCTGCCATATCCTCTTCACTGGGGTTCTCTTCCTTTGCCTGGTACGTAATGCTGACACCGCCTGCCAGATCGAGGCCCAGCTTAATATCATCCATGGTAGTATATCCGAAATATCCGAACAATCCTACCAGAGCCAGAGCAATAATCAGCCCGATCAGGCCTTTGCCTTTGTTACTTTTCATGACTTTTCTCCTTTAATTTTAGTCTTCAGCCAAAGCCGCTTTAATCATGATGGCGCATTCGATCCTCTTCTTCTGCATTGCGCAGCCGATATCATACGCATCGGTAATGCTCCCATGGAAATTATAAGAATTGGCCGCGCAGCCGCCGCTGCAGTAGAATCTCGCGAAACAATCCCTGCACTTGTCCTTCGCATAGACATTGCAGAGCTTGAATTCATCGCGGATACGTTCGTTGGTCACACCTGTATCGACATTGCCGAGAAGGAATTCTTCCTGGCCGACAAACTGGTGGCAGGGATAAAGATCACCCCACGGAGTCACCGCTAAGTACTCCGTTCCGGAACCACAGCCTGAAAGCCTCTTGGCAACACATGGTCCCTGATTTAAATCGATGTTGAAATGGAAGAAGTTAAAGCCCCGGCCCTCTTTTTTCCGTTTGATGTACTCTTCGGCAAGATGGTCATACTCTTCCATGATCTGCGGGAGATCTTCCTCCCTGATGGCATACTCTTCCTCCGGCTTTGCCACCACCGGTTCGATCGACATACTGCGGAAGCCCAAATCTGCAAATTCCGTCACGTCTTTGGAGAAATCCAGATTATGACGGGTAAATGTTCCGCGGACGTAATAATCCCGGTCGCCTCTCATCTCGGCAAACTTCTGGAACTTGGGAACGATTAAATCGAAGCTTCCCTTACCGCCCCGGAACGGACGCATCTTATCGTTGACTTCCTTGCGGCCGTCGAGACTCAATACGACGTTGCTCATCTCACGGTTGCAGTAATCCATGATCTCGTCGTTTAACAAAACGCCGTTGGTCGTCATGGTAAAACGGAAGTTCTTATTATATTCTTTCTCTTTTGAACGGCCGTATTCAACCAACTGCTTTACAACTTCCCAGTTCATTAAAGGCTCGCCTCCGAAGAAGTCCACCTCTAAGTTTCTGCGATTCCCGGAATTCGCAATCAGGAAATCCAGCGCCTTCTTTCCCACCTCGAAACTCATAAGCGCCCTGCGGCCGTGATACTCGCCCTCTTCCGCAAAGCAGTACTGACAGGCAAGATTGCAGTCATGGGCAATATGGAGACAGAGCGCCTTGACTACGGTCTTCCGCTTCTTGAAATCCACCACGTAATCGTGATACTGATCCGTGGTTAAAAGCTCTTCCGCGTCGATTAGGTACTGGATCTCATCCAATGCCTCCTGTACCTCGGCTTCTCCATATGTAGAGGATAGACGCTCCATCACTTCCCGCGCCACTTCTTCCGAAAGCTTCTCTGGTTCGTCAAGCTCCGGTACGCGCTCCGCCACAATCGCGACCGCGTCGTACATCACCGGATCGACGCTGTGAACAGAACCGCTGTTGACATCCATGATAATATGGAAGCCATTATTGATATATTGATGAATCACTGAAATGTTCTCCTTGTCTTAACGATATTTTAACGCCATAAACGAGTTTTGGGCAGACAAGCGAAGTAACCCCTACCGTCCTTACGACCGTAGGGGTCTTTTCACTCATCTGCCTCATATTCCGGCATACTATCTATTGCTGTTCTCGCAGCTCTGGTTGCCCACCGTACAGGATGTCTTGCAGGCTGACTGACAGGAAGTCTGGCACTCGCCACAACCGCCTTTTTTCATAGATTCCTTTAATGTGCTGGAATTTAATGTCTTAACGTGTTTCATTCTTACACCTCCTGTATTTACCTAATTCTTTGAGATTATACCACATGTTATTAAGGAGTGCAAGGTAAAACGCCCCCGGGAATAGAGTCATATGGACGAATTATTACATGCTGTGTATTGATATAACAAAATGAATACGGTACAATTAAACTGTAAATATAATGTTTTGCTGATACAACTTGATACAGGAGGTGATTCCATTGGGTCAGTTTGTAAATACTTATAAGCCGGCATCTGAATACCAGCAAGGATCAGGAGGTAAAAAATATGCAAAAAAGATTACCGGGAATATTTTTAGTATTAGCATGATCTGTCGGTTTTAGTGTAAATTCCTTTGCCGCTGCTAAAGATATTGCTATAAAAAATAGTGTTTTTTTTGTTTCTCTTAACCTGCTGTATATAGGCGTACAAAGGACGGAAAGCCTGATGAATAGGGCTTTGCATGTTTTCCCAGCTTGTGCTTTTGGATGACTTTTGCTCTTTGGATTTATAAAATCCCGCCCAAAATCCCGCCCGATTTTCATAAGAACATGTAACATGCTATAAGGAATCACAAGATAACTTGACAGTTCCGACGTTTGAATTTAGAGTAGAAAGGTATTCGCATTAGGTTGCAGGAGATTATTTATATAATCTACGGCAAACAAACATGACATACTGTTAAAGAGAGCCAAAATCTACGAATATTAGGAGAGTATAGTATAATGAAAAAGGATTTTCCTACAAGACCAGAAACGATTTCTGAACAATACTGCGAAGCTGTCGGTGGTTTTTCATGGTATGATTTTGTGACAGCCATGCCCTCGTTAGTATTCGTTGTCACAGGTTGGAAATCTAACGGAAAAGAAAACGCCTGCCTACAATCTTGGTCAACTTTTGTAGGAGGCGGAACAGATGACTTTATCTGTATTATGAGCAAAGTCAATAAAGGCGGGCATATGTATCAATCACTAAAAGAAACAGGCGTTTGTGTACTGAATTTCCCCTCAAATGATGTATATGGCCGTTGCGCAAAAACGATTGGTAATAATGAGTTTGAAACTGATGAAATTACCGCCGCCGGTCTAACGGCAGAAAGAGCTGTTAAGGTTAATGCACCACGAATTAAAGAGTGTTTTCTTAATATCGAATGTGAGCTTTTATGGGAACATGAGCTTTACAAAGGAAGCCATGATATGACGGTTGCGCTCAAAGCCGTCAACATTTGCATGGATAGTGACCGCTATGACCAAAGCAAACTCGGTAGATATGGAAAGACCGGATATTTGTATCAAATCGACCAGCCTACCAATCCGGAAACAGGAGAAGGACTAATATATGGTCCCGGAGGAACAGTAATAGGAACGGGAGTGGGTCCCGGAACAATAGAGCCAGGCGACCCCATTGAGTGGATTACAAAATAAGTATTTTCTTTAGTCCTTCACCTTTAGCCCGTAGTCAATCTCCGTCACATACGCACGTTATGAGCATTTGGCGTAGTACACCTTATTGGTAAAAATACACACATCGCCATTTGACTATTTTAAATAGTCGCAAGCAGGGCAAGTGTATATACACTTGCGATTTTCCCCCTTTGTGCTGCTGGCCCAAAAGTGAAAATCTTGCTTGTTGGTGGCCGGCCCCCAATCCCCTGTAAACGTCTCAGACGGGTCGGCTGCCATCCGCTGGACGCTAAGGTATTGACGGACATTTAGAGCATCGGAAATGGACTGTATATCCCTACTGTGGCAGTTAGACAGTAGGGGGTAAGGGTTCTCTATACCAGAAGCATTAAAAACATGGGCAAAAGTTCCGCGTGTACTGTTTTTACCAGCTGGCAAAGAGTGCCTTGAACGCTTTTATACAAGGGGAAATCCCGCCCAATTCCCGCCCAAGTCTACAAGAACAGGTTACAAGGAGATATGACACAAAAAGTTGACGATACGAGAAAACGCCCACTTCATGCGGCTTTGCAGGGCGTTCTTATAAAGGCTTATACAGACTTGCACACCGTTTTGCGGCTGAAAATCAATAAAAAATAGTAGGGGCGGATTCCATATCCGTCTGCATGGAAAATCGCCGATAATCCTGATAGACAGGGCGTCTCCGGAATTTTCTCACCTGTAATTTTGCGGTGTTTTCGTTGTGCTTTTTTAAATCCCACCCAATTTCCCGCCTGGAGCGCATAAAGAGCGTTAACAAGTTACGGGACGTTTGGGCTTAGACTGTAAGGGGAATAGAACAAAAGTGAGGAGGGGTAGGTAAATATGAATCGTTTTGAAAATATTATTAACAACTTTGTGCTTTGGGGTAATGATAAGGATGAATTATATGCAGCACTCATTATTGGCTCTCAGGCCAGAAACGACCACCCGTCAGACGAGTTTTCCGATCTTGATGTCATTATGATTGTCGATAATCCTGACCTTTTTCTGCAATCTAATCAATGGCTTGAGCAAATTGGGTGTTTCTATATTTCTTTTATTGAAAATACGATTGGTGGTGCGAAAGAAAGAAGAATACTTTTTGACGATGCGCTGGACGTTGATTTCGTTATTCTTTCAAAGGGAAATTTTGAAAATGCGGTAAAGAATGGCGGGATTGATATATTAAAACGAGGCTATCGCATTTTGGTTGACAAGATTGATCTTGAGCATACGTTGCCGACGTTTTCCATGGAAAATTCGCCTTACTCGCTGTTATCAGAACACGAATTTATCAATGTAGTAAACGATTTTTGGTATCATACTATTTGGACAGCAAAGAAAATAATGCGAGGCGAACTATGGGCGGCTAAATCGTGTATGGACAGCTACATGAAGTGGAGGTTACTAACGCTCATTGAGTGCTATGCTCACGCATTGAATGGATTAAAATATGATACTTGGCACGATGGCCGTTTCATTGAGGAGTGGGCGGAGGAATGGATTATTCAAAAACTTTCGAACTGCTATGCTCATTACGAAAAAAATGACATTAAAAAGGCATTATTATCAACCATGGAGTTATTCAGGCTGGTGGCTGTGGAGGTTGCAGGTAAGCTGAATTATAAATACCCAACAAAAGCTGATGAGTATTCAACTGAATGGGTTATAAAAAGCCTATAGTATAGTTGCTGAGGGCCAGCCCCCACTCTCCTGTGATCACCCTTGACTGGTCGGCTGCGCGTCTGTTGGGCGCTGATAGATAACCAGACATTTAGACCGCTAGAAATGGAGCGTATATCCCTGCTCCAGTAGTCAAACAGCAGGGGTAAGGGCTCCTGTACCGGAAGCCTTAAAAACACAGTTCTAACGTTCCATAAGTACTCTTTTTACCAGCTGGCAAAGAGTACCTTGAAGGCTTTTTACAAGGGGAACACCCCGCCCAATTCTAAATAAAATTTTCAATTTCTTTTTTGACAAAAATAATATTTTAACGGCTATAAATGAACTGTAATGAAAAGGTCTGGCAAAATAGCGCCAGACCTTTTACTAATTATACAGATCTTCATTCCTCCTGATTTTTCACGCCCAAAAGGCCGATTGCAAATACCACGGCAAGACAGATTCCGAATACCAGATAGATCCTGCTGAGTGACTGCTCCATAGGGGCGCCGCTGTTTAAGAATGCTCCGGCAACCGCGCCGCAGATCGTTCCGCCGGCGGATCCCGCAAAGGCGATCATCCCCTGGGCCGCGCCGTAGTTTTCCTTCGGCATCGTCGTCTGGAGGAACGGCGTGTTGATTACCTGGTCACAGGCGTAGGCCACACCGCCCAGCAGCGTCATTCCATAGATTACCAGTACGGAAGAATCCGGTTTTAAGAAAAATGCCCATACTAACAGCGGAATGGCTCCGCCCAGTCCCATAATCATGTAGGCGGTCCGATAGTTCTTCCTGCTTTTTGCGATAAACATTCCCACGAAGGATGCGAGCACCGCGCTGCAGATTGTCTGCGGCATGCTCAGGGTAGAGCTGACAGTGGCGGACACATTCATGACATTCTGGGCGAACAGCACAATGTAGGCGCTGGCTGTCACCACATACATGGTAAAGAGCAGGTGGCAGATCCATGCGATCCGAAATTCCTTAAACCGGAACAGTTTTACGGAAATCACCGGATTCTCCGCCCGGTACTCATAAATAACCAGCGCGGCCAGCCCCAGAATTCCTACTGCCAGCAGAGCCATGCCCAGAGGAGATTTTCTTGGAAACATGACATTTCCAAAATTCAGGTAGGCGACCAGAGAACAGATACTTACAATCAGAAGAATCAGTCCGGCAAAGTCCACCTTACTTCCCGTATGTACCGCCATCTTTTTATTGGGATAACACGTTACATAAATGGCGATTACCACGATTCCCAGCGGAATTCCCACAAAGTAGGCCGCCCGCGCCATTCCCGCATCGGCCAGGATTCCGGCCAGCAGAGGCCCGGCCAGCATGCCGACAGCCGATGCCGTAGCCAGATATCCATAGTATTTTGGCCGCTCCTTCATGTCGGTCACATCCGCAATGATGGAGAACGCGGATGAGATGAAGAAACCGCCGCAGATGCCGCTTAACCCCCAGCATACCAGGAGAACCCATCCGGTCCGTGCCAGGCCGCCTCCGGCCACACAGACCAGATACGCGGCCAGAGAAATGACGGTCAGCCATTTACGTCCCAGCGTATCGCTGAATTTCCCCGCCACCGGGGACGCGATCATGAGTCCCACGGAGCTGAATACCGTGACTACCGCGTAGATGCTCATAGCGTTAATTTCCGTCAGGAGTCTCGGCAGCGCCACACCGCACCCCAGATTGATCACCATGTAGTTAAAATACATGATAATACAGGCGGCGATTACCAGCCCCTTTTTTCTATTATCCAGCTCTATATTCACATTGCCAGCCATAAGTTTTCCTTCCCCCTTCTCCGGATTTTATGCTTTCCCTGACATGCTGTCGGCGTAATCAGCTCCCGGCAGCGTGTAGCCGCCGTTGACTAACAGGCACTGTCCCGTTATAAAGGAGGCTTCGTCGCTGGCAAGGAAGAGAGCAGCATTGGCCATATCCTCCGGCTCCGCGACGCGTCCCATCGGAACGGCTCTGGCATACTGCTCCACAAATTCCGGAGGCAGCACCTTGACAGAGTCTGTCTTCGTAAATGGAGGCATGACGGCATTGCAGCGCACGTTCTGGCGGCCGTACTGGATCGCGATGTGCTCGGTAAGAGCGTTTACCGCTGTCTTGGCGATTCCGTACCAGCTTCTGGTCAGCTGAGGCACTACCGCGGTCTCAGAGGATATATTGACAATGCTTCCGCCGCCTCCCGCGATCATGTGCGGAATCGCATACTGAGCGCACAGGGCTGTGACAATGGTATTGAACTCAAATGCCTTTAAGATGGCTTCCATATCACTCCCGACAATATCTTTGTTTCCCGGCTTCACGCCGCCGCCTAAATTATTGACCAGAATATCGATGCGCCCCTCCGCCTCATATACCTGATTTACCATGGGTTCGATCGTCTCCAGAATATCTCCGTCGAAATAGACTGCCTTGACCCGGCGTCCCAGCGCATTGTGGGCATCCGCGATCTCCTGGCCCGCGTCCATACGGCGCACCGCCATGTAAACAATGGCTCCCTCTTCGGCAAAGCGGTCGGCAATGGCACGGCCAATTCCTCTCGTACAAGCGGTAACAATAGCAACTTTATCTTTAATTCTGTCCATATTATTTTTCCTCTTTTCTCAAATTGATGTTGAAAAGTTCTATTTTTCTACAGGCCAAGCGCCGTATAATATCCGGCCGACGAAGAAGCGGCAAAGCTGTCCGGCTTATCGCTGTCGCCGATGTTATAGAATTCCGGCACCAGGCTCTTTAAGCGCTCGCAAAGCTCATTATTGGGCTTATCGCCAATGCTGATCAGCACATCGTCGCACACGATCTCCGTTTTCTTTCCGTCCTTCTCTTCGATTACGACTCCGTTATCGGTAATCTCACGGCAGGCGCACTCCATATAGGTTTTCAGTTCGTGTCCCTTCAAATGGCCCATCAGTATGGACCGTGTGGTCGCGGCCATCTTGCCCGCAAGCGTATCGAGCATCTCCACGATCGTCACCGTCTTCCCCTGCTGAAGCAGAAGCTCGGCTGTCTCGCATCCCACGACGCCGCCGCCGATGATTACGATATGGCTGCCAACCGTTTTCCCCAGAAGAACCTCTTTCGCACTGGAAACTATGGGTTTCTCAAATCCCGGGATCGGAAGCACCGCCGGACGGACGCCACAGGCCCAGATCACCGCATCCGGCTTCCGGGATGCCACATACGCTTCATCTGCCGTTGTATTCAGCAGGACTTCCACGCCGTTAAGCTCCAGCTGCTTCTCATAATAGGGATACAGCTGTTTTAAGTTATCCTTATACGGCGGTGCCACCGCGTAATCCAGCTGGCCGCCAAGATGGTCATTCTGCTCCACCAGCGTTACTTTGTGGCCTCTCCTCGCAGCTGTTCTCGCAGCTTCCATTCCCGCGATTCCTCCGCCGACCACGAGCACCTTCTTTATCACTGCCGCCGGTTCCATCGTGTAGTCATTTTCCCCGTTTCCAAGCACCGCGTTGCAGGAGCAGCGGATATGGCGGTTATAGGAAAGCTGGTCATCGGCACACAGATTGCATCCGATGCAGGGGCGCGCCTCCCCGCAGCGGTCCTGCTCCATGTATTCCACAAGGTGCGGCTCTGCTAAAAGACCGTGTCCCATAAATATAAAGTCACATTTCCCTTCCGCCAGGGCCTCCTCGGCCAGTGACGGCAGATACGTGCGGCCTCCTCCGATAAACACAGGATTTTTCTTTTCTCCCGGCATGGAGAGAACCGCCTTTCTCACAACTGCGGAAAGGCCCAGCATACGTCCCGGCTTATCCGCCGTACTGGGGATATCGTCGATATCAGGCACCGGCTTCCAGGAGCCGCCCATGACCTCGATGCCGTCGGCTCCCGCAGTCAGGAACTTATTGGCGTAGAACATCCCCTCTTCCATGGTGATTCCGCCCTGTTCTCCGGCCTCCATCACCGCCTGCTTTACAACGAGGCCAAAATCCGTACCGCAGGCTTCCCTGATTTTCCCGATAATATTCGTATAGAACCGGCTTCTGTTCTCCGGGTTTCCGCCGTACTCGTCGGTTCTTATATTGGCGGTGGAGGACAGAAACTGCTGGCCCATGTAATATCCGCAGGCGTGAAGTTCCACTCCGTCGAAGCCCGCCTTCTGCGCCCTGACAGCTGCGGCCGCGTATTTGTCCTCAATCGTGCGGATCTCTTCGATGGTAAGTGCCCGCGGCTCCTCATTGCCGAATCCCATCATATAGGAAAATGGCATTGCCACGGCGGAAGGGCCTACCGGCTGCGCCCCGATATTTTTCCTGCGTGCACCGCGTCCCGTGTGGCTGATCTGCAGAAAACATTTTGCCCCCTGTGCGTGGATGGCCGCTGCAAGCTTTGCAAGTCCAGGTATGTATTTGTCGTCATCCGCCACCAGCATGTTCACGGTGTTTAACCCCAGAGGCGTGTCTACACAGGTTACCTCGATGATGATTAATCCGACTCCGCCCTTCGCCCGCTCCACGTAGTGATTGATAATGGCGTCATTGACAAAGCCATGATCCGACATGTTGGTCCCCATCGCGGACATGACGGTGCGGTTGCGCACCTCTACAGAACCGATCTTACCAGGTGCAAAAATGTGTGGATAGTGATTCATATAAAACCCTCCTTAAGTGTATTATGTCATACCCCTCTCTTCACAAAGAGAGGTAATCCTGTTATAATAAAATACTGAACATGAAATTATACAGAAAGCGGGTAATCACATGAGCCTTCGCCAGAAAGAAAAATCTGAAATGACCCATCAGGAGATAAAAGCCGCCGCTCTCCGGCTTTTCCTGGAAAATGGATATAAGAATACAAGCGTTCAGGACATCGTTACGGAATCCGGTTATTCCATCGGCTCCTTCTATAACCACTACAAAACAAAGCGCGATGTTCTGGCTGACATCTGGAATGAACACGCCATTGCATTTATCTCTCACTCTATTGATGAGATGAAAGCCATACGCACACCGGAGGAGCTGGCCGACTATCTGATCGATAACTCCAACGCATTCGACCGGGACGAAAAAACCATCAGCCTGGCGAAAGCCGCGCAGGAAGACCTGGTCACCGTCGGTAAAAACTATGAGGGGGTCCGTGATATCTCCCAGCTTTACTTAAAAGAGATCGCCTCCGTTCTTCGTATCTTCTGCCCTCATACAGAAGAGGTCATCCTCCTGTCCCACGCCAGCGTCCTGGATTCGATCCAGTACTCCCACTCTGAGGTTACGAGAAAGAAAGTAGGATATTTCTTTGACGATGACACGGTGAAACGCGATATTCTGCTTCTTATGAATGCCTGGATTCAGGAAGACATACAGGGCATGAAAGAAGGCTGATGAAAGGCGGCAGAGAAGAGTTCCCCTGGAGGAGCTCTTTATTTTTGCCTTAAAACTGAATATATTCTTTTTATGAATATGTTCAGTTTTAGAATACATTCACTTTTATAGAATGTCAATAATTTATCAATATTTTCTTCGGGAATCATGCATATTTTCCCTTATGCACAATTCTGCGGCTGATTTTTTGTGCATTTTGCGATAGATATCGTTTATGCCGGATACAATCTAAGCCAGATATGACTTGCACCGGATTCAGTCTGCACAGAGAAACCTTTACCAGCAAAGATTCTCCACGAAAACAGAAAACCGGCTCTATCAGGATCTCAATCAATCCCGATAAAACCGGTTTTCCGTAATTTCTATTTACCATACGATGCAAATTCTGCCGCACTCTCTGCCCACTCTCTGCCGCACTCCCTGCCTCACTCCCTGCCGCACTCCCTGCCCCACTCTCTGCCCCACTCACCCATCACTCACCATCACACTCCCCCATCACTCTTTAACCACACGAAACGCCTCGTCCAGCGCCTCGGCTCCATGAAACCCGACAAATTCCTCCGGCACGGGCATTTTCGTCATATGCCCCACAAGTTCCACCCATTTTTCCATCTGGAACACGTAGCTGCTGTCCTTCCAGATCGCCTCCGCCTCCTCTTTGGAGATATCCATATATTTCAGCAGATCCTCCGGGAAGTTCTGTTCCTTGCCGTAAATCTGAAATTCCGACTCAAGAATCCACGGCCCGTTGGCTGCGGCCCTCTCATACGCATGTTTCTGATCCGCGTCAGAGTAGGCCACCATCAGTAGGTCTCCGTCAAACTCATCGTAAAGAATCACCTCCGACTGAAAGATGCGCGCCACCGCCTTCGCCGCCTCCCTGGTACAGTTCTGCTGAAGTGACGGACAATCGATTCCCAGCCACTTGCTTTCCGGCGTTCTGACCGCCAGGGCGTCCCCTGACGCAGGATAGGCGCCATTACGGATCTTCTTCACTTCCCTGAGCTTCTCTGCGATCTCCTCATCACTCATGGCATGATCCATCAGGACGAGACAGCTGGTCATATAGACATTATCGCCGTAGTATCCGTGAAATATCTTCTCTTCCATGGTTCTGCAGATTCCCACCGATGTATCGGCGGCCCGGAAGGAATCCCGTACTGCTCTTGCCGTCTGCAAGCTCACATCATCTTCACGTTCCGGCGTAATGCTCAGGGAATAATACCGTTTCGGTCCGTAGACATCGAGTCCGATCACGTACCGGACACCCTCCCCGCCTTTACTCCGTATTTCACGGCTCACGATCGTCCACTCCCCGGATTTTTCCAGGTTATAATCGATCACCTCCACCTCCGAATCGAAGGCCGCGGCGCTACCGTAAGTCTTGGCAATATATTCCGCCTTTGACTTCGGCAGCATCTCCGTTACGTCATACCCCTCATATGCACTGGACAGCCCGCCTGTCACACTGACCTGTCCCCAGTCCGAACGCAGGGCATCGAAAGAATTATACTGGTCCTGACTGATCTCCCAGCCGCCCCCGGGAAGAGTGATCCGGTAGAACATTGACGAAGATACAAAGGTGCCATCCTCCGTAACTGCATCAAATACCGCGTCATCCGGGATAACCACGAGCAGCTCACTGCCGCTTACTTCTGCGGAATCAGCCGCCCTCTCTCCGGAGCCTGTCATCGGTGCTCCAAAAACTGACGTTTTTATTCCTCCGCTCCCATTCATATCATTCAGCGCCCCTAAAATCATGGCGCCTGCTGCCACCGCCGCCACACAGCATATCGCCGCCGCGGCCTTCCCCGGCATATTCCATCTCACCATAAGCGGCACAGACTTCTTTTTCAGGCGAAACGCGGGATTGTTGAATCGGCATCGGGCGTCACAGACACGCATCAGCGCCTCGGCCCCCTCCATTCCTCCCAGCGCGGCAAGAGGCAGCAGCAGGCCGTCCCCCTCTTTTTCCGCAAGATACAGCGTCTGCTTTGTGTAAAATACACCAGTGATATTCTCATAAGGATGAATCACAGCCGCGCGTTCCGTGATTTCTATCAGACCTCTCCGTCCTGCTGCCACCATCTGCTCCCCGATCATGCGGTACGGAAATGTTCCCAGCTTCCTTAAGTGTTCCATTTCCCTTCTGCTGACGCGCAAAAGGCCATACTCTGCCTTCACTTCCTCAATCTGCCTGGTATACCGGCAGGGTGCAAATCTGCTGTCCGCGCAGATATCGGCCGCCTCCTGAAAGGAGATCCGCATCTTCCCCATTTCCTTAATCCGGCGTTCAAAATCCACCCGCCACGCGTTTGCCTCTTCTACTCTTCCCAGCAGGCGCTTCGGCACCGCCCAAAAGCGCATCATATCGTAGAATACGAAAAGCGTTTCCAGCTCGTAAAGCCGCTCTATGGCGCCGTACAGAATATATGCTTCACACGCTCCGCTCCTGGCATGGATTATCTCTTCCTTCACGGTCATCTCCACCGGTTCCTTCAGGCAGGAAAAATCATTTCTTCCCGGCCCTGCTTTTCGCATTTTCACATACGTTCCGTGAAACCAATGGATAAACTCTTTGTACTCTTTATCACTCAGCTCATAAGTCAATTTATCGTTCATGTAAAATCCCCCTGGTAAATTAACTTCATTATAAGCAAAAATCGGGGCAAATGCCATACTTTCTTCCGATCGTTCGCCGGAAATGCAGAATGTATCCACACAAAAGGACCAGTTAAGGAAGAACCGGCAGCCAAAGCACCGCTGATATTCTTCCAAAACTGGTCCTGTCTTCTTTTCGATTATTTCCGCACGGTTTTCAGCAAAGAGAGGATCTCCTCCCTCTCCGGCATGGATGGCGCCGTCCCAATCCGGCCAACCGACAGAGCTGCCGCGGCGCTGGCGAATACGACCGCCTGCGTCAGATCTTTCCCCTCGGATAATGCGGCTAACAGCCCGCCATTAAAGGCGTCCCCTGCCCCTGTCGTATCCACTGCCGTCACGCAGAAGGGCGGAACCATCTGTCCGGCTCCATTAACAGAGAGGTAGGCACCGCTGTCCCCCATGGTGATAATGACATGACGGACGCCCCGCCTGTGAAACCACTGTGCGGCCTCTTCTGCGCTCTCCCCGGAGCAGACGGGTATTCCCGTGTAATACTCTGCCTCCACCTCATTCGGCGTCACGATATCGATCCATTTCCACACATGTTCCGGAACCGCAGCCGCCGGAGCGGGATTTAAGATGACGCGCTTCCCGTTCAGAGCCGCATGCTCCGCCACGTCATACACCGCGCCGCTGTTCGTCTCCAACTGCATCAGCACATAATCGCAGCCTTCTTCTTCGGTCAGACGCTTCACCGTCTCCACCTCCGGCTCCGAGAATGTGAGGCAGGCTCCCGGCACCACCACGATCTCATTCTGGCCGCTGTCCTCCCCCACAAGGATCAGCGCGCAGCCTGTATCGCACTCCTCCGTCACAAATACGCCCGACCGGTCCATGCCCAGCTGTTCCATGGTATTCTCCGCAATTTCGGCGAAGTGGTCCGTCCCCAGCTTTGTGACAAGCTTCACGTCCGCTCCCGCCTTATGTGCGGCCACAGCCTGATTGAAGCCCTTGCCTCCCGGACCGATCTTAAATCCATGCCCCATCACCGTCTCCTTCGGTGCAGGCAAATGGGGCGCCCGTGCCATGATATCTGCCACAAAGCTTCCAAAAACCAATGATTTCCTTCCCATACCGGTTCTCCTGTCACTCTTCCCTGAGAAATTTTACTTCCTGTCTCCATTTTTACATTCCTGAACCAGAATGCCCTTGATCAGCTCCGTTCCGCGTTCCTTCGGACAGCTGCATAGAATCCGGACCGCCTGCATCAGGAGTCCAAGTCTCTCTTCGGGCCGGTCCGCAAACTGGTCCTTCACCCGGCAATAGGCGTACATAAAGCGGCTGCATTCCGGTTCTCCCATGCCGATATCCTCCACCGACATGATGACGATCCGTTCCCAGAGATACGCCTCCATCTCACTGCCGCTTATGAATGCCTCGTACGCCAGCATCAGCGCTTCCCGCTCCAGCGCCCGGCGGATGCTCTTTTGAAACGCCGACTGAAGGAGCTCCAGATTGAGACCATGAGGCGATTCCATCTCATAGAAATGATTATAGGCGTCCGAACGGAACGGCCTCGGATGTTCCCCGCCGTAAATGGGCGTCAACAGCTCGATCAGCCGTTTTTTATACGGCTCCGCTCCCTCTGCCTCCGGCACCACTCTGCTCCCTCCATCGGGATACAGGAAATCCAGCGGCGTATGGCCCAGTTCCCTTCCCGCATGGTTGTGGTGATCCTTCGCAAAATCAGGAATCTCCGCGTACACGCCGGCCTGACAGGAATCCCGGACTCTTTTAATCTCCGTCTCCAGAGACGGCTCCTTCTCACAGGCGCACAGATACCGGAGGGCCTGGATAAAGCTCAGCGCCTGCATCCCGCCTGCGTCCGGCATATACGGCTCCGTGTGATAGCAGATGCATCTCAAATTGTATACATAAGCCAGCGCTCCCGGCTCCGCCAGACCCACGGCATAGACCGCCGCCGTCTCCAGCTGCTTCCAGAGCTCCTCCAGCATGACCGGACTCGTTCTGTATAGATCAAAAGCGGTGGAAACCGCCTCATCCGTATCCCCCTTCAGGATATTGTTATACAGCTTTTCAAACGCGGCGCCCACGTTCATCCCGCCTCTCGTTTTGTATTCTGTTATTTTAATCCTGTCCATCTGTATCTCCTTCATCCTTCTCCGTTTTTTCTGCTCATCACGTTCTGGTGCTCATCCCCATTTACACCTTCTGTTACTCCTTTACATCCTCTGTTACTCCTTTTACACCCTCTGTTACCCTTTTACAACGCCGCTGCAGATGCTGCTCTCCACCTTCTCCTGCGCAATCAGATAAAAGACGACCGTCGGAATTATGCTGATTACAATCGATGCAAAGCTCACGGCGTACAGTGTACCGAAATCCCCCTTCAGGTTTAACAGCGCCACCGATATGGGTTTTAACTGCGGCTTCGTTATCAGGACGTTGGCAATCGGCAGCTCGTTATAGATAAACAGGAACGATGTAATTGCACACGTGGAAAGGGCCGGCTTCGCCACCGGGACGATGACCCTCAGAAGCGTCTGAAACAGGGAAGCGCCGTCTATCATGGCCGCCTCGTCCAGCTCCTTCGGGATTCCTTCGATGTACCCCTTCAGAATAAAAAACACCATCGAAAGATTGATTCCGGCATAAATGACCATCAGCACAAACAGATTATTCCTCTGTCCGATGGCGCTGACCATCTGGACAATGGGAACAATGGCGCTCTGAATCGGTATCATCATGGCCGCGATCAGAAAGAGCGTCACCCCCTCGCTTCCCGGTATCCGCTTCCTGGCCGTCACATAGGCGCCCATTATGGATACGCCCAGCATCAGGCAGATCGAACCTGCCGACAGGAGAAGCGAGTTGGCAGTGGCCCGCAGGATGTGGACCATCTTCTCCGCTGAAATATAGTTATCCAGCCCAAACCGCTGCGGCAGCGCGAAGAAATCGGCAAAAATGGTCTGGTCGTCCTTAAACGAGGACAGTATCGCAAAGTAAAGCGGAAAAATCGTGGTAATCAGCCATATGCCCGCGACGCAGGCATAGATGAGCCCGCCCGGTGTAATTTTTCTCTTTTTCACGGTTTCCCCCCCTATTCTCCTGTCCGTTCAGCAAACACGCGGTTCGTCACGACCGTGATTACGAGACAGAGCACAATCATAATCACAGCGATGGCATTGGCATATCCGAATTTACTGTAGGTAAATGCATTCTTATACAACAGCGTATTAGGCACATCCGTGGCATACCCCGGGCCGCCGCCCGTAAGTCCCATGATAAAATCAAAGACCTTGAACGCGCCTGTCAGCACAAATACCACCACGATCTTAAAGGTCGGCTTCAGCTGAGGAAGCGTGATATAGATCAGGCGCTGCCACGGAGTAACGCCATCCATGGCCGCCGCCTCATAGACGTCTTCTGAAATAGCCGCCATGCCCGAGGAAAAGATAATCATCTGAAATCCCACGTTGCTCCACATGTTCACCAGCGCCACTCCCCACATGGCGGTGTGAATGTCGTTAAACAGATTAAAATGCTCCGCGATCCCCAGCTCCTTTAACAGCACCGGGACAGGACCCTGTCCCGGCAGCATGATAAAGGTAAACATCAGGCAGATGGCGATTCTGTTGATCACGACCGGCAAAAAATAACACGTTTTAACAAATCTGATTCCAAAAAACTTTTTGCTCACCACCGTCGCCAGAAACAGCGAGACGGGAATTGTCACAAACAGGCCTGTCACACACAAGATTCCCAGATTGATAAACGCCGTCTTAGTCGTATAGTCCTGGAAAAATGTCACGTAATTTCCGATTCCCACAAACCGGTACGGATCGGTGGGAATTCCGTTCCATTCGAAAAACGATGTGAACACCATGTTGCCGAGCGGATAGATAATTACGAAGGTGTAGAGCAGGATAACCGGAGCGATCATAAAAAATGCTTCCGGCCGGTACTTTTTGCCCCGGACTTTTATTAACAAATCGATCCCCCGCCTTTCTTACTGCGGAAACAGTTTTGCGTACTCTGTGTCGAGTGTCTTTGCGATATCTTCCACCGGCCGCTCCACAAACATGGTCTGAAGCTCCGTATTCGTAATATTAATCACGCTGGCATCGTCCAAATAAGCTGCCATAATATCGGTTGTATCACTTCTCGTCGCATACCCCTCCATAAAGGTCTTCATGGGATTCGGAGACTTCGACGTGTCGTAGTCGATATCCACCGGATAGACGCCTCCTCCGGCCACTTCCGCATATCCCTCAAAGGTCTCCTTGGAGAGCATGAAGCTCATCAGCTTACAGGCCGCGTCATACTCCGCCGTACCCGGTTCCGCGGAAATACAGAAGCCCTCGCTGGTGGAAGCAAACCAGATGTCCTTATTTTCCGGCGCGCTCTCGAGATACGGGAAATTGACGCAGTCAATCTGATCCGCAAAATCCATTCCGTTGAAACGGTCGAAGTAGTAGCTGGCCGTAAAAAGCATGGCGATCTTTCCTTCGCCGAAGGATGTGATATTATTCTCTACCTCATAGGAGATCGCATCCCTGCCGAATACGCCTGCATCGATGAATTCCTTCATTTTATTTAACACGGCCATCATCTCGGGATCACTCCACTTCACCTCATGGTTGATAAATCTGTCCCTGAATTCCAGGCCGTTCATGCGGACCGCCAGTTCGCTGAAGAAACGGCCTAAATCGGCTTTCGTCTTTGCAGCCATGGAGAACGGAACGATCGATGGATCGGCTTCTTTTAATTTCTCCGTCATCGCCAGCACGTCTTCCCATGTCTTCGGTGTCTCGATTCCATGCTCTTTTAACAGCTTCGTATTGACATAGACAGGGGAACCGATAACGGAATTCGGCACTCCGTATATGCCTTCCAGCCCTTTCCGTTCAAAGGAGAAGGATCCGAAGACGCCTTCATCTGCAGGTCCGGTCCAGTCAGCAGATTCGATCATGGGCGTCAGATCCTTGATGACACCGTTTTTCGCCCAGTCGTAATGTGGGAATGCGTCGGAACAGATAAAAAGTGTTGGCGGGCTGCCTGCTGCGACAGACGCCTTTAAGCTGCTCTTATACGATTCCGCGTCGGCGATCGATACATCCTCCACCTCGATATCCGGGTTAGCCGCCCGGAATTCCTCCAGCTTCTCCATGTAATACTTGGCACGCGGCAGCTCCGGATTCGTAAAACGCGATAAATAGGAAATCTTCACCTTCTCCCCTGCAGCCTGGCTCTCCTTGCCATCCGCAGACGCTTTCGTCCCCTCCTCCTGCTTGGCCTCGCTGGAGACGGCCGCTGCCGAAGTGTCCTTCACTTCCGTGGTCTTCTGGCTGCATCCGGCCACCGCCGCTGCCATGGCCGCTGTCAGAAACAGCGCTGTCATTCTTTTCTTCATAAGTAATCCCCCTTCTTCTTCACTTGTTTGTTTTTTGCTTACTAAAGCTTATCATAAGCGGCGCTCCGCTCCCATAGTTCTTTTTGAGTTTTTATCTGGAAATTTTTGCACAGACGGCATCCCGCCGCGCTTCCCCTGCATACCTGCCGTCCGAAGCTCCGGGCCAGGCATGTAATATTTTGTCATTTCTGGACTTTTTTGCTTTTCCTGCGTCCATGTTGACTTTGCAAAACCCGTGCAGTATCATTTTCTTATTAACACTGTGTACCACGGATAAGGAGGTTTTCGTGACCGGAAAAGGATATTTTTCAAGGCTGGAGTCAAAATTCACCTTTATGTACACCATCATTCTGATCGTTGTCATCACCTGCATCGCGTGTTCCATCGGACAGTACAGCAATTCCATCCTGAAAAAGAAGTCGCTGGACAGCTGTATCCAGAAGCTGGACTTTGCCGGAGAACGCTTCGAACAGATACTCGACCGAATTGAAAATGAATCGCTGCTTCTGACCCTGAACCAGGCCGCCCGCTACGAGGCGGCAAAGAAAGGGGACAATTCCCCCTATGAGGAACACATGGAGGCGGCCTCCTTTTCCTCCTATCTCGTGGAATTTCTTTCCACCCAGAGCGCGGTGGAATCCATCAGCTACTACAGCTGGGATGGCTCCTTCTTTTATCAGGACAACTACGGGGCGCAGCCCTCTGTCAAAATCGAGGTGCCCCAGGAGGTCCGGGAGGAATTCTTCCATTCCTCCCAAAAATCTTTCTGGTATATCCACGAGCCCGCGGCCCCGTATCCAGGAGGCAATTTAACCTTTACCTGTCTAAAGAAATCCTATGCCTTCACCGGCGAACCTCTGGGATTTTTTGCGCTGACCGTATCGCCGTCCCAGATCCGCGAGATCTACAACGGCTTCTTCTCAGAGGATGAAATCTTCATGATCACAGATAAAAACGGACTCATCTGCGCCGGTACCAAAGACGGCATGCAGGGAAATATGGTGACAGATGTATTTGCGGACGGCGCTCTCCTCACGACAGGCAGCACCATCACACTGGATTCCACCAGGTATTTATGCACCTTCCAGCCGGAAAAGGACCTAAACCTGTTCGCCCTCACGCCGGAATCCCTGGTCTACCATGATTCCCGGTCTCTCGTGTCCGTTATCCTTGCCATCGGGATTATTTCCAGCATTTTTACGTTCTTTCTGTTCCGGTACTCCACCAGAAAGATCATGCTCCCGGTCAACCAGATCATCTCCAATGTCCGTTCCATGTCGGATGGCGACTATAGCGTGCGGATCTCCACCCAGGAGGGGCGTACCGATGAAATCAGCCTGCTGGCCGGGCAGATCAACCAGATGGCCAGGAACACCCAGGACCTGCTGTCCCGCGTCCACCGTGAAAATGAACGAAAGCGGCGCTATGAGCTCTCCTATCTCCAGCTTCAGATGCAGCCTCATTTCTTATACAATACGCTGGAAACGCTCTGCGGCATGATCGAGATGAACAACAAGAGCGAGGCCATCGGCCTTGTCAGCCTTATCTCCAGCTTCTACCGGGACACGCTGGGCAAAGGCAAGGAGATCATCACGCTGGAGCAGGAATTAAAGATCACCTGCGGTTACTTAAAGATCATGCAGAAACGGTATCCGGGCTGTTTCTATTTTGAGACCAGCCTGGAGCCGGAGGTTCTC
This sequence comes from Hungatella sp. L36, assembly GCF_014288035.1. Lineage (NCBI taxonomy): Bacteria > Bacillati > Bacillota > Clostridia > Lachnospirales > Lachnospiraceae > Hungatella > Hungatella sp. L36. Next base: position 46,751 of record NZ_JACOPC010000021.1, on the reverse strand, counting down.
TCCTGCAGCATTCCGAAGCTCACACTCCAGCCCCTGGTGGAAAATTCCATCATTCACGGGCTGCAGCTGTTCACCTCCGACCGGGCGGGTCTGATTACGATCACCGGATATCAGGAGGACTCCCTCATCTGCCTGCGGATCGCGGATAATGGAAGCGGAATGGACGAAGAGACTGTCGGCCGGCTGAACAGCCAGATATTTTCGGAGGAACGGAGTTCCTTCGGAATTCAGAGTATTAAGAAACGGCTGAAGCTGTACTTCGCCGTGGCAGACATCCTGGTTACTTCCCGGATTTCAGAGGGGACCGTCATCACGATACGGATCTCACAGCAGCCGGAACCTCCCCTTTAGAAAGGATTTATCATATGACCTATCAATTCTTAATCGTCGATGACGAGTACTTTGTCAGGCAGCGGATCAGGCTCTGTATTCCCTGGAAGGAGTACGGCTTCGAATGTGCCGGCGAGGCTGCCAATGTCGATCAGGCCCTTCGTTTTCTGGAGGCGACACCTGTCGATCTGGTTATCCTGGACATTTCCATGCCGGGCGCCAACGGGCTGGAGCTTCTCCGCATGATGAAAGAACAGAACAGCCAGATTAAATTCATCATCCTGTCAGGCTTCGCCACCTTCGAATATGCCCGACAGGCCATCGCCTGCAATGTGACCAATTACCTGTTAAAGCCGATCGACACGGACGAGCTGATCCGGTCCATCACAGAAATCAGGGAAACTCTCGATAAGAACAACCACTTAAAGCAGGAGCGGCTGGCCTGGCAGGAGGCGAGGCTCATCGCGGAACACGCCGAAAAGAGCACATTTTTCCAGAACATCTTCTCCGGCCATGCCTCCGTCTCCGAGAGCGCCCAGTTAAGAGAATTCGGAGTGCTTCAAGACGTCCCCTGCACCGTTATCGTCTCAGACGGCCGGCCCAAGGTTATTCACAGCCTCTCCTGCCAGGAGCGCGCCGCCTTTCAGACAGCACTGGGCAACCTCTCCGGCTGCCTTCTGTCCGGCAAATCCGGCTGCATCCAGGTGACGGATGCTTACAGCCATCAGGTCCTTATCCTGCCGCAGGCGCAGCTGCCCGCCGGACCGGATCATTTTCTGGAACGCTTATCCTCCGCTGCCCGGGAGAATTTTTCCAGAGACATCGTGTGCGGCTACGGATATGGTAATGACGGCCTGGCACCCTCGATCCATTCCGCCTACCAGACTGCGCTTCAGTTCTTCACCTTCCGGACCGTCTATGAGTCGGATGGCGGCTCCTTTCACACCCGCCTCCCGGAAAAACAGGCCCTGGAACAGCTGAACACCGCCATACGCGGAATCTCCTGCGGCCTTTTAAAGAAGGATCACGAATTCATTGTAAGCAGTCTCCGCTCCGCCTTTCAGATCATCGGACAGGAGCAGTTCTCCCTGCCCGCGCTGGAATCCGCACTCTCCGCCCTGCTCTCTGCGGCCATCGAGTACGCGGTCCACAACGGAATCGGGCTCTTCGAGGAAGACTGCGGCTCCGCCTACACCGCGGCGGGAATCATCTACCATGGATGCAGCCTGGGAGAAATCGAGGAGAAGTTTATGAATCTCTTTCTCTCCCTGCCCGGCAGCCAGGAACTGGACGATATCCCCATGATTCAGCGAATCGTGGTCCAGGCGGCGGAACTGATCGAGCGCGAATACAGCAATGCAGACATGGGACTCCAGTATATCGCATCGGCCCTGTTAATCAGCCCTGCCTATCTAAGCCGCAATTTCAAGCGGATCCGGCAGTACTCCGTCATGCAGTACATTACGAAATGCCGCATGGAACACGCCTGGGACTTACTTGCAGGCGGCCGCCTCTCCATCGCAGCCGTGGCCGAAAAGACGGGTTACCAGGACGCCTTTTACTTTTCCAAATGCTTTAAACGGTACTTCGGAATATCGCCTTCGCAGGTTGACCGTTAATCTGCCAATCAAAAGAGCTGATCCTATAAGTGTTGGAAATCCACTCATATAATCAGCTCTATAAGCTTATTCTTCTTTCTTCCGAAACGCCATCGGGGTCTCTCCATAATACTTTTTAAAGTACCGCAGAAAGCTCTGTACATTGTTGTATCCCAGCTGTTCTGCGATATCCTTAACTTTCAGTGCCGGTGTCTGAAGAAGCAGTCCTTTCGCTTTCTGCATCCTGACGTAAGTAATGTACTCAAGCACCGTATATCCCGTCTCATCCTTAAAGATTATACTCAGATAACCGGAAGACAGGAAAACTGCCTTCGCTACATCATCCAGAGATAAATCTCTCATATAATTCTCCGCAATAAAGGAAACCGCCTTTTCCACATTAGAAGAGTATGTCTTCTCCTGCCGGTTGAAATTAGCCGCACAGACCTCTACAATCTCCTCCGACATTCTTACAAGATCCTGTATGCTGTCCACTCCGAATACCGCTTTAAATATATCTTTTTCACTCACACCCTTCGGCAGTCTGCCGCCCATATCGAGGACATTCCGTACCAGGTTATTGCAAATTTGAAAATATACGAATCGGGTATACTGGATATCCCTGGCCTTGTTGCTTAAATCCTTTGTAAGCGCATGAAGCGTCTCCAGCGCTTCCTCCCGCTTTCCCTCCGTAACATAACGGGTAAGCCGGCTTTCCGCCTCTTTGCTGTAATACTCATTCTTATATTCTGTTATTGGAGCGTCCTCATGGATAAAGGCATTCTTACCAGTAAAAAATGTACGTTCCAACGTCCCCAGTGTCTCCGTATATACCAGATTCATATTTTCTCTGTTTTTAAATCCACGGCTGACACAGCAGGTAAATTTTAATCCTTTCTCAGTTTCCAGGCGTTCTTTTACCCCGCTGATCTTATCCAGAAATTTCTCATAGCTTAAATTAGTATTGAAGATGCCCACAGATCGTGTGGATGTAAGACCTGCAATAAAACCGTCTATTTCAGACTCGTCCTGTAGCAGCCTGTTAAACTCTGCAATTATCCCGGAAGATTCTTTTCCGCTGCCGCACTCTGTAACTACCAGGGCATTCATCTCAAAGTCCATAGCCTGATTCGTCAGCCGCCTCAGATATTCAAAACGCTCTTCATCAAAATATTCCATCACCAGTTTCCTGATGGAATCCCGTACAACAGAAGGAAAGGCATACGCCTTATCGTTCTGGAGTTCATTTACCACATCCTCAATGAGGCTGTATTCATTGGTCACCGGCATCGCCTGACTCTTCACTGCCAGCCCCTGAAGCTTATGCCCCAGCCGTTTCAGCGGTTTATAGACATACAGGGAACAGAGATAGATAATAACGCTGGCTATGGCAATCATCAATATACTGACTATAATAATCGCCCGTGTCACATGGCCCGCTTCCTGGGACAGATAGGTGTAATCCTGTACTGCGGCCAGCGATATATCGGATATCGAGGATTTGTGCTTATACAGCATCAGCTTCTGACCGCCAATCTCAAGCTTCTCACTGCCTTCCATCTGCTTTTTTAGATTCTCACTGATAAGCGGGCCGATCTCGTCTCCTCCGTCTACAGATAAAATATCGCCGTCATCAGTCAGCAGATAACTTTTCACCATCTCCGTCTCATTGCCGATCAGCAAGTTCGCGGTAAAGGCGTCTTCCTTTAAGGTCAGGATAATATATACGTCCTTCTCTCCGCGTACCGGTTCAAAGGTCTTGACAAATTCAAGCGTTTTTCCTTCTTCCCCTCTCGTTACCACGAAGGAATTCTGATTGTGATACCGGTCAAAGAATCCGTACTCCTCTATCGATACCTTGGTCTTTTCATTGATTACGATTCCCCTTTTTACATCGACCAGCCTGATTCCTTCAATCAGGCTGTTGTTGGAACAGATATTTTGAAAATGCCTGATCATTTTAAGCATCATGGTAGGCTTTTCGTAATAAGATTCATTCGTCATCAGAAATTTGAATACGTTCTCTTCTCCAATAATTACATTTACCGTTTCCTCCAGCTGCTTGATGCGCTCGTCCAGAGCCGCACTCTTTTCAGCAACCATTTCCTCATTAAACGCTGTCATATTCTTCAAGATCATTCTGGAACTGTACGTACTGCAAATAAATGAAATCAGACAGATAAAAACAACAGTAATAAATATATTAACCAGATAAAGCTTATAGAAATTTATACTTTTGGATGATAATCTTTTTTTATTCATTAACTTTCCCCCAATACGCATAACTATATCAGAACGAAATACAAAAAGCAATTATCCCCTGTTCAGGCACTATCTCCGCCTTTATGGCTTCCACCCCCGGAACCAGATTATAAATCCGCTGGGATTTATAGGGAAGATGAAACACTCCGTTCTCAACATTTACGTGCACCCTGGAAGCCCGCTTCTCGATTGTCATGCCGCGCTCATCCCATACCGCATTTTCCGTACGTCCGGATACCAGCGGAAGAATAAATCTGGCATTCTGATTCACATTTATCCGCACCCTGACACCCCCGTCTTCAAAGCTGTACTCCGCATCATATGCGCCCCCGTCCTCCAGAATATGGTGATTGATATCCGTCAGCCTTCCCTTAACCGCAATGACCGTTCCAGCCCCAGTCTCTGAAAAGATCATTTTACACCTGCCGTCATATAAACTGCTGTATACCGTTTTACCATCCAAAGCCGTACACTCCAGTCTCGGAGTGACACACTCATGGCGGCCAAACCGCGGAAGCTGCATATTATTGGCTTCTCTCATGGTATACTGACTCATCCCTCCGCAGATCACCAGGCCTGCCCTCTCATGCCACAGCAGTGTTAATGTTCCGCCTTCTGCGTGCCCGCCTTTTAAATTCACGTACTCCCAGTCATAACCCGTAACCGTAGCAGTATATTCCCCTCCCGGTATCAGATACGTATCCGTTTCCTCAATATAAACCGTTTTTTCAAGCCGCATCCGGGGCAGGCGGTCCTGCTTTGCCCCCTCCTTATTCAGCTGCTCCTGCTTCTCCAGTAATTCTTCAAGTCCCCGGTCCAGAATACCAGCCAGCACTTTCGCATGGCTGAAGGTATGGTGGATGCAGGCATATTCCCCCATCTCATGCGTATAAAGTCCGCCATATAAACAGCCGTCATGAGTGCACGCCTCCAAAAGCTTGAGATTCTTATAGGCGCCTGCTGCAAAATCAGGTTCCCCGTCTGCTGCGAGAAGATATCCCAGGGCACATCCCTCCGAAGTACGGCTGCCCCAATAGGTCCATTTATAATTTCTTGTTCCAAAGCTGTTGTCAATTCCTCCGTCATCCAACAGAAACAAAAGCTGACGTTTTAAGGCCCTCTTCCCGATTTCCTTCCATTCTTCCTCTCCGGAGGCATAAGCATACTGGATCAGGGCAGGAAGCGATTCCTCCAAATTATAACCAATATCAACCGGGCGGCATCCGCGTCTGCTGTAACCGCTGACAGGACGCCCTTCCCCAAAAAGAATCCCGCTGTCCGAAATATTTCCGACCGCCCTCCGAAGCAGTTCACTGCCCCTGGAGGCATAGCGCGCCTCTCCCAGCAGATCACTGCATAACAGCAAGGCAAGGCTGTTGGTAATGCAGTAGTTAATATTGCACACTTCAAATTCTTTAAAAGTGCAGAGAAAATCTGCAGCTCTGGCGATTCTCTGCTTCCACCTTTCGTAAGTAACAGAGTCCAGCAGATGCCCGTGAAAAGTAAGCGCTTCAGTCAGCTGTATCACACTGAATACCGTAGTTCCCTTCCAGTCAGAATTTGTGTCATTGACATAAGAACCATCTTCCCTGGATACCGTATTCTCTGCCCAGTCAAAAAGCATTTTGGCCGCTTCCAGATAACGGCTGTCACCATCCGCATCGGCCAGATACAGAAATGGATAAATCGCATCGAAGCATCTGCCGTGAATTCCCGCACAGGCAGGACAAAGGATTCCTCCCCGCAGTGCAGGATCATTCACAGACGTAACCTGAAGCTCCAGCAATTTGTCACACCATACTCTTAACAAATCCCCGCATAACCCCATTTCTCACCTCATTTTTCCCTATTAACATAAACCGGCGACAGATAGGCCCACTGGCGATTTTTCTGTGATACTTCGATATGGTATATATCACAGTCTTTTTCCGGTGTGCTGTCCTCCAGTTCAAAATCAAATATATACTGTGATTCCGGAACTGCCTTAAAGATCTTAAAAGCCTGTGAATGATAGTATTCCATATGGCTGGTATACCCATATTTCAACAGTTCCCCCACCGTAGCTGTATAGGTTTTATGATTTATTTCGAAGGTAACCTTAGTATCTAAATCTCCCTGTACCTTGAGAACTACTGACGAGGTAGCCGGATGAAGGGTTGATTTATTACCAACGGTATCGCATCTCCAGACAAACTCATTCTCACTCTTCCGTTCAGAGCAGGTCTCGATATGATTAATATTATCCGCATCATACGTCTCATCCTTCGAAGGTGCAAGTACACTTCTCCCCCGGAAATACGTACGGCAGTCCACAATGGTTCCTCCCTCTGTCCTGCACATTCCGTTCCAGCGGTACAACGCCCCATTGCCCCATCCCATTTCCACACGAATTTTATAGCAGCCTTCTTTATTCACATCCTGGAACATCTCGCCGTTTATGATATGGTACGGTTTTAGGTTCTTATATAATATGATCTTGTCCAGGACACCTTCTGTCTCAACGTGTGCGGCAATTTTCCTCTGATTTGCCGTGATTTCACTGCCCATATACGAATCATTCACCTTAAAATCGCACAGAATCCGGTCTCCCGTCAGTGCGTAAGTTCTTCTTGACTTAATCGCTTCCCATATACTCTCTCTGGTTTTCTCTTCCGCAAGTACTGCCGCAATTCCGTCTCCGTATGATCCGGGGAATCCGGCATGATGGTCTGTAGATGCCACAAAGCCGAATTTATGTCCCTGGCGCAGTCCTTCATCTGCCATATTTCTGGTATCCCTTGGCCCCATGTTATGGTAGTACGGGTAATCTGCGTCCTCACTCATAGAACATCCGTGCTTGGAGTATACTTCTACAACTGGAGAGATGCGGCTGTTAAATTTCCTCCAGTCGATTCCCCTGTAATCCAGGGTATAACCGATATGGTGAGGAATGGCTATCGCATCTTTGCCGCAGTCATTGACCAGTTCTTCCGGCGAATCCCTGTAAATAAGCGGGAGCTCATCGTCTATGGATAAGAGGTGGTGATCCCCGTATTCTCTCGAATGAATCTCATATCCCTGAAAAGTGACAAAATCAGCACTGTTGGCCTCCGCCACATCTTTTCTGATCTCTTCCCAATGATCTTTAAGCTTTTGAAAGCCCTCCAGATGAAAGTTTACTACAAACTCGGTTTCCGGAGCCTTTTCGTACATATCCGGCCACATGGCATGACCTGTAAATGCACAGAAATCCAACTGACTCTTCGCGCATTTAATCGCATTTTCAAGGCTTCCGAAACCATAGGTAATTCCGCAGTGATTATGTAAATCTCCAAAATAAGTATTCATATCCGACTCCCTGTATTAGAAAATATTTGTTGGATGTTTTAATTTGATAAGAGCTTCCACAAAGAAATAATCACCGTAGATGATCGGTACATTCACATGCTTATTCTTTGCATAATTAACGGTTCCCTTTTGAATCAGCCCCTGAGTCTTTTCTGAAAAGTCAGCGTAGTTCTCGTAAAGGCTCTTTAGGATAATCAATGCCTTTTCATAATAGAATTCTCTCTCCACACAGTCCTCCATCAGGCTGCATATCTCCAGCAGACCGCTGGCAGCACAGGCGGAGGCGGAGGAATCCAGCACAGATCTGTCTTTGGCTTCTGATCTGAAATCCCAATACGGGACCTGATCTGCCGGCAGATGAGAAAGAAAATAATCTGCCGAATTCTTTGCAGCCGTCAGATACTCCGCCTTCCCAGTCTCCCGGTATGCAAGCGCCATCCCATAGATCGTCCAGGCCTGGCCTCTGGACCAGGCAGAATCTCCATCCTTCCCCTGGCCGCCCAGATTCTCAATCTTTTCTCCCGTGTACGGATCAAAACTGACGATATGGGCAGATGTATTGTCAGGCCTGATAAAGCAGCGCAGTACCGTATCCGCATGTGCTTTCGCAATATGGTAAAATCGCGGGTCCTTACTCTCTCTGGAGGCCCAGAACAGAAGCGGAATGTTCATCATACAGTCGATGATGGCCCACCCTCTGGAGCCCGGATTCACTTCATCGGTCCAGGCCCGGATAAACTGCCCTGCCAGGTTAAAACGTCCCGCCAGATGACTGGCGGCTTTCAGCCCCCTGATTCTGGCCTCCTCGCTGCCCGTCAGCTTATAGTCAATCACCGCTGAGGGCAGCCACATAAAGCCAACGTCATGATGGAGGGTTACGAAGCCATCCAGTACCTCATCGAGCCTTCTCTCCAATCGTCTCGCAAGCCGGAAGGCATTCTCATCTTTTTTCTCCTGATACAGGAGCCACAGCATCCCGGGCCAGAAACCGGAAGTCCAGAATGAGGCGCCCTGGTCATTATAAATACCGTCGTATTCTACATGAGGAAAATGTTCTCCAATTCCCTCCATATTTCTTTCAATCTTTAACAGCGACTTTTCAAGCGCTTCCTCGGTCCAGCTCATCCTTTACGTCTCCTGCTCCCATTTAAAATAGTCCCCGTGTTCTTCATGAAACCTTCTGCACGCCTGATGCATATTCTTAAGAATATCCTGATACGCCTCGTCTCCCGCCACATTCTTCATCTCATGAGGATCAGCCTCCAGATCGTACAGTTCCTTTTCATAGCTGCTGTCAAATACGTATTTATACCGCTCCGATATGGCGGCCCGCCTTACAGTCCCGTACCCCGGATTCCCTGAATACTGGGAATATACAATCCGCTGCCTGTCCGGCCCGGCCCCCTCTATGACAGGAAGCAGCGATACTCCGTCACCGCCTCCGTTTTCTATTCCTGCGGCTTCACAGATCGTTGGCTTTATGTCCAGATGGGTGACGACTCCGTCAGACCGCCCCGGCTTTCTGCCCGGCATCTTAACAATAAGAGGAACCCTTACGGCCTCCTCATACATCTCCATCTTCTGGTACATGCTGTGCTGACCTAAATGATCTCCGTGATCAGAGGTGAAAATAATACAGGTGTTATCCAGCTTCCCCATGGATTCCAGCTCCTTTATCACTCTGCCGAATATCTCATCAGCCATAGTGGTAAGTCCTAAATGGGCGGCCCATACCCGCCTCCACTGATCCCCGGTAATGCCTCTTGCCAGCTGTGCAGGAACCCCTTTTCTTCGAAGCGCCGGTTCCTGCTCCGCCGGTATTCCAATATTATCAGGAAGAATTATGTCTTCCGGTTTATACATGCCAGCGTAAGGTTCCGGAATTCTGAACGGCGGATGGGGCGCCCATAAATAGGTGAACAGCGCAAATGGTTCTTCACCTGTTCCCCTGAGAAACTCCAGGGACTTTTCCAGAAAGTAAAAATCCTTGAACTGCTCTGCCGGCTTATCCCAGAGGCTTACTTTATGGCCGCTGTAACGCTTATTCACGTATTTACCGTCTATCTCTTCCAATACTTCGATCAGCTCGTCCTGATTCCTGGCGGTTTTTAAGCCCCTGCCTGCAGCCCATTCTTCATAATCCTCCTGGTTCACAAAGAAGTCCAGCCCCTGCTGTCTCATAGGCGGCTGTATCCTGATATGATCGACCCCTGCATGGCCTACCCGGTACCCTGCTTTTTTCAGCGCCGCATGAACAGGCTCATATTCCCCTGCGGTTATTCCCTTCCAGTCGTTATATACCACCGCATTCTTCGTGGGATAGAGTCCGGTGGCCAGAGCGGTTCTGGCCGGTACGCAGAGAGGGCACGTATCATATGCCCGGTCAAACTGAAATCCCATGCGGGCGAGCCTGTTGAGATTCGGCGTTACCTCTCTCCCGCACTGTCTCATTCCAATCACATCTGCCCTCTGATGATCTGTCATAAAAAGCAGTATATTGGGCTTACTTACCATAATTACCTCCGTTCCTTCCTGTCTGGCGGCAATAGGCCGGAACCTCCTTTACATGCTCCGGATGTGGAACCCAGGTTCCCCGTTCCAGCGTATAGCCTGCCCCGACTCCCAATGCTGCCTTCATTCTCTTCTGAAATGCCTTTGCCCTTGCATCTGCTTCCTTCGGATCGCATACCGATAATAAGCGTCTCTCCCCTTCTTTCAGCAGCAGCCTGATCCCGCTGTCTGAATCAGACCGTGCCGCAAGGTCGCAGTTTTCTTCCGGATCCGCCTCCAGGTCAAACAACTGAGGGCTGTATCCGGTGTAATACACATACTTATAGTTATCCCAGCGAATCATAAACATACCGCAGGGCATTCCGTGCGCATGGTATTCGCTGAACGCAAAATCCTTTTTCTTTCCATCCCTGCCCTCCTTCATAAGGCAGTACAGGCTTTCTCCGTCGATGTGCTCCGGCTTCGGAATTCCCATCATCTCACAAACCGTGGGATATAAATCCACCAGCGTTACCGGAGATTTCACCTCTTTCGGAGTAATCAGCGGATGGTAAATCATCATCGGTATATGAACGGATTGTTCAAACATACAGCATTTCCACCAAAGGCCATGATACCCCATCTGCTCGCCGTGGTCACTGGTATAGATAACCGCTGTATTCTTCAGCAGATCCAGCTCCTCAAGGGTATCCAAAAGAATCCCGATTCTCTCGTCCAGCGCGGCGACTGCCGCGTAATATCCGATCAATACCCTTCTGATCATCTCAGGCGTGGCTGTCTCGCCTTTAAAATAAGCCCTCAGACAGCTCAGCGGCTCATTCAGAGACGTGTAAGGCTCCAGCACACCGGCGGGAAGATCCGTCACCAGCTTCTCGTAGTAATCCCAATTTTCCTGTTTTACATAGAATGGAAAGTGGGGATCCAGATATCCGATGTTCAGATTCCACGGCTCTGTCTTAGTTCCATTTTTCTTCAGCCACGCGACAGCCAGACCCGTTACCTCATCATCGTGATCCGGTCCCTCTTTGATGCCAATCTTTTCAAACCGCTTCTCTGCATTGATCCGCCCGATCTTTTCTTCCCGGTAATAGCAGCCCAGATCGGGTGTGCTTAAATAGCCCGGCATTTCCAGCTGTGCAAATTCATACTCCCCCTCACTATGGAAATGTGTTTTTCCAAAATGGCAGGTAGGGATTCTCTGTTCATTTAAAAATTGGGACATCCCCCTGACAGTCCCATCATAGGGTGTGGAGTTGTCCCAGGTGCCGATCCGGTTGACATACTGCCCGGTAAACCAGCTTGCCCGCGCCGGAGCGCATAAGGGGCAAGTGGTATAGGCATTTTTAAAATTTACGGACATGGCCGCCAGCCTGTCCAGGTTTGGTGTTTTCACCAGAGGGCTGCCAGAACATCCCATAGCCGACCAGGAGTGTTCATCGGACATAATCGTTATGACATTCATAATACTTATCCTTTCACCGATCCCATCATGACTCCGGCGGTAAAATGCTTCTGTAACAATGGGTAAACACAGATAATCGGTACAACTGTAATAACAATAGTAGCCATCTTAAAGTTCTCGGGGTTCATGTAGACCTCGCCGCCGCTGTTTAAATCATTGGCCACCATGTCGATGATATTTCTCAGGACTACCTGCAGCGGCCATTTAGAATCCGTATTTATGTAGATCGTTGCCCGCAGGAATTCATTCCAGTGCTGAACCGCATAGAACAGGGATATCGTCGCCAGAGACGCTTTGGAAAGCGGCAGTATAATGCGAACCAGCGTTCTTATCTCGCCGCATCCGTCTATCCTGGCTGCTTCTATCAGGCTTTCGGGGATACTCTTAAAAAATTTGCTTAATATAAGTAAGTTGTAGACATTGACTGCCAGAGAGGCAATCAGGGACCATAAACTGTCCAGAAGCCCGAATTCCTTGATAACCAGATAGGTAGGAATCATGCCCCCGTTAAAAAGCATGGGAAATACAATAAATGCAGAAAGATATTTTCTTCCCGGAAGCGTATCCCGCGACAGAGGGTAGGCCAGCATGATCGTCAATACCATATTAACCGCAGTTCCCATAAGGGTAAGAAACACCGAGTTGAAGAATCCGGTAAACAGTATCTTCTTGGAGAACGCATAGATATAAGATTGTACGGTAAATCCCTGGGGCCAGAGATAAAGGCTGCTTAAACTGCTCTGGGCCGGATCACTGAAGGAATACATCACCACATACCAGAATGGATACACCATGATGATCCCTATGACTGCAAATAACAGATAGTTTAATATTGTAAATGGGGAAATCTTTTTATGTCTCTGCATTATACAATTCCTTCCTCCCCGAACATTTTGCTTATTTTATTCGCACTTGTAACGAGAATCAGGGCGATTACTGATTTGAAGGTATCCACTGCTGCTGCAAAGCTGTAGGAGCCTCGTCCCAGACCTTCACGATAAACATACGTATCAAATATATCAATACTTTCCATGGTAATGGGATTCTGAAGTACCAGAATCTGTTCAAAGCCGGCATTCATCACTTTACCGATACGCAGGATCAGCATGACGATTACAATGGATGAAATACATGGCAGTGTGATATGAAGCATCTGCTTAAACTTATTGGCTCCATCCATTTTAGCTGCCTCGTAAAGGCTCTCATCTACCTGCGTCAATGCGGCCAGGAACACAATGGTGCTCCATCCAGCCTCCTTCCATACATCGGAAAAGATAACCACCCAGAATATGGACCCCTTTTTAGCCATAATATTGACCGGCTCTATTCCCAGTGTGCGGAACACCTCTCCCGCCAGTCCGAAGACTGGTGAGAAAAGGTTCAGCATGATACCGCCGATCACGACCCATGACAGGAAGTGAGGGAGGTATAAAAAGGTCTGGGTCACGCGTTTAAATCTCATGCTTTTTATATCATTGAGGAGAATCGCCAGCAGAATCGGAATCGGGAAACCGATCAGGATCTTGGTTAAACTGATTACCAGGGTATTCTTCATGACATTCCAGAAATCAGAGGAATGTACCAATGCCTCAAAGTTTGCAAGTCCTACCCAGTCGCTGGCCCAGATACCTTTAAAAATGTTATAATCCTTAAAAGCAATTACCAGTCCGAACATGGGCAGATACCGGAATAATACAAAATACAGTAAACCGGGAACCATAAGAAGATAAAGCACTTTATGCTCTTTCATTGCCTTTGCCATGTCAGTTACTCCTTATTTCTTCTTATTTTTTTGCCTGATATGCTTCATCAAGGACTTTTGTCAGTTCATCACCGCCGCGGGAATTCCACTCTTCCACGAATTTCTCAAATCCGCCCTCTATTTCTGTTTCGCCAACAATCATTTCAATATATCTGGTATTCGTTATTTCCTTTAATTTCGGATAGATGTCATTTAATTCATCAATGAAGATGCCATCAACCGGATTCGGAGTGCAGATCGTATGTGAGAACTCAAATGCATCAAACAATTCCGGTGAAGAATGATCAAATAATACCGTGTTTCCAATAAAGAACTTGTTTAAATCAAGATCATTGGTTTCTTTGTCATCAATCAGTCTTACTAATTTATCGCCTTCCCATTTGTAATGCTCGCCTTCAACGCCATACTGGGCAAAGCGGTTTCCTTCTTCTGAAGTTAAATAGTCAAGCAGCCTTAAACAGGCGTCAATATGTTTGGAATCTTTGGAAACAAAGGTTCTCAGCCAGCCTCTTTCACTTGCCATACGGATGCCTACAGGATTGTCGCTTCCTCCGGTTAAGACCGGTCCATATACATGCTCGCCTTCCGGATACGCCTGAATAAATGGCTCATAGTAATTAGACCAGTTATTCTGATCAAAGATGTGGATCTTCGTCACGCCCGCACCAAAGATACCGGATTTAACCTTCTGCTGCCATCTCTTAGGATCATCCGTTACGAATTCCGGATCGATCAGGCCATCTTTATACATCCTGTTAAGGTAAATTAAAGCGTCCTTCATTCCAGGCTGAATCGAACCGTTAACAATATGACCGTCTTTTTCCATCCAGTAGTTCGGAAGGGCGCCATATGCACCGAAAATGTGGTCAAACCAGGAGGTATCTACATTCTGATAGCCGCCAAATGCAAAGGTATCGGCCGCGCCGTTTCCATCCGGGTCCTGTTTGGCAACTGCAGATGCAACTTCGTAGTACTCATCCAGTGTTGTCGGAACTTCAAGCCCCAGCTTGTCCAGCCAGTCCTTTCTGTAAGCAATGATCGATAATGGATTCGGATTCTTGATGCCTATGGAGTAGATATTGCCATCACTGTATCTCATTACATCCCAGGTTGCTTCATCACGTGCGTTCTTTAAATTAGGATAATTGTCCCAGTATTCATTTAATGGAAGAAGAATGCCGGAGGAAAGCAGCTGGCTCTCCATCGTCTCTGTCTCACACTGAATAATATCAGGACGTTCGCCCGAGGCCAGTAAAATATTTAATTTGTTGTCAAGATCTTTTGTCGGAACCTGAATGATCTCCAGTTCCGTATTGGTGGCTTCTTCAATCATCTTTTTGGCATAAGAGCCGTCTACGATATTCTTATTTGTTAAAAACAGTTTTAATTTGACAGGCGCCTCCTTTTCGTCAGACGCCTTAGCCTCTGTCTGTACCGTTCCCTCTGCCGCCGTGCCCGCTGTTGTGGAAACAGTCCCCTCTGCTTTCTTCACACCGCATCCAGCTAATGAACCGGCCAGTAAACATACTGACATAACTCCCGCCGCCGCTTTCAATACTCTTTGCTTTCTCATAAAACGAGTCCTCCTTTGTGCACATTTTATACTTTTTCATGTTTTTCATGTGCTTCTTTGTAAGTACATCATATATTTTTACCATTATTTTTTCAATTTATCATTTCTAATATCGTTATCGTTTCGCCATATTGACAACAGGAAACCTGTGTATTTTTTAATAATATGGCTTTTTGAAAATATTGTAACTCCATTTTCTATGAATAACCCCCTCTCCCCCAGAATATACTGAACCAGAAGACAAGATTGGGGGAGAAACAAATGGAAAAATCAAAGCTGCAGGCTACCTTAAAAACCCTGCTCATCTCGTACATACTGACCGGAATTCTCCTGGTTGTTCTGGCCTTTGCCCTCTATAAATTCCGCTTAAAGGAGGGACAGATCCGCATCGGTGTCAACGCGGTCTACATCATCACCTGTTTAGTCGGCGGACTCATCATGGGAAAGAGCATACGGCAGCGCCGCTTTTTCTGGGGGCTGACGCTGGGACTCGTCTATTTCCTGGTGCTTTTAGCCGTCTCCTTCCTGTTAAACAAGGGGCTGAATGGAACGATGAACCAGATTCTCACCACCATGGCCATCTGCGCGGCCAGCGGGACCATCGGCGGGATGATCAGCTGATTATCCCCGTTTTGGAGAGATACGGGGCAGCGCATGAGCGAAACTTTCCTGTGTTACTAAAAAAAGAGTGCCGGAGACATCGGCTTATGGAGCTTAATCTGCTCCACGGGCCGCGTCTCCGGCACTCTCTTTTTTTCTTTGTTATGGCCTGATATAGGCATACCCTTCGGCCTGCCTCGCCGCCAGTTCCACCACGCCGGCCGGAACCACGGTGATAAAATCAAAGATATCATCCTTCGTCATGGCGTTCCCCTTCAGGGCATTGCTGCAGGCGGCGAATACCACGCCTTCTCCTGCCAAGGCCTTCATGGCGTCTTCATGCTCCGGTGACGCCGCTGCATACCCGTTCACCGCGGCCGAGTTGGCCAGCACTTCGATGGTGTAGCTCTCCTTCTGCTCATGATAGTAAGCGGTCATGTTCTTGACATTCCCAAGCACCAGGGGCCACCGGTCCATCTCATCGATATGATAAATCACCTTCATACTGCTGCCTCCCTACGCGTCAACGTTCTGCTCCTTCGGAAGATACATGTGCACCCGGTCGATCCGGTTCTTGTCCAGCCTGTCCACAACCAGGCGGATTCCGTCACAGACGACGCTCTCGCCTTCTTCCGGAAGGCGGTCCAGCTGCCCGATAATCAGGCCGCCGATCGAATCATAGTCCTCGGATTCCAGTTCCAGATCCAGCAGGTCGTTTAAATCATCCAGCTTCATGGAGCCTTCCACCACATATTCTCCAGGGCCGACTTCCACCAGCTCCTGTTCTTCATCCTCGTCGTACTCATCCCGGATCTCACCGACAATCTCTTCCAGTAAGTCCTCCAGCGTGATCATACCGGCCGTAGCGCCATACTCGTCCAGGACGATGATCATGTTGTTGCTGGTCTGGCGCATCTCCACCATCAGCTCCGCCGTGTTCTTATACTCATATGTATAGAGCGGTTCACGGAGCAGGTCACGGACGTGAAATTCTTCATTCCGATCGATGAGGAGTACATCCTTCATGTTGATGATACCGATTACGTTGTCCGTCGTCTCCTCGTATACGGGCATACGCGTATATTTTTCCTCACGGAAAATATCGATCAGCTCATCGTAGGTGGCGCCGACCTCCACCATGGCCATATCTATTCTCGGAACCATGATGTCCTTTGCCACGGAATCGCCGAAATCAAACACATTATTAATAATCTTCTTCTCTTCCGATTCGATCACGCCCTCTTCGTGGCTCACTTCCACGATGGTACGCAGTTCATCCTCGGTGATGGCCTCCTGTTTCCGGTTGGGGTCCACATGGACAAGGCGCAGAAATCCGGAGGACAGCACATTGACCGCATAAATCACCGGTGTCATGACTGTCATGAACAGATAGATGATCTTCGCATATTTTAATGAAATCTTCTCAGAATACAGGGTGGAAATCGTCTTCGGGGAAATCTCACCGAATACCAGAATAACCAGCGTCAGAACGCCGGTTGCAATACCAACCGCCTTATTGCTCCAGATATTCATGGCCAGTGTCGTGGACATGGAGGAAGCCGTCAGGTTCACAACGTTGTTGCCGACAAGAATCGCGCTCAGCATCTTACCCTGGTCCTCGAGAACCTTCGTCAGCGTAACGGCGCTCTTGTCGCCCGCCTCCGCCAGGTTTCTGATCCGAATCTTATTCACCGTGGTAAGCGCAGTCTCCGCGGAAGAGAAAAATGCAGACAATCCAATTAACAGAATCAAAATAAGCAACTGTATATAGTCACTTGAATCCAAAAAAATCAACTCCTATTGTTTTATATTTTACTGTTGATTCTACAATAGAAAAGCGGCCGTGTCAATAAGGCGGCCGCTTTATCCCTTAATTTAGCGTTCTTTCCACGCTCTTATCATCTCCAGAACCAGCATCATTCCCGCTCCGAAGAAGATAAACATATCACCTAAGTTGAATACAACCCGTTTTAATCTGCCACACTGAATACTGAAATAGTCCACCACATAGTCTCTCACCAGGCGGTCGTATAAGTTGCTGACAGCGCCGCCAAGCGTCACTGATAAGGCAATCTTATCCGCGAGGTTTCCCTTCTTAGGCAGCATCCACGCGAGGCCGCCGCCGATGAACGAAGCCACGGCGAGAGGAACCATCTTCACATATTCCGGTCTCTCTTTCAAAAATCCAAAGGAAAACCCGGGATTGTGGTTCTTGTGCAGCATAATTTTGCCTCCCGTTCCGTTCAGTTCCTTTGGAAAGGAGGATTCCTCCTGCTCTTCAATCGCCTTCTTTATACAGAGATCCACTGCTGCCAGCAGCACGATGATACCGATAAATACCATGACGCACACTCCTTCCGTCTTTATTATCTCCATTTTACTATGTTTTTTATCCATAGTCCAGTAATTCCCGCCCCCGAACCTGCATACATTACTAAAAAGAATGTGGGAGTTTTTTTCATGCCAGTCTGTGATTTTAATCCCGCCTCGGAAGAGTACGGGGACTTTATCATACACCACAACAACAGTTCTCCGGAAGACATCATCCTGCAGCAGCAGGCGGGCTGTATCGATTATGTCGATCAGGAATTTGCCATTGTATATAGTCTGCTGGAACCGCTTCTTCCTATCACCACAAAAAAATATACTTATACCGCCATTCCCACGCTCTATACCCTGCTCGATACCACCAGCATGGAAGCCTCCGGCATTATCCAGACCTTTGAGCAGCCAACGCTGAATCTGCGTGGGGAAGGCACCATGATCGGCTTCATCGACACGGGGATCGACTACCGCAATCCGCTGTTCCGGCTCCCGGATGGCAGCTCCCGGATTCTCGGTATCTGGGATCAGACGCTTCCCGCGCCCATAGGCACCATGGATGCTCCCTTTGGGATTCCCGCTGCCGTACCGGCCATGAGCTTCTCCTATGGGCAGGAATTTTTAAAACCTCAGATCGATGAGGCGCTGCGCTCTCCTGATCCGCTCTCCATCGTTCCTTCCACCGATACTTCCGGACACGGCACCTTTATGGCGGGTATCGCGGCAGGCGGAGCGACTGCAAACGAGGACTTCACAGGCGCCGCCCCCAACTGCTCCATTGGCATTGTGAAGCTGAAACCGGCCAAACAATATCTCCGGGACTTTTACTTACTCCCCGAGGATGCCATTGCCTATCAGGAAAATGATATCATGATGGGAATCAAATACCTGGAGCTGCTGGCACTTCGGCAGAGCCTTCCTCTCGTCATCTACATCGGACTTGGCACGAATTACGGAAGTCACGACGGCACATCACCTCTCGGCCTGGTCTTAAACAACATAGGGCGCCTTGTAGGAGTCTCCGCCGTCCTCCCGGCCGGCAATGAAGCAGGGCTGCGCCATCATTACATGGGACGGCTGCTGAGCAATCAGGAATACGACGACGTGGAAATACGGGTAGCCAGCGGAGAACGCGGCTTCTTCCTTGAGCTGTGGGCAACGGAACCGGAACTCTATACCGTGGGATTCGTCTCCCCCACAGGTGAGGCAATCCCGCGGCTTCCCATCGGCCTGGGGGCGGAAATCACGGTTCCATTTACCCTGGAGCAAACGGTTATTACCATCAACTACCGTACCTCGGAGATCGGTTCCGGCAGCCAGTTTGTCCTGATGCGCTTCGACGCACCGACCGCAGGAATCTGGCACGTCCGTGTCTACAATTCCTTATTTATTACCGGGATCTTTCATATGTGGCTCCCCGTCCAGGGCTTCATCGACGAGGATACCTTTTTTTTGCGTTCCGACCCTGACACCACGATCACGGAACCGGCCAATGCGGCGGTTCCCATCACAGTCAGCACCTATAACCACATAAATAACAGCATCTACATCCACTCCAGCAGGGGATATTCCCGGGGCGGTTTAATTAAGCCAGATCTGGCAGCCCCCGGTGTCAACGTCTACGGTCCCGGACTGTCGCCGGGAGGAGCCGGTGACACCTTCCCCATGACCCGGCGCACCGGCTCCTCCGTGGCCGCGGCCCATGTGGCCGGGGCGGTGGCCGACCTCTTCACCTGGGGCATCGTGCGGGGCAACAATCCCGCCATGAGCGATGCCAGTGTACGCGCCTATCTAATCCGGGGGGCAAACAGAAATCCAGCCTACACCTATCCCAACCGAGAGTGGGGATACGGTACGCTGGATCTCTATCAGACCTTTTTACGTATCAGAGAGTAAATTAATGGTAGCCTCTCATTCGGATGAGAGGGCCTCCGTTTTTATCGAGATATGCTCTCGTAATGACGACGGAACCAATCTCGGGGTCCTTCGGGATTTCATACATGATATCCAGCATGAAATCCTCGATAATGGAACGAAGGGCCCTGGCTCCGGTTTCTTTTTTCATGGCCTGCTCTGCGATCCATTCCAGTGCTTCATCTTCAAATACAAGCTTTACTTCATCCAGTTCCAGCAGCTTCTCATACTGCTTTAAAATCGCATTTCTCGGTTCCTTTAAGATTCTCACCAGCAGCTCCTTTGTCAGCGACTGCAGGGTAACCGTAATCGGCAGACGGCCCAGGAACTCCGGAATCATGCCAAATTTTCTCAAATCCTCATTCATCACACGGCCTAAAATATTAGGATCCTTATCAAACTTATCCTTAAGCTCTGCTGCGAATCCGATGGATGACTTATTCGTCAAACGCTCCTTAATAATGTCCTCCAGATCCGGGAACGCTCCGCCGCAGATGAATAAGATATTATCCGTGCTGACGGTAGTCATCGGTGTGAGGGCGTTCTTCTGGTTGGAGCCGACCGGCACCTCCACATTGCTGCCCTCGAGAAGCTTTAAGAGCTCCTGCTGAACCGATTCACCGCTCACGTCCCGGCTGTTGGTATTTTTCTTCTTCGCGATCTTATCAATCTCATCGATAAAGATGATGCCGCGCTGCGCCCGGTCCACATCGTTGTCGGCCGCGGCCAGAAGCTTGGAGACCACGCTCTCGATATCGTCGCCTATGTAGCCGGCCTCCGTTAATGAGGTGGCGTCCGCGATCGCCAGCGGCACGTCCAGAAGCTTCGCCAGAGTCTTTACAAGATACGTCTTTCCGCTTCCTGTCGGCCCGATCATCAGAATATTGGATTTCTCGATCTGTACGTTTCCTTCCTCATCTCTCTTGTCAGAATCTACCAGGAAAACACGCTTATAATGGTTGTAAACCGCAACAGAAATCACCTTCTTGGCCTGCTCCTGTCCGATCACGTACTCATCCAGTCTCTGCTTGATCACGTGGGGCGCCGGTATATCCTTTAAATCAAACTCCGGCTTCTTCGCCTCGGGAGTCCTCTTTTTGATCTTCTGCTTCTTCGGAATTTCCACATCCTGATTATTCAGATTGCCAAACTCACTTAAGTTTAAGTTCATGTAAGGCATATTCTGAATCTTCGACAGGTCAAATCCCCCCTGTGTCACCGAGTCAAATGCCTTCTGCATACAGTCATGGCAGAGATTCATCCCGCCCATGGTAACCATGGGTCCAGTCTTACTCTCCGGTCTGCGGCAGACGTAACAGATCTTCTCATACTCGTCATCGTCCTTCACAGGCGTCTTTCCCGCCTCTTCCGAAACAGCCTTGCCGCCCTCGTCTCTGTCCTTTGTCTCTTCCAGATATTCTTTATCTTCCAAAATTTAATCTCCTTTTATATGTTAAGTTATATGTGATTGCTATATGTTATCGCTATGCGTTGTCGTTATGTGTTAGCGCCATGTGTTATCATTATTTGTTATTGTTCTGTCCGCCGTATTTCACTGCCGGCGCACCTGTTCATTATAAATCATTTACTTTCATCCTACAAGAGCACTGCCGCATTTTAGACTTTTTTAACAACTTCCTTCCATTCTTTTCCGTAACATGGTAAAGTGCTTGGACAAAAAGTTTGACAAACCGGACGCGCGCGCCGGAGCACGTTCGCTTCAGCGGCCATATCTCCCTAGCGCGCAGTGTACATCCCCGGAAGGTTTTTATTTCATAGGACGAATTTTCCCATCCAATCAAAAAACGCACGGAGAAGACTCTCTCAGCCTTCTCCGCGCGCCTGCGCGCTGTTACTGCTCTGAACCGGCCGGTCTCTTCCTTATCAGTTCACGGAATTCTCTACCGGTTTCTTATCCAGTGTGATGTCAACATTTCTCTCCACATACTGACCATTTTCCAGAGACTGTACCGTTACGGTAACGGTTGTTCCACCCTCATAGTATTTCAGCATGTTGGTTAAATCATCGTATGTCTTGATGCTCTGTCCGTCAAATTTTGTTATGATATCTTTTTCGCGGAGGTCAGACTTGGAAGCTGCGCCGCCTTCCACGATCTTATAGATGAAAACGCCCTGTGGCATACCAAGCTGCTGGCTGGTTGCCGCATCAATGTTCTTGATCTGAACGCCTAAATATCCCTGCTCTGTATCTGCCACCTGAGTCCTGGTCTTCTTTGTCATCAGAGTATCAATAATATTCTGAGCCTTGGAGATCGGAATTGCATATCCCATGCCTTCTACTTCTGTTGAAGAATACTTGGCTGAGTTGATGCCAATGACTTCGCCCTGCATATTTAAAAGTGCGCCGCCGCTGTTGCCTGGGTTGATGGCTGCATCTGTCTGAAGAAGATCCCTGCTCACGCCGTCTTCTGTCTGTACAGTACGGTCGAGTGCGCTGATATATCCGACTGTTACGGACTGGCCGTAACCGAGTGCATTACCGATTGCCACAACACCCTGGCCTACCTTGATGTTATCGGAGTTGCCGAGGCTGGCAATGGCGATCTGGCTCAGTGTATCGGACGGAATGTCCTTAAGTGCCACTGCAATCACAGCTAAATCGCTGTCTGCGTCTGTTCCTTTGATCGCGGCATCCACAGGAGTCTGGTCGATGAAGGTTACCTTCAGTTCCTCGGCGCCCTGTACCACGTGATTATTTGTAACGATCAGAAGTTCATCATCATTCTTTCCTACAATAATACCGGAGCCGCTGCCTACGCCCTCTCTCTGCATCGGGCCGAAGAATGTCTGGCTCTCATAGATTACCTTGCTCGTAATGGCGACGACTGACGGCATTGCCTTATCAACAATCGCGGATACGTCCATATTGGCAGCCGTTCCACTTACCTGACCTGATGTGCTGTCCGAAGATGCAGCCGCTGAACCATCTGATGACGGTAATGTCTCAGCCTGGCTGATTTCCACCTGATTTCTCTGATTGTAGCTGCCAGCCGCCCAGTTGATTCCAACCATGGTACTTCCGGCTACCACACCGAATACCAGGGCTGCGCCCACAACTGCTGCCGCTCTCTTTGCAAAGCCTGATTTCTTCTTCGGAGGCTTCGGTCCTTCCGGAACGGGTCCCTGCGTCATTCTCTGATACTGGTGTTCCTGATAATGCGGAATTCCCTGCTGCCCGCCATAGGACTGCTGATTCTGTGACGTCTGCTGATAACCATAGGAGGAACGGTATGCGTTTTGGCTTTGACCGTTCTGGCTGTCCTGGCTGCCCTGATATGCGTTCTGTCCGCTCTGGCTGCCCTGATATGCATTCTGGCCGCTCTGGCTGCTCTGATATGCATTCTGACCGCTCTGGTATGGGTTCTGTCCCATCGGCTGCGCTGGTCTGTATGTCTGCTGATTCTGAGTCTGGTTCATTCCCTGACTCTGATTCATTCCCTGGCTCTGGTTCACGCCCTGGTTCTGATTCATTCCCTGGTTCTGGTTCACGCCCTGGTTCTGATTCATTCCCTGGCTCTGGTTCACGCCCTGGTTCTGATTCATTCCCTGACTCTGGTTTTCCGTATACGGCTGCTGTCCATATACGGAACGGCTCTCCTGTCTTGTGTACTCCGGCTGAGTCTCTTTACTCTCATAGCCGTTTTCACGTGCTGCTTCTTCCGGGTCCGGATCTCTCATTGTAAAGTTCGTTGTAATAGGTTCTTCTTTATGTTCTTCAGGAGTCGTACGGCCCAGATCGTTGTTTTCATTTTCGTTATACATAAAAACTATCCCCTTTCCTGTTTCCTTTGTTTTCTTTTGATATTTGAAGTCTATCAATGAAATGTGACTATTTTGTGATAAAATTATATTCAATATGTGAAAATCGCAAAAAAAGACATCTTCCGGGCTTTTAAAGTCCTGAAAGATGTCTTTTTGAATGTGTTAAGTATGCCTTATGCCGCATTTGGCGGTGGTACCGTGATTACATCATCGTTCCCTGAACCGCCCGGCTGTACGGTTCCTCCGCCTCCTGGCCCTGCTGAACCGCCCGGACCCGGAGATGTCGTCTCCGGTGCGCTGGTAGACTCATGAGGCGCCGTCGTAGGCTTTACGCCAGGTCCCGTGCTGGAATCCGACGATTCCGTGGTCTCATCTCCCGGTGAGGAAGGTTTAACCGCCGATGTCGTCTCTCCCGGTTTCGTCGGACTGGTTGGCTTCGTGCCATCTGCCGTAGTTTCTCCCGGCTTCGTCGAACTGGTCGGTTTCGTGCCGTCTGCCGTGGTTTCCCCTGGTTTCGTCGGCTTCGTACCATCCGCTGTGGTCTCTCCCGGTTTCGTTGGCTTCGTGCCATCCGCCGTCGTCTCTCCCGGTTTCGTCGGCTTTATAGGATCTCCGTTCTCATCCGTCTCCTCGATCGATGTGCCCTCTGATGTGGACTCCCGCTCGTCAATCTCATCGGATTCCTTCGTCGTTTTCTTTGTCTCATCCGTCTCCTTCGTCTCTTTTGGAACGTATCCCTGATCCGTCGGAACATGATCTACACTGACTCCCTTTTTATACATACCGGAATCAGCCGAGATCTTCGCACTGATCTTCTTCACCAAATCAGTCGTCTGGTATCCCTCTTCTCCATACAGGAATTTGTGGAGTTCCGTTACATTCGACTCCAGCGTCTGAGGAATAACACAGTCTCCCTTCTTACCCATAATCATGGAATCCCGGGCAAATGGGAAGCCGCCGGTTTCACCGATATGGTATTTGCCGATATCGAGAATCAGGCTGGTTAAATCGCTGAATGACAGCGATGTCTCGACCTGTTCCACTTCCATCAGAAGAATCCGGTTCAAAAGGCCGAGATCGGCCTGTTTTGCTTTTTCAAATGCCTTCTGAATAACCAGACGCTGACGCTCTGTTCTGGCATAGTCCGTATCCATCAGACGGAGACGGCCATAAGCAACTGCCTGGATTCCATCCAGATGCTGGACACCCGCCGACTTAAGCTGAGTGGACGGGACGCCGGTCTTTTGTACAGTCTCTGTAATAAAGGAATTGATGTAGCGGAATTCTGCCTTACTGATATCGATTCCATCGATACCGCCCAGCATATTGATGCCATCTGCCACAGATTTCCAGTTAAAGGTCACATAGTCCTCGATATTTAAATCCAGGTTCCGGTTCAGTGCCGCCAGCGCCTGCTCGGCGCCGCCGTTCGCATAGGCGGAATTGATTTTATTATAAGTTCCGCCGCTGCTGGTGTTTAAATACGTATCACGGAAAACGGATACCAGCTTAATCTCTCCCGTATCGCGGTTGATGTTGCAGAGCATGATCACGTCGGTATTCGTTCCCTTATGTACGTTTCCATCTCTGCTGTCCACACCAAACACAGCAATTGTCATATATCCCTGCATATGTTCCGTCTTAGCGACAGGCAGTTCTGTATTCTTTACCTTGCTCTTGTCAAAATCGTTGGAATGAATCAAGGAACTGTTTAATCGCAGCGCATAACCATAAAACCCAATGCAAATCAGTGTCAGCACTTCCGCGACTGCCATAACAATGATTCTTCTGATTTTTTTCTTCTTCGCAGCCTGTGCCGCCGAACGGCTTGCTGCTGCCCGGTTCGCTGCGTCCTGAGGCTTCCTTCCTCCCATTCCGCCTGAACCGCTTCCGCCGTCACCGATCTGAAGCGAGGCTCCCTGAAGCGTCTGACGCCTCGGCTCATAGCCGGAGGTTCCTGAGGATCTCCCGGCGCCGCCCTGAGGCTGTCCATTCCCGGAAGGTCTTCCAGTTGTTCTCGACATTCCGCCCTGAACCGGATTTCCTCCGTCCGGTCTTCCACCTTCCTGTCGGGCCCTGCCATTTCCATTACCCGCCGCTCCGGCCTGTCTCATACCGCCCTGGGTCTGTCCGTTTCCTGCATTCCTCGATCCGTTTCCTAAACTGCCCTGCGGCGCACCGTTTCCTGCATTCCTGGCAGTTCCGCCCTGGGGTACGCTATTTCCGGATTGCCTGACGTTTCCATCCTGCATTCCGCCGTTTCCTGCGGCCCTGGAGTTTCCTCCCTGCATTCCGCCGTTTCCTGCGGCCCTGGAGCTTCCTCCCTGCATTCCACTATTTCCTGCAGTTCTGGAGTCTCCTCCCTGCATTCCGCTATTTCCTGCGGCCCTGGAGTTTCCTCCCTGCATTCCGCCGTTTCCTGCGGCCCTGGAGTTTCCTCCCTGCATTCCGCCGTTTCCTGCGGCCCTGGAGTTTCCTCCCTGCATTCCGCCGTTTCCTGCGGCCCTGGAGTTTCCTCCCTGCATTCCGCTATTTCCTGCGGCCCTGGAGTTTCCTCCCTGCATTCCGCTATTTCCTGCGGCTCTGGAGTTTCCTGCCTGCATTCCGCCATTTCCTGCGGCTCTGGAGCTTCCACCCTGCGCACCGGCACTTCCTGCTGTTCTGGCGCTGCCGCCCTGCATTCCGCTGTTGCCCTGCATTCTGGTGTTCCCGCCCTGCGGTCCGCCGTTTCCCGATGCTCTGCCGGTACCTGCGGAAGGCCGGCCATTTCCCTGCGCACTCTCAGACGGGCGGCCCATGGGTCTTCCCGTCTGCTGTCTTCCATATGTGTCACCGTCCGCATCGCTATATCCTGCGGTACTTAAGTCATCATCCAGATAGTAAGCATCTTCCGAAGTTCCGTGTTCACTGTTTCTGGCCCTGCTCCGCCCATTCGGGCCGGAAGCGCGGTCTAACTCATCATCGTATTCCTTGCTCATGTAAATAACCTCATCCTCTGGTGCCTGCTGTACCGGACATTACTCAGTACGCATTTTTATTGATAAACCCTTTGAACACAGTAAGAAACAAAATCTTAAAATCAAATCCAAGGGTCCAGTTCTCGATGTAATATAAATCGTGCTCGATTCGTTTCGTGATGGAGGTATCTCCACGGTAGCCGTTGACCTGCGCCCAGCCGGTAATTCCCGGACGGACCTGATGCTTAATCATATACCGCGGTATCTCCTCTTTAAACTTCTCTACAAACAGCGGACGCTCAGGTCTCGGTCCCACCAGGCTCATATCGCCCATCAGAACGTTGAAAAACTGAGGCATCTCATCAATACTGGTCTTTCTGATAAACCGGCCGACCGGTGTCACACGCGAATCGTGGGGCGTCGTCCATTTGCTCTTCTCCTCAGAAGGCGCCTGAACCACCATGGACCGGAACTTGTACATCTTAAATGGTCTGTTATGAAGTCCCACCCGTTCCTGGCTGTAGATCAGCGGTCCCGGGGAAGTCAGCTTGATAAGCACGGCCGTCACCAGCATCACCGGTGAAAACAGCACAAGCGCAACAATGGCGCCGAAGATATCAACAATCCGCTTCATGATGGCGTTGACCGGATCGGTCAGCGGCACGTGCCTGATGTTGATAACCGGCAGCCCCTGTAAATCCTCCGTATAGGGACGGGTCGGTATGATATTATTATAATCGGGAATAAATTTGGTATGGACGCCTGATTTTTCACAGGAAGCCACGATTTTTTCCAGGTTTGCATATTCGTCAATGCTCAGCGTGATGGCAATCTCATCGAGAGAATTGAGCGCCAGGATCTCATCCAAATCGCTCACCGTGCCGATCACATGGATCGACTTATACTCGGTTCCCCATTCCTTATGGTCATCCAGGATGCCCTTGACCTGATAGCCCCACTCCTGATTCTGCTGCACCCGGTCGATAAAGCCTTCCGCGGCGCGGCTGTAACCAATGAGCAGAATATGCTTCTGATTATAACCCTTGGAACGCATGGAATGAAGTACGTAACGGATCAGATTCCGCTCCAGCGTTTCCAGTATGATGTTAATCGCGAAGAAATAAAATACCATTCTCTTCGAGAAGTTCCAAAAGTATGGATTCTTGTTAAGAAGAAACAAGACCATGGTAACAAGCAGAAACCCAATAAGATTGGCCTTACAGATATTGGCAAACTCATATCGTCTCTGCTGCACCCGTTTCGGCGCATAGAGGTGGAATATGCCGTAAAGCAGCAGATATCCCGGTACGATTATGATGAGCGCAGCAAAATAATACTGCGGTGCCAGCAGCTTCTTTTCAGGGCTGAATAACCGGTTTCCCATAAGCAGGATAAACCACGCCAGCGCATAGGAGGCGATAATAACCAGCCCATCCAGCACTACATGAAATCCGTTCAGTTTTTTCTGATTGTCCTTTATCATAGCAGCATAACCTTCCTGTCGTACGACGAAAACCTAACTTGTCCATGATAATTTCTCGTATATTATACATGATAATGTACCATGATGCCATTAAATAATTCTTAAATCGCCGTAAGTTTTTTTAATCTTCTCTTGAGAAATTCCCATACATAGAGAAGTGTGCCGGTAAAAAGTTCCCATTCAATCTGCAGATAATTCCCGATATGTTCTGCCCGGAACGGCACTTTTTTACATTTTCCCAGGGTCTTAATTCCCTCAGAAAAGCCTTCCGCGTAATCGGCAGCAAAGCCCATTTTTTTGAAAAACAGGTATTTAATACCGGTCCCAATCAAAAGGAACGGCAGATTAAACAGCAGCTGAAGAAGCGGCATGTTCTTATAATTCAAATAGAGATTGTTTCTCGCCGCCAGTTTTACCTTAAAGGAATTGTACTTGGAACCGCTGGTTCCGCTTCCCACGTGGTAAAGCTCTGCGGCAGGGCAGTAAACATTGTCGTATCCGTAGATCCGCGCCCGGTAGCCGACATCAACATCCTCCAGATAGGCAAAATGCGACTCGTCAAAGTATCCAATCTCCTCGAAGACTTCCCTCCGGTAGATCGCCGCCGCCGCGCAGGCCGCAAACACCCGGCAGGGCTTTTTATATCCGGCAACCGGCTGTCCGACGCCCCTCTGGAACGCCCAGCCGAGCAGGCTGTACATGTCCCCAGCATCGTCCATCAGCTCCTTATGATGCAGCTGGATGATCCGGCTGCTCACAGAAAATATCTTCGGAGACCGCTCGATCATCCGGATCATTTCCCGGATATAATCCGGCTTCGGCTCCGTATCGTTATTTAACAGGATGACGTAGGGCGTCTCAGCTTTTTTGATGCCAATATTGACCGCGCCCGGAAATCCAATATTCTCAGGAAGAAATACCGAAGGAATTCCACTCTCCTTCAGCCATTCCACGCTTCCATCCGTCGAACCGTTGTCCACCACCAGCACATCAAAGTCTTTCTCACTCTGTGCCTCCAGGGCTGCAAAACACGGTTCCATAAATTTAAGGCCATTATAGTTTGGAATAACGACTGTTACTTTACCTGCCATCTCATACCTCCAGCCGATAAGGCTCCCCGATTTTCTCCTTGCGCAGGTCGCGTAAGGCAAAGTTGGATTTGCGAAGCGTCAAGTTGGGATTGTAATATGGATCTCCGTCCTTTAAAATATCCGGCCACCTGTCCGCAAACAGCTTAATCTCCCGGTTAAACCGTTCCACCTTCTCCGGCGTATCCTCCAGCCCCCGCGATTTGGACTCATAGTGGTAGAAAAGCGCATACGGCGCATATACCACAAGCTTGCCCAGGGACCGGATCTTCATACAGTAATCGATATCATTAAACGCTACGGCTAACTCCTCCGCGAAGCCGCCAGCCTTTTCAAACAGCGATTTCTTGCTCATCATGCAGGCCGCTGTCACCGCGCTGTAATCCTGGGCACACATAGCCCTGTTGAAATAGCTGCTCTCCGCCCGGTGAAGGCCGATAAAGGTATGACCGGCGATGCCGCCGAATCCCACGACCACTCCCGCATGCTGAATCGTATCGTCGGAATAGAGAAGTCTGGCTCCCACGATTCCCACGTCATCTCTCTGACAGAAGCCCAGCAGCTCCTCAATGCTCTCGGGATTAATCAGCTCCGTATCATTGTTTAAGAACAGGAGATACTCTCCCGAGGCCGCCGTCACACCGAAATTATTAATTGCGGAATAGTTGAATTCCCGCTCCCATTTTACCACATGTATGAAATCAAACTCTTTCTGAATCCGCTCATAATATTGGAATGTCTCCGGTTCCGTGCTGTTGTTCTCCACGATGATGAATTCCAGATTTTTATAGGTGCCCTTCTCAATCAGGGAACGCATGCAGACATCGAGATCCGCGGTATGATCCTTGTTCGGAATGATGACTGAGACCAGAGGACTCCCGGTTATCTCGAATTTCGTATGGTAGATTCCGTAGTCCACGCCCTTTTCCACAGACAGCGCCCGGATTCCCATGCGTTCATAATGAGCCTGAATAGCCCGTGCCCCCGCCTCGAAGGCGTAGAGCTTGCTCTCCGGATTGCTGGAGGTGGAATTCTGATGGCAGCGCCAGTGATACAGCGCCTTCGGCACATGGTAAATCTTTCTGGCCTTCTCCGTGCAGCGGAAAATGAAGTCGTAATCCTGGGCTCCGTCAAACTCTTCTAAAAAGCCCCCGACCTCATCTAATAATTCCCGGTTTACCACGAATAAATGGCAGATATAGTTCACACTCGTCAGCAGATCCGGATTAAAATCAGGCTTGAAATGCGGCTCAAACAATTCCCCGCCGTCAATATCCAGCTTATCCTCATCCGTATAGACCACGTCGATCTCCGGATCACGGTTGATCGCCTTCACACACTCAAACAGCGCATCCGGCGCCAGCGTGTCGTCGTGATCGGCCAGAACGATGAAATCGCCCTTCGCCATATCAATGGCAGCGTTGGTATTTCCCGCGATTCCCTTATTTTCACCCAGAACCACGTAGCGGATTCTCTCGTCCTTCATGGCATACCGCTTAAGCACGCGCTCCGCGCTCTCGCCTCTGGGGCTTCCGTCCGCCACGCAGACCTCCCAGTGCTTATAGGTCTGTGCCCTTAAGGAATCCAGCATGGCTGCCAGATACCGCTCCGGCGTCTTGTAAGCCGGAATCACCACGGACAGCTTTGGCATATAATCGAATTCCATCGATTTCTGCGCCTCCAGCTCTTCGTCAGTCGTCTTTGTCAGCTGGTACCATTCCGGATAATCGTAATCACTGTCAATCCCCTGAAGCTTGTGGCTCGACTTCAAAAGAAACGCTTTTAAGCCGTTTTCCTTCCAGAACTCGATTGCCGAATGGAGCGTCTCCTTATTCATCATACTCTTTAGCTTCGCGTGCTTCTTATGCGCGGAGCTGTTGTGCTTCTCGATGATCTCCGTGTTCAGCTTCACCCTGGAGGTCTTTCCGTCACACCGAATCACCAGAAAACGGTCCTCGTTATCATCTCTCACATAAGGAATGCGGATATCAAATCCGAAGTCCTTCTCATATACGGTCTTAAAATAGTTCTGGCTGACGTCATCGCGGCGCACCGGAACGTACTTAAACTCCACGTTCTTCTGATTCTCATCCTGGACAGTGAATAAAACCTCTGCCTCCGGACTGCTTCCGATCACCCAGCCATTTAATACGATTGAATTTTCGCGGATACGCGCCACATCGATCTTGTATTTCATACGTTCTCTCCATCCTCTAAGGAAGCCGCGAAAAGGTCCGCGTCCTCACAGTTTTCCAGGCCGTCTTCCTCTTTTTCCGCCGCATTTCCCACCGCAAAATTAAGTCTCTCTTCCTCAATGACGAGCGGCCGCTTCATCACCCTAGCATTGATGGACAGAATGTATTCTCCCATAAGGCCGATAAAGAAGATCTGCACGGACCCGAGGAAACACATGCCTATGAGCACCGGCGCCATACCTGCCGGAAAACGGTCCCAGTACATCAGCTTCATGACCAGATAGACCACAGCCACCACCATGCTGATGAGAGAACAGATGCTTCCGAAAATAGTCGCCAGACGAAGTCCCGCCTTCGTATAGGAAGTAATGCTGAGCATTGCCGCATCGTAAAGCTGGTAAAAATGATTTTTCGTCTCACCCGCCCGCCGTTTTGGCTGCTCATAGGGAATCTGTTTGATCTTGAAACCGAGTTCCGCGACGATACCTCTGAGGAACGGGGTCGGATCGTCCAGATTCCGCAGCACTTCGATAAAATCCCTGTCATACAGACCGGAACCGGTAAACTGCTCGATCTGCTCCACGTCAGACAGCTTCTTCATCATCTTATAGTAACAGCCCCGCAGCCAGTACATCAGCCGGTTTTCCTTGCTGCTGGTCTTGATTCCTATGACAATTTTATATCCCTTTTCCCACTCATGAACGTACTGCGGAATCAGCTCCACCGGGTCCTGGAAATCCGCTACCATCTCGATCACGCAGTCTCCCGTGATCTGAAGCATCCCGTAATACGGGGAGTTAAACTGCCCGAAATTCCGTGCATTGAAGATCGCCTTAATCTTCGGATTCTCATCACACAGCTGTCTGATTAAGCTCCTTGTATGATCCTGCGAGTCATTGTCGATGAAAACAAGTTCGTAATCGTACTCCGGAAGGTCCTTCTGAAGCGTTTTAATGACCGCCTCGCTGATCGGTACGACATTCTCCTCCTCATTGTAACATGGAATCAATACGCTAATTTTCTTCATCCTGGTGCTCCATTTCTCTCTTTATCATTTCCGTAATGCCGCGGCCAAACGTATAGCGCTCTTTAAATCCGTCCGTCATGGCCTCCATGCGGCTGACATCCGGACGTATGGACAGCGCGCCTTCCTTTGCCTGAACAAAGGTGCCGAACTCCAGCGTTCCGCGCTTTCCGGCAAGTTCAAAAACCTCTTCCACAAAAGATTTGAGTACCCTTGTGTCACGGCTGGCAATATTGACTGCCGCGCCCTTTTTGCAGGGCTTGTCCTTCACCTGCTCATACAGGCGGCCCACCGCCTCCACGGCATCATCGATGTACATAAAATTCCATTCGTGGCGGCAGGCGCTTAAACTCACCCGGCCTCCACGCGGCAGTTCCCTCACAAGCGTGGATATGATGGACCACGGATGGTCCCCGTACCCATAAACGCTGAAGAATCGCAGATGGCAGAAATTCATGCCATACCTTTCACAGACCGGCACTGCCTGCCGGAAAAATTCCAGCTTGGCCTTCCCGTATTCATTGACAGGACTGCATTCCATCTCTTCCGTCATCACACCGCGGCCATCTTCGATCACTCCGTATTCCACCCGGGAGCCCGCATCCATGAATACGCGGCATCCCAGACGGTGCGCCGCTTCCACACAGGCCAGAGAGCCTCTTATATTCCCCGCCTGAACCTCCGGCGAGTCAATCTCTTCCCGGTTCACCCCGCCCCAGGCGAAATGAAACCACGCATCCGCATGGCCGATTTCTTCCACGCAGTCCGCCGCCTCTTCCATGGTTCCGTACACGGGAATCAAATTCCTGTGCTCCGGTAAATACTGTAATTTAGCCGATCCCGGCCGTACCAGGGCATAGACCCGGTCTCCCTGCTCCAGAAACCACTGGGCCAGATGGCTCCCTAAAAATCCGGTAGCCCCGGTGATGACGATATTCTCCATAAACGTAATACGCTCCTTTGGTTATTCACAACTTTTTCTCAATATGTCTGCTCCGCAGGGTCATAATTTCCACATTGCTTCCAAATCTTTCTCTTATGATTCCCGCAATCTCCTCCGTATATCCCGGAGCTACGATAAGTATGCCATCCACAGGCTCTTTTTCAAAATGATCCGGAGCTACGATGGGAATGTGAGATGCCGGAGCAAAGCGCCCCTGCTTAAACGGCGCCGAATCGATCATGTATTTCGCACGGTCCTTAAGCCCGGTGGTCGCCGCCAGGGTAAATCCCTGATGGCTGGCTCCCCAGATCGCGAGTGTCCGGCCGGTCTCATCAAACTGATTTAAAATGCGGTTCACTTCCAGATTCAACTCCTGGCGGCTCTCCGCAAAGCCTGCAATAGCTGAGGAAATGCCGCAGATTTCCGAATCTTCTCCAACGTGATCCGCGTCCTCAGTCTTTCCAGACATCCTAACTTCCGTCTCGACGCCCTCCGTCACCGGCCGTTTTCTTACAACCACCGACAGCGTATCCCGGTTCACCATCTCCTCTTCCAGCACTTCGAAGCCTGCCTCCGCAAGCACAAAACGCAGGGTGTCGAAGGTGTAATAGGCGAGATGATCACGAATCAGCTCATAATATCCGTCGTATTTTAAAATGTATTCCAGACTCGGAACGGTCAGAAGTCCCAAACCGCCTTCCGTCAGATTGTTATAAAGACATTTCAGCATCCGGACCGGATGGGCCTGATGCTCCAGGAAATTAAAGGACAGAAATACATCGTAAGGCCCGTGACAGCCGTCTTCCGTATTCTCCAGAACCGTATTCTCATCTTCCGTAAACTGTCTCCAGACCTTTAAGCCCCGGCTCCTCGCCAGCTCCACCAGGTCTGCCTTATGCTCAATGCCATAAGCCTCCACCGGAAACTCCGTGAGTACGGACAAGAATTCTCCCTGACCGCATCCGGCCTCAATGAATTTCTTTCCTTCTAAATGATACGTCTCAATCAGAGCTCCGTACTGTCTTCTGCGCAGATTCACCATGGTGGTGGAAAATCCGCCGGAGCGGATGACGTCCTTATAATAGCCGACAGGCTCACAGTCAAACTGCACCAGACCGCAGAAATCGCACTGGTGCAGATGCAGGGAAATCCCTTTGTCCTCATTTCTTCCTTCCGCATCAGGGATATCCTGTGCGGAGGCCGGCATGCCATCCAGAACAATCAGCGGCCGTTTCGGAAGTGATTTCCCGCATGCAATACAAATCTTATCTCTCATACCATAAAAACTCCTGTTTGTCAAATATTTTTTCTTTGGAGCAGACGCTGTATTCCCTCCTGAAAGGCTATTTCCTGCCTCCAGTCTGTCGCTTCCATCAGCTTTTTCACGTCCGGGATCAGGTTGGCCGGCCCTTCCGCATTCTGAGGCCGCCTGCCGTAGCTGTAGCTTCCATGACAGCCGCATGCCTCATACATCAGACGGACATACTCTCTTAAAGGCCTCGTCTCCCCACTCTCTCCCGCGACATTAAAGATTCCTTCCGCGCCGCTTAACCAAAGGGCGGTGAGCGCTTCCAGCAAGTCGTCCAGATACAGAAAATTCCACATCTGCGTGCATTCGCCAAGAGAAAGGTATCCCCCTGCCGGAAATGTCTTAAGACAGCTTTCCACCAGGGACCACGGATGATCTCCCGGTCCGTAGATGCTGAAAATTCTGGCATGAATGAACCGGAAATGATCACTCGCACGCTCTGCGCACGAGTCACCGTGCCAATCACAGGCTTCCTGTCTCCAGCGGCCGGCCGCTTCCATGGCCTGCCTGCCAAAATCCACCTTCGCTTTCCCATATTCCGATACGGGAATTAGCGGAGTGTCTTCCGTCATCGCTTCCCGGTGGATCCCGTACTCCGCCTGGGAACCGCTGAACAGAAAGGTCCGGCAGCCCAGCTTTCTCGCGCCTTCCAGCGCTTTCAGGGAGTCTGCCGCGTTCTTCTGCTGCACGTCCCGGTTCATCCGGTTTTCACTGCCTGCGCCATCCCAGCCAAAATGAAAAAATGCCTCGCACGGCACCAAAATTGCGCCGTCCAGGCGGTCGGCCTCCTCTAAATTCATCTCAATCACATGGAGGCGTTCCCTTCCCGTATCGAGCCTTGCGATATTCTTTGACGCAGGACGCACGACTGCGTAGACATCATGTCCCATTCCGATCAGTTTGTCAACCATGGGCGCGCCGATAAAACTCGTCGCGCCCGTCACTACAATATTCAACGTTTAAACGTCTCCTTATTCTTCACACTTTTGCTGCTCATTGATCACTGTTTCATCATTCCCTGATCCGCGGAATCATCATATTCTCATCCATCTCCTCATCCGGAAGGAATGGAGACAAATCTTCCAGCGGCGGAGACACCATGGTTCCGTCGGGAAGGCGTTTCGCGGCTGATTTCGGTTCAAAATTCTGATCGCGGCTCACAAAGATCTCACAGATCACAGGACCGTCCGTCCGGAGGGCTGTCTCAATGGCCGGCACCAGTTCTCCGTTATGGCATGCCCTGCAGTAAGGATAACCGTAGGCGCCCGCCAGCTTCTCCATATCCGGGAAGCTTAAGTCGTGGCTGTCCACACCGATTCCCACCAACGGCTCGCCGAAGAAATTTTTCTGCGTCTGCCGGATCGAATGGTAGCCGCCATTGTTGATCAAAAAGATCTTGATCGGCATCCGGTGATGAATGATCGTCTGAAGCTCCTGAAGATTCATCTGAATGCTGCCGTCGCCGGTGACCAGGATAATATCGCTGCCGGTGAGCTGCGATACGGGGTGCTGCATGTGGCCTTCCTGCGCATCCCGTTCCTGCATACGGCCTTCCTGCGCACCGTTTTCCTGCACATAGCCTTCCTGCACGGCCATACAGGCCCCGATGGCCGCCGGCAAATCGTATCCCATGGAGGCGATGGCTGAGTTCGAGATAAACCGCTGCCCCTTCTTTATGATACACGCATGCCCGCCGACAACGCAGGCGGAACCGTTGCCTACAACGATCACCTGTTCTTCATTCAGACGGTTGCTCATTTCCTTCATGAACGCATAGACATTGGCGTCTTCGTCTTCCCCGTGGTCAAAATGCTTCGGAAGGACAACCGGATATTTCTCCTTCCACATGCGGCAGGTCTCCGTCCATGTTCTGTCTTTAAGTCCGGTGCCGCCGGTAAACACAGGCTGTCCGGCTCCGTACTCTTCATCCAGAACCAGCTCCAGCTGTTCCAGCAAATCCTTCACATCCGCATGGACCGCCATGTCGATGTGAACGGATGGCTTCTTCAGCTCTTCCGGATCAATGTCGTTGACAATGGTATAGGCAGCTCTCGCCCATGTACTGTAATTATATCCCACCTGGCGGATGCTTAAGCGGCTTCCGAGAGATAAAACCAGGTCACTGTTCTGTATGGCAAAATTGCCCGCGCGGTCTCCCATACCGCCGCCGCGGCCCGTGTAGAGCGGGTGATCATCAGGCATACAGTCCTCGCTGTCCCAGCCGGTCACGACAGGAACGCCAAGCTTTTCCACGACTCTGGAAAAGACATCAAAGGCATGTCCGATTCGGATTCCATTTCCTGCGTTGATAACAGGCCGTTCGGAGTTTTTAATCTTTTTAATAATTTCTCTTGCCGTTTCCCGCGTTACGGATGGCGGAAGCACCTGACGCTTCTCGCCCTGCCCCGCATTGTCGGCCTCTATCTTTGGACAATCGCTCACACGCTCACCGCACGAATCACCGTGACAATCGGAAGGCACGGCCCAGCCATCGCCTCCCGCTTCATAATCTTCCGGTGAGAAACCGATCAGTTCCTCTGTCTCAATATAAGCGCCCTGAACGTTCAGCGGAATGTCAAGCCACGCCGGACCCGGGCGGCCGGAATAGGCCAGATAGATGGCCTTCTCCAGGCAGTAGCGAATTCTCATGGGGTCGATGACCATCTCGCTGTACTTTGTCATACAGTCGATCGCCTTCGTGATGTCAAACTCCTGGTCTCCCATGGCTCTGATTCCCACTCCCGACCACCTTGCCGTCGTGTCGTATCGAACCTGTCCGGATAATACCAGCATGGGTATGGAGTCCAGCCATCCCCCTACAACCCCGGTGATGGCATTGGTGCCCCCCGGGCCTGTCGTAACACAGACAGCTGCTATGCGTCCCTGAACCCGCGCATAACACTCTGCCGCGATGGCGCATGCCTGCTCGTGATGATTATAAAGGCAGGTAAGTCCCTCCTGATGCCCCAGTGCATCATTTAAGTGCATCGCTCCGCCTCCGGTCACGGTAAATACCTGTGTGATACCAAAATCCACAAGTTTTTGGGAGATGTAATTGGATACTTTCATTCGCATGATGGATTCTCCTTACATAAAAAAATAATAATTGTCTGTCTAGGTACGAATTACCTCGCTAAGTACTCATAGTACACCATGGTCACTAAACTCGTGAAATACCTCATTAAGTGTCCAGGTGTGCATTCGTACTAAGCTCGAAAATACCTCGCTAAGTACTCATAGTATACCACACCCCTTATAAAATGCATATTGAAGTTTTTCTTACTTTTTACCCCCTTTTCTCACCAGTCTACTACCTGGTCTACAATCTGCTGTTGTTCGGAACTCGTCCTTCTCAAGTAAATCCTCGTTGTCTCGATGCTTTCATGCCCCATTAAGTCGGCCAGAAGCGCGATGTCTGAGAATTTTTCCAGGAAATTCTTCGCGAACCGGTGGCGAAAGGAATGGGGATAGACCACCTCCACGGGGATCCCGTACCGGGCGGCAAATTTCTTCAGCTGCCCGGCAATTCCCCTCGTGGTGATACGGTCTCCCGAACGGTTTAAAAAAAGAAAACCGCTCTCGATTCCACGGTATTTAATCCACTGCATAGCCTCTTCCCGCAGGGCGCTCGGTATGTAAATACGCCGAATTTTCCCGCCCTTGGAATAGAGATCCAAGTAGCCCGTCTGCACATGTTCCGCCTTAATCTGAACCAGTTCGCTCACCCTGGCTCCTGTGGCGGCCATGAAACGGATGACAAAATACCAGAACCATTCCCCGTCCCTTCTTAAGCACTCCTTAAAATACATATAATCTGCGTCGCTGATTACATTTTCCAGATACGTCTTCTGTTGTACCTTGACAGAAGATAATGCCAGTTTTTCCTTGCCGATTGCTTCCAGATAACAGTTTACTGCCCTTATCCGCAGGTTCACGGTTTTCGGTTTGTAGTTTTCAAGCAGGAACAGTTTGTATTTTTGGAGATTACTTTTCGTCACTCTGTCATACCGGCCGCAATACTGTTTCACCGCGTATACATAGGCTTTTATCGTATTATCGGCCAGATTGCTTCTACGGAGGAACCCCTCAAATTCTACATCCATCTCCATGTTCTGTTATCTCCTTCCATATCTGCCATCAACCCACACTTTCGCTACCCACCTAGCGTACGTTATAATCGCAGAGTAATGCAACTATGGATTTTCGGCCACGACAAATCAAAGTGAGAAAAAAGGAGAGAAATTTTTTATGAAAAAGAATTTAAAAATGATGGCTGTATTATCCGCTGCGGCAGTAATGACCGTAGCAGCTCCAGAGATGGGCTTCACCGGCGGGTCTTCCACCGCATATGCAAAAACAATCGGCTGGGTAGAAGAAAACGGTTCCTTCAAATATTATGAAGAGGACGATTACTTCTTAACAGACACCTGGAAGAAGCGCGGCGAAGACTGGTATTACTTAAATGAAGAAGGCGAAATCGCCACAAATGCACAAATTGATGAATATTACGTTGATGAAACCGGCAAACGGGTTATGGACCAGTGGATCTCCATTGAAAATGAAGACGCATGGGACTCCCCTGACGCTGCCGAGTACCACTGGTACTATTACGGAAAGAACGGCAAGGCCGCAATCGCCAAATGGCAGAAGATCGGCGAAAGCTGGTATTATTTCAACGAAGACGGACAGATGATGACAGGAAAGGTAGAAATCGATAACGCGACATACTACCTGGGCGAAACAGACGACGGCGTGATGAAGACTGGCTGGATTCAGCTGGAGAACGAAAGCGACGATCCTGAGATGACCCATTCCTGGTACTATTTTGACACAAACGGAAAAATGGTAGAAAATCAGGTCGATAAAAAGATCAGCGGCGACTACTATACCTTCGTAGACGGCGTGATGCAGACAGGATGGTTTAAGCTTCCTGCAGAAGAGAATGCAGAAAATGCAACACCTTCCGATGCTGCAGAAAATACAGCAACCACCGTGGCCGGATATCAGTACTATGAGCCGGAAAATGGAAAACGCGTAACCGGATGGAGAACCATCGAGGGCGTGGAAGGCATTAGCGCAGAAGGCGAACTTTATAACTTCTACTTCAAGAACGGTAAGCCGTACCATGCAGATAACGGACTTCAGTTATTCACTGTAGAGTCTAAGAAATATGCGTTTAATACAAAGGGTGAAATGCAGACTGGTTTAAAGGTTGTCAATCTGGAAGATGGAGAAATTGCCAACTTCTACTTCGCAGAGGATGGCGTTATGAGAACCGGCAAGCAGGTTATTTACAATGAAGATTTAGATGAGAATCAGACATGGTTCTTCTATACCGACGGCTCCAGAAAGGGCCAGGGCTTCCACGGGATCCGTGACAACACACTGTACGAGTATGGTTTAAGAAAAGACGCAGACTCTGATTTAAGACTGGCTCCGATGAATTACGACGGAAACCAGTATCTGGTGAACACAAGCGGTTCCATCCAGAAGGCGTCCTCTTCCTCCAAATCCGCTACAAAGCCGGAACTTGGAAATGGCTTCAAAGATTATAAAGATTCTAACGGCAAGACCTGGGTTGTCGACGTAAACGGCATTATCCAGTAATGCATAGAAAGTAACAAAAGTTTCATCCGTTCAAACCGGCAGGCTGCCCCTTGGGGCAGTCTGTTTTTTTACTGCATCAGGGATGAGTGTACGCAGTTCTTACGTTTAAAACTAAAAACCGCAAAAATGCATTTTTTGCTCCATATTTAGAGCAATAGTGTTAATAAAACATAAAATTTTGGATATTTCTACAAAAAGGCGATATTTCGCGTTATAATTTTCTTTATTTTGCGTTATATATATAGAAGAGTACTGCCATTTTGGCAGGAAAAGCAAAAAAGGAGGACGCTATGAGAGAGCTTTCCGTGTACTATTGTTCGAAATGCGGGTATTATGGATATTACCAGCTTCCTAAAAATGCGGTATGTCCCAAATGCTCCGTGGACATGGTACCTTTGTCCATCAGTTTTCAGGACTTTATGGATTTAAGCTGTGAAGAGCGGGACGATTTACTGTCGAAACAGATTATTTCTG
The DNA here is from genome assembly GCF_014288035.1 of Hungatella sp. L36. NCBI lineage: Bacteria > Bacillati > Bacillota > Clostridia > Lachnospirales > Lachnospiraceae > Hungatella > Hungatella sp. L36. The sequence goes on along the minus strand of NZ_JACOPC010000021.1, from coordinate 6,227 downwards.
CTTCTTCTCCTTACGTCAAACGCCTGATGGCGCCACACAAGGCCTATAATAACCGGGAGGTCATCGCCCGCATGAGCGATCGCATCGTCGAACTGGAAGCCGAAAATAAAAAGCTGAACGAGACCGTTGAATGGATGCATCAGACAATCTGGGATCTGGTGCGTAAAAACAAAGGAATCGAACCGGCCGGCAAGCCTCCTATTCCACCATCTGGTGAAAAAGCTTCCGGCGGCGCCGGTAACTCCGAAAATCCGGAATAGCGATAACAGAGAGTTTTATTGGGAGTGCGGGGCACTCCCCAATACCCTCGGTCATGCGATCCTGTCAGAACTTATGTAATGTTCGATCAGTCTGTTAAGTGTCTGATTTAATTTCGATATCACTCTGCGCAGCTTAACATTTTCTTCCATTAACCTCATATTCTCCATTTCCATGAACCTCATCTTTTCAGTATCAGTCATGTGGAAAACCCTCCTTTTTTTGCTTTTCTTGTAACCACTATAAGACGTTTCCGGCCGTTTGAAAAGCAAAACATATCGCAATATTCGACAAAACGGCAGCCTCACAAAAAGTCAATAAACACACGGTTAAGTCAAAAAAAATCAGCAGTACCATATGTATCCATCTTCTCCGAAAGGAAGTACCAGATATATGAAAAACGATGTCATTTACGATTTCGACAAAATTATTCTCATCGATCCAAACCCACCTGCAAAAAATGTGCAGCAGGCCTGCTACGGTATGGTCCCCAGAGCCTCCTACCGCCCCGGCGCCCTAAAAAACATTTTGGAAAACCGCTTCGAGAACCACCGCATTATCCTGCACGCCGCCGGCGACGAACGGGTCATCAAAGAGGCCCTTTGGGTACTGCGGGCATGTGGATATTTTGATGAGATTGTGATTGAGGGGGAGGGGGAAGAGCGGTAGAGAGGGAGATGTGATGTGGTTTTTGGTGGGGTGGTTGATGTAAGTGGTGATATTGTTTGTGGTAGAATTTTTTGATGTGGTTTTTGAGTATGCTTTTTGATACATTTTCTGATTGATTTTCTGGTTGATCCTCTGATTGATATCTTGATTGATTTTCTGATTGATTTCCTGATTAATTTTCTGTTTGATTTCCTTATTAATTTTCTGTTTGATTTCCTTATTAATTTCCTGATTGATCCTCTGATTGATTTCCTGATTGATCCTCTGATTGATTTCCTGATTGATTTCCTGATTGATCCTCTGATTGATTTCCTGATTGATTCTCTGATTGATTTCCTGATTGATTTCCTGATTGATCCTCTGATTTATCCATTGATTGATTCCCTAATATCGTTTCCGATGCATTTCCTAATAGAATTCCTGATAATATTTTTGATGCATTTTTATTGCTATATCTTTTATAATTCTTATATTTCTAAATTAATTCACTTGAATACTTAATACTTTTGCGTTCCGATCTCATACTTTACTCCATGCCTCTTTTATGTATTCTCCAGGCGTATCTTTCCATGTTATTTTGGTGCATTCAAACGGTTAATAATCACTTTTCATTTTTATTATACACTTTTAAAACTGCTCTTACTTGTCAGTTCCACATTTAAAGCTATATCTATCTCAACCATTTGTCCTCCAACAGAGGACACCTCTGTGAATTATGAAAGGAGACTTTATAACTCATCCGCCCCCTCCGTTCCCTAACTGACCCAAACCATATCGTCAATTAAGATCTCTATATTTTTTTCGACAGTCGTACATTATCTTTCCAATATAACTCTTTATTCTATCTTCATACCTGTTCCACCGCCTCTCTCTGCTTATTTTTTATTGAATGACAATTATTTCCTTGTTATAGAAGAAAACCGTTATAGAAGCTAAACAAGTCATTTAAGTCTTCCTTCCAAATCTGTAATACGACTCAAAATATCCGTTTTATAGGTCTGTCCGGTAATAGAACACATAAACATTGTTGCATTCTATTACCGTCCCAGCCTCCTCCCCTCAATATACATTCCTTCTGCAACACTATCTATAAAATACTCATATACATTTTATAAGCCAGTTGCTGTCTATTATTGTAACAATGATTATCCGTCAGATACAACCAATCTGTTAATCAGCAAAACACCTAAACTGTCGATTATTCTCATTATCTTTCTTTCACATTTCTTTACTTCATACCGCGTGTAATTGTTTGTATTTTTCATTCAATTTTGTCCGCATATAGCATACATATGAGTATCCGTCAGTTCCTCACAATCTGCTTCTGCAAAAATTCTTGTCAACTCTTCTGCCGCTGCGAAACCATTTTCTGCCTGGCACGCCCCCTTGACCTCTTCTACAATATAATGGCATTGTGAGCCCTTTCGTCCTTAGCCGGCCGCGCATACATGACTGAATTTTAATCCTGAATCGCCAGCCGCTATTGTTCCTTCTTCTTAAAATCTTCACTGTGCAGATGCGGTATTCTGAGTAATCCTGAATATTATAAACTCAGCTGGCTTCACTGGAGCCACGCCAATGATACAAATCAGGTGTCCATTATCAATTTCTTCCTGTGTCATGGTGTCACGCCCAATATTTACATAAAATGCCTCTTCCGGAGATGATCCGGCCAGGCCGCCGCTTCTCCATACCTCCCTCAGAAACACTTCTATTATTCTTTGTACCCGCATCCATAGCTCTTCGTTATTTTCTTCAAATACTACCCAGTCCGTATTTTTCTTTATGGATTCCTCTAAAAATATAAAAAGTCTGCGCACGTTGATATATTTCCACGTTCCATCGCTGCCTGCAGTTCTTGCTCCCCATACCCGAATTCCCTGACCTGGGAACCGCCGGATCAAATTTACCCCCTTGGGATTCAAAATGTCCTGTTCACCTTTGTCAAACTGCACATCCAGTCCCACACAAGCCCGAAGCACTTCATTGGCGGGTGCTTTATAGACGCCGCGGGAATTGTCACTGCGGGCATAGATTCCCATCACAGATCCGGAAGGAGGAATTGCTATATTTTTCTTATCGAGGGGGTCAAACACCATCACCCATGGATGATAGAAAGCCGCATAGGATGTATCAAGATTTTCCCTGTGCCTGATGATGTCCTGTACCGCCTTTGCCTCCCGTGGAATATCGAGAACCGCAAATCTGTTCTTTCGTTCACACTGAGCAGTCAGAGAACGCTGGACCTTCTGATCTGTGACACCAGGAACGGCAATAACTGAGACCATATCGTTGTCCAGAAATGCCTGAATTCCGGTTCGATTTCCGGCCCCATGGTCATTTCCAATAAAATCGGAAGCCTCCATGTTCAGAATATTACCATTCGTGCCGCCTGAAAGCTTAACCGTCACGGTATCCTGAACGGAAGACGCAAGACATTCAAATGGTGGTCGAAGTTTTTCCTTTCCTTTACCAACATATTCCACACAAATCAGATCTGATTTTGAAACCTGTGCTTCCACAAACTGTGGAATATTACTATTAAATGAAAGATTCTCGTAGATTTCTACGGAATCACCGGACCTGACCTCCAGCCCGAACTCACAGGTGGATATAATCTTATCCGGCAATAGATTCTTATCCGTTACATCCACTTCAAATTCATGTTCAAAAGAAATAACATTGTCTTTACTCTCCACCACCCGATTATAAACCGTAGTATTTCCATCTGAAAACGCTACAATATCACCATCAAAAAATCCGGCACTATTTTTGACCGAGTACCGCTTCCCCTCTGCCGCCTCCAGCACGTCAAAGACCTGAGTCCTTGCCTTGCTCGAAGGAGATATAACTATATTCAGCCCATTCCCCCACGCCCCCGGATTACTGGCTGTAAACTTCAGAATGGACTCTCCAGTATTTGGTACAGCTCCCTTCGCACAAGATGCGTCCGCCGGCACAACCCTGGTAACAAAACAGCGGGACCCTCCATTGATAAAAAAATGCTCTACCGCATAAGCCAGAAAACGATAATTACAGGCTTCCCTTTCGGAAAGATAAGTTCCATAAATCTGTTTGAAATCCGAAAAATTAGTCGCCATCCGCGGTACGCCTCCGACCGGTCCTTTCTCCGCCACCCCAATAAAACCGGCGATACTGGTGCTGACCCCTTCCACAGGTACCACCCCTGAATCAAATTCCTCCACGTATACTCCAGGTGATAAATACTCCGCCATAGTCTTCTCCCTTCTTAATATTTTACTGTTTTTGCTTTTCCCGTCTGGTTATCAGGTGTTTATTTCTTCTACATATTAATCAATTTTTTATAAGTGTAATTCTATTATAAATTTTTCCATTGTAATTAACAATGTATTTTTTGAAATGTGGTATTGTTCCTATAGATCATGAATGTTTTCATCCGCCTTTTAAATTAGTTTATATTCTGGTTTAGTTTTTTTATTCCGGTATTGACATAATCTAAAAAATTTGATATTTTAGAATTAGAACGTATGTTCGATTCCGAAGGAGGGAGACTTATGAATCATATAATCTATTGTCCGGTATGCCATCATCGCCTGTTTGACATTAAACCGCCGACCGCCGGAACCATTGAGATCAAGTGCCCGCGCTGTAAAAAAGTACAGCACATCCATTTAATCGAACCGGATACTCAGAAAACAACTACAGAAAAAACTACCTAGCAAAGGAATGATTCATTACCAAATAGCAGGAGAAAACGAAAAGGCCACAGCGCCGGACCCGTTTTCTCCTGTTTTATTTGCACAACCAAGAAAGAAGGGGATCATTATAAAATATTACATTAAAATCGAACAGCAAAATATTCCTGTCAGCGAGGAAATCTATAAGATTTGGCAGCATGGGGAGCGAAAGGATCGTTATTTCAGGGAAGGGGATATTCGGAATGGCGTCTTCTCCTACGATGCTCTGGATGGAGAAGGCTTAAACGGAAGTGAATTATTTGCAGAAAAAGACCGAAATCCTGTAGAACATCAGGCTGAACGCGACCTCCTGATAAACGAGTTAAAACAGGCATTAAACACACTGAATAAAGAAGATAAAGAACTGCTGGCACACATTTATTATCTAGATAATTCACTGCGCAAAATAGCTCAGAAAACGGGAATTCCATTTACCACTTTACAATATCGTCATAAAAAAATTTTAAAGAAATTAAGACTTTATTTCGAGCAGAAATTTCTGTCCTTAGATTAATAATGTAACTCTTTCACTTTTTAACTTACCATTGCCTGCCATATATACAAAGGTGTGCCACAATTCAGAAAGGACTGTTCCCTATGTTGTACCCACATGCTGTGCGGCCATTTCTAGATTGGCGGTTAACCGTTATCTCCAATTTTTTGCTGCATTTATCCCTTACGGCCATTATGATTTTCTTTGTTCCGCAGGCCTGAGGTATGAACATTTACGCTGTTTTAAGCAGCGGTATGAAACCGAAGCTTCGCACTGGAAATGTCATCTACACACACCCTGTATGAAGAATGGAGTATATTCACAATAAGGATCTTATAACCTCTATAAAGGTGGCTGGAATAGCGAAAAACCAACTGGTACCTACATCACCACTTCAGAAGCTGTCGATATGAACCAAGCGAAAGGCATTTATCCCGGAAAAACTATTACACAAAAGACCCGACAATCAAAAATAACCGTTATAACACTGCAGCCTTGAGAATGAAAGTAAAAATTCCGGTTGCCACTATAGTACACACATCTGAAGACACCAGCCTTCTTAATAATGGGTAGTTTATGAAAGACAGAAGGAGTATAAGAATAATATTCACTTAATTTTGTTTATATCTAAAGGCCCGAATTTATTTATTCCAGGCCTTTAGATTGGTCATCATAAGATACCTGAAAATATTTATGTAAGCTGATTTTACATAAATCAACTGCTTCTTGTCTCTTAACTATTCTCTATATTATTGTATTCTTTGTCTGATATGAAATTATATACAATGTCTAACGAATTTTTTAACATATCACAATCAACTTATTTATCTCTCCAATCCAGTCTCTATTCTAATTGTCCTGCTTACCTATCTACAAAATCCTCAATCAAAATCTGGTATACAAATGATTTCTAAATTAATTGTCTGGTTTTATATTTTTTAGAGCTGCCAAAACATTTTTTTACAGTACATAATACCGATTATAGGAAGTTCATCTCTGAGAACCCCCAGATAGCCGATAAAACGGTCTATACAGGCCAAATAGACGAATTCTTCGACTACCAGTTAGGAGTCCTGGAATACCGTTCT
>NZ_JACOPC010000020.1:0-118765 GCF_014288035.1 Hungatella sp. L36 | reverse complement strand
CCAAAGCCTATGCAGGGAAAGAAAAGAACCCGCTCTACGAGGCGGCCATGGATTTTATTGTACGTGCAAACTGGAAAAAATATAAGGAGGGACGCGACATGTGCAACGCATTGGAAGAATTATTTGCAGATAAGCTGGAGGAACGGGAAAAGCTCGGCGTGGAACAGGGGATGGAACAGGGCATCCGTGCATTCATCCTGGACCATATTGAAGAAGGCACTCCTAAAAACATAATCCTTCAGAAGCTGGAAAAGCGTTTTTCCCTTTCGCCGGAGCAGTCAGAGGAGTACTTCTGCCGCTTCCGAGAAGGCTGACTTGAAGAAAATGCCGGTACGGTCTGGGACCGTACCGGCATTCACATTTTATTCCGCTTTCACCTCCGGAATCAAGCTGATTCCAAAGGAAAATTCTTCTTCATCCAACCGATACTTTTCAATCAGTCTCGGTCCGCAGCTGTTGGAACCGATGCCATTCATCCGGTAATCGAGACACAGCACCGTATAAGGCGAACGGACCAGTTCGTAATTATGGTCTTTTTCCGTCAGTTCCTCCTGGGTATACACGGAAGCGTTAAAGGAGAAGGTCTTATCTCCCGCTGCCGTCAAACCGGCTCTCCGGCCAGCCAGCGATACGAAATCGCAGTCATCGTGGCTTCCGTTTTCCTGCGGACGGATATAGTCCTCATGAAGCTCTGTCACATGAGCCGTAAATGTCCCGTGGCTGGACGCCCTTCTCTTGTCACAGTAGCTCTCCACCGGCCCCAGTCCGTAGTAGGTGACGTCCTCCATGTCCTTCGGCAGGAATAAGCGGAGGCCAAATCTCGGAAGCTCCGGCAGCTCGGTGTCGCGCTTCACGTTTAAGTTCACATCCACTCTTCCGTCTGCTCCGATCAGCCACTCTGCCTCCATATTTAAAATCCTCTGGATAACCGGTGAGAGAATCGCAAGTACCGAATGGATACGCACGCCTTCCGCTGTGACAGAGTAATCCGTCTGATACGCCCTCGAATACGTGATATCGTAATGGGCCTTCTGCCATTTCAGTTTGATGTAGCGGTCATTATCCGTAGGCGCCCGCCATATGTTGTATTCCACAGGCCGTTCCAGGAGGCGGCACTGGTTGACATTCATCTCTTCCAGAACACCGGTCAGTTTATTGTAAACGTGAGCAAAATTCGGTCCGGACACAAAGAGACGGCGGTCGTCTTCTTTTACCGTGAACGGGCTGGACTGGTTCCTGTCCGCACACGCCTTGCCGCACCGTTCCAGCATGCGCAGGGCGGTCTGGTTTCTTCCGTCTTCGTTCTTCAGCAGAATTTCATCGAATCCCAGCTCTGTCCCGGCCTCCGTCAGTCTCGTGCTCTCTCTGCGGATATAGCGGAGCTTTAAGAAACATTTTCCCGCTTCCGGCACTTGAAAGTCCAGGCGGACGGCGGCTTCCCCGTGAGGCAGAATATCCGGCATTGCAGCCCCTTCCAGCACGCCGTCTGCGATGCACACTCCATCACACGTCACTTCCCATGCAACAGACGCATACTCCTTTAAATTGGTAAAATCCAGATAGTTACGGATCACGGCTTCCCGTGTCTCCTGACAGAAGGAGACGATTCTCGCCGGACGGTTCACATTTTTCAGTTCCTTAAGGCCTGTGTGAGGCGTTCTGTCCGGATAGACCAGTCCATCCATACAGAAATTACTGTCATGAGGATATTCTTTATGGTCTCCTCCGTAGAGATACATCGGGCGTCCCTCCAGGGTTCTGCCCTGGTAAATTCCGTGATCGCACCACTCCCATACAAATCCGCCGCAGAGGCCGTCATACTGCTCGATCACTTCGAAATAATCCTCGAGGTCACCAGGCCCGTTGCCCATGGCATGGCAGTATTCGCACATGACGAACGGCTTCTTCGGATTCTCCGCAAAATACGTGTGAATGTCCTCCAGAGGCGGATACATCCGGCTGTATAAGTCAATGTTGGAAAAATCGTACGTTTTTTTGCTGTCTCTGTAGCGGGCGCTCTCAAAGTGAGTCAGTCTCGTGGAATCAAATGCTTTCGTCCATGCTAAAGCAGCCTCAAAGGTGCAGCCGTAGGCGCATTCATTTCCCATGGACCAGATGAGGACACAGGGGCGGTTCTTATCGCGTTCCACCAGACGTTTTGCACGGTCCACCGTGGCCTCAGTAAATGCAGGGTTATCGGAAATCGCGTGGTTCCAGCGCTCTCTCCATCCGGCCTCGTGGTCCTCTTCCATGTAAATATCATTGGTTCCGTGGCTCTCATTATCCGCCTCGTCGATCACATAGAAGCCAAGCTCGTCGCAGAGCTGGTAAAACTGCGGGGCATTAGGGTAATGGCTGGTGCGGATCGCATTGACGTTATGCTGCTTCATCACCTGGAAATCCTTCTTCATCTGATCCAGGCTGATTACAAAGCCGGTGACCGGATCGCTGTCGTGGCGGTTTACACCGCGGAACTTGATTTTCGTTCCATTGACCAGTACGACTCCGTCCTTTACTTCGATCTCCCTGATTCCAAGGCGGTCTGTGATGACCTCCTTGCCGCACTCGTATACCACCGTGTAAAGATAAGGCTGTTCCGCATTCCACAGAACCGGACGCTCTACCGTAAGGGATAATCCAGCTTCTCCCGGTACGCCTTCCGCCGACGCGGCCAGATTTCCTTCCTGATCGTATACCGAGCATTTGACCGGCATCTTCTCATCGAAGAAGGAAAATGTCACATCGATCTGCGCCTGCTGCTCACCAGTCTGCGTTTTCAGGAAGTAATCAAAGATGCCCTGTTCCGGCCTCTTTAACAGATAGACATCCCGGAAAATACCGCTCATTCGGAATTTGTCCTGGTCCTCTAAGTAGCTTCCGTCACACCATTTTAAGACGAGAACCGCAAGCTTATTTTCGCCTGCCCGGATATAAGGAGTTACATCAAATTCGCTGGTAGAGTGGGACACCTGGCTGTAGCCCACATAGCTTCCGTTCAGCCATACGTAGTAACAGGAATCCACGCCCTCAAAATTCAAAAACGCCTTCGGCGCCGCCTCGTTGGGCTCATAGACAAAATGATGGATATACGCTCCGCAGGGATTTTCCTCGGGAACGTAAGGCGGGTCCATGGGGAACGGGTATCTCGTGTTCGTATACTGATGTCCGTCAAAACCGTAATTCTGCCAGCAGCCCGGCACCGGAATCTCTCCGAAGCCCTCTTCCCCGTATCCTTCCTGGTAAAATTCATCCTTTAAATCGTAAATACTGTCAAAATACCGGAAACCCCACATTCCGTTCAACAGCTGAAAGCGTCCGGAATGCTCCCTGTTTTCCACCAGATCGTCAAACCGTTCTTCCGCCGGAATGTAATAGGATCGGTTCGCCACCGTATTCTCATGCAGCACATGCAGATTTTCGTAATGTCTCGGTATTATCATGGATTTTCAATCCTCCTCTTTCATTCTTTCCTTTATTATAAAATAGCGGGCTGAAAAATCCATATCCTTCGTTAGACAAAACATGCACAAAATGATACAATCATAGAATAGAAGGTATCGCAGACCTGAAAGGAGAATCAAGCCATGTATACGAATACGGGATATCTGGACATATCCGACGCGGAACTGGAAGATAATACGATCCCCCTGCGGATCAACTGCTGCGGAGTCTACCGCCTGCTGACCCGCGTCTCCATGACCACCATCAGGGCCACAGGCCGGCCCGATTACCAGCTTCTCTATATCGCCTCAGGCAAAGCCGAATTTGTCTTAAACGGTGAGGCAGTCACCATTCCCGCCGGGAGCATGGTTTTATACGGGCCGGGAGAATATCAGCAGTATACGTATCTCCTGGAGGACAGGCCGGAGGTCTTCTGGGTCCATTTCACGGGATATGAGGCGGCGGGGCTTCTCTCCAGCACCGGCCTGAGTCTGGAAGGCCGCCGCATTCTGCGCACCGGATGTGTCTCCCACTACCAGGAGCTCTTTCTCTCCATGATCCGGGAGCTGCAGCTGCCGCGCCCCTTAAGCGGTGATTTCTCCTCGCTGTATTTTAAACAGCTTCTTCTGACCGTACAGCGCCAGATCGCAGAGGGCGGAAAGAATAAACCGCAGATCCAAAAAGAAATGGAGCACGCGGTCCAGTTCTTTCATGAAAATTTTTCTGCAGACATCGATATTTCCAATTACGCGGCCAGCCTTCATATGAGTACCTGCTGGTTTATCCGGAGCTTTAAGCAGTACGTGGGCGTGCCGCCCTGTAAATATCTGACTTCCATCCGGATTAATAAGGCGAAGGAGCTCTTAGAAAGCACCGACTGCCCGGTCAGCGAGATCGGTTCCATCATCGGCTACGAAAACCCGCTGTATTTCAGCAGAATATTTAAAAAACAGACAGGACTTTCACCGGCTGCTTACCGGAAAGTCCTGCCATAACAGAGCCGCATCAGGGAAAGCTCCCCGTTATAGGGTACGGGGAAGCGGATGCGGCCTCCTCAGTCTTTTCCCTGACATCTTTATGATTTTATGACGCGCCCTGAAGCGCGGCGGAAAATATTTTCAAACACGCTCCCGGGCAAAACAGCTTTAGCACTCAATCGATACTCCGCACGGATACTTGGTATCGTCGATCACAACAAAGACTTCGTACGTTCCCTTCATTCCCGCCTTGTTCACATTGGTCTTCGTCACACGCTCATCGGACTCCAAAAACGTTCCGCAGCACATGGCCTTGTGGGAAACTGCTGTGGTGGAAATATAGTAACGGTGTTTCTCTTCGCCCTGCTCCAGCATGAGCATAACCAGCTGGCCCTTCTCGAATTTCGCATGGAAGGTGAAACGGTCGTCCTCATCCTCGATTCTAGCCTCATAGCGGTCTGGAATCAGTTCGCTGCTTACCGGAGCCGGGATATCTGTGTCAAATTCCTTCGTGATGCCCATTTCGCCCAGCACAGAACCCTCGCCCAGCTCTAAATTGCCCTGGTCCGCGTACAGCTTCATCTTCTCAGCCCTGTAGTAATTGCCCTTGGTATGCAGCTCCAGCATCTTCCTGTCGTCACAGAGCTCCACGGTTGTGGCGAAAAGCGTGCCGCCCATATTCTGCTCCAGCGCGCCCAGGGACTCGGAAATCTCGCCGTCCTTATTGTAGGCGCTTCCTCCGGAATGAACCATGTAATGGCCTTCGTTATAGTATTCTACGTTGCAGATATAGGGGGAGAAGAACCTGGCGCCGCGGTCTTTTCCGTACTGCCAGATCTGCTCGATCGTCATATCCTTCGTATTAATCCTGTAACGCACGCCTCTGGAATAATTATTCTTCGCCGCGCGGTAGTTCTCCTTTATCTTGGATCCCCAGTGGTGGTTGTCAAAGCACATGACGTCGCCGTCCGGGGTGATCAGGCATGCGTGCTGCTCATACTGCCACTCGAAGTCGGTTCCTACAGGCTTGAAGAAATAGCGGTCCACCCATTCCTGCGGCCATCCTTCCGGATCGGACAGGATCCAGTTAAGCTTTCCGGTCTCAAAATCGATGTTGACGATGGAATCCATATGTCTTCCGGAAAATGTCAGGCTGCGGCTCTTCTCATCGTACCACACCGCGTTGTTGTGGAACCAGTCCTTCTCTGACCAGCTGCCGCTCTTTCCCAGTCCGGGCTCCAGGAAATTCTTATAATCCCAGGTCTTTAAAATATCACCCGTTTCCCTGTCAATCAGCACGCACATATCTTCCACGGTGCCCGATGTCAGATCCTCGGTCAGGCAGAGAAGGCTGCCGTCCGGCATCTCAAACGCATCATGGTGAGAGCCGCCAGGCAGACGGTACTCGTGGTAAATCTTGCCGCAGGCACTGGTCTCATACATGCCGGACATATAATACGGCATCTGCACGAGGCGGTCCGTACCCATGAGAATATGGCCGTTTTTCAGCCGTTTCATATCGAATACGCATTTGATGTTCAGGCACCATCTGATATCTCCCGCATAGTCAACAGCCACCGCCAGCTCCGCCCCCGACGGAGATAAGAATATGCAGTCGTCCTGTAAGTATTCCGGCGTCGTATCCATGGATTCAACCGGTGAATTCCCTTCAAATACGTCCGGCACCTCGATCTCCACCGTATGTACTTTTCCACGGTATTCCCGCACCTCCACCCGGTTTACTTGTCCGGAATAAAGGCCTACCACCGGCAGGACATGCTCTTTCGCCCTTGGAAATGTATGTGTGATATTGCCTTCCTTTGCTTTTCCAAATACAGTCACTGTAACGGCGGTCTCTTCCTCTGTGTAAAAGGAGATTACCGCGGAAAGCGGATTAATCAGATAGAGATTGTACGATACCAGCGGATTGTCAATGGTATACGCTCCGGAACGGAGTTCCTTTAACATTGCTTCCTCCGCTCTGGCCTGTTTTTTAATCATGTGTTCTTCAAATGAGTATACTGCACCTGCCATAAATTTTCTTCTCCTTCTTCCGGCGCCTGCCGGGTTTTTCGTTTGACAAAAGTATAACACACGGGGAGAAGGCAGGAAATTAGCCTTGACTATATTCTGGAAATTTTTTCTGTCCTCTTACTGTAGCTTTAACACCTCTTCCGCAATTTCCTGCGTATTTCCAATGAACTGGTTTACTTGCGGGAGCCAATAAAATGTTGATGTATTCTTATCGCACTTGAAGTACGTATCGTCATGGTGACACAGGTAAATTATTTTGTTCAGCGCGATTGCCATCCCCAGTTCTATATGAGTTCCTCTGCCCTGGGGAGTTAAAATTATCACAACATCCGACTGCCTGATCCCCTCATATTCCTTTTCCCCGACAGACATCAGTGTCTCCGCGTCGTTTTCTTTCACCGGGCAGTATAATGTCCAGTCGAAGGTATGCTCCCATCCGGCATTTCTCAGAAGACGTGAAAGGTCACGCACCTGTTCATAGTTTACAAGACTTGAAGCGATGTAGAATTTCATATGTCCCCTCCCGTTGTATAATAACTGTTATATAAGAGCTTTTAAGCGGGCCTCGTCGATGATGAGGATGCGGCCTTTTTCTTTTTTGATGATGCCGGCTTTTTTCAGGGCGGAGGAGAGTTTGGAGACGGTGACCGGATGCATGCCCAAGTATTTGGCGATCTCAGCGTAGGTGAAGCCGTGGGGAACCGCGCGGTACTGGCCCTCGCGGCTGCTGAAGGCGAGAAACCATTTATAGAGGCGCTTCGAGGCGCATTCCTCCTGGGTATCGTGGAATTTGCGGACCAGAGTGACGTAGTTGCAGGTCACAGCCTCCATGATGTAGGAGAGAAAACGGGAGTCTTCTTCCAGCAGTATCTCGAAGGTTCTCTCATCCAGGCGGTAGAAGACGCAGTCTGTCTTTGTGTCGATGCCGAACGGGATCTTTTCCTGTAAGCAGTCGTCTCCGGACAGCGTATGCTCTTCTCCGCGAATTTTCCTGTAGTGGCGCATCAGGGCCGGAGCAAAGCCAAGGAGATGGTCGTGGGGGAAATAGATGAAGTCTTTTTCTTCTCCATCCATGGTCAGGGAGGTCAGACTGGCGATGCCTTCCACCAGGTAATAAATATAGGAATCGGACAGCCTGGGATTACAGATCGATGTCTCCCTCTTTACTTCAATTCTCATACCGTAACGCTCAAAGTATTGTTTTACTCCGTTTTGATCCATTTCACCGAAGTCCTCCCGTCAAATTGTCGCTTTTATATCTGATTACTTCCTATTATATCTTTTTACAAATATTGGAATAAAAATATAACCAAGACTATATTTTACTCTTTGTTAATATATTATCATATTTCTATGAAATTTAAAACAGCAAAGAAAAACAATAGGGGGTTCACTATGGCACAAACGAAAAAAAAGGATTTCTACTCCATTCATCTGGTAATCGGAATTGGTATTATGCTGCTGTTCCGCTACCTTCCGTTCCAGCTTCCCTGTATCACGCCAATCGGCATGGAAATTCTGGGTATTTTCATCGGTACGCTGTATTTATGGACGACTTCCGACCCGATTATCTCCAGTATTCTCTCTATCTTTTTAGTGGGACTTTCCGGATACAGCACCATGAACGAGGTGCTGACCTCCACCTTTGGCAATCCGATTCTCGTTCAGGTTCTCTTTCTGCTGACAGCGATCAACTGTCTCATCGAGAACAACTTAACGGAATACTGCGGACGATTTTTCCTGACCAGGAAGATCTGCCTCGGCCGTCCCTGGGTGCTGGCATTCTTCATCATGCTTGGCTCCATGCTCATGGGCGCGTTTATGGGCGGCTTTACCCCGATCTTCTTATTCTGCCCGATCCTCTATGATATTTTTGAAACAGTAGGCCTCAAGAAACATGACAAGTTCCCGACCATCATGCTGATTCTCGTCACCGTTGCGACCCTGCTGGGCTTCCCCATCCCGCCGTTCATGGGAAATGGTCTCGCCCTCATCAGCAACTACGCTTCCGTGACCGGCAATATGGGAACCGTAATCGAGATCAATAACGCCGGCTACCTGCTTACCGGCCTGATCCATGCGACCGTCTGTATCGTGGTTCTGGTTCTGTTCTGTAAGTTTGTACTGAGACCGGATACCAGCAAGCTGAAAGAATTAAAGATGGAAACGTTAAATAAGAATCCGCTTCCGCCAATGAGCCTGCGCCAGAAATTCATTGCAATTTCTTTCACCGTGTTCATCCTGATCCTTTTAATTCCCAGCGTACTGCCAACGCACCCGGTCGGACGCTTCGTAAAAGCCAATACATACGGCATCGCCGCCTTCTATGTGTTCCTGCTGTGCGCGATCCGGATCTCCAAGAAGCCGCTGATGGATTTCTCCAGCACCATGAAGAGATTTTCCTGGAGTACCTATTTCCTCATCGCTTCCGCGATCCTGCTGGGAAATGCACTGACCAACGAGAGTACAGGCGTGTCCGCATTCTTAAACACCGTACTGATGCCGGTACTTCAGAACGTCCCGGCCTCCGCATTTGCCGTGATCATCATGGTTCTTACCGTGATCTTAACGAACGTGTGCAACAGCTTCGTAATCGGCCTCTTAATGCAGCCGGTTATCGCAACCTTCTGCATGGCGACAGGAATGAACTCCGCTCCGGTGGTGTCCATGATGATTTTGTTCGTGCTCTCCTCCGCGGCCATAACACCGGCAGCCTCCCCGTTCGCCGCACTGCTTTTCGGCAACAAGGACTGGCTGAAATCCGGAGAAATATACAAATATACGACCATCTTTGTGGTGATCGAGCTGGCTATCGTGCTGCTGATCAGTATGCCGGTTGCTAATCTGCTGATTCATTAAAGGACAGCAGGCTGCCGTTGAAAAAAAAAAAAAAGAAAGACTTGAAGAGCTGACTGGTACAGCCTTCAAGTCTTTTTTTCTTAGTGATTACTTCCTGCCGCTTACAGCTTATATCTCTTTTCGCCAGATCACCCATTCAGTTCTAACCCACTCAGTTTTCCAGCCGTCTCGTCTCCATCCTGGTTTCATAATTGATCATGGTCTCTATCACAGTCAGAATACGGTCTTGTGCCGTGATGGAAAGATCGCCTATTTTTTCATCGATATATTTAAATCTCTCCTCCCGCTCTTTCCTGTGTTCGCTGGGTTCAATTCCCAGAAGCCAGTCAGCGGAAACATCCAGCACGCTGATCAGTTTGGTAAAGGTCTGGATACTGGGTTTCTTCCTGTCGCCCTCCAGCGCGACGATAAAGTTATAGGACAGCCCCAGCACCTCCGCCAAAGCCTCCTGCGTATAGTGGAGTTCTTCCCTTCGTTCCTGTACTCTCCCCCCAAATGTATCCTTCTTCATACAGTACCCTATCCTTTCAGTATCATAAAAATTACTAAAAGTATATCCATTATCCCGCCGCCGAAACAGAGACCACAAGTATCCATACTGTTACTGTCAGTATTATAATTTTATTATTTTTCTAACTATGTCTGGTATTTTTCATAAATCTATGGTAGCATAAGGCGTTCACCATTAACAACCATAGAAGAAAAGGAAAACTACAAATACATGACTTTTAAAGACTTACAACTATCTCCGCTGCTGTTAAAGGCACTGGAAGAAAAGGGCTATATAACACCATCCCCCATTCAGCAGCAGGCAATTCCCTATGCGCTGGCCGGACGGGATGTATTGGGCTGCGCCCAGACAGGCACCGGAAAGACGGCCGCATTTGCCTTACCGATTATACAAAACCTGATGAAACCATCGGATAAAAAACATTCCAAAAAAGTGATCCGCTCCCTGATTCTCACTCCGACCAGGGAGCTGGCCCTGCAGATTGCGGAAAATTTAAATGAGTACGGTTCCCATACCCAGGTGAGGAGCGCCGTCATTTTCGGCGGAGTCTCCGCAAATCCCCAGATCAAAGAGCTGCGGCGCGGTATCGATATCCTGGTTGCCACCCCAGGACGGTTAAATGATTTAATCGGCCAGGGAGAGATAAGCCTGTCTCATGTGGAAATCTTCGTTTTGGATGAGGCGGACCGCATGCTGGACATGGGCTTTATCCATGATGTAAAGAAGATCCTTGCACTGCTTCCTGTCAAAAAACAGACGCTGTTCTTTTCGGCAACCATGCCCGCCGAGATTCAGGCGCTGACCGAAAAACTATTGAAAAATCCAGCCCGGGTGGAGGTGACTCCGGTCTCATCCACCGTGGATATCATAGACGGCTCTCTCTACTATGTGGATAAAGAGAATAAGCGCGCGCTGTTAGTTCACCTGCTGAAGCGCGAGGCCATCACCTCTACCCTGGTCTTTACCCGCACCAAGCACGGCGCCGACCGGGTAGCCAAATTTCTGACGAAAAACAAAGTAAACGCCGCCGCAATTCACGGTGACAAATCCCAGGGCGCGCGTCAGAAAGCGCTCAATCAGTTTAAATCCGGGGAAATCCAGGTGCTGGTAGCCACCGATATCGCCGCCAGAGGCATTGACATCGAGGAGCTTTCCTGTGTGATCAACTATGATCTGCCAAACGTTCCTGAAACCTATGTCCATCGAATCGGAAGGACCGGACGGGCCGGTCTCGGAGGACGGGCCATCTCCTTCAGCGATATCGAAGAAAAAGAATATGTGAAGGATATCGAAAAGCTCATTGGAAAGACGATTCCGGTCGTGGAAGACCACCCGTTCCCCATGTCCGTATTCATCGTTCCTCCGAAGGAGACAAAACCGCGGCCAGTAAAGAGCACACGCAAAAATGATGGGAAACGCCCGGCCAAGCCATCGGCTAAGCCATCAGCTAAACCATCGGCCAAGCCACAGCAGCGCGCCTTTCAAAAGCCATCGTCCGGCCGCAGGATAACCAAAGTGAAATAAGTATCTCTTCTATCTAACCCGGATTAAAACAGTCAAAGATCGGACAGAAGGCATTTGCCCTCTGTCCGATCTTCGGTATTGAAGCCCGTTCTTATTCTATTTACTGTTATGATTCCCGCCCGGCATATTCCATACGCCGTCAGATCCGACTGTATAGCCATCCGGCGTCATGGTATTCACGGCCATGGCTCCGTTCCAGTTCAGATAATACCATTTGTCATTCCACAGGATCCATCTCTGAGCCGCCATACTTCCATCTTCATTCAGATAATACCAGATTCCCTGATCCATGATCCAGCCGGTCTTCATATAGCCGGATTCATCGAAATAGTACCACTGACCGTCGATTCTGGCCCAGGAGGCGCTGATGTATCCGCCTTCTTTCTTCTCGTACCACCAGCCGGTATCATCTTTCTTCCATGTTCCAGGAATGGTGTATCCCGGCCCCTGGTTATCCGCGTCACTTCCGCTGTCTTTGCCCGGACTCACCGGTTTGGGCGTTTCCTTTGTATTGGCCGCCACGTACAGCGAAAGCTCCCAGACATCAAAACTCATCTGTTTTCCGCTGATGACAGGGCGGATTAATTCGATCTCGCCGTTGTGGTAATGGTAGAGAACCAGATTCTCTTTTTCCAGTCCAGCCGGAATGTCCATAGTGACTCTGACCGGCAGTTTCGGCTGGATTTCTTCTCCGTCTGCCAGAAGCGTTATATCCATTGCAGCGTAATTCGTTACTTTATCCGTTATGTCATCCGGTATGCCATCTGCCGGCTTCTTAAACCGCAGCCGCAGCTCCTGGATCTTCCCGGACTCAAAATCCGCACTCATGCCAAGTCCTGCAGCCTGCACATTCTTCAGACGGCTGTCAGCCTGTACAGAAGTGGTAATGTTTCCAAATGTCTCCAAAACCGCCTTCTCCATTCTTCTGAGCAGTGCAGATGTCCTGTCACTCAGCCTTCCTTTGCTTTCCAGATCCTGAAGCGTCTCCGATGCGTCATCGAGCGCCTGCTTAAACGCCTCCAGTTTCTCTTCCTCCGTTAAGTACGCTCCAAGACTTAATTCCTTATCCAGCTTCCGCCAGACAGCGTCCAGTTTCCCTTCCGTCAGGGCGGCGCCGGACCTAACGACCGTCACGCTGATCGTATCCGTAAATTCCGTTTCCTCTCCGTCTTCTCCGTCGGCATAACAGGTGACTGTCACCTTCTTCTTTCCGGTTTTTGAGAACTCCTCCGCCTCGATTTCCAGTTCCTCGAGAGGCAATGTTTCCGTATAGACTGCATTGCTGGAGGAAGCCACTGTCACTCTCACAGTCTTTTTTACCACCATACCGGCTTCGTCAAAGTCTTCATCCAGTCCGTACACCGTCCGATGCGGATTCTCTGTAATCGTAATTCCGGTAACAAAGGCATATCCCTCTTCCTCTTCGTTTCCGAACACCGTCACTTCGAAAGAATCCGTCAGTTCTGTTCCCGCTGCCTCCCCATCTTCCAGGATAACGCTCACGGTAACTGTCACCTTTCCCGGTTTTGAGAAATCGGACACTGCTTCGTAATCTTCTGCATTTAATATGGTCACGCCTGTCTCATCAAGGTTTAATCCCCTCACTTCCATGCCAGTAAGATCCAGTTCTTCTCCCCACAGATAGAAAAGCTTATTGGGTTTTCTCACGATCTTAATCTCCGGAACCGCTCCCTCTTTATAGACGATGACCTCAAATGAGGTTTTCAGTACCTTCTGATTCTCGTCTTCATACGTAATTATAATTTTCTTAGTCCCGGGTGTTGTGGAATCCAACTTCCCTACGGTATACTCCTCTTCATCCAGAGCGCGTTCCTTCCCGCCATCCAGGAACAACGATACCTCCAGCCCCTCCGGATCCAGATTCTCACCGGTCAGATAGGATCTCTTGACAGGTAGGGAGGTAACCCGTATCTCCGTCTTTTCCTCCTCTTCTGTTTTCTTCGTCAGGCTGAACTCAACGTTCTCCACATCTTCGCCGTTTACAGTGATGACCCTTACTTCCCGCTTAAAGCCTGCCTGCTCCGGCACCTCGATGCTGTAAATCCCGTCCTTTAAGTTCCTAAAGGCAAACGTTCCGTCTTCCCTTGTTCTCACTGCATTGGATGGGCTTGCTTCGGTAATATCGCTTCCCTCATATAAATTGATCTTTAAGTCTGCAATTCCCTGTTCTGAACCGTCTTTTGCCGCGGTCACAGTCCCTGTAACCTCGTGGAGCGTCTCTTCAGAATCACTTTTTTCCAGTGCAAAATTAACGTCTGTTATGTCTCTGCCATTTACAGCAATTTCCTTTACTTCCTGTTTAAATCCAGCCTGCTCCGGCACTTCAACGCGGTAAGTTCCATCCTTTAATTCCTTAAAGGTGTAGGTTCCGTCTTCCCCAGTCTTCACGGCATCCGACGGACTCGACAGGTTCTTATCATCTCCTGCGTAAAGCTTCACTTCAAAACCTTTCGCCGCGTCATCGTCTGCGGTTATGGCGCCGGAGACGGTATAAAGCATTTCCACTGTCTTTTCCGGTACAATGCTGATAAAACTCAGCACGGGATCTGCGCTGCCGGTCTTTTCCACACGGACAGTTATCCGGCAGGTACCGCTTTCCATCTCAGGGACCGTAACCTTAAGCTCCTGTACCAGATTCCGGTCATTCCGCCCCAGAGTAAACGTTTTTGAGGACAGAACCTCTTCTGTGCCTTCCATAATTGCCGAAATTCTGGTGCCGCGTTCCGTATTCCACCATTCCTGATATCCGGTAAAGACACTGTATTCTCCCGGAGCCAGATCAAAGGCATATTCAATGGCTTCATCCGCTTCTGCCCACCACCCTTTTCCGTACAGACCGCCTCCGCTATGTTTTCCGAAGTTTACATCCTCCTCACCGAGATATCCGGCATGGTTTTCCGGCTGGTAGGCCTGATCCGGCTGCGTATTAAGCAGGTCAGCCGCATTGGCTTTCAGCAGTTCAAAATAATCGGATTTCTCCGTCCCGCAGTCAAAGAAATAACTGGTATTTGGATTCAAAATTGTAACCGTATATCCAATTTTTCTGTTTACCCCCTCCAGTGCTCCATAAACCGTATACTCGCCGACTGTCGGCTGATCTCCGTCAATCGGATCCCACGTAATAGCTACATCCTGCTTTATTTTCCCGCCTGCCAGCACATCCACTTTGTCGGGCAGCGCTTCAGCGAGTTCGGCCAGAGAGGCAAACTGTTTCGGTATTTCAGAGACGATCACAGCCAGTTCTTCCAGCTTCCAGTTTTCATCGCGTCTCAGTGCAATGCGGTTGCCATCCTGAAATTCAACCGGCAGCCATACGTAACGGGAATCTCTTAAATATCCTGCATTCCAGCGGTCACCCATATAGATGTATTGGCCGTTTTCCGCGTCCACCGGGAACACACAGGTGCTCTGTGTATCGTAGGTCGTATTGGAACCCCAGTCTGTGCACGGATCGCCCATGCCGGTCCACGGTCCCATGGGGTGATCCGCAACCGCATATTGCGCCGGATTCGGTGACCAGCCGGTACAGCCGGAATTGATCATATAATACTTTTCCTTATACTTAAACATCGCCGGCGCTTCCCGCGACCAACCAACAAAGTTTCTCGTAAAGTGTGTGCCTTCCTCCGCCTCGTCTCTGTCCACTTCCAGTGCCGTGTAATCGTCGTTCAGCCTGGAGATAAATGTAGTTCTGTTGCCTTCTGATGAGTAGATCACATAAGCAGTTCCGTCATCATCGACAAACAGGTTCATATCTCTTACGGAGCCTCTTCCAGCCCAGCCATCGTAGCCGTGGTCTGCGTCCGGGTCATTATGATAGTTTAATTTGTAGGACCCAAGCAGTTTAAATGGTCCGGTCGGGCTGTCACTGACCGCGACGCCGGCCTTGGCCTTTCCATAGTCCGCATCACTGTCCGGCGTCCTCCCGTCTGCGTGAAACCAGATGACGTAATTGTCATTCTTCTCATTGTAAATCATCTTCGGCCGTTCCATCACGCAGTTATTCTTATCCAGATCTACAAAGATACGCTCCTGTTCCTCTTTCGTATTATCTCCATACAGTTCTTTAAAGTAAGAATCGGATTCAAACTCACTTGTGCTCTCCATAGTCCGAAGCACCACGCCTTCATCATCCCAGTTGTATAAATCATCAGAAGAGTATACGTGAACGCCGCCTACCGGACGGTAATCGTTTGTCTTATCTTCCCCGATCCAGTACCACTTTGTCTCACCATCAACGGTAAGCTGCTGAATCTGTCCGCCGTGAGCCTGAATGTAATTCCCGCTGGTATCATACATCGGGGCCCCTGCCGCTCCTGTAAAGGAGTCATATTCCGTGATAACAGGCTCTTTCTCTTCCACAGCCCTGACTTTAATGAAGTTTAAGACCGGATCCTGCTTGCTGCTGTTTCTTCTCGGGCTTCCGACTTCGACATTCAGCACACCGTCTGTCACTTCTGCCGTAAATGTCTTGCAGACCCACTCGCCATATCCGAGTTCAATGTCTGTGGCGACCGTCTTTCCTTCCAGGGAAATGTTGACCCATCTTTCATCCCACCAGTGCTTAAATGCAACGGTGACCTCATAAGTATTGGAGTCAATTCCTTCCAGATCATTCTGGGGCAGTTCAAAAGAATATCCAAGCCTGCTCTTATCCTTATCAAAAACCGCCTCCTCAGACATATAGATATAGCTGTTTCCCATGTCATACGCATCATCTCCGTGACTTTGCGCTTTTGCGTATTCATGATCGGGATTACGGCCCCAGGCAACGCCTGTTTCTGCGTCTTTTCCGTATTCCTGATCCACATTGGACTGCAGCAGCCCCATCTTTTCCGTATTATCATTCGGCAGCACGGCCGGATCAGGAGTGCCGCAGTTTACCGTATACAGAACGTAATTATTAGCCAGCAGTTCTTCTTTTGTGTACAGTTCACTGCTGCCGCCCAGCGTAAAGTCTGCCTCCGTCACATCGGCGGCCTCAACCGTCACCCTCTTTATAATCTCCTTATAATCACCTGCGGCCGAAAGAACCACGCTGTAAGCGCCTTCCTCCAGACCTTTAAAGGCATAAGCTCCCGCCTCGTCCGTTCTGACGGTATCAGCCGGTTCCCCACTGGTATCATTTCCCTTGTACAGCCTTACTTCAAGATCTACTGCCGGATCACCGAGGCTGGATTTCACGGTCCCCGAAATATCATACGTCTCCTCCAGCGCCCGTACCTTGATGTAATTTAAGATCGGATCCTGGCCGCTGCCGTTTCTCTGCGGGTTCTTAACCTGGACGTTCAGCACGCCGTCGGTGACTTCTGTCTGATACGTTCTGGCCACCCATGCATTCTTGTCTAATCCGATACCGGCTTCAACTACATTTTCCTCCAGAGAAACATCGACCGATCTCCAATCCCACGGGTGCTTAAATGCTACTGTAACCTCAAACGTATCAGAGTCAATTCCCGCCAGCTTTTCCTCCGGTATCTCGAAGGAGTACCCGAGACAGCTCTTATCCATATCAAAGACCGCACTTTCTGACATATAGATAAAACTGTTTCCAATGTCCGTCGCGTCGCCTTCATAGTTCACTGCAATGGAATGCTCCGTATCCCCGTCGCGTCCCCAGGTTCTGCCCGTCCTGGCATCTTTTCCATAAGCCTGGTCTACACTCGACTGAAGAAGTCCCATCCGTTCCGATTCGGGATTTGGAATAACAGACGGATCAGGGGTTCCGCAGTTTACTGTATACAGAACGTAATCATTGGCGGCCAGTGCCTCCTTCGTATATCCGACGCCGCTGTCCGACACTTTGCCCCGTGTAATTTCCGCGTATTCCAGCACAATCTCCGGCTTACTGGCTGTCTGTTCCTCCGCCATGCGTATGGTTACGGTATGTTCTCCATCTTCCAGCACCGGAGTTGTATACAGATGGCTTCGCCTCGTCTCTGACTGGGCCCCCGCATTCACCGGAACCGATTCTTCTCCATCCACTGAGATCAGCATTTTCGCGCCGTTCCTGGACTTTTTACCGTAAATGGAGGCCTGGACGCCGCTGAACCGAAAGACCGCTTCGGCCCCCTTTTCGGTAGTGTACTTCTCCTGCGTGCCCCAATCCCAGCCTTCGCCCCAGGAACCGGTATAAGCAAACTTATTTAAATCTACAGCACCTGCCGCACGGGTATCCTCCGTAGCCTCGACATTGCTGTCCACGATCTTCTTATAACTGCTCTCCTCGTAAAGAGGTCCGTCCTCCCCCGTAATGACATAGGTCGATACGGAATAGCTTGCCGGCATCGATACGCTTAACACGCCATCCGATATGGACGCCTCTGCCTCTTCGCAGTTCTCCGAATCGCTGGTGCGGAACAGCCTGACTCCAGAAGCATTTGGAAATGCGCTCAAGTCAATGGTGGTATCTCTCGTGTCTCCGCTGAAATTCTGAACCACAATTACCAGCTCACTGCGGTCCGGAGAGACTGCCGCGCACATATCCCCGTCTCCAATCTCAACCATGGTGTAGCCGGCCTTTAAATACTTGCTGTACTGCATCATGGTATAGAACTGTTTCGTCACCGCCCAGTATCCGGCCCCCGGTACACTGTCCTTCACGCTCCCGTCCCCGTTAAACAAATTGGTGTGGTAGCCTTCTACCGGTCCATCTTCTTCGAAAACGTAATGAATCAGACCCCAGTTCTGATTGGTCTGGATGCACTCGTACTCGCTGTCTGCAACCAGCCATACGATCCACGCGGAAGACTGCATGTTCTTTAAATCAGACATGATTCCTTCGCTCTGCGACTTCGTCTGGCACTGGCCCATATTTCCATGAGACCACTCATTATGTACGTCTCCGCCGCCTTTAGTCACCTCCGACATCCAGAGTCCCTTATCATAGGAAGCTGCTATATCCCGCAGCCTGGCCCGCTCACTGTCGCTGCCGCTGTAGGTATGGGCGCTGATGACCTCTAAATCGCCCCGTGTCTGCATATCCAGTTCGTTAAAGGACTTGATCGCATTCCACAGGCTGGTTTCATCTGTGCCGGTCAGCCTGACATTCGTCATTCCCTCTGCTTCCAGCGCCTTCTTAGTCTCCTGATACGCCTTTATCTGGCTTGCTCCAGGATAGAAAATACAGCCTTCCTGCTTGGTACTGCCATTCAGCCAGTAGTTTGTATCCGGTTCGTTGAGCGGTTCCACGTAATCGACGCCGGTGCCGAACTTGCTCTCTAAATTTCCGTCCAGCCACTTCACGGCACGTGCAAGATATAAGCCGAAATCATCGTAACAGTCGTCCTTCAAGTTCTCTTTGTCCCAGCTGTTTCCTCCCGTAGAACTGCCGGATTTCGTCATGTAATACGGCGGAGAGTTGGAAAAAACCTCGTTGATGATATCATTGCTTTCAAACCGCCACTTGTTGGCCTGCTCCATCATCCAGATCTGCCCGGCATCATTCATCTGCGCAGGGTCCTTTTGGTAGAAGTCATTCCCAAGAAATGTTCCGCTTCCGTCATCCGTGCCGAACATGTCCTTACTCCACCCCGGAACACGTCCCTCCACCCGTTTAATGGAAGAATCCGGCTTATCACCGCCGCCTACATTATAGCGGACGATGTTTAAGTTTAAGTAATCCGGTGAAAATGCCAGCTCTGCGATTTCTTCACGATCCGGCCGGTCATTTCCATTGGTATCCCGCTCCCCCGCGGAACCGATTACATTTCCCCACCAGCATAGAGAAGTCCCCCACCCCTCCAAGGTCTGATACTGAATCTGCGGATCCACCGTAATTTCTCCCACAGCCCCCCCAGCCGCTGTCTGCGGCTGTGCAGCGGAAGGAAACGGTACGCCGGACAGTGTCATCGGTATGGCCAGCAGTGCCGCCGCGCCCCTTCGAAGCCCATTAGACTTTTTCATAAAATACCTCCTGATTCACAATTTTTATGACATATTAATGATAACAACTGACGAATCAGAAAAATATGATAAAAAGTCATATTTCTTGATAATTAGTTAGAAATTCAGCTATCTAAAAATAAACCGCCATCCGGTAGCTTCATCTCCCGGACAGCGGCTCTGTTCTTTCATCTTCCATATGAATCGCGTAATTAATCATGGTCTCGTAAAAGTTTAAGCTTCTTTATTCTATCAATCGTTCCACATCAAGCATTCCCCATCCCTGCTGGTTCATGGGCAGCCCCAAATCCACCGCCCGCTCTCTCAGCCTGAGTTTTACATCCCGGTTGCTCATATAGGGATATTTCTGGAGTAAAAGCGCAATCGCCCCTGAGACCAGGGGCGTGGACATGGACGTTCCGCTTTTTGACTGGTAGCCCCCTGTTTCCGGGGCACAGCTGATGATTCCGGCTCCGGGAGCGATGATTTCCGGCTTACAGATACAGGCCCCGGTAGGCCCTCTGCCGGAATAGTCAATCATGCGGTTTCCCATCACATTCACTTCTTTATAGTCATCGGAGCATCCCACCGTAATCACCTTCCGGCTGATGCCCGGCGTAGTTATGGTGTTCTTTCCGGGGCCCATGTTGCCGGCAGCCACACAGACCACCAGACCGTCGTCCCAGGCGGCATTGACGCCGCGCACCAGGACGGAGTTTTCAGTCATGCCTTTCTTACTGAAAGAACCGACCGATATATTTACAATCCGGATTCCCAGCCGTTCCCGGTTCTCCCGGATCCATTTAATACCGGCCAGAACATCGGAGGCATATCCGTTTCCTTTCTGGTCCAGCACCTTGACCATAATTATATGGCACTCCGGCGCTACCCCCTGATACCTTCCATCGGAAGAATTTCCGCTTCCGCCAATGATTCCTGAAATATGCGTTCCATGACCGTTGTCATCATATGGCTCCCGTCTCCGGTGCACCATATCCGTAAACGCAGCTACTCTATGTTCAAAATCTTCATGAAGATAAATTCCCGTATCCAGCACGGCCACACCGATACCGCGGCCAGTCAGGCCCATACGGTAGGCCGCTTCACATCGGATTACTTCTCTCGCATGGTTCACAGTCCACTTACCTGATTCCTTTTTTATTAGCATATTCCATTTACATTCCCATGTTTCACCCCTATAATGGAAATAACTGAAAAAAAGGAGAATCGTATTATGGATAACCACAATTCAGACGCCATGGAGCTGACCATGAACCTGGTTCGCATCGACAGCACCGATCCCGGCGCCTATGAAGGAGAAATCGGAGAATTCATTTTCCAATATCTGAAAGGCCTGGACGTTCCCGTCATCAAAAAGGAGGTCCTCCCGGGCCGTTTTAACGTCATGGCGAGGCTGGAGGGGGAGGAACAGGCTCCCGCGCTCGTCTATATCTGCCACATGGACACTGTCACCACCGGGGAGGGCTGGACTGTATCCCCCTTTGGCGCCGAAGTAATCAAAGGCCGCATCTACGGCCGGGGAGCCTGCGACATGAAATCCGGCCTCGCCTGCGCCCTGTCCGCCTTTACCTCCATGGCTCTCAAGGCCCGGGACGGCCAAAAACCGAAGCGTACTCTTGTCTTCATCGGAACGGTGGATGAGGAAGACTTCATGCGCGGAGCCGAGGCCGCCATCGCGGATGGCTGGGTCACGAAGGACTGCTGGGTCCTGGATACCGAGCCCACGAACGGCCGGATTGAGGTGGCCCACAAGGGCCGCACCTGGTTTGAGATTACAGTGAAGGGCATCACGGCTCACGCCAGCACGCCGTGGAAGGGCGCGGATGCCATCGCGGCCATGGCGGAGCTCATCTCCTTTATACGCCGCCGGATCGCCTCCTGCCCGGTCCATCCGGATCTGGGCGCTTCCACCGTGACCTTCGGACAGATTGAGGGGGGCTACCGTCCCTACGTGGTACCCGATTCCTGCCGTGTCTGGATCGACATGCGCCTCGTACCGCCGACGGACACGACAAGCGCCGTGACGATCGTGGAGGACGCCATCGCGGACGCCATACAGGAGATTCCCGGCATCACCGCATCGTATCAGATCACCGGGAACCGCCCCTATGTGGAAAAAGACGAGCAGTCGCCGCTCTTAAAGGCACTGGGGGAAGCCTGCCAGAAGGTCACCGGAGAGCCGGCGGCCGTAAGCTTTTTCCCCGGTTACACAGACACCGCCGTCATCGCCGGGACACTCGGCAGCCACAACTGCATGTCCTACGGCCCCGGCGACCTGGAGCTGGCCCACAAACCGGATGAATACGTACCCTGTGAGGATATTCTGCGCTGTGAAGAGGTGCTGACTCAGCTGGCAAAAGATTTGCTGTTCTGATTTTCCTCCGAAGAAAACGACTGCATAAAAAACGGCTGCATAAAAATACGCCCGTCCGGGATCCCATTCTCTATGGTATCCCGGCGGGCGTATTCCTTATTCCATAACTAAAACCCCACTCCTGCCATGCTTCTTGATCTGATACAGCGCCTGGTCCGCCTTCCGGTAGAGCACATCGTAATCCGTCTCCCCGCCCGCCATGGCCGCGCCGATGCTCAGCGTCACTTCTTTTCCGTGTTTCTCCATTGTCACATCCTTCACGCGGTCCAGCACCTCGCAGCAGCGCTGCTTCACAATCTCCGGATCGCTCACCGCCTTCATGAAGACCACAAACTCGTCGCCGCCCAGTCTGCCGACTATATCATCCGTGCGGAAACACGCCTGCAGAATCTCAGCCGTCTCTTCCAGCACCTGATCGCCCGTATAATGGCCCAGGTAGTCATTGATCTGCTTGAAATAATCGATATCCATGATAATCATGGCTCCCGTGCCGTTCCGGTCTTCCTCCGCCAGCACCTGCCTTATGAGCTGATGGCTGGTAGCCGAATTGTAGACCCCGGTCAGGCTGTCCCGCTGGGCTTTCGCTTCCAGCTGGGTTTTAATCTCGCGTTCCATCTGGATATCAATCAGCTTCCCAACCGCATACCACGGTCTGCCCGTAGTATCCAGAACCATCTTGGAGATGACCTTAAGCCACCGCACATTTCCTCCTGGAAGCAGACATTCGTGTTCCGTATTGTTCTCTTTCTGCGAAATCATATAGCCAAACACCGGATACTTCTGTTCCATGGTCTCCGGGTTTTGTATCTTCCTTTCGCACCCCAGAAATCCGGCTGTCTGTTCCGTCAGATTTAAGGTGCCTTCCCTGATATTATACTCATACAGGAACTCGTTGGACAGCTCACTGAGCTGTTCATACCGCTGGTTCTCCAGCGCTTTCCTTGCCATATTCCGCCTTCTTGCGATCTCTACGGTAATAAACACAGCAGTGACCACGACCAGAAGAAAAAGGGCCAGATAGAGCACGCTCTGTTCCGGATTCCGCATCACATATTCGGAAAAGGTCAGTTCACCGGCGTCGTACGCGTTCTCATAGAGAAAACGGTTGATCCTCTCTTCCGGAAGTACCCGGATCACCTTGTTCATAATGGAGAGCAGCATAATATCCACCGGCCGCCTGATTCCAAAACAGTATTTCTGAGACCAGTTCTCCGATTGTGCAAATGTGAGCAGATTTTTATAATCATGGCCGGCCATATAATACTGGACCGCGTAGCTGTTGCCGTAGCAGTAGTCCGCATCCCCCTCATGAACCGCCTCCATGCATCCTTCTATATTGTCGTAATAGAGTACTTCTCCCCCCGTATTCTGCTCCTTCAGCAATGATTTCTGCAGCGCAAGCCTTTTTCCCGACATGTCGGCAAGCTTCTCTACTTTATCATTCATAATCAGCTGCAGAGGGACAGACAGATAGGGGAGTGTCAGCGCACAGCTGTCAGATCCGGTCCCTTCATAGTCATCCACGATCCCAATTACCATGTCGACGGTGCCTTCTTCCACCGCTCTGGAATACTCTTCCCAGTTATGAAAGGGGACGATCTCATACGTCAATCCCGTCTGTTCCTCTATGTACTTAAGAACCTCGATGGAAATTCCCCTGATCTCTCCGTTCTTTGCCTGGTACTGCAGCGGCGCCCGCCCCAGCATGACTCCGGCCCTGATGGTCTTCTTCCGGCCGATGTATTCCAGTTCCGAATTCGAGAGCACCAGACCTTCGTCTCCGGTAAAATACTTCTTGTTCAGTTCCGCGGACAAGTAAGGATTGGTGGTGGTGATGATCTCCATCGCCTTATTGAGCGCTCCCGCCACCTCCTGATTCCCCTTCGTCACTCCGAAATAAAAGGGCCGGGAATCAAACCGGGAAATTACGCGCAGTTCACTGTTCCTCAGGGCGACATCCATCCCCAGCATCGCATCCACGTTTCCGGCTTGCAGCTGTTCCAACGATTCTTCTCCCGTACTGCACAGAACCTGATTCACATGAAATCCGTTCATCTTCGCAAACGAATTTAATTTCTCGTCTTCCCTGCCGTCAAAGCTGACCACCGCAACCCGGATATTATCAAACGATTCGTAATCAAACTCCGTATACTCCAGATTATCCTTCAATACGGAGAGCGTCTTATGCGCGGTTCCGTAGCTGTATTCGGGGTAATCCAGGATCGCTGCAAGCCCATCTGTGTAATTCATGGCTCCCATCAAATCAAGGTCGCCGTTGATCAGCATGGTGAGCATCTCCGACAGCTGCTCATCCAGCGTCCCTTCCATGGTAAAGAATTCGTATTCCCAATTGGTATACCGTGCAATCTCCTGTAAGTAATCATACGTATATCCGCTGTAATTTCCATTTTCATCGATCTCTGTAAAGCCCTGCTGGATCGGATATCCCACCCGGACCACCCGGGTACCGCTCTCCGCCGCTCCAGCTGTAAACGAAAACAAAAGCAGACAGAACAGTACCACAAACGGGCTCACCATCTTATACCGCCGTTTTCTGTCACTCATGTTTTTACCTCCTGCAAGTAAATCTTTCACCTTTATATCCAATCATAATCCAGAATCTTCAGATCGTCAAACACTTCCGGCAGATTACAGCCACCTATGTCGAAAATTCGCCCTTTTAAGCGATTTTTTTCATTTTTTTCACCCAATACAGACAACACATTTCATGTTATGACAGGCAGAGTGAAGCACGCTGCCGCAAATGGCTGGAAACAGCGTCAGGTATGCGAAATTAAAAAGGCGGCCCGCACCGGACCGCCTCATTCTGACAATTCTTATTTACGTCTGCCCACAATTCTGATGATATACAGGAACAGGTTCACAAAATCCAGGTATAACTGAAGTGCGGAAAAGATGGATGCCTTCGCCGCCATATCCTGATCCTGTGCGTAATACTGGTGGTAAGCTCTGATCTTCTGTGTGTCATACGCGGTAAATCCAAGGAAAATGAAGATACCGATGTAACATACGATCAGTTCAAACTGTCCCAGGTTTATAAACATGGATAATACCCAGAATACAACCAGGAAGATCAGTCCGCCCATTAAGAAGTTGCGGATACGGCTGAAATCCGCATTGGTTACGTATCCGATCACGGCCATAACGCCAAAGAAGATGGAAGTGGCGCCAAAGACCAGAATCAGGTCAACCATGTCGTACATTAAGAAGTATGCGGAAAAGACAATACCATTTAAAACCGCATAGGTAAAGAACAGCGCTCTCGCCGTGCCGACAGACATCTTGCTGATCCGCGCGGATAAGAAGATAACCACTGCGATCTCCGCCACACCTAAAACCAGATAGGCATAAGGAATCGCAAATACGTAGATAATCGTTCCGGTCGTATAACCAAACATGGCTACCAGGAATGTGATAAGAAGTCCGGCAAACATCCAGCCGAAAGTTTTTGCAGTGTATTTGCCCAGCGGTTCTGCGCTGGTGCTGTCGGAATAAACGTAAGGCTGATTTGTTGAATTATAATCCATATGTATAATCCCCTCTTTCTTTTTTTTACATTTTACTATATTTCATAGGAAAAGTCTATGAATTATTTCAAAAATAAGGCCCCAAAAGCGAATATGTCACCAATTGTCGCTTCCCTGTCACCAATTGTAAAAAAACCGTTATCTTTTTTAACTTTTCATTTTAAGCAAAATGGGAAGCCCCGCCCTCACTGGCCTCCCCGATTTATGGAAACAGATGATGAATTAAGAAAATCTTCATAATCTATTCAAACAATATACAAACATTTCCAAGGGCAGTATGCTATACTAAGTACATAAGAAATGCACAAAGTAACAAATTATCCTTTCACCCTTTTTGAAAATCCGAAAATCCTAAAGAAAAATCAACCCTGTGTCGAAAGACACAGGGATTTTTCTTTTCTATGACCAAAACACCTCATTCACACTGCCCTCAGGCAAGAATCCTATATAAGCTCCTTTAAGATATCACAGAAATCAAAGGTTGCGAAGTAATCCTTTGGCGTCTCCGCCCTCCGGATCATTTCCACAGAACCGTCTTCCCGAAGAAGAAGCTCGGCTGATTTCAGTTTCCCGTTGTAATTATATCCCATGGCGAACCCGTGGGCTCCCGTGTCGTGAATGTAGAGCAGATCCCCTTTGTGAATCTCCGGCAGCATCCGGTCGATGGCAAACTTGTCATTATTCTCACAGAGGGAGCCGACCACATCGTACTTATGGTCGCACGGGTCGTTCTCGCGCCCCATAACGGTCACATGGTGATACGCTCCGTACATGGCCGGACGCATCAGGTTCACCGCGCAGGCGTCCACGCCCACGTACTCCTTGTGCGTGTGTTTCTCATGGATGGCTCTCGTCACCAGCGCGCCGTAGGGCCCCAGCATATAGCGGCCCAGCTCCGTGTAGATCGCCACATCGTCCATGCCCGCAGGCACCAGAATCTCCTCGTAAGCCTTTCTTACGCCCTCGCCGATAGACATGATATCGTTCGGCTCCTGATCCGGACGGTACGGAATCCCGATTCCGCCCGACAGATTGATAAACTTAACATGGGCTCCGGTCTCCTCTTTGAGCTTCACCGCCAGCTCAAACAAGATCTTGGCCAGCAGCGGATAATACTCGTTCGTCACCGTATTGCTGGCTAAAAATGCATGGATTCCGAAATGCTTCGCGCCCTTTTCCTTTAATATCTTATACGCCTCAAACATCTGCTCCGTCGTCATGCCATACTTGGAATCGCCGGGATTGTCCATGATGTCGTTGCTGATCTTGAACACGCCGCCCGGATTATAACGGCAGCTGATGGTCTCCGGGATCTCCCCGATGGCCTTTTCCAGATACTCAATATGGGTGATATCATCGAGATTGATAATCGCGCCGATCCTATGGGCAAACTGAAACTCTTCCGCAGGTGTGTCGTTGGAAGAGAACATGATATCGTCGCCGGAAAATCCCAGGGCATCCGCCATCATCAGCTCCGTCTCGGAGGAACAGTCTGTCCCGCATCCGAATTCCTTCAGAATATTTAATATAAACGGATTCGGGGTCGCCTTCACCGCAAAGTACTCTTTATAGCCGGGGTTCCATGCAAACGCCTCCTTCAGCTTCTTCGCATTCTCCCTGATTCCCTTTTCATCATAAATATGAAATGGAGTTGGATACTGTTCTGCAATCTCTTCCAGTTTTTCTTTCGTCACAAATGGTCTTTTCTCCAAAGCCTTGTCTCCTCCTTTGATAAAAACTTTCCATACGCCAGGCATTTCCCCAGATTCTTCCGCAATTCCTTCTCTCATAATAAAAAGGTCTGACCGTGTACAGATTCCGTTACGAACCATTGTACTGGGGACAGACCTTTTTGTCTATACTTTTTTTAGTAAATAATCTAAATGGCGGATGGCCAATTATATCTTCTCCCCTTGTGGAGCCAGTACTCAGCGGACTTTTTCACAGTCTGGCCGGAAAAGGGAGAGTGGGCGGCAGGGAGGGAAAGGTGAATGATGCAGAGGTCGGTGGGACTTAGGGTGAACAGCCGCCGGAGCAGGGGCAAAATCGCGTTTTCAGGACGCGATTTTGCGGGCACTGAGAGCGAACGCATCAGGCGTTCGGTCGAATTGCCCGGGACCCCTGCGGAGGGGGCTGTTCGCCCTTAGTCCCACCCCCTCGGAATCCCTGAACCTTTCCCTCCCTGCCGCCTGCTCTCCCTTTTCCTCGATCCCCCATGCAAAAGTCCGCGTATCTACCACCACAAAACCACTATTTTACTTAATCAACCGTTACCACACGTAAGATATTGGTGTGTGCCGCAGGCTCATGCTTGTTCGTCGGGCTTACCACTCCGGCCGTTACAACGACAAGATCGTCTTCCTTCACGATGTTCTTGGCCTTTAACAGCTCGATGGAGGAATAGATCAGAACGTCGGTGGACTCCGCACGCTTTGCATGGAACGGCTTTACGCCCCAGTAGAGCTGCATCTGACGCACAGCGGAAGCGCTCGGTGACAGGCCGATTACCAGGGACTCCGGTCTCCATTTGGAAAGCATTCTCGTCGTAAATCCGGTGATGCTCGGCGCAACGATGGCTTTCGCGTTTAAGTCGTGGGCGGTTCCCACGGATGAAGAACAGACGGCGTTGGAGATGTTATGCACATTGGCAGCGGATACACGGCGTTTCCGGTACGCGGAGTAATCGAGATGCTTCTCTGTCTCCTCCACGATGGATGCCATCATCGACAGCGCTTCCACCGGATACTTGCCCATAGCAGTTTCACCGGACAGCATCACCGCATCGGTTCCGTCATATACGGCGTTGGCCACGTCGGTAACCTCGGCTCTCGTCGGGCGCGGATTGCGGATCATGGAATCCAGCATCTGAGTCGCAGTGATAACCGGTTTGCAGGCTACGTTGCATTTTTCAATAATCATCTTCTGGATATACGGTACTTCCTGAGCCGGGATCTCCACGCCCATGTCGCCGCGGGCTACCATGATTCCGTCGCTGGCCTCGATGATCGCGTCCAGGTTCTCAATGCCTTCCGCGTTCTCGATCTTAGCGATTACAGCCATGTTGGAGCCATGCTCGGAAAGGATTTCCTTAATCTCAAGAATCGCCGCAGCGGTTCTCACAAATGACGCAGCGATAAAATCAAAGCCCTGCTCGATACCGAATAAGATATCGGCTTTATCCTTCTCTGTCAGCGCCGGAAGCTTGACCTTTACGTTCGGCACGTTCACGCCCTTCTTCTCGCCCAGCTCACCGCCGTTTACAACGCTGCAGACAATGCTGTTTCCATTCACTTCCACAACATCCAGTTCGATCAGGCCGTCGTCGATCAGAATCTTGTTGCCTGCCTTCACATCCTCGTGCAGATGCTCATAGGTGATGTGGCCCATCGTCTCGTCGCCGATGATATCGTCGGTTGTGAGCGTATACGTCTGGCCTTCCACCAGGGTAACCTTCTTTCCGTCCTTTAAAACGCCGGTACGGATCTCCGGTCCCTTTGTATCTAAAAGAGCGGCGATCGGTAAATCCAGCTCCTCTCTGACACTCTTTAACATATCGAGACGCGTTTTCTGCTCCTCGTAATCTCCATGGGAAAAATTAAATCTTGCAACATCCATGCCGTTCTCGGCAAGTGCCTTCATTAAATTGCGGTCATTCGTGTTCGGACCCATGGTGCAGATAATTTTAGTTCTCTTCATTGATTTCCTCCAAGCTGGTTATTTCGTGGTTTTCCGGGCTTCGTCTTCCTCCCGGGTAACGTGTTTATGTGTATATAAATGCTCGGAACAGTACTCATAACTGCCTTCGCATTTGGAGCAATAGCGGAATTCCAAGTTCGGATCATCCTTCTCCGTCCTGCCGCAGACCGCGCATTTGTGATGGGTGCTTCCCTGGGGCATGATCTTCGACTGCCTCTGGAAATCCCGTTTGCGCTTGATCTCTTTCGGATTCACCCGGTTAAAGTTCCTCGTCATAAAGAAGAACAGGATGAAGTTTAACAGAGACAACACGATGGTGACGCGAACACTCGTTCCCCCTTTGACAAAGCCGTACAGGAAGTAGATACCATTAAACAGAGCCAGCCATTTCGCTTTGATCGGAATAACGAAAAACAGCAGAAATTCCAGATCGGGAAATGTTGCAGCAAAGGCAAAAAACAGGGAAAAGTTTAAGAATTCGGTTGTCAGATACACCGGCGTGCCAAAGAACACATACAGAATCAGCGACGCCGCCACATGGCCGATAATTCCCATGAAGAAATACACATTAAACCGGAATGCCCCCCATACACGTTCCAGCGTATTTCCTACCATATAGTATAAATACATGGAAATCAGGCTTCCAAAGATACCGCCTCCCGGCGGGTAAATCATAAATGTCACGATTCTCCAGATCTGACCGTGCAGAATCGCCTGCGCGTCCAGCGATAAAAACCGCCAGTAAAATCCCGGGGCGAACATCTCCATTAAGAGTCCGACGCCGTACATCAGGATAATATAATACATCAGGTTCGGAATCGCATACCGTTTAAACTTGCGTTCCAGATTGTAAAAAAATTTCATTCTTCCATCCTTCTCACATACATTGATAACAGATCAGAACAGATCTTTTTTTGAAAAGATCCAGGCTACGATCAGCGTCAGCACCAGCGTAAATCCCAGGACAATCAAAAATCCGTAAGGGCTGTCTGCAAACGGCATTCCACTTGAATTCACGTTCATTCCGTAGAAGCTGGCCACCATGGTCGGTATGGACATGACGATGGTGATGGTCGCCAGAAACTTCATGACGATATTTAAGTTATTGGAAATAACGGAGGCAAATGCATCCATGGTGCCGCTCAAAATTCCGCTGTAAATGTTGGCCATCTCGATGGCCTGCTTGTTCTCGATGATAACGTCCTCCAGAAGGTCCGTGTCCTCCGGATACTTCTTGATTTTCTCGTTTCTCATCAGCTTTTCCAGTACGACTTCGTTGGACCGTAAGGAGGTCGTGAAGTATACAAGGCTCTTCTCCAGCTCCAGGAGCTCGATGAGTTCCCGGTTCTTCGTGGACTTGTGAAGCTTTTCCTCGATAACGCCGCTCTTCTTGTCGATGATTCTCAGATACTGAAGGAAAAGCGATGCGTTTTTATAAAGCACCTGCAGAATGAACCTGGTCTTCATATACGTGTGGAAATCCCTCACACGGCCGTCCATAAACGCCCCCAGTACCGGTGTCTCTTCCAGGCAGACCGTGATGATGACCTCTTCCGTCGTGATGATGCCCATAGGGATCGTCACATACCAGTCCTTGTCGTTTCGTTCCTCGATACTCGGGATATCCACCAGGATTAAGGTGTAATTATCCTCGGTTTCAATACGGGAACGCTCTTCTTCATCCAGAGGCGCCCTTAAATCATCGGGATCAATCCCGTAAGTGTTGGCAATCTCCAGAATCTCCGTTGCCGTAGGGTTTGTAAGCGCGATCCAGGATCCTGGTGACAGCTCATCCTTCTGGTGAATCAGACCGTTCTCTGTTTTAAAAATGCGAATCATGAGATACTTCCCCCTTTACTTGGCATACTTAGACTTATACATTATAGAGTCCCATACCTTTTTTGTCAAACGAACTTTAAACAGATTTGGCGATCTTACACAAATTTTACTATTTTTTAACACTTTTTAACACGGCACGGCGATTGTATTATTTCTTATTTTATGGTAAACTGGGTGCGGTGAGCCCGACAACTTACTTATACACGAAGGAGGCAGGGGAGTATCCCCGCGCATATGACTACATATAACACGTTAGGAATCGATATCGGTTCTACCACCGTTAAGATTGCAATATTAGACGGTGATCATCACATATTGTTCGCTGATTACGAACGGCATTTTGCCAATATACAGGAAACGCTGGCGAGCCTCTTGAAAAAAGCCTACGACTTGCTCGGTCCCATGGACTTACGGCCTGCCATTACCGGCTCCGGCGGACTCACGCTGTCGAAGCATCTGGAGATTCCATTTATTCAGGAAGTCGTTGCGGTAGCCGCTTCTCTTACTGATTATGCCCCACAGACCGATGTTGCAATCGAACTTGGCGGAGAAGATGCAAAAATCATCTATTTTACCGGAGGCATCGACCAGCGTATGAACGGTATCTGCGCAGGCGGCACCGGTTCTTTTATTGACCAGATGGCTGCGCTCTTACAGACAGACGCGGCCGGACTCAATGAATATGCGGCGGATTACAAAGCGATCTACCCGATTGCGGCCCGCTGCGGCGTTTTCGCTAAATCTGATATCCAGCCTCTCATCAACGAGGGCGCTACGAGAGAAGACCTGGCGGCATCCATCTTTCAGGCGGTGGTCAACCAGACCATCAGCGGCCTGGCCTGCGGGAAGCCAATCCGGGGCAATGTAGCATTTCTGGGAGGTCCGCTTCATTTCCTGCCGGAGCTCCGTAAGGCATTTATCCGCACGCTGCATCTGAGCGGAGACGCGATCATCGCCCCGGAGAACTCTCATTTATTTGCCGCCATCGGCGCGGCCTTAAACGCGGAGGAACGCGGCGCGCTCCTGTCCGTGGAAGATTTAATTACCCGCTTATCCTCCGGAATCCGGATGGAATTCGAGGTAAAGCGCATGGATCCGCTGTTTGCAGACCAGGCGGATTACGATGAATTCACAAGACGCCACGAGAATCACTGCGTGACAAAGGGCGATTTGTCCTCTTACCACGGGAAATGCTTCCTGGGTATCGACGCCGGTTCCACCACCACCAAGGTGGCTTTAGTCGGCGAGGACGGCACGCTCCTATACAGCTTTTACAGCAGCAATAACGGCAGCCCTCTGGCCACGGCGATCCGGGCCATGGGCGAGATCGACAG
Source organism: Hungatella sp. L36 (assembly GCF_014288035.1). Classification (NCBI taxonomy): domain Bacteria; kingdom Bacillati; phylum Bacillota; class Clostridia; order Lachnospirales; family Lachnospiraceae; genus Hungatella; species Hungatella sp. L36. The sequence goes on along the minus strand of NZ_JACOPC010000020.1, from coordinate 86,702 downwards.
CCAGCTGCCCGAGGACAGTGAGATCGTCTACTCCTGCTCCACCGGATACGGCGAGGCGCTCTTAAAAGCCGCATTTCTGCTGGACGAAGGGGAAGTGGAGACCATTTCCCACTACTACGCCGCGGCGTTTTTCGAGCCGGATGTGGACTGCATCCTGGACATCGGCGGCCAGGACATGAAGTGCATCCGCATCAAGAACGGCACCGTGGACAGCGTTCAGCTAAACGAGGCCTGCTCCTCCGGCTGCGGTTCTTTCATCGAGACATTTGCCAATTCCCTGAATTTCAGTGTGGAGGACTTTGCGAGGGAAGCACTCTTTGCAAAAAATCCCACGGATCTCGGAACCCGCTGCACCGTGTTCATGAACTCCAATGTAAAGCAGGCGCAGAAGGAAGGGGCGACCGTGGCCGACATTTCCGCCGGTCTCGCCTACTCCGTCATCAAAAATGCCTTATTTAAGGTCATCAAGATCACCAGCGCCTCCGATTTAGGTGAACACGTCGTCGTACAGGGCGGTACGTTCTACAACGACGCGGTTTTAAGAAGCTTCGAGAAGATCGCCGAGTGTGACGCGGTACGCCCCGACATCGCCGGCATCATGGGCGCCTTCGGAGCCGCGCTGATCGCCAGAGAGCGGTATGACAGTACGAAGACCACCTCCATGTTAAGCATGGAGAAGATCCTGAGCCTTCACTACGAGACCTCCATGACGCGCTGCAAGGGCTGTACCAACAGCTGCGTTCTGACGATCAACCGTTTCGACGGCGGCCGGCAGTTCATCACCGGCAACCGCTGTGAGAGAGGGCTGGGTAAGGAACGGGCCAAGAGGGAGATCCCCAACTTATTTGATTACAAATACCACCGCATGTTCGATTACGAGCCGCTGAGCGCGGATTTAGCCACAAGAGGCGTGCTCGGTATCCCGCGGGTGCTGAACATGTATGAGAACTACCCCTTCTGGGCTGTCTTTTTAAAGGAGCTGAAGTTCCGCACGGTACTCTCCCCGCAGTCCACCAGAAAGATATACGAGCTGGGAATCGAATCCATCCCCAGTGAATCGGAATGCTACCCGGCCAAGATCACTCACGGCCACATCGAGTGGCTGATCAAGCAGGGCATTAAGACCATCTTCTATCCCTGCATTCCGTACGAGCGCAACGAGACGCCTGACGCCGGCAACCATTTTAACTGCCCCATCGTCACCTCTTACGCCGAAAACATCAAAAACAACGTGGAAGAGCTGGGTACGGAAAACGTCCGTTTCCTCAATCCTTTTATGGCGTTTACCAACGAGGAGGTCCTGACAAAACGGCTGACCGAGGTCTTCTTTGAGGATTTCCAGATCCCCGCTGAGGAAGTGAAAGCGGCTGCCCACAAGGCGTGGGAGGAGCTTCTGGCCTCCCGTCTGGACATGGAGAAAAAGGGCGAGGAGACACTGAAGTGGATGGAAGAAAACGACCGCCACGGCATCGTCCTTGCAGGCCGTCCCTACCATGTGGACCCGGAGATCAACCACGGAATTCCGGAACTGATCACCTCCTACGGCTTCGCGGTCCTGACAGAGGACTCCATCTCCCATTTGGGAGAGATCGAACGGCCTCTTGTCGTCACGGACCAGTGGATGTACCACACCCGCCTCTACCGTGCCGCAAGCTACGTAAAATCACAGAACAACCTGGATTTAATCCAGTTAAACTCCTTTGGCTGCGGCCTCGACGCTGTCACCACGGACCAGGTAAATGATATCTTAACCGGCTCCGGAAAGATTTATACGGTGCTCAAGATCGACGAGGTCAACAATTTAGGCGCAGCCAGAATCCGCGTCCGCTCTCTCATAGCCGCGCTCCGCGTGCGCGATAAGAAGCACTATGAGCGGAAAGTGATTTCCAGCGCCTACCACCGCATAACATTTACGAAGGACATGAAGAAGGATTATACCATCCTCTGCCCGCAGATGTCGCCGATCCATTTCGACTTAATCGAACCGGCGATCCGCTCCTTCGGCTACAAGGTGGAGGTCCTGCAGAATGACAACCGCTCCGCCATCGACACAGGCTTAAAGTACGTCAACAACGACGCCTGCTACCCCTCTTTAATCGTGGTAGGCCAGATCATGGACGCCCTGCTGTCCGGCAAATACGATTTAGACCACACAGCCATTTTCATGAGCCAGACCGGAGGCGGCTGCCGTGCGTCCAACTATATCGGCTTTATCCGCCGTGCCTTAGAGCGCGCCGGCATGGGCCAGATTCCGGTCATCTCCGTCAACGCCAACGGCATGGAGACGAACCCCGGATTTGCCATCACGCTGCCGCTGCTTACCAAGGCCATGCAGGCTGTCGTCTACGGCGACATTTTCATGAGGGTCCTCTACGCCACAAGGCCATACGAGAAGGAGCCCGGCTCCGCCAATGCGCTCCACCAGAAATGGAAAGAGCGGTGCATTAAGTCCCTGTCGAAGCGGATCCCGAACATGATGGAGTTTTCCCGCAATATTTCGGGAATCATCCGGGATTTCGATGAGCTTCCCAGAATTCCGGGACTCCAGAAGCCAAAGGTCGGAATCGTCGGAGAAATTCTCGTCAAGTTCTCGCCTCTGGCCAACAACCACATCGTGGAACTGCTGGAATCCGAGGGCGCCGAGGCCGTGATGCCGGATCTGATGGATTTCCTATTATATTGCTTCTACAACAGCAACTTTAAGGCCGCCAACTTAGGAGGCAAAAAATCGAGCGCTAATCTCTGCAACATGGGAATCTCGCTCCTCGAGTATTTCCGCAGGGTAGCCCGCAGGGAACTGATAAAGAGCAAACACTTTACCGCCCCGGCCCGCATCGCTAATTTGGCAGACATGGCCAAGGACTTCGTCTCCATCGGCAACCAGACCGGCGAGGGCTGGTTCCTGACCGGTGAGATGCTGGAGCTCATCCACAGCGGCGTCGGCAACATCGTCTGCACGCAGCCGTTCGGATGCCTCCCGAACCACATCGTGGGTAAGGGCGTCATCAAGGAGTTGCGGAGGGCATATCCGAATTCCAACATCATCGCCGTGGACTACGATCCGGGCGCAAGCGAGGTAAACCAGTTAAACCGAATTAAGCTGATGCTGTCTACCGCGCAGAAGAATATGCGTGTGCAGGATACAAAATAAAAAGAAGGCCGCCGCAGGGTTTTTAAGCCCTGCAGCGGCCTTCTTTTCGATGCTGCGCATCTTATTCTTTATTGCCTGGTAATCAGATCCGCGGCATTCGCGGCGAACTCCTCAAACATGCGGTCCCCCTTATCTTTGGCCGCGGCCGTGGGATCGCCGTATGTACCGGACACGCTCAAGTCGCCGATGGAGGTATTGTCCATCCCGTAAAGGGGCGGCCTGTCCGGATACTCGGCCCGGGCCAGGTCCATGTGAACCAGCTCCTCCCTGGCAGACAGCATGAGTGATGTCTCAAACTCGCAGGCGTGGAACATGCCTCCCCAGGTAGGACTCTCCATATATTTGTCGTAAATGGGCTGAAGGCCCGGATAAAACATTCCCAGAACCTTCACAGAGGTGGTGTCCTGGATATCGCGGATCGCATATTTCATGGAGGCGCCGTTGGCCTCGTGGCCGTTTAAAAAGACGAGCTTCGTCACGCCGTACCGCTCCACGGATTTTACAATGTCCTTTAATATAAGCTGCAAATGGTCCTGAGGGAGGGATATGGTGCCGATCCGGTCGCGCCATACCCAGGAATAGCCGAAATTGAGTGTTGGAAATACCAGCGCCCCGGTGCGGTCGGATATGAGCCGCGCCAGATGTTCCGCCAGGAAGACGTCGGTTCCCAGAGGGAGGTGATAGCCGTGCTGTTCCGTGGAGCCTATGGGTACGATGGCGGTGGAACACACCTCCAGCCGTTCTTTCACCATGGGCCAGGTCATATTCTGGACGATAAATGCCATCGCTTTATGCCTCCCTTTCCATTGCCTGGACGTACAGCCGGGCTTTCTGCCGGATCAGCTCCAGATTCCCGTCCGTGGACTTACGGGGCACCAGATTGCTGCCGGCGGCCGCGCCGGCAAAACCTGCCTTCAGAAACTGGGACACATTAGTCTCATTCACGCCTCCCACAGCCACAAACTCCGCCTGCGGAAAAGGCCCCTTCAGACTTTTAATATAAGACATTCCAAAGGCATCGGCCGGGAACAGCTTGAGACGCCTGACGCCTCTGTTAAGCGCCTTCTGAACGTCTCCAGGTGTCAGGACGCCAGGCAGAACCTCCATACCCTTTGACAGGCCGTAAGCCACCAGTTCGTCGTCGTAGCCCGGCGTTAAGAAGAAAGGAATCTTCATGGCGGCCAGCCGGTCCACCTCCTCCTTCTTCGTAACCGTGCCGGCTCCCAAACAGATTTCATCCGGCGAAAACCTCTTCTGAATGTTCTCAATACAGCCGAATCCTTTTTCCGCGTCACTTAAGGACACTTCAATGCCGGTTATTCCTTCGCTCACCAGCGTCTCTGCGATGGGTACAGCGTAAACTGGCTCCACATCCCGAATAATTGCCATGAGTCTGATCGATTCAATCATGTGCGCCCTCCTTAAAATACGGCCAGCCACCGCTTGGGATTCTCGATAAAGATCGTGTCGATATCCTGCTGGCTGATACCCTCGTCCAGAAGACGGGCGATAAATTTCGTCTTGATAAAGCGGAATCCCGGACCTCCGCCGTAGGCCTCCAGATAGGAGGCGCGTCCCATATCCCCGGATATCAGCAGCTGCCTGCCGTAACCATGCCCGATCAGGGAACGGATGAGGGCTACCCTCGTAGAATCGGGATGGTATTTTACCTTGCCTGGCCCGTCAAACTGAATATAGATTCCCCGGTCGGCCAGCTTAAGCAGATAGTACTCGTCCGGATTGCGGTCCAGATGGCCCAGGGCCACCGTGGTTAAATCCACACCTTCATTTTCCAGGATATCAAGCACCTCCATGCCCATGGTGCCGGCCTCCGTATGCCCCCAGATCGGCGCTTTGCAGGCTTTCTGTGCGGTGGCCGCCGCGATTGTCGTCTTCTTCTCCAGAGGATGGATCATGTTGTAATACGTGCCGATTTTGATGAATCCGGCTCTCGCATCCGATCCGTCGCCGCCTTCCATCACATCCTTTGCCAGCATACCCGCGATCTCTTCCATGGACTTTTCCGCCACCCAGGACGGATAGTAGATGTGCTTATTAAAGCCGGTGGTAGCGATGATATGAACCCCTGTCTCCTGAGCCATCCGTTTCAGAATGTTCAAATCCCTGCCATAGTCCAGCGTAGAGGCTTCCACCAGGGTACGTCCCCCGACCTCCTTAAAATTCAGGAGCTCCTGCACGCTGTTTTCATAGCTGCTCAGCTCTAAATCCCTGTCCTTCTGGCATGGCGGCGGAACCGCGTGGAGATGCTCATGGGGATACGTAAATCCCATCTCCTCTCCCTTGATGTCACCCAAAACTGTCCTTGCGAATCTTTCCATTTTATGTCCTTCTTTCTAATTAAAATTGCAGCAGTCAAACGACTTACAGCGGGATACCGAACACCATGCCCACAAGGCGCATCAGCACCGATACGATAATGGCATCCGTCGAAGCAAACCATAAGCCTTCCACTCCGTAAGCGCCCACATTGACAAAGGGATATGCAGCAGCCACAATCAGGGTGAAGAACACACCGAGGAAGAGGCCTGCTGCCACAGCGCCCTTTTTGCCGCCCAGTTTATCGCCGAACACGCCTGCCGCGCCGCCCATGAAGAAGAGACCAATCACGCCCGGAAGCACGACAACGTTCATTCTGGTGGTAATCATGGTGCTGATGATACCGCCCACCATCGCCGCCAGGAAACCAACAGTGGTTGCCATCGGTCCGACACTGTAGAAAATCGGGATATCCAGGGCCGGTCTGGCGCCTGGAACCAGCTTCTCACTGATGCCCTTGAACGCGGGAATGATTTCTCCCAGGAACATGCGGACTCCCTGTAAGAGGACGAGTACGCCCGCCACAAAGGTGAGAGCCTGAATCAGGGTATAGATGATGTAGTTCTGTCCGCCGGACAGCGCCGTCACCGTCTCACGGCCTGCGATCAGCGCGGTCAGGATATATACCACAATCATGACGATGGCCATGAGGATGGACATGTCCTTCAGGAAATTGAATTTGTCGGATACGTGAACCTGTTCCCAGGTGTCCTGTTCCGGATCACGATCCTTTTTGCCGAACAGGCCGCCTACGAATCCGCTCAGACAGACAAGGGAGCTTCCCCAGAAACCAAATGCCACTTCATCCGTCTTTAATATTTTTCTCACAAACGGCTGGGCGATAGCCGGGAATACGATCATGGATATTCCCTGGATTACAGAGCCGATTGCCACCGCTTCCCAGCCCCTGATTCCCATCTGATCCAGGACGATCGCCATGGTACCAGCGAATGAGAACATCATATGTCCGGTCAGGAAAATATACTTAAACGGCGTGATGCGCGCCAGAAGCAGATTGATCAGAAATGAGAACAGCATGATGAGAGGCGTCTCAAATCCCAATATGACCTGCACCGCAGCCACCAGAGAGTTATCCTCCGGCACGATCCCCGCCATGCCGAACGCGCTGTTAAACATAGAACTGAACGGAATCAAAGCCCCCACAATGACATTGGATCCGGCGCTCAGTATTAAAAATCCCAGAATCGTCTTAAAGGTTCCTGAAATAACGTCCGACACGCTGTTTTTCATAGCGATCAGACCAATCATAGCTACAAGGCCTAACACAACCGTAGGCTGGCTTAAGAAATCAACTAAAAATTTTATCATACCGTTCTTCTCCTTTTGTCTTCTCCTCAGTTATTTCATATAAGGAAGAATCATTTCTTCGATCCCCTTTTTGTCGAGTAAATTGGTAACCGACAGAACCGGCACATCGGCCACGATCTGTTTGGCGATCTCCGAGGAAGCCGCAATCAGATCACAGGGCTTTCCTTTGTAGGAACCCAGATCCACCGCTTCCCCTTCCACTGCTACGTGATGCTTCTTACCGATATCCTTAATCGTCATCAGAAGCATAAGACTGGTGCCAAATCCCATTCCACACACTGTTATCACTCTCATAAATTCTCCTTCTATATTAATTTTGCCAGTTCCCCGTAAGAGGTGATTGTCAATAGCCGTTCTCTGACGTTATCGTCCTCCAGAAATCTCCCCAGTTCCTGAAGCAATGCCAGATGGCTGTCGTTTTCCACACCGCCCAGAGCAAATACGAGTCTCACCGGATCATTAAAGGGGTGATGAAACGACACAGGTTCTTTGAGCCTGATGAAGCTGATGCAGGGCTCAGACACATCTCCCGATGGTCTTGCGTGAGGCATTGCGATTCCCGGCGCCATGACCATATAGGGACCCAGGTCATGGAATGCCTCCTCCATTTTTTCAATATAAGTTTCCTTCACTTTCCCACTGTTCACTAACAGCTGACCACTAAAATGAATTACCTCCTCCGGTGTTGTAAGTCCTTCCACATCCAGCCGGACTACGTCCTTTGTCAATATGTCTGTCAGCATAGGTACCCTCCATCAAATTCCCTTAAATATGTAATAAATTCTTCATAGCATTTACTGCCTGCCAGTTTATTGATCCACTCTTCATCTGATACCAGCAGGAACAATCGTTCCAGCACTTCCTTGATTTTCTCATCTCCTCTTTTAAAGCAGCCCAGGATCACCAGTCTCACATTGGCCTTTCCCCATGGAACGGGATTTTTCATCAGTACGAAGACGAAAAAGCTCTCTCCGTCAATCAGACAGTGTGGCAGTGCCGCAAAGGGCGATATCTCCGTGGACACCAGATTCTCCCGCTTCATGACGGCATTCTTCTGTTCCTCTAAAAGCCTCCCCTGCTCGATCAGCAGATCGCAGATTCTGGTGAGCACGCCTTTTTTTCTCATGGGCTTGTCCCACAGATAAAAACCGTCCCGCCTGCACAGGGTCTCAAGGCTTTCCCGCCTTTTTAACCGCATCAGGGCGAAATTGATCCTCATCTGGTCCTTTTCATTCAGAAACGGGCTGACTGTGACCACTTCCTTTTCCAGGCTGCTCTCCTGGCCGCAGGGAAGCATCGTAATATAAAAGTCCGCCTCCTCCGGAAGTGCATCTCCTTCTCCGTAATTCCCCATATCCATTACTTCCAGCCCGGTATAGGTCTGCTCCAGCCGGCTCTTTAAGAGGCGCGCAGCCCCAGGCATGGTCTCACTGATTAAAACAGTCTTAAACTTACGGATCTTATTTTCCTGTTCCAGGGAAGATGCAAAGTACATGGTGAGGAATCCCAGTTCCCCGACGGAGAGATTCTGTTTTGTGTACTCCGTAATGCATTCCGCCAGCTCGATGGCGTAATAGTAGGCCGTCGGATAGATCTTCTGCAGTTCCTCATAAAACGGATTCTCCGTCTCCATATGTACCAGGTATTTGCCGTAACTGGAGGCCACATGGAGGATCAGGCCGTTGACCAGCACTTCATCGCCGTTCAAATCCACACCGTAGTTATCCTGGATTTTTTTCAGCCCCTTCATGACCAGACCGTGGAAAAACATGAGATTGTGCTCGTCGATCTGGTTGATCCGGCTGTTTCCGCCAAACGTCTGCATCCAGATCAGAGTCAAATACATGCACTCCCCTTCCAGCCTGTTATTAGGAAAATACTTCTTTAACAGACACCTGGTCGTCTTCATCTGCGCTTTGAACGGCTCTTTTCCGTCCAGATGAGCCAGATAGCCGAAGTAAATCTCCTTTCCGAGAGAGATTCTCTTGATCGTAATGGCCAGGTATTTGAAAAACTGCTGCTCTTCTTTTTCCTTTGCACAGAGCCCGTATTTTTTGAAGCATCTGTCCATCCACTTGCGGATATCCCTCTCCTGCACCTCCCGGATATCGAGGGCGTTCCAGATTTCCTCTTCCTCTGTCTTTTCCAGCAGATGGTACATACAGTCCCGTATGCTGATCTCATTCCCGCTGATGTAGAGTCCCGTATAGGCTTTGCTGAACAGCTCCAGTCCGAAATTCTCCAGATAGGAGTTGGACAGCGTCGTAATTCTGGACATGCTGGAGCGGCTGTAATTGAACAGCTCTTCCAGCTCATCCATTTTACATCCGTCACAGATCAGGATCCGTCTCACCACTTCCCGTATCAGCTCATCCCCCTGACTGCCCGTGTGGCCTCCCATGTCCTTAAAAAATGCCTGGCAGCGCACCTGATCTGTGATTTTTATTTGATACCCCCTTCCCTTATAAGAACGGATTTCAAATCCGTTCTCCCTTCCCAGCGCTTCTGCTTCCTTGACATAGCGAAGAATCATCCTGCTGCTGACTCCCAGATGTGCCCCCAGCTGTCCGGAGGTGACATAACTATCCAGAGTGTCAGCCAGGTATTGGACAACCTGAAATGTTTTTGTATACATAATGTTTTCCTCTCTGTTGCAGCCCTGCCTGTCTCCTGTAACTTCATTATAATAATCTGACAATAAGATGTCGATTTCAACAAATGACGGTTAGTAAGTGACATCATCATTATATAGCTATCATAGCACGGCTGGATTGGGATTTTATGGTTATTATGGTACTGCTGCCGCTCCTCTGTACTGAAAAAAGCTTTTATTTTAAACCATGGAGCAGGTCCATGGTCAAGAGCTGATTTTCTTAATATTTTTTTATTTTCTTACGCATTCTTACGCCTTTTTTACTCCGCTTGACCTTGGAGCCGCTCCATGGTTTAAAGTCGTGTTATCAGCAGGAGAGCTGCTGAGAGGATACGATTTTCTTTTGAAAGGGGAAATTAATTTATGAAGAAACAGATGAAAAAATGGATTCTTCCATGCGCTGCCGCGCTATTTACCATAGGCGCATCTATGACAGCATTTGCAGCACAGGGCTGGACCATGGAAGGCGACAACTGGGTCTATATCGACTCCAGCGGAAGCAGAGTGACCGATGCCTGGAAGAAATCAGGCGACAACTGGTTCTATCTCGATTCATCAGGAGATATGGCCAAGAGCAGCGTCATTGAATATGACGATGACTACTATTATGTAAACTCCGTAGGTGCCATGGTATCCAACGAATGGCGGGAAATCCCTTCCGATTACGAGGAAGAAGACTCACCGGAGACGTACTGGTACTACTTCCAGAACAACGGAAAAGCCTACAAGGCCTCCAGCTCCGGAAAGACCTCCTTTAAATCGATCCGCAAAGCCAGCGGAGATTGGAAAAAATATGCGTTTGACTCAGAAGGAAGAATGCTCTTCGGATGGGTTGGCGAGGATTCCGAGCGAATCACAGGCGATGAAGCCTGGAGAGAGGGCGTGTACTACTGCGGCAATTCCGATGACGGCGCTCAGGTATTAAACGCATGGAGCCTTCAGGAGGTCGACGATCCGGATACGGAAGAGGATAACTTCGACGGAACCTACTGGTTCTACTTCGGTACCAACGGTAAAAAAGTAAAAGATACCACCAAGACCATCAACGGTTTAAAATACCGCTTCAATGAAAACGGCGCAGCGGAATCCGAGTGGTATGCCAAGGCTTCCACCACAACTGCAAGCGGAAGCAACTTATACTACAACCTTCCGGAACAGTGCTGGCTGGCCAAGGGCTGGTTCAAGACCATTCCAGGCGCAGAGGTAGATCCTGAAGCTTACGATGACGGAACAGAATACTGGTTCTACGCTCAGAACAACGGCGATCTCGTCAAGAGCCAGATCAAGACAATCAACAACTACCGCTACGCATTCAACGAAAAGGGCGAAATGCTTCACGGACTCTATATGCTGACCTTCGATGATGACAAGAAGATCGATTCCTACGAAGAGATCGAGGCAGAAAGCGATCTTCCGGATTCTGCTGACGAGCGCGACGTATACTACTTCGGAGATTCTCCTAAGGAAGGCGTCATGGCTACCGGCAAGACCACTATCGATATCGACGGCGAGAAATATACCTACAACTTCCGCAAGTCCGGCAGCGACAAGGGTGCCGGCTACAACGGAATCTATGACGATTCCATCTACATCAAGGGCCGCCTGCTGAAGGCTGACCGCGATGCAAAATACGAGGTTGTATCTTACAATGGCGAAGACTACTTAATCGGCACCTCCGGAAAACTCGCTAAGGGCAAGAAGAACTTAAAGAACGGCGACGACAAGTACTTCAGCACGAATAAGCAGGGTATTGTCACCTATGAAGGTTACGAAAAAGAGTAATGAAATTCCGCCATCACAAGCACTCTTTAAACTATAAACAGAAAACAGGATCCGCCCCGGCGGATCCTGTTTTCTGTTTATTCAAGCTTTCCCGCCTCGATTCCTGCCAGCAGGACGATGCCGATTCCATGGGTATCGTTGTCCCTGGACGTCAGATCGTACTTATAATAATCCGGCGTAAATGAATACTGGGAACCGCGGCAAACGCCGTATACATTGCCTTTTCTGTCAATCGCATACTTTGTCAGGCCCTCCCAGGCCTTTTGGACCGCCTTTCTGTAACGTCTGTCCTCATCCGGAAGCCATCCGTACCGGATTCCCCTTGAAAAACCATAGATAAACATAGCGGTGCAGGATGTCTCTTCATAGGAATCCTCATGGGTAAGGAGCTGATGCCACAGCCCATTTCCACCTTGAAGCATTAAGATCCCTTCCGACAGCTGCCTGAAAAATGTAAGAAGCTCCTCCCGCTTCGGATGGTCCTCCGGAAGCACGGCCAGTACCTCCGACAGAGAGAAAAGAACCCAGCCGTTCCCTCTTCCCCATGGCATCTTCGTCGGTGTCTGATACTTGAAATCATACACGTGGGACATCACCTGTTCCCGTTCCATAAAAAGGTATTTTTTAAACAGCATAAACTGCTTCGCCGCATCCTCCAGATAAACGGCATCCCCCGTCATTTGATAGTAACGGATTAAAAATGGGGTGCTCATATAGAGATCGTCGGCCCACATGGTGTTCTCCATGAAAAAGTCCTTGCATATCCGGTAAAAAGCACCATCCTCCTGCCGCTCCTGCACGTGCTCCATATGATCCGCCACCCGCTTTGCAATGGTTTTGACTGCCGTCTTTGCAGTCTCCTCATGGATTTCGCTGTATGCCTCCAGCATGGCAGAGGCGAAGGATCCGCAGTCATCCAACATGGACATGGTACAGAGCTGGTTGTTAATCTGTGGATATCCGTAGACAGCCTCGTCCCACATGGCGTATTCCTGCATCTGAACACACTGTGCTATATGACTGGCCGCATACTGTGTAATTCCGTTCTCCTCCAGATGGCGCCCGGTCTGAAGCAGGCCGTACAGCGTGACTCCCAGAGGATAGTTCCATCTGCCAAACAACTCATTCTGCAGGCAGGGCCGTACCCAGTTGTCCTTTCCGTCCAGGCGCCAGTAGGTTCCTCCATTTCCCGTATCATACAGACGGTTCAGGGTAAGCTCCTCCGGACGGAAAACAGGTACAGAGTTCTCAAACGGGCCCAGATACAGCCAGTCTCCCGTCGCTCCGCATATACGCTCCGGCATTTCACAGCACGCAGGTCCGCCTTCCGTGTATATCTCCACAGAGGGATAATTTCCCTTTTCTGACAGGCCGGTTCTCTCCACCATGACCGTCACCGTGTGGCAGCCTTCCGCAGCCGCGCAGGCCGTTTTCTGTTCCTGGCAGGAGTCCAGTATTTCCGTCTGATCCAGCCATACCCGAACACGGTCACAGGCCCCGGTCCCACCGGCCCCGGTCTGAATCATAATCTCGCGTCCGTCTCCCCGCAGACTGGTTTTGCCATAGATACGCTGTCCCGGTTCGATTTCTCCAAATACTGTCTCCCACCGGTGCCCGCCTGCTGCCTCACGGTTCCAGTCTGCCGCCTCCCCGCTCCAGCGCTGGGGATACCATTCTAATCCCGTCTCTCTTTCGCTTCCGCCGAGGCAGAAATCCGGTTTCATTTTCCTGAAATCTCCCGGAAAAGCCTGTGAATAGACGGCTCCGAGACAGCCTTCCCTCTCGGTGAACGGTGCCAAAAACGGGAGCCAGTGCCATCGCACCTCCTCCGGTGCGATCATGGCTCCAAATCCGGAAGCTGTACTGCTAAAACAGAAGATAAAATCATTCCACCCCCTCTTTAACTGAACGGGGAATGCCTTCTTATGCTTCACGTTCACCTCCTCCGTCACGGAAGATTGGAATACCATTTCTCCGGCCACATAAAGCCTGGCAGGGCCGAAGCACGCCATTTCAAAGAGCTTTTCTTCCTCACTGTCACTCCAGATACGGAAGGCGGCATAGGCATTTTCCCCCTGCTTTGCGTCAGGCAGCTTTTCCCGTAAATCCATACACAGACAGCCATTCCTGTCCCAGCCAGGGCCCTCCCTGGAAAATGCACAGAACGTAAAAGGCTCCGGCGGATTCATTCCGATATAATGGTTTGCCACGGTCCGGAGTACATTGCTGATCTCCGCACCGCCCCGATAATAAATACTCTCATATCTTTCCATACTCGTTCACTCTTATCCTTTCAATCCGGAGGTCGATATTCCCTCCACCAAATATTTCTGAAGACAGATAAAGATTATGATCGCAGGCATGATCGACAGCGTCGCCATGGCGAACATCGCTCCGTAATCCGACGACGAGCTGGGGTCTGCAAACAGCTTTAACGCGAGAGAAACCGGATACATACTCGTCTTGTTCACATACAGCAGAGCCGACAGGAAATCGTCCCATCTCCACATAAAGGAAAACACCGCCGATGTAATAAGGGCCGGGACGACCAGAGGGAGAATGATCCTGACAAAGACTCCGTAATAGGAACAGCCGTCAATTTTAGCCGCCTCATCCAGCTCTCTCGGAATTCCATCGATAAAATTCATAATCATATAGATAAAAAATCCCTGGCCGAAAAAGTAGGGCACAATGAGCGGCTTAAAGCTGTTTGTCCAGCCAAGTACCTTAAACCACAGATACTGAGGTATCATGATAACCTGGAACGGCAGCATCATGGATACCAGCATCGCTGCAAACAGCACCTTTCTCCCACGGAAACGGCACCGCGAAAAGCCATAGGCCACGATGGCGGAGGACGCTACCGCGCCCAAAGTCGATACGGTGGAGATAAAAAAGGAATTTTTAAAAAATACGGAAAAGGACGTCTTTCCAAATCCTTTCCAGCCGTTCTTATAATTATCCAGGATAAAATGCTCCGGGATCAGACTTCTGGCCGTTGAAAAAATCGTGTTGCTCTCCTTGAAAGAGCTCATGATCATCCAGAGAAGTGGGTAAATCATAATAATTCCCATGCCGCATACGATAATATGGTAGAATACCGTTCCTATTTTTTTCCTGCTCATTATAATCCTCCTTCATAGACCCAGAATTTCTTCGTTCCAAAGAGAACTGCTGTAATCAGGGCGATGATCAGCAGCATCACCCAGGCCATGGCGGCGCCATACCCCGCATTGTTGAACTGAAACGATTGTTCATACATGTATACGGTGTAAAACAGGGTGGAATCCATGGGCTTTCCCTGCGTGATAATGTAACACTGTGTAAATGCCAGAAATCCATTGATCATCTGCATCACCAGATTAAAGAAGATCGTCGGTGTGAGAAGCGGCAGTGTAATCTTCCAGAACTGCTGCCACTTATTGGAGCCATCCACCCGGGCGGCCTCATACAGACTCTGAGGGATCTGCTTCAACGACGAAAGAAAGATAAGCATGGAGGAACCGAACTGCCATACGGCCAGGACCACCAGAACCCAGATGGCCGTATGCTTATTGCCAAGCCATGCAAACGTCGTGTGAATCCCAAACATTCCGAGAATCGCGTTGACGACACCTTCCTTTGCAAACATCCGCTTCCAGAGTATGGAGACTGCGACGGAGCCGCCGATAATAGATGGCAGGTAGTAAGCCGCTCTGTAAAAGGACGTCGCCTTTGTCGTTCTCAGCAGCAGCAGAGCCACAAGCAGGGCAAAGATCAGACGCAGCGGAACCGAGGTCAGCGCAAAGTAGAAGGTCACCTGGAGAGACTTTACGAACCGGGGATCGTCGGTGAACATTTTAATGAAATTTTTTAATCCCGCCCAAACCGGCGGATTCTTGATATCGTAATCCGTAAAGGCATAATACAGTGACATCAGCATGGGCACTATGGTAAATGCCAGAAATCCAAAGGTAAACGGCAGGGTGCAGATGATTCCCGCGGTCTCCTCCGTATTCAGTTTCTGTCTCAACGTTTTATTATTCTTTCCCATGAAATACTCCTTCCTGAACCTGAAACTGGCAGAAAAATAGCAGGGCAGAATGCATCTTACCCTGCTTTTTACGTCTCTGCATATTTACTTCCCAACCTCTTATTTACTTCCCAAAATTTTATTTCCTTCTTCAAACAGCTGTTTTGCAGCTTCCGCTGCGGTCATCTCGCCGTAGCAGACCTTTTCCTCCAGCTGATCGATTACCTTTAATACCTCGCTGGTTCCATCCGGAGACGGAGGATTGATCTTGGAACAGGAAGGTGTTACCACATCGTTAATATAATTCACAATTCGCTTATTTACATCATCCAGCTTCTCTGCCGTGTCCGCAGCTACAACAGACGAGATCGGCACGCCCCGCTCTGCCAGAAGAATGTCGTTGCACCCCTGTGAATTCGTAAAGTAATTGATGACCTTTGCCGCCTCTTCCGGATTTTTGCTGTCCACGGACAGGGAAATAAACTGGCTTGGCTTCAGGTAATTGGCTTTTTCCGGGTGATCCGCCGGCCAGGTGGTAATCCCGACCTCAAAACCGATTCCCTCTTTTGCGGTTTTCTCTACTGCGGTCAGCTGGTTGGAATAGTTGAACTGGCACCACGCTTCGCCGCCGTAAACCATCGGCTGCTGCTCTACCGAACCCAGGGTACGCTCTGCATAGATATCCGGGCTTACATGCCAGCCTTCCTTTACGCCCTGCTCATACAGCGCAAAGAATTTCTCAAGCGGCTCCGGCCCTGGAACCCCTAATTTCCCGTTTTCAAACAGAACGTATCCCTGATCACGCATCATATATTCAATAAAATTCTCTCCGTCGTTGTAGGCGATTGTCGTCTGCACACCGGATTTCTCATAGATTTCTTTACAAATGGAAATAAACTCATCCATGCTCATATTGTCTTTAATCTCAATTCCCAGCTGATCGGTCAGTGTCTTGTTGTAAAACATGGCCGGCGCGTTAAGGCCCAGACTGACCGCATATATTTTATCTCCAATTTTCCCCTGATCCAAAGTGGATGGATTGATGTTACTGGTATCGATGGTGCCGTCATCCATATACGGCGTTAAATCCACCAGGGAATTGCTGTCCACAAACTGGGCCAGATACTTATAATCCATCTGCACCAGGTCCGGAAGCTCTCCGCTTCCTGCCGCCGTATTCAGCTTCACCCAGTAATCATTCCACTCCGCCGGCTGACTGTCAAAGGTAACCCCCGGGTTCTCCTCTGAATACAGATCGAGAGCCGCCTCGGTCCTTTCATTCCTGACCTGGTTTCCCCACCACGTCATTGTCATGTGCTTTTCTTCTGCCTTTCCTTCGGTTTCCGTCTTCTCCTGTGACGCCTCAGTCTTCTGCGCTTCGGACTTCTCCGCCCCCGCATTTACGCTTTCCGTCGCACTCTTTTGGTTCCCCCCGCATGCAGTCAGACTCACTGCCAGCACGCCTGCGGCCGCCATCATAAACATTTTTTTCATCTCGTTCTTCTCCTTTATCCTTTTATTCTCAGTACTAGTACTTATTATACGGATCGCAGGTACAAAAACAATCCGGCTAACCGTCTTCCGGGGTCAAAAAACCGCTCTTTCCGGAAATTTTCTTGTTTTCTTCATCCAGGTTCAGTATACTCTTCTTAAGCAAAAGCGGGGGGAATCTTCTATGATAGAGATCATAAAAAACGCATTGAACAACATGAAGCTGCAAAAGAAAATGCGCTTTATTTCCATACTGGCCGTTCTGATCGTAGGGCTGGCCTCATTTACCAGCATGGGACTTATTATGCAGCACAACAACAGACTTCTGTATGACAAGGTCGCGGACTCCATGTCTCAGTCCGCTGCAGATATCGAAGCATCTTTGAACAATATCAAAACCCTGTCAGGACTTATTATCACGGATGCCCAGCTTCAGGAACAGCTGGGCGCCTACCGGTCCTTAAAAAGTCCCTACGAAAAAAATGAGGCCATCAGCCGGATGCAGAAAATTCTCCTGTCCTATTACAACCAATACAGCAGCAATTACATTGATTCCATCCATCTCGATCTGGATGGAAGGACGGTCAAGACTTACCTAAATCACTTAGATACCGCCCCGGAAGAGGTCATGGCGCCGATTCTGGAGGAGGTAAAGCCCATGCGCGGAGCCGCGCTATGGATCAACGATTACAGCAGTGAATACGGAATTATCCTGGCTCGCTCCGTAAGGAAACTGGACCGGCTGGATTTAACCCATATGGGAACCGTATCGATCTTCATCGACTTCTATTCCATGGTCCGTGACGCCACTCATGCCCGAAAACAGGTGACGGATAATTACTATCTTATTTTCGATGAGAACCATAAACTGGTCTGCTATCCGGAGGAATTTTCTGTCTCAGAGGCAGACGGCGTGCGGAAGGAAGCGCTGGCTCCCTATCAGGTTATCGATGTCAGCGGCCGAAAATATTTTACAGTAAAAAATACACTTTCCATCAACGGCTCCAATATCCGCTATAACTGGGATTACTACTGTCTGACGCCGTATACAGATATGTACCGCTCCATCTTTACCATTTATATCAACTGTTCCATCATACTTCTCGCCGCCCTTCTCCTCTCTGTTGTGCTGTCGGACACTCTGATGCGCAACATCACAAAGCATTTTGATTATCTGATCCAGAAGATGAACCGCTTCCGGAACAGCGACATGGAGCTTCTGGAGATTGGCTATGATTATGGAAAGCGAAGAGACGAAATCGGCATGATCCACAATACCTTTAACACCATGGCGACGGAGATCCGGCAGCTTGTTACTGAAAATTATGTAAATGAACTGCTGAAGAAGGAGGCACAGCTTAAGGCTCTGGAGCATCAGATTAACCCGCATTTTCTGTACAACACACTGGAGTCCGTGAACTGGCGTGCAAAGGACATTGGGGCCGCAGATATCTCCGCCATGGTGGAATCCTTAGGCGCGCTGCTTCGTCTTACCCTGAGCACGAAAGAGAATCATTTTACCATCAGGAAAGAGCTGGAAATCGTCTGTTCCTACATGACAATCCAGAAAATACGGTATGAGAACCGGTTAAGGTATGATATCTCCATCCCCGCCGAATATCTGGACGTGGAGATATTAAAGCTCACCATTCAGCCTCTGGTGGAAAATGCGATCCAATATGGAGTGGAACGGAATCGGGAGGGCTGTCACATACTGATCGGGGCGCAGCGGGAAGGCGGCATTCTTTACCTGTATGTCAAAAATGACGGATCAGAATTTGAAGAAAATATATTAGAGAAGCTGGCCGATTCTTCCGTTATCCCACGGGGGCTCGGCATCGGACTTCTGAATATTCACAAGCGGCTCCGTCTGGCATTCGGAGAAGGTTTCGGCCTCTCCCTGTACAACGAGGACGATCTGGCGGTAGCCCGGATTGCCATTCCCTATACGTATTTAAAGGAGGAATCACCTGATGCTGAAACTGATCATCGCGGATGACGAGCGAATTATAAGGGAAAGTATATCACGAATTATTGACTGGAGCAGCCTTGGAATCGAACTGATCGGAGTCTGTCAGGATGGAGCCGAGGCCTACGACATGATCCTGGATGAATCACCCGACATTGTATTAACCGATATCATGATGCCCGGCTTATCCGGTCTGGAGCTGATTGAAAAAGTATCCCGTACAGATCTGGACACACGCTTTATCCTGTTGTCCGGCTACGGAGAATTTAACTATGCGCAGCAGGCCATGAAATACGGCGTCCGTCACTATTTACTCAAGCCCTGCAACGAAGAACAGATCACAGAGTGCATACAGGAGGTAATAAGCGAATGCCTCCACCGCCAGGCCTTCAATGAAACGCAGGAACAGCAGAACCAGCTGCTGAATCAGCTGTACAGCAATATGATTACCAACTTAATCAACGAAGGCGTTTCCTCCGACAGCGACTGTGACATGCTGTATCAGCCCTACAGACGTTTTCTGGATTTTGACAGCACCACCTATGAGCTCTGTTACCTTTACTATCTGGAAGAAGGCTCCCTGGAAAGCTGCCTTCAGCAGTTAAAGGAATACCAGAACCGATTCCTGCCCGGTATTCCCTTTCATGGAATCTATGTCCATAACACGCTCATTATCTTTTTTAAGAACTGCCAGACATGCTACGATGATTTTGACGGATTCATGAGGAAACTGGTTTTTCCCATTCAGACCGTGGAGCATACCTACCAGCGGATGTCCTATGAACGCCTGTCTGACCTGCTGACGGAAATCCTGGGAAAGGTTAAGCGGTACGGAACCATTTCATGCATTCATAATTTCCATCCTATCCCTACCTGCAACTACAAGAATCTGATCAGCCGCACGCGTTTCCTCTCCATGCAGATCATGGAAAAAGGGCCTGCACGCTCGGAGGATTCGATCTCGGAGCTGTACGGAATTCTGGAAAAAGTGACGAATCCGGAGTTTTTAAAACAGCTGGCCTTTGGCATCTACATCTGCTTCTCCTCCGGCGGAACCCTATGCTCTCCGATTACCGCGACAGAATTTCTATTGGAGCTGAACCGGCAGGAACACTTATCAGACATATACCATACCATCCACACACGGATTTCCCATTTTCTGAAGGAGCTGTCCGCCGAACCGGCCCCCTACTGTGATGTCATTGAGAAGATCGTCGAGTATGTCAATGACAATCTTTCGGACCCAAACCTGACTCTCAAATGGATCGCACAGAATTACCTTTACATGAATGTGGACTATTTAAGCAAGAAATTTATCCGTGAAACAGGCATGAAGTTTTCTGATTATCTGGGCAGCCAGAGGGTTGAGAAGGCCAAGGAACTACTCGTCAGCTGTGATACGGAAAAAATCGAGCTGGCTGCGGAAAAGGTAGGTTTTGGCAACAATCCCCAGTATTTCCGTCAGATATTCAAACGATACACAGGAATGATCCCCAGCGCCTACGTAAAAAAGATGGGAAAAAAATCGACTGATCTCTCCTGAACAGCGACTGTTTATGACCCCTGCTAACCGGCCCGGACATGTAAAAAGCATGTCCGGGCCGGATCTTATTTTTTATCCTGATTTCCAGAATCTGGTTGCTTCCCCACCACTTTTGTAGTATAATAGCAAGAACGTGTGTTCTATCTCACGTATCATTCATACCAATGACAGAATGGAGGTCATCTAATGATTCACGGAATCTTTTCCCTCTACGCGGAACGCTGGCCGTTCTTCCAGGAGCTGATTCTTCAGCATATAAAGATCGCATCGACAGCGATTCTCATCTCCGGCTCTATCGGTCTCTTTCTCGGTATTTTAATCAGCGAGCACAGGCGGTTCGCCACATGGATTATCGGAGTCATCAACGTGGCCTATACGATTCCATCGATTTCCATGCTGGGCTTTTTAATCCCATTTACCGGCATCGGCAATAAGACTGCGACCATCGCGCTCACCATCTATGGGCTGCTGCCTATGGTCCGCAACACCTATACCGGCATCACCACCATTGAGGCGTCCACCATCGAGGTGGCAAAGGGCATGGGAAGCACACCCTGGCAGATTCTTTATAAGGTCAAGCTGCCTCTGGCGCTCCCGGTCATCGTGGCAGGACTCCGCAGTATGGTGGTCATGACGATCTCACTCAGCGGTATCGCCTCCTATATCGGAGCAGGCGGCCTGGGAGTAGCTATCTACCGCGGCATCACGACGAACAACGCCGCCATGACGTATGCAGGCAGCATCCTGATCGCCCTCGTGGCTCTCGCCTCCGATCAGCTGGTGGCTTATATTGAACGTCATATTCGTAAGAAATGGCATCTGGCTCCGTAAGGGGACAGACCGCTGTAAGGAGGATTATCATGAGTGTCATCGAATTAAAGGATATTACCATGTCCTATGGACCAAACCGGATCCTGGAACATTTTAATTTAAGTGTGGAACAGGGCACATTTTTAACCATGATCGGCAGTTCCGGCTGCGGCAAGACCACAGCCCTGAAGCTGATGAACGGGCTGCTCACACCGGAGCAGGGAACCGTCTGTATCAACGGCACGGACATTTCCCATACAGATATCAATGAGCTGCGTCGGGGAATCGGCTATGTCATTCAGGAGATCGGCCTCTTCCCGCATATGACCATCGAGAAAAATATCTGCTATGTGCCGAATCTCTATAAGTCCCCGGACAAAGCGGCCATCGCGGCCCGCGCCCGTCAGCTGGCGAAGACCGTCGGTCTGGACGCAGAGATGCTGAAGCGCTATCCCAGCGAATTATCCGGAGGCCAGCGCCAGAGAGTCGGAATCGCCAGAGCACTGATGAACTCTCCAAAGATCATCCTGATGGACGAGCCCTTCGGCGCAGTCGACGAGATCACCCGCAAGCGGCTTCAGGAGGAGATCCTTCGGATTCATGAGGAACTGGGCGGAACCATCGTCTTTGTCACTCACGATATCAAGGAAGCCTTAAAGCTTGGCAGCCGCGTCCTCGTCATGGATCAGGGGCATATCATTCAGGACGGAACGCCCGCCCAGCTCCTGGAACATCCTGCAACGGATTTTGTCCGCCGGCTGGTGGCCGGTTAAGGTGGAACCCTTTGCTTTTTATATAGAGCTCCGTATCACACGGAGCCGCAAGTCAAAAATCCCGCCGCAGGCAACGGGCAGCGTGTCCGTCTGGCTTGCTGCTCGCGGGAATACAGATCGATCACAGGAGGATTCAGTCATGAAGAAATGGAAAAGATTAGCTGCCGCCGCAGTCATCGGAACAGCAGCCATCGCAGCGCTGTCACTCGGCGGTTGTGCAAAGAAAGAACAGGGAACCATAAAGATCGCGTCCAAGCCCATGACGGAGCAGTACGTACTGACCGAGATTATCGGCCAGTTAATCGAGCATGATCTTGGTGTAAAAGTAGAGATTACCAAAGGCGTCGGCGGTGGTACCACGAACATCCAGCCGGCACTGTTAAAGGGGGATTTCGACTTATATCCGGAATACACCGGAACCGGCTGGCTCACCGTATTAAAGAAGGAACAGGAGAACGATTCCGATGTCCTCTATGAGAATCTTCAGAAGGGCTACGAAGAGATGGGACTCCACTGGACCGGCCTCTATGGCTTCCAGAACTCCTATACCCTGGCAGTGAGAAAAGAAGCTGCCGACCAGTATTCCCTCAAGACCTTCACAGACCTGGCCGCCGTGTCAGACCAGCTGGTATTCGGGGGGAATCCCGACTACATGGAGCGTGAGGATGGCTTCAACTACCTCGCGTCCGCCTACAACATGAACTTCAAGGATGTCAAGGACATCGATATCGCCTTAAAGTACACCGCCATGGCCGATAAACAGATCGATGTCACCAATGCATACACCACCGACGCCCAGCTGAGCGTGGCCGATGTATCCCTGCTGGAAGATGACCAGCATATTTTTGCCACCTATTACGGCGCCACCGTGGTCCGCCAGGATACCTTAAAGAAATATCCCAAGTTAAGCGAGACCCTGGAAAAACTGACGGGCCAGATCTCCGACGATGAGATGCGCGCCATGAACTACGCTGTGGAAGTGGATCAGAAGGATGAAAAAGATGTCGCAAAAGACTTTTTGACTGAGAAGGGGCTTTTAAAGTAAATTGAGCGACATTGTGTAAGTTTCTGTGAATAATACTTTCATCATATGCAAAACAGGACGGCCCCCGGGACCTTATCAGGTGATACACTTAAGGGGCCGTCCGGTTTCACATATGCAGTCCCTGCATAATTATAAATGCTCATCAAAACTGCTGCAAAACGTTTTGAATTTTCACTTCATTCATCAGCGGGTATACCTTTAGGAGACTGCCTGTCATCCGTCTTTCTATCCTGCTCAAATAATTCTGTCATATGAGATCACCTCTCAATTCTGATCCCGAAATCATCCTCCGCCATTTTGCCCTCTGTAATCCTGGCAGTTCGGCTATGAATTCCTGCCGAAGGCCCTTTTCAAATAGCTGTCAGTAAAATTATAAAGCTTGATTCTACTGTTTTTCTCGTCTACCTCTATAACCGAGCATATCACATCATGATACATATACCAAAGTCTTAAGGGAAAACATCTCTCAGGGATTGGCCCTGTAATTGGTTCTTTTTTTCGTTCCCAGTATTCTACTGTTTTTTTGAAAGCTTCTGATGGCAAACGTTTTATTCGCCACTTCATCACTCCCTCTCATACTAATTAAATCCTAATTTTTAGGATATAACAACACTATTTTATCCTAAAATTTAGGATATCTTATTTTTATACCACTCCACAATCCCCCTGCTGCTTTCTAAAACAACTGATTTTCTTATTATACCGGCGCCGTTCTCATGTTATACTCTTCTTATCATAAAAGAGGGACCAGAACATTGAGAATATTTCATGTTCCGGTCCCTCTATTATTTTACTCTTTTCCCTGCTCACGCATCCCCCGATACACTTTTTCCGCAGTGATCGGAAGCTCCCGAATCTGCACTCCGACCGCATTCGCCACAGCGCCCGCGATGGCAGGTGACGGAGTGTTGATCACGATCTCGCCGATGGACTTCGCGCCAAACGGGCCGGTCGGCTCGTAGCTGCTCTCAAATTCCACCCGGATGTTTCCCACATCGATCCTGGTTGGAAGCTTATATTGAAGGAAGGAATTTTCAATCAAATGGCCCTTCTTCGTGTAGGTGATATCCTCATACAGCGCCATACCGATGCCCTGGGCGATTCCGCCCTCGGTCTGAACTCTCGCCAGATTCGGATTGATAACGGTTCCGCAGTCAACAACGGCCGCGTAATCGATCAGTTCCACCTCGCCGGTCTCCGTATCCACCTCCACCTCGGCCATTCCCACCATAAATGGAGGCGGTGATACCGGGGAAGTATGGGTGTATCCGGCTGACAGCATCTTCTCGTTGCAGCACATGATGCGGTTGCCAATATCCTTTAAGGAGATCTCTAATTCCCCTTCCGGCTGATAGACCCGTTTGCCGTCAAATTCCAGCTGCGCTGCATCGCATCCTAAGTAATCCGCTCCCTTTTCCACGATTTTCTGCCTCAGTTCCTCGCAGGCCCGGACAACCGCCATTCCCGTCAGATACGTGGTGCTGGAGGCATAGGAACCGGAATCGTAAGGAGACACATCCGTATCGGTGCCGTGCACGACGATCTGGTCCATACTGCATTCCAGACAGTCCGCTGCCATCTGTGCCAGAATCGTGTCACATCCGGTACCCATGTCGGAGGCACCGATCATCAGGGTATAGAAGCCGTCGTCATTGACACGGATCTCCACCGAACCCACGTCCACGTTGGAAATGGCAGATCCCTGCATAGCCATGGCCGCTCCGACTCCCCGGACCTTCCCATTGCCCATGTCCACGCGCGGGTATTTCCGATCCCATCCGATCATTTCCTTCGCTCTCGCCATACAACGGTCCAGCGCGCAGCTGTTCAGCTTCTCGCCGTAGTAGGCCGGCATCACATCGCCTTCCTTTACCATGTTCTTCTCCCGAAGCACTACCGGATCCATGTGAAGAGCAGCCGCAAGCTCATTGACGGCAGATTCCACTGCGAAAATCCCCTGTGTCGCTCCATATCCGCGGTAAGCACCGGAGGACATAACGTTTGTATAGACCACGTCATAACGGAACCGGAATGCTTCCGGCGTCCGGTAAAGCGGAATGGATTTATGGCCGGAAAGTCCAACCGTTGTCGGTCCGTGCTCTCCGTACGCCCCCGTATTGGAAAGGGTGTAGACGTCAATAGCCTTAATCGTTCCTTCCGCGTCCGCTCCCAGGCGCACACGTATCTCCATCTCGTGGCGCGGAGACGAGGCAATCTGGGTCTCATAGCGGGAGTAGACGATCTTAGCCGCCCTTCCCGTCTTCATGGTCACTATGGCCGGATAGACTTCCGCCACCACGGTCTGCTTCGCTCCGAATCCACCGCCGATTCTCGGCTTGATCACGCGCACCATGGATTTCGGCACATCGAGCGCATGGGCGAGGATCCTTCTCACATGAAATGGAATCTGAGTGGAGGCCACCACATTCAGACGGCCGTATGTATCCATATAGGTGTAAGCGCGGAACGTCTCCATCATGGCCTGCTGGTTTGCCTTCGTATGGTAGACACGATCAATCACATACTCGCACCGTTCCAGCGCGCTATCCACGTCACCCTCTTCCTCTCCGCCGCAAGCGCACAGATTACGTTTGTTATCCGCTCCAACCGGACAGAGGCTCTTCCAGTTTTCTTCCGGATGGACCAGAATCTCGTGATCCTTCGCCTGCCGAAAATCGAGGACAGGTTCCAGGACCTCATACTCCACCTTGATGAGGCGAAGGGCGTGATCCACCGCTTCCTCAGTCTCGCCCGCCACGACAGCGGCTGCATCTCCTACAAACCGCATTCTCCTGTCCAGAATCAGCCTGTCATAGGGGCTGGGCTCCGGATACGTCTGACCTGCCATGGTAAAACGCTTATCCGGCACATCCTCATAAGTCAGTACACAGGCAATCCCGTCCACTTCGGAGGCGGCCTTCACATCGATTGCCTTAATCAGGGCATGAGCGTGAGGACTGCGGAGCACCTTTACAATCAGGCTGTCCTTCGGCGCCAAATCATCCGTATAGACAGGCTTTCCCGTTACCAGCGCTCTGGCATCCACCTTTATTACGGGGGAATTTACCGCCTGCATTTCCATTTTCATCTCGCCTCTCCTCCCCTCGCCAGATACTTTCTGATGGCCCTCATCTGGCCCATATAGCCGCTGCACCGGCAGAGATTGCCGGCCAGGTACTCCCTGACTGCCTCTTCTTCCGGCTGAACCAGTTCCTTTTCCATTGCAAGCACGTTCATGATCAGGCCGGGACTGCAGAATCCGCACTGTTCGGCTCCCTCTCCCGCCAGATACATTCCAAACTCTTCCGCTTCCTTCTGAACGCCTTCCAGAGTCACCACGTCCCTGTCATCAACACGGGCCGCCAGCATAGAGCAGGAGAGAACCGACTTCCCATCGACCAGAACGGTGCACAGGCCGCAGTTTTCCGTCTCACAGCCACATTTTACACTGTAGCAGCCTTTTGCCCGGAGTAAATCAAACAGGGATGTATCGTCCTTGATCTCCGCATACGTCACTTTTCCATTTAAGGTAAATTCTATCTCCACGTTCTACACCTCCCCGCCAAGCTGCTTCATCAGCCGCCCTGCGTAAACTTCCGTCAGATGCCTCCGGTATTCGGCGCTTCCTCTCGTATTGTCTCCAAATCGGAAACGCTCCGCCACGGCACCGCAGTCCACCTTGCCGTCCGCCGCCGCGACTTCCACCACTTCCGCTCTGGAGGGTCTGGCTCCGACCGATACGTACCATGTCCCCTCTTTTTTTGCCACACAGCAGGCAATCAGCGGGAAATCCGTACCGGATCGTCTCTGAGCCGCGTAAGCAGCCCTTCTGCCGTCTTTTTTTATAATAATGCGCACCAGAATATCGCGGTCGTATTTCATGTGGTTAAACTCTTTCAGGGAGACGACTCCGCCCTGATAAAGCTCCACATAAGTATCGAGCGCCATCAGGCAGGTCATGATATCGGAAAAACCAAATCTTCCGAACACACTGCCTCCGACCGTCGCCCCGTTTCGAAACTGAACGCCCACAATCGCCCGCGTGCACTCCTTAAAAACTCCCTGAAAATATGTATTCAGCCCCTCATGTGTCTCCAGCATGCGCAGGGTGCACATGCAGCCGATCCGGAATTCCTCATCCGTCTCCTCGATCGTATCGAGCCCCAGTCCCGACAAATCGATCAGGGTCATTTTCACGCGGTTCTGAAGCTTCAGCCACATCATACCGCCGCCTACAATACTGCTCTTTTTCTGATTCAGCTCATAGGCCTCTGAAAGGCTTCCCGCCTTCACGTAATTTTTAAACCTTACCACCAGAATTTCCTCCTGACTCCAAAGCTTTCCTTCTTTTGCAACAACAGAATAAATGTCCGGTTCGCCGGACTCGCACGCCGAAGCACGGATGTTTCACCAACCACACCTCCCTGGCACGGAGTGTGCATACCCGATCAAGCGGGGCACGCTGCTCCTGCAAAGCATTTTTTGTTTCATGGGCTGCAATTTTCTGTTAAATAGTAACTGTTAAAAATTAACTGTTACTCGAAATAAAATATTCCGCATCCGGCCTTATGCCGCCTCACTCCGGGCAGACATAAAGCCGGAAAAAGTATATCATACTCACTCCGGCTTTGACAATCGATTCTTCGGTTTTCCGCTGTTTTTCTACATTTTTCGACTTTTCCCTGATAATTCACCGGGAAGTTAAGGCACTTTTCCGCCCCGGCTTCCCCTCATTTCGACTCTGATGTCTTTTTCCCCGCGAAAGGCCATTCCTATCGCTGCCGGATCATCCCCGTCATATATTCCGGACTCTCCTCAAAACACCTGCGGAATCCTTCCAGCGTATCCGGAAATTCAATCCCACAGCCTCGTATTTTTTCTGTATCCATCAGCAGGTTCCTGGGCTGCTCTGCAAACCGCTCCTGGTCAGGAATGAGAAGTCCGCTTCTGTCCTCCCCGTCTGCCACCATCACCAGAACCGCTCTCGCCGTCTCATATGTGGACAGCGTACCTCCGCTGCCAAAGTTATAGATTCCCGCCGGAAGCGTTCCCGCCGCCTCTATATTTTTCACGACCTCCATGACCCAGGTGATTCCGCGATAATCGTGGACAGGAAGCGTCAATGGACGGTTTTGAATCAGAGCCTTCAGTAAATTCCCCAGAAGGTTGCTGTTGCTCTTTAGCCCCCGCCAGGGGAAATCATACATCCACGGCAATCGGAGGCACACTGAGTCCGGAAGTATGGCCATAATCTCCTCCTCTGCCTGCCGTTTGTGAAGCCCGTAGACATTGACCAGCTCCGGAGTATTCTCCTCCTTCGCCGGTACCATGGTCCGGTTTCCTGCGTAAATCTGATCCGAGCTCATAAAGATCAGCCTGCTCCCGGTCTCCCTGCAGGCCCGTGCCAGGTTCACAGCCCCGTTCACATTGACCGCCTCCGACAGGCCCGGATTTTCCTGGCACGTCCCGGTGTTGGAGATGGCCGCGCAGTGAATGACCAGCTGTGGGGCCGCCGCTCTCACGAATTCTGCCGCCGCTGCCTCATCCGTGATATCCAGATTCCCATGATGTGCTCCCGTTATCTCATATTTTTCCTGATAAAATTTCATAAGCCTGGAGCCTAGAAATCCGTTTGCTCCTGTTACCAACCATCTCTCCATACTGCTTCCTCCGTCACCTTATTCTCTGTCCATGACTTCCAGATATTTACTCTCCACCGGTCCGGTCAGCCACACTCCGTTTTCAGACTGGTAAAATACCGCTCCGTCTCTCGTCATTCTTTCCGTATCGACGCTCAATACCACCGGCTTTCCGTGCCTTTTTCCAACCTTTACAGCCGTTTCATAATCCCCGGACAGATGGACGTACAGCCGGCTCATGGATTTCAGCCCCTGGGCCATAATGGATGGGAGAAAACGCTCCGCCGTCCCATGATACAGCACTTTGGGCGGTTTCGTTTCTTTCAGTTCCACATCCACCGGAATACTGTGGCCCTGGTTTGCCCGGATCAGCGTACCGTCTTCACTCATGCGGTAACGCCCTTTTTCATCTGTTCTCACAATCTCCTTCAGCATTTCCAGATCCAGAGGCCTTCCCGTTTTCTGAAATCCCTCAATCAATTCCTCCACCTCAGCCCAGCCATGTTCGTCCAGCGTGATGCCGGCCGCATCGGGCTGATGACGAAGAACCAGGCTTAAAAACACGCTCATCTTCTTCCATTTATTATTTTTCGAATTGTCGTTCTTATTCTCCATCCGTTCCTCCTTCATGTTCCTGTCCCGCGGCGGAAGAGGCATTATCTTCTCTTCCCACGTTCTCCTATCCGTTTCCGTCATACGAATCGTATTTAGATATCACGGCGGCAGGGCGTTCCGCCTCCGGATTGTATCTCCATTCCTGTTCCGTACATTCATAACACCGAAGTCCGGTATCGGCAGACTGCGTCCATATCCGGTCCGTTCCCGGTTCCCAGCAGATTCCCCAGAAATCCCGCGCACGGTCCGTGATAAAGGCAAAAATACGTTCTCCGCTCTCTCCATCCTGAATCGTCACCCGAACCGATTGCAGACCGGTGCTCTCATCTGTCACCACATCCTGAACCGCCAGATACCGGCCGTCGCCGCTGTACTGCGGATCCGGGCGGAAGCTTCCCCAGCCTGGCCTGTAGTTCCAGCCCATCTCGTAATTCCTGGACCAGAATTCCCAAGCATCCCGGTCGCCCCCAAACACATTCATGTCAATATACGTTTCATCTCCCTCGTATCCGTTCAGCTTTTTCCGGTTTGTATACTGCCAGAACACCCAGTTCCAGTTACCTGTGTCCGGTTTCTTCATCACGTTTCTAATCCAAAGGGGATACTCCTCATATCTTCCTTCCAAATATAAATGCATCGTATCTTCCGTCGCGTAGATCACCGGTTTGACGCCATAATGTGCCTCCAGCCCCTGCAGCATCACATCCAACTGCGCGCATACCGTCTCTCGTTCGGGCGGATTTACTTTCTTATCGCCATAGAATTCGAAATCAACCACTGGCGGAAGCATTTGCCGGAAGGCTGGTACTGTCTCTGTAAAATGCTTCAGCTGGCTCTCTCCCGGGCTGTCAAAGCTAAAAAAATGGTATGCCCCGATCCTGAGTCCCGTGTCCTTCGCCGCTTCCCAGTTCTCCGCAAACTTCTCATCCGTATGAGAGCTTCCCTCTGTCGCCTTTATGTATGCAAAATCCAAATCCTGCGCCGCCAGAACCGGCCAGTCGATGGTCCCCTGATAGTGGGAGACATCCACACCGCGTACCGGATACCGCTTCTGTGAAGGATTATTTAACTGAATCAGGCCGCAATAGACCGCGTACCCATAGAACGCGCACAGGACGGCCGCCATCACACAGACCACGCCGGCTGCTATTATCCGTATTTTTCCGCTTCTGCTCTTATCCATTCCATATCCCATCTGCACTGCGCCGGATCTTCCGGCTCTCCATGTCCTTCACGAAATATTCCGCATTTACCAGATTGGAGCGAATCCAGAATAACCTTCTTCCCTCCCTGTCAAATACCTCGATCTTTCCGGGTTTCGACTGTCTGCCTGCCGACTCCGTCACATGAAGCCCGGATATTCCCGTTGTCTGCATTCTTCCGCCTCTGTCCCGGTACGAAATCTCCATGGCGGTGACCGTAATCCGCATTGTAAAGAACAGAAAAATTTCCCTGACTAAGTTCACAATGGCACAGACACCTATTGCATAAAAAAACAGGCTGTTTTTCCCATTCAGATATTCGGGATACACCGCTCTCCAGACGAAAAGGAGCACAATCAACGCGATCACAATCGTAAGGAGAAGTCCCCCTGCATTCTCATAAACCCGATACTCATCTCTCTGACGATTCTTCTCCGCTGCCTGCTTAAGACCGCGTTCCAGAGCCCATACCGCTGCTGTCACAACAGCGCATGCCGCCAGTATCCTGTTAAATTCCATTCCTGCCCTCCTCTGCCTCTGTCACTGAAAACGGTCTGCTGTTAACGGGAATGGGCCGCTTTCGCCATTTGGAACTTAAGGCCTGTCTCCCTGTTCACTCTGTCTGCCATAGCTGCTGATGCATATAAATACAATGGCGCCTCATGGCTGTTATCCAGATAAAAGCGCTGTTCTCCGCCGCCCTGCCGGTCCAGAATCCGGTTTAAAAATCCCGCCATCCCGGTATCCATCCAGTCGCGGTTTTTTCTGGCCTTCCATTGATAAGCACGGTCATGAAAACGGAAGGTTACCGCATAACGTTCCACCCCGCTGATCTCCTCAAACGGCAGCCCGGATATCGCCTTCAGACCATTTAATATCTTCCCGTAGGAATCCCACTGATAGATACACTCCCGGTCCCCGGTCGAGTAGACGCAGTTCAGCGCCTTCCTGCTCCCGGCCAGTATACAGAATCCATAGTATGGGTGACTGGCAAGATACTCATTTTCCGAAGGCGTAAGTCCGAGAATAAATTCCTGTTCCATTTCTGTCGGAGTAATAGAGATCCCCGCTTCTTTCAGTACCCGTATCTGCTCCAGTTTCGGAACACATCCGCTTCCCTCCACTCCCATCATATCCTCAACCGCCGCCACGGCGCGCCGTTTTACAATCTGCACACAGACAGCCAGTGCCACCGCAGCAGCCAGTAAAATCAGGAGACAGCTCATTACCGTACCGATGAAACCTGCTGCCATATCCGCTTCACTTCCTTTCCCGGGCGTACCTGCATCCCCGTAACTATTTTTGATAATGCCGCGGCACGACAGCAGCTTTTCTACCCGCGGAACCAGGTGTTCTCTCAATCCATGGTGATCGTTTTCATCGATTCCACATACCCGTACCCGCCTGCGAAAACGCCGGTAACAGTATTGCCGCTGCTATGCACATTAACATATATTTCGGAAATGCGATTCAAGCGGTGTCCCTGTTCAAATATATACCGACTCCGTTTCTGTTCGTATTTATGCAGATAACAGGCCAGCGCACAGTTGGAGGTTCCGGTGGCGGATTCCTCATCAATACCATACAGAGGCGCGAAATTTCTGCATACTGCGGTTAAATTTCCCTCTCCCGTAAGAGAAAATGCATGAATCCCGACGCAGTCCCGTTCCTGACTCAGTTTCGTAATAGCGGCAAAATCGGGAACCATGTTCTCCAATACCGTCGGCGACTCAATCGGAACTATAATATCTTTTAGACCAGTCGATACCATTTGAACAGGCAGATTACCTATACCGGAGCCAGCTTTTAAACCGAAACATGGTTCGACCTCTGCCCTGTTCAGTATTTCGTAAAATTGCGGAGTATTCTGCTGCATGAATATTGCCCCGTCATCCTCCACATTTATGCTCAATATCCCAGACCTGGTCTCAATCGTATACCCGGATTTTTTCAGTCTGTTTAAATGATTTAACACGACAAACGACGCAATTGTCGCATGGCCGCACAGGGGAACTTCTCCCGCCGGCGTAAAATATTCCAGACTATAATCCGCCCGTTCTGACTGAGAAAGAAAGGCAGTCTCGGAATATCCTAACTGATACGCTATCTTTGTTTTTTCTTCCTTGCTCAAAACAGGGCACTGCAAAACTACACCGGCTCTATTTCCGCCCATATTTTTTTTACTAAATGCGCTTGCTACGCAGACATCGACCAACATAGGAATTCCTTTCGCTGTAACAACGGTATTTTGCTGTAGGACATGCTGTCCTTATGAATAAGGATCGTTTATAAAAATAGATCATTTATGAAAACGGATCATTTATGAAAACCGATAAATTATGAAAACAGCAAGCCATCTCCGGCCTGCTGATTGGTCCTGCCATACCACATTCCGCCTGATTTTGCCGCTTAACAGAGATACGTTCGACTCCGGCTGGAAAACCGTTACACTCATTATCTGCATTTTTTTCATTTGAATTCTCCCGTTTTTCACAAGCCGCAATTTACCTGGAACCTGACCGTTATGGGATCAGTCTGTTTGTTCAAAAATGACGGTCTGCTCCTTCATCGATATTTTACCGACCTGCCAGCCATACTCTGTCAACTCTTTTTTATAGTTCAAAAAAGAATGGTCTAATGGTATTCCAACTATATCCGCTATCTCATCAAACGTTAATTTCAAAGACTTGCATTCCTTTTCCCGTACATATTCCCACAATGCCTGATATTTGCTCATTTCGTATTACTCCTTTCCCCCCCTCTGAAGCTGCCGTTTATTGAAAGCCGTCGCTAAACGCCTTTAGATCTCTTTTAACTTCATCGGGCAATTGATTATACCCCAGATCATCAATCGCTCCCTGAAGCGTATATAAATGGACTAAACAGACATTTGGGTAACGCAATTTCAAACGCAGAAAAGCTTCTTTGCTTCCTGTCTGCCTTAACTCCTCTGCCGTACAAATATCGACAGCTTTCAACTTCTCTTCCATTGTTTTTCCGATATTTCGCATGGACGTCAATTCTGCCATAGAATACCTCCTGATCCTTGTCGTTTATTTTCACCTAAACGGTCAACAGACGATGCTTATATTCCTGTAACTCGTAACTTTTCGAGACAAAAAACGATGACCAGTTTTATAAAATCCTGTCTAAAGTCTAAAACAGTACTTTTGACCGTTATAATTCCATTTTACAGTAATCACTGCTATTTTACTACCACGTTTATTACGAAAATTTATTTTGTGAATCTGTATGCGGCGCTGACCTTAAAAATACAGGTACCTGCTGGACCACACAGATGACGTATCTGTGACAGTCTATCATTGTAAGGCAAAGTTTACTGACTGACAAATACTTCCCATGTTTCTTTAAATCCCAAATTGCCCCCATCCCATTTAACGTCATTATTGTACCATCCTCTTCATTGCCTTTTAAGAGACTTATTAAATAAAGGCATTATACTACAATCGGCCAATGTCAACAAGGCAAAAAGTAAACTCGGAGACAGCAATTATGCAGTTAATTAAGCCAATGGTACCGCTGACACCAGGAAGCGGTGTCTGAAAAAGACGGATCTCTGAAATCAACATACAAAAAGAGCATTGTGTGATAAGCTAATATTAAATTATCCGGTTAGAATATTATTAAAGAAAACAAAGGAGGGATATCAAATCGTGCATGCATGGGAAGCAATTCAAAAGTCCGTTGATTATATAGAAAACCATTTAACGGAAGACATACCCATTGATAAACTTGCGGAGACTGCCAGCTTATCACCATTCTATTTCCAGCGTTTATTTTCACGCTTAGTTAAAAAGCCCGTCTGCGAATATATAAAGTTACGCAAATTGGCACAGGCAGCAGATGATTTGAAAACCAAAAACACCCGCATAATTGATACTGCAGTGAACTACGGTTTTTCCAGTCATGCTAACTTTACAAGGGCCTTCAAAGAAGTTTATGGTATTACACCAGACGAATATCGAACGTCAGACGTACATCTGAACCAATTTGTAAAACCTGAACTGATCTTAAATTACGTAATGGTTGACGAAAATGTTCCACTGGTTACAGATGGTATTGTTCTGGAAGTCACACGCAGACAGCTGGCCACACCGCGAATATTTACTGGGATTGAAAAAGAAATACCGATTAAAGAATTGATGGGAGGAACTGAAACGAGCATTTCATATGCTGCAAAGCTTTGGAACGAATTTCACGAAATAAAACCGAAAATACCTCATCTCATCGAACATGGAAATGAATTTGGCGCTCTTTATATCGGAAATGCGAAAGAGGGATACTGTACCTATATGGCAGGCGCCGAAGTCGAATATGGAACTGCTGCAGAGGGATATTCTACCTTCGAACTACCTGCTGCAGAGTATATTGTATGCGGATTTGAAGCTGAAAGCTTTGAGGAGTTGACAAATTCTGCCGTCTATAAAGCACAGACATTCATGGAAAGGTGGATGAAAAAACACAAGCTGGCCGCAACCGATTTTGCAGGGGAAATGTATTACCCCACGGATGGCTGTGCGTATTTGGAACATTGGATGAGACCAGTTACAACGGATTAGTAACATCGCCCTCGTCGATGAACTATTTTTTTCCCGGATTTGCAGAGAATTACCGCTGATATTGACAATGGTAACGAGAATTCAAAAATGCATTGCTGTCATGCAGTTCAAATCTTATTTTTACATTACAATGCGGCGCCGTATAAGCGATTTTCCACTTCTGCGGTGCCGCATTGATTCCGTTCTCTGCCTCGTCTAATCCCCGGCCCTTCTATCCCCGGTCACAATCCAAATTAACGGATCCACCTGTACATGCCTGGCATCGAATCCCAACGTTTTCAACACGCCTTCCAGCCGGTCCACATATGCGAAGTATTCATCTTCCAGATCTTCCCGTTCCGCGTCAGAACAGTTTTCCGCAAATATCTTCCTTGCCTCTTCATCTGCAAACATCAGATCCGCAATCACAATACGCCCCGCCGGTTTCAGAATCCGGGCCATCTCCTTGACAGCCAGGATTTTCTCCTCCTCATTGCAATGATGGAACGCATAGGATGATACCACGGTATCCACACTCCCGGAATCCAGGGGAAGCTGCAGAAAAGTTCCCAGTTTCACCTTCAGTTTGGGGAACTTCTTTTTAGTCTCCTTGAGCATATTCACCGACTGGTCGATTCCGGTAATTTCACAATCAGAAAGCCGCCGTCCAGCCAGTTCTCCCGTACCGACCCCAATTTCCGCCATGATGCCTCCGTGCTCCCGAGCCAGCCGCGCCGTCTCATTTAGGACCGTTTCATAATTCTCATAAAATGCAAGCCCATTCACACCACGCCTCACCATCTCATCGTAATGAACCGCAGAGCTGTCGAAGTCCCACCGGTCCTCCCACTCCGCCATCCCCGCAAGCAGTTCCGCAGTTTTCTCCAACTCCTCCATGGCACTTGCCGGTATGGCCGCATTGAAACTGGAACCTCCGTCTTCCGTTCCATTTATCTCTCCCAGCATCCCGTCGATGCAGCCCGCCAGGGAATCCCGGATCAGGCTCATGGAATGAACATGACGGTTTAAAATATCATACTGCTGAAAAAATAAATCCACCGGACTTTCCTCCTGCCCGAGCAGTTTTAAAATCATTTCAATGGAAAATCCCATCCTTCGGTACAGCAGAACAATCTGAATCCTGGCGACATCATCCATCGTATACAGCCGATAACCATTTTCATCCCTGTGCGGTACAAGAACCCCCTTTTTCTCATAAAAGCGCAGGGCGTTCGGATTGACATGCAGCATTTTAGCCGCCTCGTTGATTTTAAGCATCTTCTCTCCTCCTAAACATACCGTTTTTCCGGTGATAACGTAAGTATAGAGCTTCGCCCAGGGTGAATGTCAAGCGGGTATTTTTCACCATATTCATTATTGGGGCACTGTCCTGCACTTTTTTTACAATGGAGTCAATGGAGTCATTGAAGTCACTGCCGTGATCTGCATAAAATTACATCTGTTTTTATTTTAACTCATGCCTGCTATGAAAAAGCCAAAAAGCGATAAAATAAAATGAAATACAATAAAAATGAAATACAATAAAAACAAAAAAACAACAGGCCGAAACCGCACAGTCTCCCATTCCAGGGAACCGCACGCCTCCGGCCTGCCTCTATCTCATTTACCGCTATCTCATTTACTGCTATTTTATTTACTGCAATCTCATTTACCGCAATCTCATTACCGTGTCGCATTCTATCATTATCTGCGATTTACTCTACGATTTTCTATTATTTACGGAATTATTCGTAGATCGGATACTTCGTACAGATTTTCGTCACTTCGGCTCTGATATAGTCGGCCTTGTTCTCAAAATCAGTCGCAGCCAGCCAGATGCATTCTGCGATCTTTTCCATATCCTCTTCCTTTAAGCCTCTGGAGGTTACGGCCGGGGTTCCTACACGAACGCCGGAGGTCACGAACGGGCTTCTCGGATCATTCGGAACCGCATTCTTATTCAGTGTAAGATAAACCTCGTCACATCGGTTCTGAAGCTCCTTACCGGTTACTTCCATACCGCGTAAGTCGATTAACATCAGATGATTATCCGTGCCGCCGGTCAGAATGTTGAAGCCCTGCTTCACAAGAGCCGCAGCCAGAGCTTTGGCGTTTTTCACTACCTGCTCCTGATACACTTTGAATTCCGGCTTCAGCGCCTCACCGAAGCACACTGCCTTGCCTGCGATTACATGCTCTAAAGGACCGCCCTGGGTGCCCGGGAAGATAGCTTTGTTGAAATTGAATTTCTCAGCAGCTTCCTTATTAGCCAGAATCATACCGCCTCTCGGCCCGCGAAGCGTCTTGTGGGTCGTCGTTGTCACGACATCCGCGTACGGGATTGGACTTGGATGGAGCCCTGCTGCCACTAATCCGGCGATATGAGCCATGTCTACCATTAAGTAAGCGCCTACCTTATCGGCAACCTCACGGAATCTCTTGAAATCAATGGTTCTTCCGTAAGCACTTGCGCCTGCAATGATCAGTTTCGGTTTGTTTTCAACAGCGATCCGCTCCATCTCGTCGTAATCGATGAATCCCTCGTCATTGACACCGTAAGGAACAATATTAAAATAAAGACCGGAAAAGTTGACTGGACTTCCATGTGTTAAATGGCCGCCGTGGTTCAGATTCATGCCCATCACGGTATCGCCCGGCTGCACCATGGCTACAAATGCCGCCATGTTAGCCTGTGCTCCTGAATGTGGCTGTACGTTGGCATAATCACAGCCAAACAGCTTCCTGGCACGCTCGATGGCAATATTCTCCACGATGTCCACGTCCTCGCAGCCGCCATAATAACGCTTTCCAGGATATCCTTCTGCATACTTGTTGGTGAGAACGGTTCCCATCGCCATCATAA
Source organism: Hungatella sp. L36 (assembly GCF_014288035.1). Classification (NCBI taxonomy): domain Bacteria; kingdom Bacillati; phylum Bacillota; class Clostridia; order Lachnospirales; family Lachnospiraceae; genus Hungatella; species Hungatella sp. L36. The sequence continues at coordinate 48,929 of NZ_JACOPC010000020.1, read as the reverse complement.
CCGGCTCAGAAACGATGTTTTCCGACGCGATCAGCTCTAAGTTTCTTCTCTGGCGCGCGCATTCCAGCTCAATAGCCTCGCCCACTTCCTTGTCATAGCTGGTGATAAACTTCATTACTTCATTGACCATGTCCACTTTCCCTCTCTTTTCCCTTTCAATTTAACAGTTGCACAAAGACGCTGGCAGAGGGACTCTTCCCTGCACCAGCGCCTCTTACCGTTGAGGTTGATTATAATGCATTTTTAATAAAACTGTCAAGACAGTATCAAAAAATCTGATCTTTTTAAGCAGATTCTTTCTGTTCTCTGAGTAATTCATGGTATATTTTATTTATATTACTTAACCCAAAAGCTTTCCCCATTTTATTATAACGAATTTTTTTCCTGGCTTTTGCATTTAATTCGACCATTAACTTTTTATCCAATAGAACAGGTTGATGCGTGTCAGGATTTAAGTATATATTTTCTATATAATTTTCTGTAACAGGGAACAGATTTTGAGGTAAAAAAGCCTTTTTTTGCCCCAATACATATCCGAAGCTTATGTTATCACATATCTTATACTTATTTAACGAATGCTGATACTCTTTTTCATACTTATCTACTTTTGATGACAATGGTATCATCCAGTATATTTTACTGTCATCATATTGAAATAAATAGCAGCAGGGTCTGTTATGAGGTTTTCCGTTTACCATCTCTTTATTCTCTAATAAACCACAGCCCTTAAATTTAATATAAAATTCATCTTTAACAAAATACAATTTACCCCTGTCCATCTTTCTCCTTAGTACACAAAATCGCTCTACTATAAAAGCAGAGCGATTATTTGAATCCCAGCCTTTTATTAGCCGCAGTACTGGGTAGCGGAAATAATTTGAACCCGTACCTTCTTTTTATGGCTTCTGATTTATACGGTCACAGAACATAATATAAAAGCATACCAGCTTCTATAATTATAATATACACTAGAAATGCCAAAAATGCAAGCGTTTTTCACTCTTCACGATGTTAAAAAATATCATCTTACCCATTTCAATTGTAATTCAGTGTTTCTATAAAAACGGAAAACCTTAACGATCTTAACTTTCCCTAATCAGATCCCCTAGAACCAATCCGTCCCAAAGCTCTATAGCTCAATCCAATATCTCTGCGTAATCTTGCCTAGATACGGGACTTCATTTTCCAATACCGCGCCGTTTTTCTTCATAGTGGCGATCGAAGCCGTTTTATCGCTGTCGACCGTCAAAAGTACTCTGTCCAATCCTATCTTTTTCGCCTCCTTCAGAGCCAGCCGCAGCATTTCAGCTGCATATCCCTTCTGCCGCTCTGATTTGCGGACGCAATAGCCAATATGTCCTAAATAACGGTACATTTCTTCAGTTAAATCATATCTGACATTAATCATGCCAACGATTCTTCTGTCCGACTTTCGGATAGCCATAAATTCATAGGACGGTGGTCTTCCGTTTTCTGCAGTTTCCTTCTTTTCGTTTCTTTGAACGTTTTTCAGCCACTCTTCAAAGCTCACCGCATCCGTTAATTGTTCTGTCCCATACGCAGTTTCATGATTCCGCAGAAATTCTTCTCTGAAGTCCATAATCTCATGCTGATACTGCTCAGAAGGCTGTATCAGACAGATATCTGACTGAGTGAGTAAGTTGTTTTGTTCCATCCTCATCCTCCATTAGAAAAACAGATCAAATTCCCTTCGCATTTAAGCCTGAACACTTCATCTATCAAGACAGGACAGCGATTTCTGTTCGTCCCGGACCTTTTCCTCCAGCATTACCGCATACTTTTCATCATCGATCGGGAACTCAACCCGCTGTCCCTGCCAGGAAGAGAGGTACGCGCCATTCGCAATCATCAGTACGTGGAGTCCATCCTCTCCCGTTGCAAGCAGCGGTTCCCCTTTTAACAAATGATCCGTAAAATTCTGGAAGATCTTCTGATATCCTTCGACGCCATTTTTCTCCACTGTAATCTCTCTTGCATAGTGCTCCGGCATTCCATAGATATCCTGATTCAGACGGTTAAATTCATCCGTAGACATCACATTTTCGTCAAATATAATCCGGCTGCTGTCCTCGATGCACAGCCTTCCCTTCGTTCCCCAGATTTCCAGACGGTTGACTCCCGGATACTCCCCGCTGGAGGCAATAAAGGTCCCGTGGAGCCCGTTGTCATAGAAGAACTGGAGATCCATACTGTCATCTACCGTGATATCACTGTATTTTCCGCATTCCACCGTTGCCAGAACCTGGTCCGGCATGCCGAGAAGCCACTGCCACACATCGAGGAAATGCTGGCTCTGATTGATCAGCAGACCGCCGTGCTCTCCCTCCCATGTGCTTCGCCAGGGCGCGGAATTGTGATAGGCCGGAGTACGGAACCAGATATTGGATATCCACACAGCGCGGTTAAGCCGCCCCAGTTCTCCACACTCGATCATCTCCTTTGCACGGAAAAATACGCGGTTCATCCTTGTATTAAAGATCATTCCCAGACAGACTCCCGCGCGGTCTGCCGTATCTATGAGTCCCTTCACTTCCTTCGTCGATATCCCGGCCGGCTTATCCAGCAGGATATGCTTTCCCGCCGCGGCCGCCATCTTTCCGATCTCGACATGGGTGGCGTGAGGTGTCACGACAACTACAGCATCAAATTCGTCTCCGCATGCGAACATCGCCTCCACATTCGGATAGACAGATGCCCCCGGATAGACTGTCCTGATCTCATTCTGCCCCTTTTCATTTCGGCAGCAAACTCCGGCGAGTACCATACCATCGATTTCACCGTCATAAATCATCTGTACGTACTGGCGGCCCATACCGCCAAATCCAACCACTGCGGCTCTGATTTTCTCCATCGTCCTGCTCCTTCGTCAAACCGGTATTTTATAATTTTTGATTATAATCTGTAAAGTCCTGCTGCCATTGTATACATTAACCGTCGGATAATAAATCACATCGATTACCCGGCTTCTGCCGAGCTCCTCCAAAAATGCGTCGCCGTCTGTAAACAGCATGGCGTCAATCGGAACGCCCTTATCGTCAGCCAGGGAAAACTTCACCGCGTTCCGGTTCTTTCCCAGCACCCGCACGCTTCTGATATGAAGTCCTTTCAGTGCAAACAGCGGCTTTTCATTGCCCTGTCCAAATGGTTCCAATAGCTCCAGTTCTTCAATAAGAGGCTCATTTATGTAATCGAGAGGCATGGGAACATCGATCCAGATCTTGCGGACAAAGTCATCCTCTGTAAGTTCCGCCTCCTCATTCAGCCTGCGGCGGAATTCATCGATATTTTCTTTTTCAAGTGAGAGTCCTGCGGCCATGGGATGGCCTCCGAATTTAAGCAGGAGATCCTTTACCTTCACCAGCCCTTCGAACATATGATACTGCTCGATCGACCGCCCTGATCCCTTCGCGCATTCCTCTCCATCCGTCAATACAAAGGCCGGTTTCTGATACTGCTCCCGCAAACGCCCTGCAATGATTCCCGCCAGCGATTCATGGCAGGAAGGCAGATACGCTACCAGAACCTTATCGTCACGATAGCACTCCTCCACCTGCGCAATGGCTTCCTCGGTCCCCTGCTTCGTCATATCTTTTCTCTGGTCATTTAACTCCTTCAGTTCCATGGCCAGCCGGTCCGCCTCTTCCCCGTCCTCACACAGCAGAAGCGACAGAGCCAGCTTGGCTGTCTGTAGACGTCCGCCTGCATTTAAACAGGGACCGATGACAAATCCGATATGATATGCAGTAATCTGGTCTTTATCCAGGTCATTCCGCTCGATCAGCTTTAAAAGGCCGATACTCTTTGTATTTGCAATTCTTTTTAATCCTTCTTTGACAATGATACGGTTTTCATCCCGCAGCTTCATCACGTCGCCCACCGTGGCAATCGCCGCAAATTCCAGCATGGACAGCCATTCCTCCTCCGGAACGGAAAATTCCTCGTAGAGGGCCTTTACAAGCTTATAAGCGACCATTCCGCCGCATATCTCCGGGTATGGATAGCTGCACTCGCTCTGTTTTGGATTGACCACCGCGTCCGCGGGCGGAAGCAGATCATGGCCATCCTCCTGCATGATATCGTGGTGGTCCGTGATCAGCACGGTAAGTCCCAGTTCCTTCGCCAGGCTGATCTGCGCCACAGCGGCGATTCCATTGTCACAGGTCAGGATCGTATCGACTCCGTCCTCAGCCGCGGCGCGGATAATGGATTCATTGATTCCATAGCCATCCTTGATCCGGTCCGGAATCTCATAATCCACGTTAGCCCCGATTCTCGTGAGCGCCCGGTAAAGCAGGTACGTAGAGCAGACGCCGTCTATATCGTAATCCCCGACTATCCGGATCCGTTTTCCCTGCTCCGTCTTCTCCTTCAGGATCTCTACTGCAAGATCCATGTCCTTTAACAGATGAGGACTATACAGATCCTTTAATGATCCCCGGAGATACTTCTCTACCGCCTCCTCTCCCACAATATCCCTGTTCCGGATAATTCTCGCCGTTACAGGTGTAATATGATGGATTCTTGCCATCTCATGAAAGTCTGCCTTCTTCGTCTGAAGCATCCATCGTTCTGCTGCCATCCTTCTTCGTCTCCTCACCAGCCTGTTCTCGATCAGGCGTTGTATTTTCTCCCGCCGACTGCATCTCTTCCGCCAGCTTCTTCTCTTCCGCCAGCTTCGCTTCTTCCGCCAGCTTCTTCTCCGCGATTAGCTCCGCTGCGACCCGTTCCTCCAGCCGCTTTTTCAGTTCTTCCTTTTTCTGCTTCGCAATATCCAGTCTGCTCATCAGGCTGGCAATGGAATACAGGATAGGTGCAAAATCCCCTCTGTAAGCCTGTTCACAGGTAGACTTCACCTCGAAATTCTCGCTTCCGATCTCGCGGAAAAGGTATTTCTCATCGTCAATAATATTCTTCAGCCGCTCAATCAGCTGATTCACGGAATCCGTCAGAATTCCAATCTCATCCTCAGAATCGTAGGGAAGGTACACATCCAGGTCACCGTTGGAGACCCTTCTGGTCCCCTCCACGATCGCCTTTACCGGCTTATCGATAGCAATAATAATATAGATGACAAGCATCGTGATCATCAGCGCAATCAGGCAGATGGACACGATCTTCACCCTGGCCAGCCTGGCGTAAAGCTGATCGCCCCGGACACTGGCCGCCTCGGCTCCAAGACGGTTAAACTCCGCCATCTTTAAAAAATTGCCGCTGGCCTCATCAAATAAGAGCCTGGACTCTCCGATGATCATCTTCAGCGATTCCTCGTTATCATTGCCCCGGCTGATCGGAAGAAGCCGATCGCTGTATTCCAAGTACCGGTCCCAGTAGGCCCTGGCGTTTTCCATCAGCTCCCGGTCCGTTTCGTCCGTAATATAATTCTGCTCATACTCCGTAAAAGCCGCGTCGATCTCATCACGGACCGCCATCATCTCTTTTTCCAGATGATCCATGGTCTCCTGGTCGTGGGTTATGGCATGGTAAAATTCCTTGATCCTGTAATCCGAGGTCTCGGTATTCAGTTCCTCCGCGATGATGATCGCCGGAACCCAGGACTGGGAAATCTCCGTGCTGGCCTGGTTAATCTGTCTCGCCGTGATAATGGACTCCGCGCCGATAAACACGAGTCCCAGAATGCTGACTCCTCCCAGAAACAAAAGCTTCGTTTTAATCCTGATATTTCTGATTGATTTCACTTTCATAACCCTTAAGTCTTCTCCTTCTTTGCCGGTAATCCGGCAGTTCTCTCTCAACGACTTTCCAGAAGTCCTTTGAATGATTCATCTCTGTGCGATGAGCCAGTTCGTGCACTACAACGTAATCCGCCAGCTCCACGGGCAGAAGCACCAGCTTCCAGTTATAGTTAATATTACCGCGGGCGCTGCAGCTTCCCCATCTGGTGGCCTGATCCCGAATGGCGATTCGCAGATACGACACCCCCATCCGATCCGCCCACCACGCGGTTCTCTCCTCCAGAAAACGCCTCGCCTGCTTCCGGTACCAGTTTTCCATGGCCGCCTTCACAAGCGGTTCGTCTTCCTCCTGCCCCGTAAAAGGGCCGGATACCAGAAATTTATCGCCCGTATCGCATACCCGGAACCGTTCCGTCTCATAGTCCCGTTCAAAATGGAGTTTTCTGGGGCTTCCATGAAAGAGCAGTAAAGCCCCCTCCGTCCAGTGAAACTGTTCCCGTTTCTCCAGCTCCTCCCTGATCCTGGAAGCATGCGCAAAGATCCATTCCTGATTCCGCTGCGCAAATTCATGGCCGGCCTTCCACGATAGCCGATCCGGTATCCGCACGACAATCTCTCCCTCCCTGGTTACGGAGACCGCCATCGTGCGCCTGGCGGATTTCACTATCCTGTAAGGGAAAAAATCCCCATCTTCACAGATGAGTATCCCATGGTCAGGCAGCGCCTGTTTTTCAGTTTTCATTTATTTTCACATTCTTTTCTCTCATGCTTCAGCCTTGCTTTTACCTATTGTACAAGCCGCATTCTCACGGCCTGTATGTCACATTATAGCGGATAATGTCAAAAGAAACAAGTGTGAATGTTTCCGCAGCACCTGGACAGACTATAAATGGTACTATCTGCTAAAAAACAAAAAAAATACGGAGGTTCCCCTCATGAAATATTTTCACGGCTATCAGAAAAAACACTCTTTCTTTGAAGGCTGGTACTTAAAACATCAGTCGCCGGACGGCGTACTTGCCCTGATTCCGGCATACCATATTGACAGGCAGGGAAAGCCATCCGCCTCCCTCCAGATTATCACCAATACCGAGTCGTGGGTTATCCCCTGCTCCGCCGACCAGTTCCGGGCGGCTTCAAGTCTATTTTATGTAAACCTTGGTACATCCACCTTCTCGGAGCAGGGCATCCATCTGGATATTGCCACAAAAGAGGTGACACTGACCGGTCACCTCTCCTACGGGCCGTTTACACCGCCCGCCTACGATATTATGGGGCCTTTCTGCGCCGTTCCGTTCATGCAGTGCCGCCACGGCGTCTTAAGTCTCTCCCACCGCCTGTCCGGCCAACTGGTTTTAAACAGGAAAAAGCTGAACTTTGACGGCGGTCTCGGCTACATCGAAAAAGACTGGGGCCGTTCCTTTCCCTCCCGTTACGTATGGACCCAGTGTACCTGGACCGATAAGAAGACGAAAGCCCCCTGCTGCGTCATGCTTTCCGTGGCCGATATTCCCTTTGCCGGAACGCATTTTAACGGTTCTGTCGGTTCGGTTTTGTTCCGCGGAAAGGAATACCGCCTCGCCACCTACAAAGGGCTTAAGATCCTGGAATTCACCGACCGCGAGCTCCTGGTCAGCCAGGGCGGCCTGATGCTTCACGTCAACCTGATCAAGGACCAGCCCCTGTCCCTGGCCGCACCCTCGTTCGGAAGCATGAGCCGCACCATAAAAGAGAGCGCGGCCTGCCAGGTCCGCTACCAGTTCTTCTACCAGGAAAAAAAGATATTTGACATCCTGTGCCACCATGCGGGATTTGAATCCCAGATCATGTGACACATAACTGACAAAAAGCAATTTTCAGACACTCACTACATCTGAAAACGGCCTTCCAGCGCGATGAACTGATCAAACAGCATCCGGCTGACTCTGGCGCCAAACACCGTCGCCGGATGCGCCGGATAATACATGGCATCGCTGAACTTCTTATTGAACATCACCAGCACATACGGACCGTACGGGGTGTATATGATGCCGCCGTCATTTCGGCAGGCGTTCATGCTGCCGCTCTTGGAGGCCACATTCACCATTACATCATCCGTATTGTCGCTGTCCATGTAAACAGCCGGGAAATCCTTTGTGATCATGCTGTTGTAGTGCTGCTTCTTAAAAATCTCCAGCATCTTCGCGTCCGCTTCAGGGCTTATCAAAGTCCCCGCTGCCAGCCTCGTAAAAATGCTGGCGTAATCCCTGGGAGTCGATGTTCCCAGCTTATCATACCGCTCAAAATGAAGCGGATTGTACAGCACCGTGTCCCTGCATCCCAGTCCGCGGATGCACGCATTGATCGTATCCAGCCCCAGATAGTCGATCATCATGTTCGTCGCCACATTGTCGCTGACAATGATCATCAGGGTGGCTGCGTCCTTCACCCGGAGAACCGCCCCCGGCTCCAGCGCACACAGGACTCCGCTGCCGTCAACCGCGTGTTCCTCTTTAAATTCCACCATATCCTCTAAGCTGGCTTTCCCCTTTTCCACCTGATCAAACAGACACGCCAGAATATATGTCTTTATGGTGCTGGCCGTCTCAAACGGCTCATCCGCGCCGATGGCAATAACATTTCCATGAAAATCATCGGCGTAGATGCCCATCGTCCCATCATAACTCATGAGCTCCGCCTCAATCCGTTTCTCTATCGTCAGTCTCTTATCCATTCTCTTTCTCCTCTTCCGTCTCTGCGCCGCAGATCAGTGCTGCGCTGCTTATCCGCCCCGAAACCGATTCGCTCCCGAAACTATCCACTCCCGAAACCTATCCGCTCCCGAAACGGCATGGTTCCTCTGTCAGAAAATACTTCCCACCGCATACAGGCTCTCTGCCAGATCGGCTCTGAAATCCGCATCCTCCGGGTTCAGGCTGTTGATCACCACTCCGCCGCTTCCCGCCTTTCCGGTGGAATGAATATACTTTCCATCTCCCATATACATGGCGATGTGTCCTGGGAAATACAGCAGATCCCCCATTTTTTTCTCACCCACTGCGATCTCGCGGACCGGATACCCCTCCACGATTTTCGCATCCCGGTAGGTCAGGATTCCATTCATCATATAACTTACCGAGGTCAGCCCGGAACAGTCGATCCCAGCGGTGGAACGGCCGCCCCACCGGTACTGAATCCCCAGATACGTCTTTGCCGTCTCCACTACAGCGCGGCGAAATGCATCTTTATCCACAATTTTCTTCTGCGGAAGCACCTCTGTCCACAATCCAGCCTGCGAAAACTCCTTGTTTTCCAGAAACTGCTCCCTGATGTATCCGAAACGGCCGTCTGCCAGCTTCACCTTCCCCCAGCCTTCTATGCCGCATTCATACGGTATCACACTCACCAGAGCGCCCCGGAACAGGCTGACAAGCCTTACTCCCTGTACTTTTGGCACGGAAACCACATCGACGCAGAAAGCTGTGGTCACCATAAGACCGCCTTCCTCCCACGCCATCATTTCCTCTAAAGAGACAAGCCGCACTGCTTCTTTCCGCACATAGCCCGTATAACCGTAAAACGTGCGCACCGGCAGAAATCCTTGCCCGGCAGCCTCCCTCCCGGTAATCTCTGCCCCGGTAACCTCCGCCCCGGTGACCTCCGCTCCGGTAACCTCCGCCCCGGTAACCTCCTCCCCGGTAATCGCAAGCCCCGTTCCATACATCGCCTCATCCGCAATAGCGGACAGCGTCATTCCATCCTTAACCATAGTCTCCGCCGGAATCTCATAAATAGTTGCAACCGGCTGTATCACAATTCCATACTGCATCGTTCCATCTCCTGTTCCGGACTCCCTGGAATTCCCTGAACCACAGGAAAGGCAGCGCCAAAGCGCCGCCTTCCTGCTGCCTCTTTCCTCTTTCCTCTTTCCATATGGTCCTTTTCCATGATTTCCGCGAAAAGCGGACTATCTGTCCCGGTATAGCTTCTTATACGCCTCATACTCGCTGCTATTAGCCAGCACATAATGTTCCGGCCTTACCTCCCGCCAGGAAGGCGGATCCGTCTCATAGTGATGCATGGAGGCGTCATAGACCAGAAGCTTCTTCTCCCTCTCATGCCGCGGATCCGGCATGGGGATCGCTGACAGCAGCGCCCTTGTATATGGATGAATGGCGTGGGTAATCAGTTCCTCCGTCTCCGCCATCTCCACGATCTCCCCTTTTCTGATGACCGCGATTCTGTCGGTGATAAACCGCATAACCGACAGATCGTGTGCGATAAACAGATAGGTAATCCCGCGCTTCTTCTGCATATCCGCCAGAAGGTTTAACACCTGCGCCCGAACTGACACGTCCAGCGCGGAGATCGGTTCATCCGCGATGATAAACTCCGGATTCATAATGAGTGCCCGGGCAATACCGATTCTCTGCCGCTGTCCTCCCGAAAACTCGTGAGGGAAACGGCTGGCAAATTCCGGCAGCAGCCCCACATCCAGGAGGGCCTGATCCACCCGCTTCTTCCGTTCCTTCTCGCCGATCCCTTTCTCGATGTTCATCAGGCCTTCGCTGATGATGTAATCCACCTTGGCCCGCTCATTCAGCGAAGCCTGAGGGTCCTGAAAGATCATCTGGATCTCCCCCATTACCTTTCGGTCCAGTTCTCCTGTGATCCTGCCGTTGATCTTCTCGCCTTTATAGATGACCTCCCCGCCAGACGACGGTATAATTCTCATGATTGCCCGGCCGATGGTTGTTTTTCCGGAACCGGATTCTCCCACCAGTCCGAAGGTCTCTCCCTTGTAGATCTTGAAATTGACCTTCTTTACCGCCTCATACCGCTTCCTCCGCTCGCCGAACGTGACGTCTAAATCCTTTACATCCAATAATACTTCTCTCTCCATTAAAACAGACCTCCGTTTCGGATTTTTTCTACCACGGAAGGCGGTTCCACCTTCGGAGCCCGTTTATCGAGCAGCCAGGTTTTGGCTTTATGGGTCGGTGATACTAAAAAATACGGAGGCTGCTTGATAAAATCGATCTTTAGCGCCTGGGGATTTCTCGGCGCGAACGCGTCCCCCTTTATCTCCGTAAATAAGTTGGGCGGCGTCCCCGGAATCGAGAAAAGCTCCGTCCCCTTCACGCCCACCTGCGGAAGCGACGAGAGCAGCGCCCACGTATACGGATGCCTTGCATCGTAGAAAATATCCTCGCCCGTCCCGATCTCGATAATGTCTCCCACATACATCACAGCCACGCGGTCCGCGATATTAGCTACCACGCCCAGATCGTGGGTAATCAGGATGACGGATAAATGGTATTTGTGGCGCAGTTCCTTAATCAGATCGAGTATCTGTGCCTGGATCGTCACGTCCAGCGCTGTTGTCGGCTCGTCACAGATTAAAATCTGCGGGTTGCAGGCTATGGCGATGGCGATCACCACACGCTGCCGCATGCCGCCGGAAAACTCATGGGGATACTGGCCGAACCGTTTCTCAGGCTCACTGATTCCCACATCCGTCAGGTATTGCAGCGTTCTGGCCTTCGCCTCGGCGCGGTTTACATTCTGATGAAGCAGCACCGCCTCCATAATCTGCACGCCGATCGTCTTTAACGGGCTTAAGCTGGTCATGGGGTCCTGCATGATCATGGCGATCTCATGGCCCCGGATCTTCAGCCATTCCTTTTCCTTCTTTAAGGAAGTCAGTTCCACCGGCTCTTTGTTGTCCGCACCGTAATACGTGGCCTTCCCCGCCGTCACATGGCCGTTCTGGTCCAGAAGTCCCATAAAGGACTTGGTAAACACGGATTTTCCGCTTCCCGACTCGCCCACGATAGCCAGGATCTCTCCTCTATGTAATTCCATGGAAATTCCTCTGATTGCATGCAGAGTCTTTCCCCTCAGTTCAAATTTAATCTCTAAATCTTCTACCGTCAGTATCTTCTCTGGCATTCCTTTCCTCCTTCTGATCGATCCGTTCTGTCCTGTCTTCTACACATGGTTCTTCGGGTCAGCCGCGTCGGAAAACGCGTTGCCGATAATATAGAATGAAATAGTGACGAACGAAAGAATGATGGTCGGATATACGAGCTGGTAACGGAGCGCCGGGCTGGTGATGAGGGCGCGGCCCTCATTGATTAAGTTGCCAAGGCTTGGAATGTTGACCGGAAGCCCCAAACCGATGTACGTGATAAAAACCTCATTTCCAATGGCGGACGGAATCGTCAGCGCCATACGCAGCATAATAACCGACACCAGATAAGGAAGCAGGTTTTTTATGATAATCTTCGCCGTCGGCGTGCCGAGACAACGGCTGGCCACATTGTAATCTCTGTCGCGGATAATCAGAATCTGGTTTCTGATGAAACGCGCCATCTGAATCCATCCCGTAAGGCACATGGCGAAGATCAGTGTCTTCACACCCGGCTTCAAAATATAGGAAATCAGAATCAGGACAATCGTATTCGGTATGTTGTCTATAATATTATAAATCTCGGTCAGTATAAAATCAGCCTTCCGCACGTAACCCCAGATGACACCGACCGTGATGCCGATCAAAGCTTCCGCCAGCGCCACAGACAGGCCGATCAGCAGGGAGGTTCTGGTTCCCGCCCAGATTCTGGCCCACAGATCCTGGCCAATGGAGTTGGTTCCCAGAATAAACTGGTCTCCGGGCGGAATATTGCGATACTGCATTCCCGCTTCATCATTGACGATCATGTTTGGGTCATACTGGCCCGGAAGATGGGGCTGAATGAAGGTAAAGGCCAGAAGAAGGAGCAGGAGAACGAGAAGAACAACCGCCCCCTTATTCTTTAAGAAAGCCCGAAACGTACTGCTCCAGTAGGAATAGTTGCTGTAGCCGGTCCGCTCCACTTCCGCTTCGTTAAATCCGGCGAAGGAAAAAAGCTCCTCATCGGTCTGTGGGGCGCCCTTTGCCGCCTGTTCCATGCTGTCCATCAGCTCTGCCTCTTTCGTATGGCGGTAAGAAAACTGCTTCATCATCTGTCACCTCCCTTTTTGCTCAGGCTGATTCTCGGGTCAAGCAGAACCATCAGGATATCGCCGAGAAGCAGACCCATAACACCGACGCAGGCATAGAGGAGCACGATTCCCTGAACCATGGTATTGTCGTGTTTCTTAATCACCGTGACCAGCAGGCCGCCCATTCCCGGAATGCTGTATAAGGATTCGATATAGATGGAGCCGATGACCGTGTTCAAAAATGCGGTCGGTATGTACTGGGCCAGCGGAACAAAGGCGTTTCGGAAAATATGCTTGAACATGACGCCGCCCTCGGACATGCCCTTTGCCCTGGCCAGCTTCACATAGTCCTTATTGCTCTCATCCACCATGTAGCGCCTCAGCCACATGCCGTAAAATGCGATATTATTTAAAGACATGGAGACAACCGGAAGAATCCAGTACTTCGGATCGTCGATTTGAAACAGCAGACCGACGCCCAGCGCCTGTGTTCCGTACAGCTGGATATAAAGGAAGTAGACCGCCGCAGGAACCGCCTGGATACAGACGATAAATAACGTCCCCAGCTTGTCAAACCATCTGTACTTGTACCGCGCCATCAGTGCTCCCATGGGAAGCCCGACAAACAGCGAAACAATCATGGACAGGACGCCCAGCTTAATGGACACCGGAACCTTATCGGCCAGAATCTCCGCTACCGGCACATTTGCCCGGTAAATTCTGGATACCCCCAAATCTCCGTGCACCAGGTCGTTAAAGAAACGTACCACCTGAACCGGAAGCGGATCCGTAAGTCCCATCTCCTGTAAGCTTACCTGGATCTGCTGTGAAGTCAGCTTATCGAAATTGGTGAAATAGCCTTCAATCGGCATCAGACGAAGCAGGCAGAAAACGACAGTCAGAATAATGATTAGAGTAAGAAACGATCGCGCAATTCTTTTACCTAGATATTTTAGCATCAGCAACATAACTCCTTTGTAATTTCTTTTATAAAAACACTCTCGGAAGCAGATGTCATCGGCAATTTCGTAAATTACATCTATTTCCGAGAACATTTTTACTTAATTCCGCAGTGATGCGGATACTTACCGAAGTAAAAGTTCCGGTAAGCATCCGCCCTCCGCTCTACTGGCCTGCCTTCTCCTTATTCGCTTCAAATTCTTCCATGGAGATGTAATGATCCTGCAAATGCTGGCCCTTATACTTTAAGTTGGACACACCAAACGGCGCATACTGGCCTTCAAACACATTGAGCTTTGTCGCAAGATATTTGCTTACGCTGATACTGAAAGGCACGACAAGCGCATGATTAATCAGAGTGGCCTCCGCTTTGGCAAATGCCTCGTAACGGGCATTGATATCCACCTTGATGTCCTTGGCTTCCTCAATCGTTGTAAAATACTCTAATACAGCGTCGGCAGAAGGGGTTCCATCCTCAATGGCTTTCGCAAGGTTTGCATACTTATAGCCCAGATCGTAGCCGCTCTCGCCTTTCGCCTGGTAGAATGGATCGGTCCATGTCTCCGGGTCCGCATAATCAGCGCCCCAGTTACACTTTAACATTGCGTACTTTCCGTTACGGCGGATCTCAGTCAGGAATCCGTCGGTTGGACCTGTCTGCACGATAATATCGATGAAATCAGTTCCCAGCAGCGATTCCATCTGCTGTTCCACAACCTGACACTCCTTATCCCAGTTGACCTCGGTAGGATTGTACGGCAGAAGCACCTTCACCGGGAAGGTCACGCCTTCGGCCGCCAGCTCACTCTTTGCCAGATCACGGTACTCCACGGCCTTCGCCTCATTAAAGGTATCTCCCAGAGCCGCCATATCGCCGATCTCTGTAAAATCGGTTCCATCCGCGTTGAAGGTAAACTTCGCCGGAGTGATGGTATTGATCACGTAATCTTCCGGAACGTTCGGCTCCAGCACAGCTACTTCCTTAGTCTTATTCAGAGCGGAAGAAAGGGCCTTACGGAAGTTCTCATTGTTCACGGCCTTTCTCCAGTTATCCGGCTCATACTCTGCGTCGAACTGCGGATCAAAGTTGAAACAGTAGAAATAGGAATAGCTGTTTCTCGGCCTCTCACGGCTGATCAGATTCTTTGTATCCTCATGGCTCAGCCAGTCATCCAGAATGTCAGCCGTGATTTCTACATGATCGATCTCACCGCGCTTTACCATCTCCGGTCCGATGGTAAACGCTTCCGCATTGTAAATTTTCTGTATCTCGTCAATATAGACAATATCCGCGTCGTAGTTTAACGTATTCTTTTTATACACCCGGCGCTCCTGAGGAGAAAACTCCGACATATAGTAAGAGCCATTGTAATACATCTTATCCGCGCCTGTTGCAAACTCCTTCCCCAACTCCTCCAGTTGAGGTCCATAAGCCGGCATATAAACAATATAAGCCAAAGAAGATATGAAATACGGCACTTCCGTCTCCAGCGTATACGTAAGCGTATGATCATCCACAGCCTTTACACCGACCTCAGAGAAATCAATGGCATTCCATACCACCCCCTCATCATCAGCTCCGCCGTTATAAACAAGGCCGTTGTAATACGCCCTGGCATTTGCAATCACACCGAACAGATTCTGCACAATCCCGCTCTCGTATTCCGGTGTCAACTGGTATTTGATGGCGTCCACATAATCCTGTGCCGTCACATCGGCTACAGGCGTTCCTGTGTTATCCACCCATTTAGCTTCTCTTAAGTGAAAGGTCCACGTCTTAGACGCCTCGTCATATTCCCATTCCGTCGCCTGTCCCGGCCTGATCTGACCAGAGCTGTCATACTCGATCAGAGTATCAATACAGTATGCCGCTGTTCTGATATCGTTGTCTGAAGACGAAACTAAATAATTTAAAGTCGCGACCTCCCCCGAATACAGTTCCTTATATACGACTGGTTTTCCATTGTCTCCGTCCTTCCCATTCTCATTTTTCCCTGCTTCCTTACCAGCCTGGGCGGTACTTCCGCCTTCTGTCGTCTTTTTACCGCCGCATCCGCTGAGCACGGTCGAAGCAGCAAGAACAGCACAGAGCAGTGCCGCAGTCAATCTTCTTTTCTTCATAAGTTTTCCTCCATGTTCCTAATATTCTAACCCTTGCGGGATTAGTTTCCATACGATTACGCCAGTTACGGCTCAAATGCGGGAACTCCTGTAATTCCGATCCCGTCATTGTCATTCATTCGGATGACCGCGCCCTCATAAACCGGTCCCCCTGTATACGGATCGATGGAACAGAGGGATGGGCCGTCCAAATCCGCACGGGTAATAATCCCCTTACCCGCCGCCAGATGAGCCGCCGCGCTGACCGCGATCTTGCTCTCCAGCATACACCCGATCATGCACTCCACTCCGTAGCTTTCCGCAATGGCACAGATCTTCAGCGCCTCATAAATCCCGCCGGTCTTCATCAGCTTAATGTTAATGAGATCCGCCGCCCGGTTCTGGATAATCCGAACCGCATCCTCCGGAGAAAACACGCTTTCATCCGCCAGGACAGGCGTGGCCACATTGGCTGTCACAAACTTCATCCCGTCAAAATCATGAGCATTCACCGGCTGTTCCACTAAATCCATCTCAATTCCCGAATCCTCCATGGCCCTGATGATGCGAACGGCCTCCTTGGCCGTCCATCCCTGGTTGGCGTCGATGCGCAGCCGGATCTCCGGCCCCACAGCCGCCCGGATCTCCCGGATTCTCCGGATATCTTTTACGCCTTCTTTTCCCACCTTGATCTTCAGAATTCGAAAGCCCTGTTTAACCGCCTTTAAGCTGTCCTCCACCATCTCGTCCACACCGTTGACACTGATGGTCAGATCCGTCTCCACTTCTGTCCTGCTGCCTCCCAGAACCCGGTACAAAGGCTTCCTGCAGGACTGTGCATACAGATCATAGAGCGCCATGTCCACCGCCGCCTTGGCCGATGTGTTCTTCACCATACAGCCGTGAAGCTTCTTCATCATGCCGTCCAGGTTATCGATCTCCATTCCGATCAGATTAGGAGCGATAAATTCCTCGATAGCACACCGGATGGAGCCTTTCGTGTCCCCGGTGATCACAGCCGTGGGAGGGGCCTCTCCAAAGCCCGTCCTGCCGTCATCCGCGGTAACCCTGACCACAATATCATTCACGCTGTTCACGGTCCGCAAAGCCGTCTTAAACGGCGTTACAAGAGGAATATCCACTTCCGCGGTCTCTATCTTCGCAATTCTCATACTCTAACCTCCGAATTTCTATGGTACAGCCACAGGGAAGTCTCCGCCATCACGCGCTCATATGCCGGCGTATCGGTATCGTTTCCACAGTAGCACACGATAAATGGCTGTTTTGCATATACAATTCCAACATCATGTGTAATTCCACAGTCTTCCCCTGTCTTGTGGGCGATTTCCGGTTCCTCCGGCAGCGCCTGCAGATAAAACGGAATCTTGCTGCACAGCTGCTGGTTCTTTAAAATAGAAATCATCTTTTCACTGGCCTGCCGGCTCACCAGTCTGCCCTGATACATCTCACGCAGCAGACGGCCCGTCTCCGCTGCCGTTATGTAATTCTGGATTCCCCACTTTGATTTCTCCGTATCGTACATCTTCCGCTGGAGCACCGTATCGCGGTATCCCATCCGCCTGATCGTACGGTTAATTTCCTCGATTCCCAGAAGATCGATGAGCACATTCGCCGCCGTATTATCGCTGAAAATAATCATCAGCGTCACGAGATCGAGAACCGTCACTTCGATTCCGTCATGGAGATACGTAAGTGCCCCGCAGGACGGCACACAGTCCTCCCGCTTCATGCGGATGATCCTGTCGGTACTCAGAGTCCCCTCCTCGAACCTCACAAATGCTTCTGTCATCACAAACAGCTTAATAACGCTGGCGGCCATCATCCGTTCGTCCTCGTGATACGCCGCCCGCTCACCGGTTACGAGATTTTCATAATAAAATCCCGTTTTTCCCGGAAGTCTCCTGATCTTCTCTGTCACTTCCTCTTCCAGACTGCCTGTCAACCGCATAAGTCCCCTCTCCACGCCTGTCGAATTTTCATATAGAAAAAAAGAGGCACTGCACCTACCACCTACAGCTACCTCATTGCACCTGATTTTGCGACTGATTCGTATTCTTTATGAAATATAATCTTATGTATAAGTATAATAAATTTCACAAAAAAAGCAAGCGCTATTTCCCTCTGTTTCGGTAATTTTCAGTCATTTTATTACGGTTTGCAGTCCCTCTGGCTTCGGCTGTCTGGTCTGCTCTGCCGTTCACGGCTCTAAAAGTTGGCTGCCCAGCTGCCTGCCGCGTTTTTTGACTACCGCAGCTCTGCTTTCAGCAGCTGAAACTGATTTTTATGGAAGGATATCTGTCCTTCCTCCTTCAGCCGCCCCAGCTCCTTTGACATGGCGCTCCTGTCCACAGCCAGATAATCGGCCATCTCCTGCCGGTTTAACGGAATGGTAAAGGACTCCCCTCCCGCCTTCTTTGCCTGCTCCGACAAATAGGAAAGAATCTTCTCCCTGGTTGTGCGTTTTCCCATGTGACCGATCTTCTGTGTCAGTGTCATATTCTTTTCCGCCAGAATTTTAAGCATATTGCGGACCAGACGGTTATGAAACTCACATGCGGACGGACAGACGGTTATGATTCTCTCACAGTTGATGAAGAGCACCTCCGTCTTCTCCGCGGCGGTCACACTGACCGGCAGACATTCCACTCGCGCAAAGGAAAACGCCTCGCCGAACAGACCTCCCCGCTCCACATGGGCCAGGATGGTCCGGTTGCCCCAGAAGTCGTCAGAAAACACCAGCACGCTGCCGGACAGGACCATACCTACCTGATCCGCCCGGCCGCCCGCCATTAAGATGTACTCTCCCTCATCAAATAAAACTCTTCTTCCGCCAAGACACGGAAGCAGCTGTTCCAGTTCCCCATTTTCAATCCCGTCAAATAATGAAACCATCTCGCTCCGCCATATCGATTTATTTTTAATTTCGTTGCAAAAACAACATACTTTTCGATTTTAGTATAGTATGATACAGCTATCGAGTCAAGGAGGAAAAAAACATGATAAGAAAAATCATTCACATTGATACAGACGCCTGTACCGGCTGCGGACTGTGTGCCGAAGCCTGCCACGAGGGAGCCATTCAGATGATAGACGGAAAAGCAGTTTTAACGAGAGAGGATTACTGTGACGGTTTGGGAGACTGTCTGCCCGCCTGTCCCGCAGGGGCCATCTCCTTTGTAGAGCGCGAAGCGCCCGCCTACGATCACGCCGCTGTACAGAAGGCCAAAAAGGCCCTGGAACACGCCGGCTCCGGAGACAGCCACTGTGCCTGTCCCTCGGCTGCCTCCCGTTCCTTATCCGGCAGCGCCGCCCAGAACCAGGCCGGACCGGAAGACGTTCCAAGCTGCCTGTCCCAGTGGCCGGTCCAGATCAAACTTGCGCCCATCCACGCCCCCTATTTCGCCAATGCCGACCTGTTGATCGCAGCGGACTGCACCGCTTTTTCCTATGGTAATTTCCACCACGATTTTATCCGGAACCACATCACTCTGATCGGATGTCCGAAATTAGACAGCACGGATTACTCCGAGAAGCTGACGGAGATCCTGCGTGAAAATGACATCCGCTCCATAACGGTAACCCGTATGGAAGTTCCCTGCTGCGGCGGAATCCAGTTCGCGGTGGAACGGGCAGTAGAAAACAGCGGGAAGAAGATTCCGTGTAAGGTCTTTACCATCGGAATTGATGGGAATTTGCTTTGAGGATGCCCTCCGCCAAATACACATGCAGATATCAGCAAGAAAAAAGACACCCGCAATCGGATGTCTTTTTTTAAACCCTTGTTTTTTAATGCGCCGAACATGATTCGAACACGCGGCCTTCTGGTCCGTAGCCAGACGCTCTATCCAGCTGAGCTATCGGCGCATATTGCTTTCGCAACGGTATTAAGTATATCCGATACCACACATTTTGTCAACCGGTTTTTTCAATTTTTTGCTATTATTTTCACTATTTACACTTTTCAGGTTTTCTCTATGCCCATACCTCCAGATCCTCATACTCTCCAATCATAGGCGCCAGCTGGCGGAAACCGATCTTTCCTCCCTCCAAAAGCTTTCCATAAGTCACGCCATCGTCTTTGAACCGGAACAGCTCCAGTGCGTTGATATAAAAACGCACTTCGTTTCCCCTCTTCAGGACCGCTATTTCATATGGCCCTTCCGCCTCGTCCGCGTCCGGAATCGGGTCGCCTCCCTGGGCTGTTAAGTAAAAGCCATGGCTTTTTCTTAAATTGCAGGTATGGAAAGCCCTCTCATCCGGCTCCTTCCTGCGGAAATAGGAGATGTGGAAGGCGTCTATATCACCGTGATGATACTGTACATACTCTCCGGCTCTGGGCATCAGGGAAGGAGAGAATATGTCTTCCCCTTCCCGTCCCTTAGCAGCCAGGAATATCATGCACAGACCCGGCTCCTGAATCGGGTAAAACTGCCACCGCACGAATAGATCAGCCGGAAATTCCTCCGGGCACCACAACACATAATTGGCCTTCTGCCCGCTGGCCGCATCCAACTGGTTTTCCATGCGAAGCCTTGCATTCGGGAAAGAAAACACGGCCTTCCCTTCCAGCACGAAATCCCTTATATCCTCCAGCCTTTGCAGCGGGTTTTTATAAATGCACGCAGCATTTTTTAAAGTCTCTGTTCCATAAGCGGATAAATCAATCATTCTAATTCCTCCATAGCCGAAACCGGCTGCTCTACAGTTTTATGCTTTCTCCACCCGGCACTAAAAACAAGTCCCCGTCCACACGGATCCAGACAGACTGTGCGGATGGATTATAGACCAGGTCACCGTCAATCGTAAACTTCAGATTCCCTGCAGCCCGCATATAATCCACAATCTGAATATTGGTAGCGTACCAGGTGTCCTCCCTGTCTCCTGCCATGCGGCAGAACTCCTCCATCAGATCCCAGTTTTGATCTCTGTCAAATTCATAGCTGTGGCCCCAGACAAGCATCAGATAAAGATACTGAGTCTTATTCAGCCGTATAAATGCTTCTCCATCCTCTAAAAGCCCGTGATTGTGATGGCAGGTGGCCTTCCAGGTCAGGAAGTTTTCAGGCATGGCGAACTGATGGGTATCCCCAACCACCCGGCCGTATTCAATCCCAAGCCCCGGCAGCAGAGAAAGTATTTCCTTGCTGTAAGATCCGTTGGGATAGGACAATCCCCGCACAGGATAGCCCGCCGACCGTTCCAGATTCCGTCTGTCCTCCAATACCTGAAGAGCCACCTGCTCCACAGGGCAGCGCTCTATGGTAGGGTGAAGCACCGTATGGCAGGAAATCTCATGCCCCAGATACAGGTCCGCCCACTCACTCTGAGGTACTCGTTCCCCGTCCGTCAGACCGGAATTCAGGTGGAAGGTCCCTTTTATCTTGTATGAATTGAAGAGTTCCACCAGCTTTCGGTCCCAGGTCCGCCCATCATCGTAACTCATCGTCAGAACCTTATGCTTCCCTCCCGGAAAGCAGGTATAGATATTTTTCAGCCTTGTCGCTATCATGCGCCGTCTCCCTCCTGTCACGCCGGTTTTACTGCGTTTTCGTGTGCTCTCAGCTTTTTCAGTTCCTCTGCCGCCAGACCGGCAAACCGCCTGGCGCCTTCTGCTGTCAAATGAACCTTATCTTCTCTATAGCAGCCGGCCGCTTCCGTCTCACTTAACCCTTTAAGCCAGTTTCCCGTCACCATTCCGAGATCGATGTACGGGATACGCTCTCTCTCCGCCAGCTTCCTCATCTCCTCGGCATACCGGGGAAGTGATGCGGCAATCGCCCCTTTCTCCCCTTCCTCATTTTCACTGCATGGATACAGGCAGATGGAGGACAACAGAACAGGCACCGCTTTGCATTCCTTTGCCGCGCGGACATAAGCTTCAAGCACACCGGCAAACTGTTCTGCGGGCACAAAGCGTTCTGCCTTCGAAGCAGCGGCATCATTATGTCCGAACTGGATCAGAAGAGTATCCCCTTCTTTTAAATGTTTTCTTATATCCTCCAGACGCCCTTCCTCCAGAAAGGTCTTTGAAGACCGCCCTGCCGCAGCGCAGTTGTCCACGATCAGATGTCTCGTTTCATACTGCATCTCCTGTTCAAACGGACAGTCCTCCCTGTGCCCTGTTTTAACCGCAGTATCCGGATCCAAACAGGAGAGAAGCATCTCCCCCCATCCGGCCTGCGGCCTGTCGCCGCTGCCGTAGGACTGGGCGGTGGAATCCCCGGCCAGATACAGAACCGGCTTGTGTTTCATATAGGGCAGCACCCGTCCGAACTCCATGTCAGAGCCATAATAGAACGAAGGATATCCCGGCTGGTTATAGCAGTTATTCTGCCATGCCACGCTGCACCGGTACTGGGTATCCTGCATAAGGGTAAACAGCTTGTGGTCTGTCACCTCCGTATTGGTGTAAATGCGGATGGACGAGCTGTCCGCAGTCCGAAGCAGAAGCTCCTCTCTGAAATCTCCAAATATATCAGCTGTCAGGCAGGGATTTCCCTTCGTTCCGTTATTCGTCAGCGTATTCTCCGGAGTCAGCATAACACCGTGGATCAAATCCTGAATCACACCGGTGGGTTTCTGGTTTAAGTCAAAATCACTGCCGTCAGTAATCTGGGTCGTCAGGTCGCCGGACCAGCGGATGGACATATTGGTTCCCGGCGTATTGGTGTCCAACAGTCGGCCCCTGCAGTCATAGATTCCTGCACCGTTTACCCAGCACTGGTATCCACGCACGCCCGGCACCATATCGCCAATCATGCACCGCCCCAAATCTTCCTCCGCATACGTCCCAAAGATGGCCTCTCCAGTAGCCGCATCCCGCAGCGCATAGCCATAAGGCACATACTCGGCTCCCTCAAACACATTAAATATCTCCAGCCCCGGACGGTCCGGATCCATGTCTGCCACATGCATGGCATCGCCGTGTCCCATTTTGGCCAAGACTCCATCCGGCCTGCGGTCATAAGAGCTGTATAAAAGACTTCCGTCATGGTCAATGCATGCTGCCCCGTAGATAATCTCCATGCAGCCGTCCCCATCCACGTCAGCCGTGGAGATCGAGTGGTTCCCCTGCCCCGCCAGTTTCCCATAGACAGGGTCACTGCCTGCAAGGGCATGGGGAACGTCGTTAAATGGATTTCTCATTGGGACATATCCGCTGTCCACCTTCCACTTTTCCCGGAATTTCCCCTCGAAAAAGTCGTATGCGGCAAGACAGGACCTGGTGTAATAGCCGCGGCATACGATCAGATACGGCCTTATCCCGTCCAAATAGGCTGCTCCGGATAAAAAACGGTCCACCCGGTTGCACGGTTCGATGCGGTTCATGGCGTAATCGCCCCATCGAAGGCCGTCGTCCTCTCTGGGGAACGGGAACGGAACCGTCTCCAGCTCCTCCCCGTCTCCGCCAAACATAGTTAAATATTCCGGTCCCTCATAGATAAATCCTTCAAACCGCCGCAGATCATTCCTCGGGCTTCTCTCTGGCGCGTAGACGTCAAGGAAGTAATCCGCCAGCGCCCTGGCATCCTCCTTCTGTAAGGGATATTCACAGCGTTTTTGAATTCCGAAACACGCTTCCAGCGTATCCGGCCACTGACCATTCACGACCTCAGGCAGTTCTCTCCAGCCCAGAAACAGTTCTGTTAAATGCTCATAGTAATCGTCAGCACTGCATACATAGGAATCCTCATGGCCGTATCCCCGCCTGATATCCTCCTCCGGCATGGTAATATAGAATTCCCGTGCCGGTGTTCCGTCTCTTCCATAGACTGTCATCTTCGTTCCCGGCGCAGTTTTTACGGCCATTTCGCCTCTGCCGTCCCCGTTAAAATCATAGCAGATAAACTGGGTATAATGGGCGCCAGCCCGTATATTCGCCCCCATATCAAGCCGCCACAGAAGTCTTCCGTCCAGTTTGTAACAGTCGATATAGCACCGGCCCGTATAGCCCTTGATGGAAACATCATGAGAATTGGAGGGATCCCATTTGACAAGATACTCATACTCTCCGTCTCCATCCACATCCGAGACTGACATATCATTGGCTGAATACGTATACCTCTCTCCCCGCGGCGTCACGCCGTCCTCCGGCTTCTGAACAGGAATATCCAGGTACTCCCGTTCCCATACGGCGACCGGCTCACAGGCCGCCCCCTCTTCCCCGTCGTGCACAGGCGCAACCGCATAGACATCTCCGCACGTTCCGTGGACATCTGCATAATTCGTACTGTTTGTCACCAGTGAAATGGCCCTGCCGTTCCGATATATCCGGTAATTCACGCCAGTCATGCCCCCTGCCTCTTCACTGAAGCCGCACACCTCACTGACAAACATGCGCCAGCTTAAAAATACGCCCTGATCCGTCTTTACCGCCACCAGTCCGCGCCCCAGACTTTCCGTCTGCTCATTCCTGATATAGTGAACAGGGGTCCTTAACGTGGTATATGGTCCTGCCGTTTTTCCTGCCATTACCGGACGCACCGCCAGATAGTGGGGCACATGGGTGGATTTTTCCAATGTATAAGTGGTGCATTCCGCAGGCACAGTCCCCAGCAGCCGGTACTGCTCCGGTTCAAGTTCCCTGTCGGACCAGTATATTTCATAGTAGTCTGCATCAGGATTTATCTCCCAGGAGATTGTCACCTGGTTATTTGTTATCTTCGTTATCCGTATCATAGAGGCCTCCCGTTCTGGTTTCTGCTTAGTACTTCGTTATGTAATTAACGGTGAATTGAGTGCCTGCTCTCAGGCCTTGCGGAAGCTCCCTTCGGGCATCCCGGCCACCAGTAAATCCGCCTCGTGCAGTGTCTTCGGCAAAGTATCCCGAATAAAATCCAGAGCCATAATCACATTCAAACACCATTGGGCGGCAAAATTAGTCGATATCCAGGGAATCTCCGTCAGATATTCCCTGTTCCCCTCATGCTTTCGCGTAACACACTCCAGTCCCTGATGATTTCCTTCACAGAGAATTGCATGAAGCAGATGCCCCCAGGTGGTCTCCGCCAGTGCCGTATCCTGAAAATACTCCGCGCCATAAGCCCCCATGGCAGCAGCCATAAACGGAAGAGAGAATTCCCGATCCCCGATAATTCCCCCGGACTCTTCCAGCTGCTTCTCCCTTGGCAGATAATAAAACCGTCCATAGTCGGCCATCATCCGTTTCCACTCCTCATCCTCCAGAAGTTCCGCCATCTCCATCCATACCTGCGGCGCTCCCATACAGATCTGAAGATGCGTTCCGCCAGCCGCCCGTTCCCCGATATAACGCAGATGAACGGTCTCCGGATCGAATTCAAAGTCCGGTCCCGATACCAGCTGTAACGGCGCCTTCTTGATATCCTCCATGCCAGTCATGATCTTATCCCGGTATAACGGATCATTTTTGCGCTCCCACTGAGTCAGCCAGTTGGCGCACAGGGACGACCAGTCCGGACCGGTTCTGGCATGGCTCTTACAGACCATATCCGCCTTCTCATAAAAATCTCCCAGCGGATCCCTGTTTAAAAATGTCATTTCATTGTCCTTCAGTTCCTCAAAGATATCCTCCAGCCTGTGATCCCCGGTCATATAATAGTAAAACCGGTGGTGAGCCGCCATGGCAATCCTGGCTTCCTTACAGGGACAGCCCCAATGCCGCACGTTGTGCCGCGATCCTAAGCCCCTGTACTTCCCCATATGGTATACATCCACCTCCGAGGCATGTCTTGAAAGCTTTTCCGCCAGTGAAAATACATCCGGCCTTCCGGTCCTCATGAACATAAGCCACAGCCACAGTGTCGGTACCAGCTCCGTATTATCCCAGGCATAGCCGCCCATATCGTAGCGCCACACATGGCGTTCCCGGTCATAGGTGTGCATAAAATCGCCGTAATTAAACAGCCCGTACCAGTTTCTCTGCTCCACCTCTCCTTCATAAAAAGCAGCGGCCCGGTCAAGCTGCTCCTCCAGCCACATTTCCGTCTCACAGCTCTTTTCCGGAAGTGACCAATAGCCAAATGCCCTCATCTCATGGTAAAATCCGGGGTCCCCCACATACTGTGCCGGGTGATCCACCATTTCGGATAAGGCTTCCAGCTTCTCTCCTTCTGGAATCACTGCATCATAAAATGCTATGGAATACTCGCTGGTAGAGGCGATTCCATAAGGCGTCGCACCCTTGTAATCATAGCCCTCATAATAAACCTGATTGTATCCCCGTTCCGCATAATGCCTGAAATCCATAGCCTCGGCCGACGGACTGTACAGCCATACAAATGCCTCCGCCCTCTCCTTTGTCAGTCCTTTAAAGGTATATCCGGATGGATACGTCTGCCAGAAATCCCGGATCGAAAAGGCCACCGATTTGTTTCCGCTTCCAAAAGCCGCGGCCCCTTCCGTTCTCATACCATGAAGGCAGTCCAGATAACAGCAGGTCTCCCCTTCCGTCTTCTTTCTGATTCTATAATGCGTCGGGCTGTCCTGGCATACGTCATACGTATCCCAGAAGGGCATATCCTTAAGAACGCTTTCTACAAGCTCCTTCTCATTTCCCCCCAAGACAAGCCTCTTTCCCGCCATCTGCTCCCGGTAAATCTGCTCCGGCAGCCGCGGTCTCCAGGTAAGAAGCTCTGCCGCTGTCTCATGGAATACGCCGTAATCCCCCTGCACTTCCACGTGCCGGTTATACATTTCATCCTCCATAGGCACTTCCAGGCGGAGCCCGATCCCCTTTAAGAAATCCCGTTCCTCATCGCCGTCGTAGAGAAACGTATGGACAAAATCCACCTTTTCCGATTCCAGGCCGATCATCATCCGGATCACAAACGGCAGCTTTCTCTCCCCCTCCTCCGACACATGAGTTCCTTCAAATTTTACGACAGCCCGGACCGGTCCTTCTTCCTCCAGTGTCACCCGCTCAATCAGACCTTCGTATTCCTTTTCCGTCCTGACGGTTCGCCCATGGATATTGGCCGGCTCTTCCAGAATCAGCACCGCTCCCGCGTGCCCGGCCCGGAGTTCTCCATTAACCTCCAGCCTCTCAAACAGCCATTTCCCTTCGTCCGGGATCACCACAGCCACGCTCCCTGCCGTAATAATCCGCTGTCCCTCCAGCCTCTTAACCTCAACTTCCAGCTCTCCTTTTCTCTGACACCCACCGTCAGCAGGTACCACCTCGATCACCTCAGACAGCTTCCCCGCGTCCGCTGTATGCGCGGTCCATTTCACCGACCCATCCGGCCAAAATGCCGTAACCCTGGACTGCATGCGCTGCGCGCTCCCGTCCTCATTTCTCAGAATATACTCTGTATCCGCACTGCACCGTCCCTGATCCCACATGCAGCCCCATGAAGTAAGTCCTGACTTTACTCTGTCGCCCAAATTATGAAGTCTCATCTAATCCACCATCACACCACCGTGTGTCCCGTCACAAGTTCAAGAATGCTCAACACTGCCGCCCTTTTCCTACTTCGCAGTATCCTGCTGATATAACTGATTTATTTCCTCGATAAGCCGGTCTCCGCCTCTGTTCAACCACTGCGCGGCCGCGGCCTCCAGCCCTTCATCATCGATCTGACCGCAGATATACTGGGTTCTCGCATCATCGATAATCTGCTCGATATCCGTTCCGACCTCTGCGTTCACCGTAGAATTAGCCAGGTAACCCAGCGCCGGATTAAAGACCGCTACCTTTTCATTTCTCTCATAAGCCGCATCCTGCGCTTTGGTCGGTTCATCCTTCTTCAGTGCAGGAGAAACCGATGCCAGGTGAGGAATATAGCTGATGCACTGGTTTAATCCCACCTGAGGAGTCTGAGATACCTCCAGTTTGTTCTTTAACACGACCTCCCCGTTCTCATCCAGATCATAAGTAATGCCTTCCAGACCGTAATCCGCCATTACTAACATCTCATCATCACACATTTTATCTAAGAAATGCAGGCAATTCTTCACATCCTCCTCCGTCTTTGCCCCGGCCTTCGTGATCACGTAATATCCGTTCATTCCGCTGGTTGCCAGAGTGACATTGTTGACCGGACCAACCAGATTCATGGATGCCGTCCTGGAATCGTCAACAACAGACTTCACATCGTTCTGGATATAATAGTTCCAGACTCTCTTGGCGCCGTCCATAACGTCGATAAATGCGCCGGCCTCGCCCTTCTTGCAGGCATCTCCGAATGTACCGGAATCCACGGTAGCCCAGTCCTTACGGATCAGCCCGTCCTCATAGATCTTCCTCATCCATTTCAATGCTTCCTGATACTCTGCCGTCTGATGAACCGGAACCAGCTTTCCATCCGCTTCCACCCACTCGTTCCCCACACCGAACCATGTCTGCATAATATCCAGCGGACCTACATACTTGGTCATCTCCAGACCGTAGGTATCGTCCTTACCGTTACCGTCCGGATCATCGTATGTAAACTTATAAAGCATGTTATAGACATCTTCCACACTCTTTGGGGCCTCCGTGATTCCCACAGCCTCCGCCCAGTCGGTCCGGTAGGAGAAACCGTAGCGGCCGATGGGACGCGCACGGTACACACCGATGACCTTTCCATCCACGGTCAGGCTCTTTAAGATATTCTCATTGGCCTGGGATAAGTTGGGATAGCTTTCTGAATCCTTTAAGAACTCTCTCAAATCCCAGAATGCGCCTTTCTTCGCCGCATCCACGATGTTGGCTGTCAGCTCGCCGCTTCCGGTTAAGATCATAGGCATGTTATCCTTATCCATGAGCACCAGTCCCAGCTTCTCCTTATACGTATCATTGGCCTCCCATCTCCATTCCACATGAGTGTTGGTGTAGTCCTCATACTTAGCGATAACCTCGTCGGAATGGTCATTCTTTAACTCTGTGCCCTGAAACTGAGTCACCATAAAGGAGATCACAGCCTTGCCGTCTGCGGCCGCTTCCGGTTCACCGCTTCCATTCTGGCTGTTTGCTTTGCCTGCGCATGCGGCCATGGATAATACCATACTTCCAGCCAGTGTAATGGCTGCTGCTTTTTTCAAAATATTTTTTTTCATAACGATATTTTTCCTTTCTATACGTTTCTGTTTGCTAGTACAGCGTTGCGTAAGTTTCGGTGAATAGAGTGCCTGATATTTTTGTCAGGGCAAGGCGCCGAAACGACGGCGTAGTGGATCCTACGACCAGCTTCGGCAACGCGGCACTGGCGGAAATAGCGGGTGCTATATTCACTGGAACTTATGCAATGCTGTGCTAGCCTTTTACGGACCCGACCATAACGCCCTGTGTGAAATATTTCTGCACAAAGGGATAAATCAGCAGGATCGGAACCGTTGCAACCACTGTGGTTGCCATCTTAACCGCTTTCTGCGGCGGAATTCCCATGGCTCCCCAGTCAAATCCGCTGTCATTGGCTACCGCGGATGTCAAGAATATAATTCTTCTCAGTACGATCTGGATCACCTCTTTATTGCTGTCCGAAATATACATCATGGCATTGAAATAAGAATTCCAGTGGGTAACCGCATAAAACAGGGTGACGCTTGCCAGCACCGGTTTGGACAGCGGAAGGATGATCCTGCAGAAGATCTGCAGATCATTGCAGCCATCCATTCTGGCCGCCTCCTCCAGCTCTGTGGGAAGTCCCTGAAAATAGTTCTTGATAATAATCATGTTAAATGGATTTACCGCTCCAGGCAGCCATAAGGCCCAGAAGGAATCCTTTAAATGCAGTACGTTGGCAACCACCAGATAGGCAGGAACCATACCACCGGAAAACAGCATGGTCACAATCACCATATTGGTAAAGAATTTTCTCCCCTTAAAATATGGCCTGGATAAGGGATACGCCAGCGTACTGGAGAACACCATATTTATCAGGACACCTACAACTGTCACAAAGATAGAATTCTTCAATCCCTTAATTGCATCTCCTGTTTTAAAGATATACTGGTATGCATTCATGGAAATCGTACGTGGAAACAGGAAAAACGCCCGCTCTGTCAATTCCCGTTCCGTGGCAAAGGACCCCGCCACAATATATACAAATGGAAGCAGTGTTATTAACGCAAAGGCTCCGACGAATATATAGATTACGATCTGAACCAACTGGTCTCCCGGACTGCGCTTTATCTTGATTGCTTTTGTCTTAGCCATGTCTTAAGTCCTCCTCATTTCCCGATTTAATAGAAGCCAGATTCGCCGACCGCCTTTGCCAGCCGGTTCGCTCCCAGTACCATAATCATACTGACTACGGACTTGAACATGCCTGCTGCGGTAGCCAGGGAATAGTTGCCGTTTACAACACCCTTCGTGTAAATATAGGTATCAAACACATCGGATACGGTACGGTTCATGGAATTCTGCATCAGGAAAATCTGCTCATAGCCCGTATTCAGGATCGAACCCACCTTTAAGATTAACATAATTACAATGGTTGATTTAATGGCGGGAAGCGTGATATGCCACATCTTCTGCCACCGGTTTGCCCCATCCACCTCTGCCGCTTCATATAACTGCACATCCACACCGGAAAGGGCTGCCAGGAAGATAATCGTTCCGTACCCGGTCTCCTTCCACATGTTCTGTCCCACGATCATCGGTACAAACAGTCTGGGATTGGACATGACATCCGGCGCGTTATTTCTTCCGAAGATCTCCACCAGCCAGTGATACACCAGACCGTCTGTCGTGCTGAAGAGCTGGGCAGTCAGGGCCGCTACAATAACCATGGATATAAAGTGGGGGATGTAAACCATGGTCTGAGTCACTCTCTTAAACGCCGCATTTTTGATTTCATTCAGCAGTAAGGCCAGAATAATCGGAGCTGGGAAATAAAAGATCAGGCTGGTAATGGATATTGACAGGGTATTCTTTAATAGCTGTAAGAAATCCGGCCCGGTAAAAAACTTTTTAAATACGCTGAGTCCCACAAATGGACTTTGAAGAAATGCTCCTATCATGGAGTCTCCATTGTATGGGCTGAACTCCTGAAATGCCATCACTAATCCGCCCATGGGCAGATAGTTAAAGATCAGCATGTACAGTACGCCGGGAATCAGCATAAGGTACAGCCATTTATGGGAAACCAGCGCGTGTTTGATGGTATCCGATTTGGGCCTCTGCTTTTGGTCTGCTGCCTTTTGACTCATATGTTCCTCCTATTATTTTATTTTTACGAAAGAGCTCTTTTCGTTATACAGGAAGCGTAATCTTACCCGCTCCTTTTGTGAGCTCATGGTAACACTCCTTGGAAACGTTTGTAAATAATCATTATCTGCCTGTTTTTTCACATAAAAAAAGCCCCTTATATCCCGCATATTCACGGTGTTTGTAAGGGGCTTCCTTTTTAACAGTTATCATGATATTCTCGCTGTTATCATCTTTTATTTTTAAGTTATCATCCTTCTTTATGCTTCTTTCGGAATGCAGAAGGGGTAGTTTCTTCATGGTTTTTGAAAAAGCGGATAAAGTTCTGTACATTATTATACTGAAGCTTCTCCGATATCTCCGCCACGGACAGATCGCTGGTCAGCAGCATATATTTTGCCACCTTCAGCTTCTCCTCACTGACCATGTCGGTAAAGGTGACTCCTCTTTCTTTTTTCAATACCTTAGATACGTAATTGGGCTGGTAGTTCAATGCGTCCGCACATTCGTTCAGCGTAATATTTCCCCTGGATTCTTTAATCATTGCCGTTACCTGCTTCACGATATCCGATGCCCCGGACTGGCGGAATGCAGTCAGAGAATGGGTAATCGGCCGAATGATCTCATCCATGACAAACTGAATCAGCTGTTTTTTATCGTATATCTGCGCCGCCTTGATCAGTATATTATACTGTTCACTGTCAAACACGTCGTTGATCGGCAGTGAGGCTTTTGTCAAAACATCGACAATGGCAGTCAAAAGTCTGGTCACATAGAAGTTTCTCTCGATCCCCGACGCGCCCTTCATCTCCAGGCGGCCTAGAATCAGCTCCAGAAGGCGCCTGGCTTCCTCCTCCTTGCAGCTGTCCACGGCATTGATCAGTTCATTCTCCATAATCAGGTCATAGACGTTGTTCACCGGAGCCATCAGGGAATAATCATCATAAAGCACAAGAGACGAAATCCCCTCCTCCCGATTGTGGTTCTGGCTGTGCAGTGCCTCAGAGCTCTCCTCATAAGCCTTTCGGGTATGGGTTAAATCATGGAAGGGCCGGCTGATGCCGAATGCAATATGGCAGCCGTACATCTCCTCTGCGTGATCCTTGATCCGCTTATAGACCAGGGCCGTCTTGTCATCCAGGGCAATGTCGTCATTTTCTCCGATCATGAAAATGATACAGTGTTCATAGATGATGGGTACGATGTAAAAGGATTCCCGCACCGCCTCCGGAAGCCCGGACAGAAGCTCCCGGTTCTGCCTCTCCCGCTCCTGCAGCGTAATCTCGCCCTCATCCGCCTTCGGCTTTCGGGAGATGCCGATCATCCGGTAAGACTGCCAGGATTCCATCTGATACTTCTTCTTTGTCTCTGCGATACGCTCCGGGCTCAGTCCGCCCTTCACCAGATTTGCTACAAATAATTCCTTAATCTGTACGTTCTGATCATCCACGAACTTCTGAAGCAGCAGAATCGGCTGGGAGAATCTCACCGCCGCTGCCTTTAACACGGCCAGGATCACGCCGAACAGCAGCATGACGCCAAGAGCCGCGAACACAAATACAATCCCGCCCCGTTTCATTTTGGCCATATCGTAACCGGTAATATAAGTAAGCCCATGGCTTCCCGCTTCTTTCACGGCCACCCGGTACCGTCTTCCCTCCGGTGAACGGTAAATCTGCTGGTCAGACTGTCCCTCTGTGCTGCTTCTGCGTAAATAGCTCTCTGTAAAATCAGGATTCGTCTCCATCAGCATGGAACCATTGCTTAACACAGCCACATCGTAACCCATTTTTTTATAAGACTGGGAAATGTTAAGAAGCGCATTCGTGTTGACCTGCACAGTCAGCAGATAGATCAGGTTGCCGCTGCTGTCCTGCTGCTTGATGACCAGAATCTCGCCCGACGTATCCACCATTCGGGATTCCTTCACGGTTTTATCATAAGGAGCCGGCACCCCCGTCCGGTTTAACCAGTACACCGACAGCGGAACCTTCTTCTGTTCCTCCAGAAACTGATCTGTCTCTTCGTAATTTTTCAGATAATCGTAGGGATACATCCCGTAATTATTTAAAATCCAGCCTTCCCTCACATTAATGAAATTATAAAGGCTGATGTATTTCGTCATAAAGTAATTTCCCTTCAGCAGGTTCTGGGCCTGACGCACCTCGGTATAATTGCTGTAGGGAACCTTTTGCTGTTCGATCATCCACTTAAACGTCGTATTGCTGGTACTGTCCAGATAGTATTCCCTTATGGACGAAAACAGGTTGTCATATTCTATGGATACGCTCTCACCGTAAGACTCCAACGCCTGCCGGTTCCGTTTCGTCTCCCCCTGCACATAGATCTGGTAAGAAAGAACTCCCATGATAATAAGAGGCACCATCACGAGCAAAAGGAACTGAAGAAACAGACGGTCCTCATACTTCCCGTTTTTCAAATCCAGTGGTCTCCGATTAATTTTCACGTTCTCTATCCTGCCCCTTCTGTTCGCTTCCAGTAAATAATCCCCTCCCGCTCGCATCTCTCCACAAGCCCTTCCCCATACATAAATTCCAGGCAGGAAAATGTCTTCGCCCAGATCTGAGTACAGGAGACGAAATGGCGGTAGTCGGGCGGCCCCTGGCTTCTTCCGTAGGCCCGGACGCCCACATCCCGGGTGGTCATCAGTCCTCCGTCCTCTTCCAGTATCCCTTTCATGATTTCACATTTATCCAGATAGCCGAGAATAATCCGGTTGGCTTCCTTTTCCACGTCCGCTACAGGCCCGTAATGGCACGGCAGAATCCTGCAGTCCGCGTACCGGTGCTTCATATCACCGAGGGACTCCATATAGCATTTTAAAAGTCCCAGATCCTTCTGCTGGCTGCCCACGATCGGCACGATGGTCGTCATGATCTGATCCCCGCAAAACAGGAATCCGTGTCTCTTCTCATGGAGACCGCACTGCCCAAACGTATGACCCTTTAAAGAAACGACATCGAACTGATACTCCCCATATTCCAGTGTCTGGCCGGGATGAACCGGGATAAAGGGGAAGTCCTGGGCCTTTCCCCGCTCCGCGTAGGCGCGCCCGGTGTATTCCATAATAGCCTGATAGACGTCCGGAGTATCCTTCTTCGTCACGCCCACGATCCGCAGATTCTGTATACGCGACTCCTCATCCGCCAGGTAACAGTGAAGCAGATCCGCCCGCTTCCTGGTCTCCTCCGGATTCATGTACACGCTTGCCCCCAGCTCCTGCAACGCCGGCACAAGCCCCGTATGGTCCGGATGGTCGTGGGTAATGAACACGTCCAGTTCCTTATAGGAGACGCCCAGAGAGTCCACCATACCGCGCAGAATCTCCCAGTCCCGTTCAAACCGAAAAGAGGTATCCACCATCAGACTGCGTCCGGGCTGCCGGATCAGATAGAGATTGCGCGGACTCATGTGACGGTCAGAATAGGAAATCGTCTCCTGAAACAGATTGTCGTAAATCTCCTGCATATTGTCTCCCCCTCTCATCGCTGTTATTTTCCGCTGATAACCTCCATTGTAAAAACTTTCCGGGCAAATGTCAAATAGATTTCCCGGCTGTGCCGCTGTTTACTGGCTTTTCCATTGTTCATCCTGTATAATAAGTATATCGATTTATTGGAGGGGCTTATGAACTTACCACAACTGTACTATTTTCGAAAACTGGCTGAAGTCCAGCACTACACGGAGGCAGCCAAGGCACTTTATATTACGCAGCCCAGCTTAAGCGATTCCATCGCATCTCTGGAGAAGGAACTGGGGGTATCCCTCTTCCAGAAAAAGGGGCGTAATATCCAGCTCACCAAATACGGGGAAGAATTTTATCAGTACGTCAGCGAATCCCTGAGTATCCTGGAGCACGGCATCTCCCTGATCAAGGAGAAATCAGG
The DNA here is from genome assembly GCF_014288035.1 of Hungatella sp. L36. NCBI lineage: Bacteria > Bacillati > Bacillota > Clostridia > Lachnospirales > Lachnospiraceae > Hungatella > Hungatella sp. L36. Next base: position 14,154 of record NZ_JACOPC010000020.1, on the reverse strand, counting down.
TCATATCAGCGGCTCCATCGATATCGGATGCATTCCCACCCTGTTAGGTGACTTTTTACCGGAGGCGCTGGATCTTTATCAGGAGAAGAATCCGCTTGCCACGCTCAATATCTATCACGGAATGTCCATCGAGGTGGCGCAGGGCGTTTCCTGCGGTAAATATGACATCGGCTTCTGTTCCATGGTGGACGGCATGCCCGACCTGGTCTTCGTCCCCATCACCTATCAGGAGCTGATCGCCATCGTCCAGGACAACCACCCGCTGGCCAGCCGGGGAGCCATGTATCTGTCCGACCTAAAGGACTACAGGCTGACCACCTACCGGGACACGATTCCCATCGGCAAGGTTGTCCGCAAGCTTCTCAAAGAAAAAGGAGTGGAGGCCGTCTATTCCTACGATGACGAAATCTCCATTGCAGGCAGGATTTCCAAGTCCTCAAAAGTGGCCATCGTGGCCGATACCCCCTATTTGAGGCAGTTTAACAATCTTGCCAAGGTCCGGCTTCTCGATGTTCCAAAGGACACCCGCATGATTTACATGGTCTACAGCAATAAAAACTTCATTACCTCAGCCGTGGAAGCCTTTGCGAACTTCATGGTCGCCCACTGCTTAAATATGCCGGAATAAGACTCACTTACACGTAACGCCTGACTGATACGCAAAAAGGAACCGCCCTCTGCTCTATAAACCAGAGGAACGGTTCCTTTTCTCATATTCACAAAATACTAAAATACAAATCCAAAGGTAGCCATCAAGGCGATTATCAATCCCGCTGCCGCTGCCGGAATCGTGGTCCCCAGAATAATATGCTTATAGCTTTCCTTCAGGCTGCATCCGCAGATGGACATTGTAAGAATCGCCACGGAAGAGTTAGGCAGCTTATTTAAGATCAGGGCCGACTCTGTCACGATTCTGTGCAGGGCCTGGACATTGACTCCCATATCCACAAACGCCTGACCAAAGCTCTCCAGGAAAATGGTTTCACCGGAGATTGCAGAACCGGTCAGACCGGTCAGAACCGCGGTTCCGAAATACGCCTTTAAATATACCGGCATATTCATGGATAAAACGGCCTGCTGCAGCTCTTTAAATGCAGGTGACAGGCTGAGTACCTTGGAGAGTCCCATAACCGCGGCAACCGTCAGCATGGAGTTCAGTCCGGATCCCGCGCCCGTTTTAGCGGAGGACTTGATGTTTTCAATATGCTTGAACTGAGTCGCCATAATCAGCAGAATACCTACGGTCAGCGAAAACAGGATACTGGTGGAGGTTCCCCAGCTGGAGGTCGCCACTACAATGCCGAACACCACGATGAACGGAAGCACCGACATCCCAATGCCGGGAAGCTCTTCATCGCTCATAACCTTGTTGGAGCTGGTATACATGGCCAGCAGCTCCTCATTCGTATGCTTCTTATGGCTCTGCGCCTGTGCATAGTTGAAATATAAGAAGTAGCACACAGCCAGGATCACGGTAAACACCAGAGATAATAGCGGTGCCGATCCCAGAGACGTTCCCAGATAACCGCTGGGCAGTACGTTACAGATATCCAGGGTATACATAAAACCATTGGCAGAAGCTCCGCCGCCCAGCAGCATGAATGGAAGCAGCCGGCGGTCCATCTTGTTTTCACGAAGCAGATTGTCTGCGATCGGATACAGTACAAACACCATGATATAGCCGTTGATGCCTAAGAGGGTGATAAAAAAGGTACAGATCAGGATGACCAGACCCACCATTTTAGCTCCCAGCTTCTGCGTCAGCCACTTGGCGATTTTTGTGGCCAGTCCGGTTTCCAGCACCAGCTGTCCGAAGATGCCTCCCATCCCCAGGATCAGGAACCAGGAAGTTACGAAACCGCCGGCGCCGCCGGAGAATGTGGTAAGAAGACCGTCGGACAGGCTGAGCTGACTGCTCAATAAGATAATTACCGCCGTGATTACGGTGGCGCAGATCATGTCAATCCCCTTGATGATCATGACTACTAAGAGAGCAATGGCAAAGATAAGACCCATTGTTGCTAACATAAAAATACCTCCATCATTTATTTTTTAGTTCCGGCCTGCACTTTCCTGCCGCTGTCGTACTCTCTGTCCGGCCATCCGATTATCACATTTATCACCGTGGGAAGGATGAGGGTGAATAAATTGATATAGGATGCCGCGGTCAGTCCCTTGGATACCAGTGCCGTAAGCCCCGCCTGGGAAATCACCCAGGTAAGACAGATATAGACAAAGGTAAGGACAGCTCCCCGCCGGTTGCGCTTAGCTTCAGAAACCTTCGGATCTTCCCCGGTCTTTTTCTGATACCAGTTCAGAGCACGGTCGTTAAAGCCCTGTGCATAGTTGATCGCCGTGGAGATTGTTGCAAAAAAGATTGCTATGGTAAGCAGCGTCAGAGAAATCGCCTTGACGGCGCCGCCCGCCCAGCCGTTCTGTACCACCAGGATTGTATACACGGCTTTTCCATTTGCCCATCCATCGTAAACCGCACTGTAGTTTCCCGCCAGGTTAATGGCGTTCATCTCCAGGAATACCCAGTTTACAATCACGGACAGGATCACCGCCCTGCGCAGAGTTTTCTTGTTGTTAAACAGCTGCGCATGATTGACGTACGCGCCGAATCCAGCCAGATTCTGACCGGAAAAGATATAGGCCCATACAAATGCAATGAAAAGATATTTTAAAAAGCTGCCCGCGCCCGATGCAATTCCGGCCTCCATGCTGCTGCTCATAACAGCCATCTCATTTGCCAGTTTTCCGCTCCCGATATTGAAAATAAGGTTTGGAACGTGAACGACAACCAGGGCAATAAAGATAACAGCACTCATGAACACTGCGTTCTTGCGGACCAGCTCCGTGCCTTTCATACAGAGAAGAAACATGATAATTCCTACAATAAAAGTGGTCCATATGTACGGAATCCCTGTCAGCTCCTTGAGGGCTGAGCCGGAGGTGGAATAGGCCAGTGCCATACATACGATGAGCAGCCAGTTAAAATTCAGCTCATACACGATCTGCATCGGTTTTGCCAACACGCCTCCCCAGAATCTGGAACCGTATTTTTCAAGGAAATTCCCATAGTCAAAGGTTCTGAAATCCATGGCGAATTTCATGAAGAAATAGATAATAAAGCAGTTGATCGCCGCCACCACAAGAGGCATCAGCAGGCAGAAGTAAGGCTGTGTCACCTCCGGAAGCATACCGTAAAATCCTGTGTTCTGGAAAAAATAAGTCCAGGGTGTGGAGCCTGACGCAAAACCGCCTCCGCACTGCGAGCTGAATGCAATGGATACAAACACCAGCACTGCTCTCCAGTCCACCGCTGTCCCGCCACTTCCGACATTTTCGCTTTTCATCTGTAAACCCTCCTCGATTATATTTAACAGACGTCATTGCATGAGTTCTGTTAATTTATTAACAAATAAATCTAAAAAAATCCCCCTACCTCTCCGTTTCCATTTCCCGTGTCTGCCAGTGGGCTGTCATTCTGTCCAGCGGCATTTCCAATAGTCCCGTCCCCTCTGAATATGCGTAAACCGTAAAGCCCCTCTTACAGCGGAACACGCATTCCAGACAGGGATCTTCATCGCAGTAGCAGAACGCATCCGTGTCTGCCAGTGCAAATACCATGGGGGAACGTTTTTCCTTCATCACGTATTTTAGATAACCGCCCGTGAAGGTCTTCAAATAAATCCACTGCGGTGCGCACTCCTGTTTTTTCGTTTTCCAGGATACCTTTACCGCGTTGTCGTTATAGCCGCCGGTAATCTGGTAACTGAGTTCTAATAACTCCTTTGCCTCCCCGGCGTCTGTCGGCGCCAGGCGCTCTGCTTCCACATTACAGCAGAGAATCTTCTTCTCCTCAAGCGCCTGGCCTCCGGTAACTGGAAATAAGCTGTTACAGCTTCTGCAGCGATAAAATACGACATCCGGACACTGATCCGCGCGTGGTTTTCTGGTATCCCGGCACCTTCTCGGTCCAAATTTCTGCTCAATCATTGCGTTCCGGGCCCTCCATTCTTTTTTCCAGTTCCTCTTTTAACAGATACTTCTTCACCTTTCCGCTGCCCGTATGGGGAATACGGTCAATCAGCTCCAGCCTCTCCGGCCAGAACCGTTTCGGGACGCCGTTCTGGCAGAGCCATCCGGTCACGTCCTCCAGCTTCAGATGTTCAAATCCCGGCAGCGGAACGGCAAAGGCGCAGATTCTCTCGCCCAGCCGGTCGTCCGGCATTCCGATCACCGTGTGGTCGCCCATTCCCGGACAGCCCTCCAGCCGGTCATTGATCTCGTTGGAATTCAAATTCTCGCCGCCGCGGACGATCATATCCTTCTTTCTTCCAATAATGCGAATATTACCCGCTTCATCCATGACGCACAGATCACCGCTGTGAAACCATCCGTCATCATCCAGGGCACTGTCCGTAATCTTCTTATCCTTTAGATATCCCACAAATACATTGGGCCCTCTGGAAAGCTCTTCTCCCGGTACCCCGGGCGGCACATCGTTTCCCTCGTCATCCACGACGCGGATCTGGACGCCTTCTACCGGCCGGCCGGAAGTGGTTCCGTTTAATTCGAGGGCCTCATCAGGCCGTACAAACACGTGGGGGACACTTTCCGTCGAACCGTAGACCTCGCAGAGCAGGATTCCGAAGCTCCATGCCTTCCGTACCATATATCCCGGCACCGGAGCGCCTCCGCAGAGGTATAGCTTCAGAAACGGCAGTTCTCCGCCTCCGTTCTCCAGTTCCCGGAGAATGTCATAGATAAATGGCGTAGCGCCCATGGAGAAGGTACACCGCTCCCGGTTCATCAGATCAATGGCCTCGCGGCAGCGGTACTTCTGCTGAAGCACCACCTTGGCCCCGATCAGCATGGGAGCGATCAGCCCGTGATGGAAGCCCGTTGCATGATTTAACGGCGCAGGCATGAACATGATATCCTCACTGGTCAGCCCCAGCTCTCTGGTAAATACCTCCTCGCTGTAGCGGATATTATTGTGGGTGAGCAGCACTCCCTTCGTCCCGCTGGTCGTCCCGGAGGTGCAGAGAATCAGCGCCAGATCCTCACCTGTCCGTCTGATCTCCTGCTTTTCCGTATCCGCCTGGTCCATAATTTCCGTAAACGCCAATACCCCGTTTCCCTCCGGCTTCTCACCGCCCACGATGACGACACAGGACAGCGACGGAATGCGTTCTCTCACAGCCAGAATCCGGCTTGCATAATCCGTTTTATGAAAAAAGGAGGGGCCGAAGTAAACCTTAGACTCCGTTAAATTCATGCTCCGGATCAGTTCCTTTTCCTCATAGGACATGGCGATGGGATGGGCTACGGCCCCGGTCATAAAGCAGGCGATGGTCACCACCACGAACTCGCTCCAGATGGGGAGCTGGAACGATACCGCGTCTCCCGGCAAAACCCCCTGCTTCCGGAGAAAGGCCGCCACTTTTGACGCGGCCTCATCCATCTGCCGGTAGGTATACCGATTCCCCCTGTCATCCACCACATATTCCCGTTCGGAATACTTCTTCACGGATTCTTTCCAACAGTCCAGCAGCGTGATATCCTTCCAGTAGCCCTCGGAAAGATACTTTTCCCGCTGGATGGCATTGATCTTCATCTCATCAATCATGACCCGTCTCCTATACCTTTTTGCGTGCATCCTGCCAGACCACGCCTGCCATCAGCGCATGTACTGCGGTATGCTCTGCGGTACGCTCTAAGGAACGCTTCCTCATCCCTGCTGTCTTGCCTTTAACTCCTTCACAAGAGCCGGAACAATCTCGAACACGTCGCCTACGATGCCGTAATCCGCCACCTCGAAGATCGGCGCCGTGTCATCCTTATTGATCGCCACAATAGTTCCGGAGCCGCTCATGCCCGCCACATGCTGGACTGCGCCGGATATGGCGCAGGCGAAGTAGATCTTCGGAGTTACCGTGGTTCCCGTCTGCCCTACCTGTTTGGACTGCGGCATCCATCCCGAATCGACCGCTGCCCTGGAGCATCCGACCGTTCCGCCAAGCACGTCTGCCAGTTCCTTCAACACTTTGAAATTCTCTCCATTCTTCATGCCGCGGCCGCCGGATACGATCACCTCCGCGTCCTGAAGCGGGATATCGTTGTCCTCACACGCCTTAATAAAATCAATCACCTTAGTCCTGATCTCGCTTTCCGGTGTGTGGATCGGTTCCATGATGATCTCCGGCTTGTTGTCCATCACCTTCTCCGGCTTCTTAAATGCGCCCGGTCTGCAGGTACCCATCTGCGGCCTTGTCTCGCTGCACAGAATCTGTGCGTAAAGATTTCCGCCAAATGCAGGCCGTTCCCAGACCACATTTCCGGTCTCCTCGTCTACGCTAAGTGCTGTACAGTCTGCGGTCAGACCCGTACGCAGGCTGACTGCAATCTTAGAGCCCAAATCCCTGCCGTTCACGGTTGCTCCCACCAGAATCGTATTGGGATCATACTTTTCGCAGAGCTTTAAGAATACATTTCCATAAGCATCAGCGGAGTAATTCTCATATTCATCTCCCTTTACCACGTAAATCTTATCCGCGCCGTACTCGCCGGCCTCCTTCACCGCCTCATCCACATCCTTTGCGATGACTACGGCACATAACTTCTGCTTTAAGCCGTCCGCCAGCTTTCGTCCCTGGCCAAGCAGCTCAAGGCCCACGCTTTTAGGCTGACCCTGGAAGCATTCGATAAATACCCATACGTCCTTACATGTATCAAAACTCATCTCTCGCGACCTCCTTTTGCCGTCCTTAAAGTACTTTTGCCTCTGTCAGCCTGTCAATCAGGGTCCCTGCGGTCTCCGCCGGGCTGCTGCCTTCAATGTTCATGCAGTTTGCATTTCTCTTTGGCGTAAAAGTTGCTTTTACCTTAGTGGGGGAACCCTTTAAGCCCATCTTAGTCGTATCGGAACCCGGCAGACTCGCCAGAGTGATCTCTCCGATCTCTGCTCTCAAGGATGTGAGCACGCCCTTGATGGTAGCGTATCTGGGTTTATTGCTCTCCTTTGTCGCGGTACAAAGCACCGGAAGGCTGGCCTCGATAACCTCCACGCCCTCTTCCACCTGGCGTCTGGCGATCACCTTATCGCCCTCGACCTCCATATCGAGAATATACGTCAGCCTGACTGCGCCTAAATGCTCCGCAATACTGGGGGCTGTCTGTCCCGTATCTCCGTCGATGGCCTGTTTGCCGCCCAGGATTACATCGAACCCGCCCAGCATCTGAATCGCCTGAGACAGAATATAACTGGTAGCATACGTATCGGAACCGCCAAAGGCGCGGTCGGTAACGAGATACGCCTCATCAGCTCCCATGGCCAGCGCTTCCCGGAGCACTGCCTTCGCCTGAGGCGGTCCCATGGAAATCACGGTCACTTTTCCGCCGTAGCGGTCCTTCAGCTGAAGGCCTGTTTCCAGCGCATTTTTATCAAAAGGGTTCATGATACTCGGCACGCCGGTACGAATCAGCGTATTTTTCACCGGATCAATCTTGATCTCAGTGGTATCCGGAACCTGTTTTATACAAACAACGATATTCATCTTCATTCCTCCTATTTATATTCCTTATCCAATACGCCTGCAATCGTCATTCTCTGGATCTGGTTCGTTCCCTCAAAGATCTGGAATACCTTGCAGTCTCTCATGAGTTTTTCCACCGGATACTCTTTGCTGTAGCCGTATCCGCCAAAGATCTGAACCGCGTTGGAGGTCACTTCCTGTGCACAGTCGGACACAAAGGTCTTACAAATGGAGCCTTCCTTCTGTACCATGATTCCCTGATCCATCATCCGCATGGTGTTATTCACCAGACACCTGGATGCTTCAATCTTAATTGCCATGTCGGCCAGCATCTGCTGTACCATCTGGAATTTAATAATAGGGGTGTTAAACTGTTTTCTTTCCTTTGCATACTTCACGGATTCATCCAGCGCCCGCTGCATGATTCCCACAGCCAGAGTCGCCACAAAGGCTCTGGATAAGTTCAGCGCGTTTAAGGCCAGCTTGAACCCGGAGCCCTCAGGACCCACCATGGCGGAAGCCTTCACGCGGACGTTTTCGAAAATCAAGTCCGTAGTGTTGGAAAGCCTGAGCCCCATCTTGTTCTCATGGGCTCCTACGGTAACGCCTTCTGCATCCGCATCGATGATAAATGCGGACATGCCTCTGTGTCCTGCCGCCGGATCCGTTTTAAAGAATCCCACGAAGACATCGGCCAGAGCGCCGTTGGTGATAAATGTCTTGGTTCCGTTTAAAATATATTCGTCCCCGTCCTTCACCGCCGTGGCGCGCATAGCCGCGGGGTCAGAACCGGCATTCGGCTCCGTCAGGGCAAATCCGGCAAATCCGCCGGGGGCAATCTTATCTGCAAAATACTGTCCCTGCTCCTTCGTTCCGGCAAGGATTACATTTCTAAGCGCCACGAACGTGGTTACAAAGGTGATGGCGTAGCCCGCGTCCACCTTTGCCAGCTCCTCAAAAATCATGGCGGTGGTCTCATAGCTTAAACCGGTTCCACCGTATTCCTCCGGGATTTCCAGCATGTGAAGTCCCATATCGAATCCCCATTTAAACAGCTCTCTCGGACACTCCCCTTTCTCGTCCGCGTCCTTTACATGAGGTTTTATTTCATTTTCTGCCATCTCCCTTACAAGAGCAAGCAGCGCTTTCTGTTCTTCGGTGTAAAGTAAGCTCATGTTATTTTCACTTTCCCCTTTCTGGTTGTTCGTTGTTCATTACAGTGGTTTCAGTCCTGTCGCGCCTTCTGCGGCTCCGGAAGCAATGATTTCGCTGATCTGTTCGTCACTGTATCCCAGCTGCTTCATAATCTCCACCGTATGGGCGCCCTGCATGCCTCCGATCACATAGTCCGGTTTGCCCAGAGATGCAAAGCCTACGGGGTTGGTCGGCATGATCTTTCCGCCTGACGGATAAGGAATCTTCGTCAGCACATCGTTGGCCCACGCCTGCTCATCCTCATAGATATCCAGCGGCTCATATGCGGCTTCACACGGCATATCATTTTCCTTTAACATCTTCATTAAGTCTTCTCTGTCAATCTTTGCAATGGCTGCATCCAGCACATCGGTCACGTCTTTATTCAAATGGTTGCTGTTGACATCCGCGCAGTGACGGTACTGCTCTTTTTCCAGCATTTCCGGACAGCCCAGGAGCGTGAACATCTTCTCATAATCGCGGTCGTACTCCGGACAGCAGATGCAGACCCACTTGTTGTCTCTGGTGCGGAATACATTATTAAATGGATTTGGAACTTCTTTTCTGCTCTTCGGGTACTGGTTTCCGTACTGTGCGGAGATCAGGCCTGTGCTCAGCGCATAGACAGCCGCGTGATGCAGTCCGATGGTGACCTTGTCTCCCTCGCCGGATTTCTCTCTGCGGTACAGAGCCGCACAGATGCCGGACGCCAGAGCCATGGCAACCTGGAAATCTCCGAAACCATTGGTCGGAATCATGGGAGCGTCGCCGCGGTTTACCGTAGTTCCAAACACGCCGCCTCTCGCCATGTAACACGTCACGTCGAAGCCCGCCGTATCCTTTTCCGGTCCCTTTTCCCCGTATCCCAGAACCTGGGCGAAAATCAGCTTCGGAAACCTCTCCTTTAAAGTATCGTAGTCCAGTCCCAGCTTTACCAGGGATTTCGTTCTCGTATTGGTTACGAATACGTCCGCTTCCTCCAGAAGCTTATAACAAACCTCCATCCCCTTTTCTGTCTTCAGGTTCAGAGTGATAAATTTCTTATTTAAGTTTGCCACATCAAAGGCCAGGTTCTCGTCGTCGGTAAACGGCATGTTAAACACGGCGCCCTGAGTCCTGGCAGGATCTCCTTTGTGTGATTCGATCTTGATACAGTCGGCTCCCCATTCGCCAAGTACGCGAACCGTGGTAGGGGCTGCCAGATATGTGGTTAAATCCACTACTTTTACGCCTTCTAATGGTTTCATTGTCTTCCCTCCATATATGGAAAAGGGTCGGCAGGTCCGGAGTATGAACCTGATGACCCTTTTGTGTCAGATATCTTCGGTTTCAAAGCGGCTTGCCCGAAATAGCTTTAAAATACTGAATCAGCTTTAGACCACGTATTCGATATGAGCGCCGTGTTTAATGGTGTTTCTGGAAATTGTAATTCTCTGTACAGTCGGAGCACCTTCCTCTAACCACATCGCGCGGCAGTCACGGTAGAGACGCTCAACCGGGCCGTACTTGCAGTCTTCAAAGTATCCGACACCGCCGAAGATCTCCAGCATTTCATCGCTGACTCTTCTGGTTGTATCGATGCTGTACAGCTTACACATAGCAGCTTTTTCTTCGATATATTCGCCGGTTGGATTCTCCATATAGGATTTAGCAAAATCGTAAACCATGCAGCGAAGTGCGTGTACCATCATGGACATATCTGCAATCTTGCAGCGGATTGCCTGACGTGTTCCGATCGGCTTTCCGAAGGTTACACGGTCAGCGGCATACTGTAAGGACAGTTCCAGCATTCTCTGTGCCATACCTAAGTTGCTGGCAGCAATGTGAGCACGGGATACGGATAAGGAGTGCATGGCAATCTCCAGTCCCTGTCCCTCTTTGCCTAAGAGGTATTTCTTGTCGATGCGGCAGTCTGTGAATTTCAGCTCGCCATGGCCGGCTCCGCGGCATCCCATCATATGAGGCATGTTGATCACTTCAAATCCGGGAGCGTCCATTGGAACGAAGAATGCGGACAGTCTGTCATTCTTATCGGATTCCGGATTGGTTACTGCGATTACATAAGCAAATTCGCAGCAGTCGGTATGGGAAATCAGTGTCTTCTCACCGTTTAATACGTAAGAATCGCCATCTCTCACTGCGATGGTATGTAAGTCAGCGCCGGTACCGCCGGTCGCCTCTGTCAGTGCGAAACAGGTAAATACTTCCTTGTTCTGGAACTTCGGCATATACTCAGCCTTTACTTCCTCATTGCCGTAATCGTCGAGAATTCTCCAGTTTAAATCCATTGCATAGTGAAGATGCATTCTCATTCCGCCCGGTCCTCTGGAGAATTCCTCCTGAACCTGTAAAATCTCCAGCTCGTTCAAACCGTATCCGCCGTACTCCTCAGGAAGGGAGCAGCGATATAAATCGTTCTGGATTGCTAAGTCGTAGAACTCCTGAGGAAACTTATTGGTTACTTCCACTTCCTTCTGGATTTCCTCAAGGGGACCCTCTGCCAGCTCACGGATCTGTTTTAAATACGCCTGGAATTCTTCATTGGATAACTTGCTCATTTGATATATCCTCCTTATTTATTCTTGTTAAATATTTTTTTAACAATCTTGATAAATCCATTATAGCCTGTAGCGAAGGAAATATCCAATCGGCCCTGTCCGTGATAATTCCGATAATTGATAGTTAAAACCTATGATTCCTTTTTCCTGTTGTAAATGGATTTTTGCAATGATATAGTATAGCCTGAAGTCACTGCGCTAAGCTCGAAAAGACCTCGCCAAGCGCCAGTGACATGTATCGCACGTAAGCGGCCAAAAGACGTCCGCTAAGTGCTCATAACGAGGAGGTATGCATACATGAGACCAGAGATAATGGACGGCATTCTGAGACATATTCATCCGATCGGAGGCATAGAAAACGCCAGGCTTTTGGAGGTCTCTCCGGGCCACGCGAAACTCTCCATGGAAATTACTCAGGAAGCCTTAAATCTTTACGGAAATGTTCACGGCGGATTTTTATTCTCTCTCTGTGATATGGCGGCAGGAATGTCCACTTACGCCTGCGAGACCACCAATGTCACGGAATGCAGCAGCATCAATTTCTTAAGAGGGGTGAATACCGGAACCATCTATATAGAATCCAACGCCATACACAAAGGCCGGAAAACCGTTGTCAATCAGGTAACCGTCACCAACGACGCCGGCAAACTGGTGGCATCCGCAAGCTTTACGATGTTTTTAATCGCACCGGTCTAGGTGAATTTCCCAACTACATTCAGCACGAAAAATACAGCCAGCCATAACGTAATCCAACCTCTGTCTGCTAGACAAAGACCGGTTCACGTCATGGCTGGCTGCCTTTTAAAGCTTAAGCCTGCGCGGAGCATTTTCGAATCAGAAACATGTTGTAGGTTGAACCTTCGATATACCTGATGATATCATATAGTTAGAAGCCATATAATATCACAAACTCATGTATGAAAAGGAGGTTTCAAAATGTGTACAAGTTTTGCAGTATACCATCAAAAAAAGGCTGTTTACGGAATGAATTTCGATACCGATGAAATTGATTTAAAACTAATAGTCAATCGTTATCATGATAAGAACTTATTTTACTTTTCAGCCCTGTTAGAAAACAAATACAGGGATATCGCCGGTATGAACAGTGAGGGGCTTTTTATCTGTACGCAGGCCGTAGAATATGGTCAGGGCTTTCAATCAGGCTGTGACGAAAATGATTGGTATGCCTTTGATATTCTTGATGAGGTGCTAAAGAAAACAGGAAAAGCATCAGAATTTTTTGAAGTTCTCAATAAAAGAGTAATCTCGTATCCCAGAAATCCATTATACCCCGATCTAGGGCTGCATACTATGATCGCTGATAAAACCGGGGATGCATTTATTCTGGAAGAGGGAAATGATACAAACAGAATAACCCCTGTTTCGGGTGATTTTATTGTCATGACTAATTTTCCAAACGGAAATTTTAAGGAAGCAGATTATAATAAGGTACATGGGATCGGAGCTGACAGATATATTTGTGCTTATGAATATATACAGAAACATATTCATAGCTTTGGAATCAATGAAGCCTTCGAAGCTTTAAACAAAACCAGCCAGAAGAATACGCTCTGTTCAATCGTATATGATCCCTTAGAGAACGAAATTTATATCAGTTTTAAGAAAGATCTGAGCAAAAGATGGAAAATCTCTATGATCGAAAAAACAATCCAGTCAACGGATGGATTGTTAAGCAGCAATAAAATCCAATTTACAAATGAAGAGATACTTGTGAATGATCTTATTCGCTTATATAAATGAGAAGCAAAAAAGCTTGAAACTCTCCTAAACAGAGACTTTCAAGCTTTTTCATTCATGCCGGCGACCGGAATCGAACCGGTACGGGCGATTAGGCCCGCAGGATTTTAAGTCCTGTGCGTCTGCCAGTTCCGCCACGCCGGCATATCATGATTTCTCATGAAAATGGGACCTACAGGGCTCGAACCTGTGACCCTCTGCTTGTAAGGCAGATGCTCTCCCAGCTGAGCTAAGATCCCGTTTTTGTAACATGCTGTGAAACGATACAACATATGCTGGTAGTGAATGCTGCATCAAAATGTTTCATGCAAACGACCCGGATGGGATTCGAACCCACGACCTCCGCCGTGACAGGGCGGCGCTCTAACCAGCTGAGCCACCAGGCCAGATTTCAAATATTTAGTTCAGTGTTAGTGGACCTTCGGGGACTCGAACCCAGGACCGACCGGTTATGAGCCGGTTGCTCTAACCAACTGAGCTAAAGGTCCTAAATATTGTAATCTGATTACTATTTAGTTGTCACTAAGCCGATGATCGGACTCGAACCGATAACCTGCTGATTACAAATCAGCTGCTCTGCCAATTGAGCCACATCGGCATTCTCATTCCTCCCTGCATATGCCTGGTGGAACAAATGACCCCAACGAGATTCGAACTCGTGTTACCGCCGTGAAAGGGCGATGTCTTAACCGCTTGACCATGGGGCCTTATAAATTCGTATCTGCTGAGTCTGAAATACAAAGAAGTATTTCAAAACTCCCCGAGTAGGACTTGAACCTACGACAGCGCGGTTAACAGCCGCGTGCTCTACCGACTGAGCTATCGAGGATTATTATACCATGAGGTATCCTCTATTTCAAGGCATATACCCTCAAAACCACACATTGTACATATCTTTTCATCCGTTCTTACTTCCTCTGCCATTTCTGACAACCTAAACCAACTTGGTTAAGCCCTCGACCTATTAGTGACAGTCAGCTGCACATGTTGCCATGCTTCCACCTCTGCCCTATCTACCTCGTCGTCTTCAAGGGGTCTTACTCTTGCGATGGGATATCTCATCTTGAGGGGGGCTTCACGCTTAGATGCCTTCAGCGTTT
>NZ_JACOPC010000019.1:0-121311 GCF_014288035.1 Hungatella sp. L36 | reverse complement strand
TTCGTATACAATAATTGTATTCGTTCTGAATTTTCTCATTCAAAGCCATCAAACAATGGCTTGTTTTATTAGAATTTTCAGGGTTTTACATACTGTTCAATCTTCTGTTTTCAAAGTGCTTTGTGTTGTTATGTTCTCAACAGCAACTCGTTTATATTACCACATCGTCTCTGTTTTGTCAACAACTTTTTTAATTTATTTTTTTGCTTTTTTCACCGTTTTTCGCGGTGGAGTTAAATTATAGCACATCGGCTTGTCCGAGTCAACCATAATTTTACTTTTTTCTCCACGAAAGGGCAAAAAAATAATCATTTGGAAAAGAGCGGAGAAAGAGGGATTTGAACCCTCGCGCCGGTTACCCGACCTACACCCTTAGCAGGGGCGCCTCTTCGGCCTCTTGAGTATTTCTCCGTAGTTCATAGTCTCCATATGATTCGTCCTGCAACAAGATTGTTCCCAGACGCATTGACAATTATACTAGAGAATAATTCGATTGTCAACCCATATTTTCATTTATTTCCTGTTGAATTTTGTCGTGTACTATATCTGCTATTTGAATTGTCCTTAACCCAACATATTGTTCCGGCTGCAGCGGTTCCAGGAAGCGTACCTGGACCTTTTGCTTCTTAATAGAATTAACATCGAATGGTTTGAAGCAGTCAATCAGTGCAACCGGCACAATCGGACACCTGGCATTTACCGCGCTCTTGAAGGTTCCTCCTTTAAAAGAGAGAAGATGATTTCCTTCCCTGCTCCGAGTCCCCTCGGCGAATATCACGTAATTTCTTCCCTGCTTCACATCCTCCGTCATCTTTGTGATGACCTTTAAGGATGCTTTTACGTCCTGGCGGTCTATGGACATGCCGTGCATGGCCGCGATGACCTGCTTGATCAATATAATATTAGAAGCTTCTTTCTTAACGACAATCCCCAGCGGATTGGGACAGCTCTCCATAATGGCCAGAACATCAAACAGGCCCTGGTGATTGGGAAACAGGATAAAACCGTTTTTTTCGGGCAGATTTTGAATTCCGTGGACTTCTACTTCCACACGGCCTGTGCGGTTTACCGTTTTCACTACATTCCTAATATAATCATATCGCTGCTGTTCTGTGTGGGTGTCCCCTGATCTTCCCAGCTTCCAGATATGATAAAACCATATTGGAGCCCGAAAAAAGTTCCGAAGCACCATATACGCAATACGGTTCATGATTTCCTCCTGCGTTTCTCTGTATTGTAATTGGACAAAGAAACTATTCTTCCCTGTATTCTTTTATCGCGGTCTCATATAGATTGTTTCCTTTGCTGTCAATAACGACAATCACAGGGAAATCTTCTATCTCCAGACGGCGGATCGCTTCTGTGCCCAGGTCATCGTAAGCGATCACCTCTGAGGAAAGTATCCGCTTAGACAGAAGCGCTCCGGCCCCTCCTACTGCGGCAAAATAGACGGAACCATTTCTGACAATGGCATCCACCACCTCTTTACTTCTCTTTCCCTTTCCAATCATGCCGCCAAGCCCCATATCGAGAAGCTGCGGCGTATACCGGTCCATGCGGCTGGCTGTCGTAGGACCTGCCGATCCGATAGGTCGTCCTTCTCTTGCAGGGGATGGACCCATGTAATAGATCATGTTGCCGCTGATTTCAAACGGCAGTTCCTGCCCCCGGTCCAGTGTCTCCTGCATCCTCTTATGTGCCGCATCCCTGGCTGTATAGATGGTTCCTGTTAAATATACGTAATCGCCTGCTAAAAGGCCGGCTGCGTCGTCTTTGGTAATTGGTGCTTTCATATAACGGTCCATACTGTGGTAAGCCCTCCTTCTCTTTCTTATATAATCCGGTGCGCATGGCGGTTTACATGGCAACAGATATTGACCGCCACAGGCAGGCCCGCTATATGGGTGGGGTACGTCTCGATGTTTACCGCCAGAGCTGTGACGCTTCCGCCGAGTCCGCCCGGTCCGATTCCAAGGCGGTTGATCTTTTCGAGCAGTTCCTTCTCAAGCTCTCCTGCATAGCCCGTCGGAGGCTCCTCCTCCAGGTTTCTGGTCAGGGCATGCTTTGCCATCTCCGCACATTTTTCGAAGGTTCCGCCGATTCCCACCCCGATTACCATAGGGGGACAGGCATTGGGGCCTGCATCACGGACTGCAGTAAGTACGGCTTCCTTAATCCCTTCGATTCCATCCGCCGGCTTTAACATAAAGATACGGCTCATGTTTTCACTTCCAAAGCCTTTAGGCGCTACGGTGATATCAATCCGGTCTCCATCCATGATCTCATAATGGAGGACAGCCGGAGTGTTGTCCTTTGTGTTGATCCGCTCTACCGGCTCTACCACGGATTTACGAAGATAACCTTCCACATATCCGTCGTGCACGCCCTGATTCACCGCGTCGGCCAGGCTGCCTCCTTCTATATGTACGTCCTGTCCTATTTTCAGGAAGATGACAGCCATACCAGTATCCTGGCAGATGGGAATCCTGTCTTCCCCGGCAATTTTTAAATTTTCTTCCAGCTGCTCTAAGATCTGCCTTCCCAGCGGCGACTTCTCCCGTCTTACCGCATCGCAGAATACATTCTTCATGTCGTCCGACAGAACATGGTTCGCTTCTATACACATTTCTTTAATATTTCTTGTTATCTCTTCAGCCTGAATGGTTCTTATCATACGATTCCTCCATATAAATGATGAAATCCATCACTCTCTTTTACTAACTATAAGGGATTGATCCGTTGAAATCAAGTATAATCATGTGTTATTTCTTTTGCAGTTACTCTTGACAATGGATGGATCGTGGTGTATTATTGTATTAAGTAATTAGTACAGTAATACAAATGGAGGTGAGCGAATGACATGGCATTTTGAAAATGACAGACCAATCTATACTCAGCTTTTGGAGCAGATACGTCTTCGAATTATATCAGGCATCTATGCGGCGGGCAGCCGCCTGCCATCTGTCAGGGAACTGGCGGCAGACGCTTCTGTCAATCCCAATACGATGCAGAAGGCGTTATCGGAGCTGGAACAAAGCGGTATTATCTATTCTCAAAGAACATCGGGACGTTTCGTCACGGAGGACACGGCAATGATTGAACATGTAAAAGAAGAGATTGCAGAAGAAAAAATCAAAGAATTTTTTAAGGTCATGAACAGCCTTGGCCTGAAACCGGGGGATACACTGAAATTAGTAGAAAAAGCGGCAAAGGAGATGAGTCAATGAATTCTATACTACAGTGCAGCCATATTACAAAAAAATTTGGCTCTTTAACGGCTCTCGATGATGTGAATTTCACCATCGAACCAGGCAGAATCGTAGGGCTTCTGGGTCCTAACGGAAGCGGCAAGTCTACATTTATCAAGCTGGCCACAGGCCTGTTAACGCCGACAACCGGAACGATCACCATCTGCGATCTTCCGGTCAGTGTCGAGACGAAACGGAGAGTCTCCTACCTGCCTGATAAGAATTACTTAAATGACGGGCTGAGAATCAACCAGATTCTCGACTATTTTCATGATTTTTATGACAATTTTGATTTAAACAAGGCTTACGAGATGTTAAAACGTCTGAACATCGATCCGAAGAGCCGGCTGAAAACGCTATCCAAAGGAACGAAGGAAAAGGTTCAGCTGATTCTGGTCATGAGCCGAAACGCCGATCTTTATCTTCTGGATGAACCGATCGGCGGTGTCGACCCGGCGGCCAGAGACTATATTTTAAATACCATATTATCGAATTACAATGAACAGGGTTCCATTATTATTTCCACCCATTTAATTTCCGATATTGAACCAGTTCTGGATGACATCATCTTTATCAAGGATGGAACGATTGTTCTGACCAGTTCTGTCGATGCAATCCGGGAAGAAAACGGTAAATCTGTAGATGCTCTGTTCAGGGAGGTGTTCAAATGCTAGGTAAAGTATTCAAACATGAAATGAAATCCACATCCCGATTATTTTTACCGCTGATGATCGGATTCATTGCCATTACGCTTCTGTGCAAATTTACATTTGAAACCAGCTACAGTGCGATTCTGGGAAACAACCGGCTGATGGAAACGATTACGGTAATCTTTTTCGTCCTGTATTTCATCTATATCATCGCCCTGTTTGTCATGACTTCCGTATTTATCGTCATGCACTTTTATAAAACCATGGTGAGTGATCAGGGATACCTAACCAACACACTTCCTGTGAAGATGAGCACTCTGATCAATGCAAAGCTTTTGTCAGCCGTCCTGTGGGAGATTATCGCCGGTGTACTGTTTATCTTATCCATCTTCATCTTTTTCACCGGACACCTGAACTTCAAACTGACTGATCTCCAGCAGCTGCTCCGTGATTTTGGAAATCTCTATCGGGAGGCATCAAATTACCTGAATATGCCGATTTTCCTGATTGAAGTCACCATTACCTGCATTGCCGGTCTGATTTCCGGACCTCTGATGCTGTATGCGGCGATCGCGCTTGGTCACTTGTTCCGGAAACACAGAGTCCTCTGGGCTATAATCTCTTACTTTGTTATCTATGTGGTAATGCAGATTATCAGCAGCGTGTATTTCTCCATATGCGGTTACTCCTCTCCTCTTATCAGCAATTCGGAGTACGCCGTTCAGACGGTTAAGAATTATATGCTGTTCACCACCATCTTCAGCGTGGCCTGCACAGCGGGATTTTATGCAATAACAGATTATATCTTTACCAGGAAGCTTAATCTGGAGTAATATCCTTCGGGTGAAAGGAACAGATAAAAAGCAAGGAACAGATAAAAACAAGAAACAGATAAAAAACGTGGTAACTCCGATCAGAGGATGTTGATCCAATCGGGCTTACCACGTTTTTTGTTTTTATATCCAGCGTTCTCAATCCTGGCTCTTCTTTCAAACCATATTTTGAATCCTTGTTATTCTTTCTTGAATATCTTCGCTTCAATCGAAGCGATCGTAATGCTTTCCAGCCGCTTCCGGCATAATTCATCGAGATCCGCATAGATTCCATCCATGATGGCCGCCATACCGGATGCGATCATGCAGTCCATTTCCTTGTCGCCTGATTTCCATGAAGCCGATACAAAATCGACCTCCAGGGCATCGCATACCTGCCTTAAATTCACGCAGGATGAGTCTTTTTCAAAATGGTATCCGCCTTCCAGCCCCTCTTTTGTTGAAATGATCCCGGCCTTTTTTAACTTGGCCATGACCTTTCTCACTCTGGCCGGATTGGTGCATACGTTGGATGCCAGTGCCTCGCTGGATATGGTTTCCTGACGGTGATTCAAATATACCAAGGCGTGGACCGCTATTGCAAATTCACTTGTCATGTGATTCGCCCCCTGTCTGATTCATACTCTTCCCTGAAACTTCAATCTGTAATTATTATTGTTTCAGTTTATATTGTAATACTATCAGTTACAGTTTTTTTTGTCAAGTCCAAACCAAAAGAATTTTCAAACAAATTTATTTTAATATTTTACCCATGATTACTACACAGCCCATAATGATCAGGATGGATACAAAGATTCCGCCCATCCCTTTTCCCATGATTTCCAAAGCTATTAAGAAATTTTCCATCATCGTCTTTCCCTCCTATAAGAACCTTGTCACCAGGCTGATGACAAGGCCGCCTGCTATGACTGAGGCGATCTGGCCGGACACATTGGCGCCGACTGCGTGCATCAGGATAATATTTCCCGGTTCCTCTTTCTGGGCCATCTTCTGTACTACTCTGGCAGACATGGGGAACGCGGATATTCCGGCCGCGCCGATCATCGGATTGATTTTCTCTTTACGGAACAGATTTAATATTTTGGCAAACAGCACGCCGCCTATGGTGTCAAATACAAAGGCAATCAGGCCAATGCCCATAATCATCAGCGTATCGACTCTCACAAACGCATCCGCACGCATGCTGAAGGAGATCGTAATTCCCAGTAGCAGGGTGATTAAATTGGCGAGCCCGTTCTGAGCCGTGTCGGAAAGATTGCCGAGAACGCCGCATTCCCTCAACAGGTTGCCAAACATTAAGAATCCCACAAGGGCCACCGACATCGGGGCGATCATACCTACAATAATAGTCACAACGATTGGAAATGCTATCCTCATGGCCTTCGAAACGCCACCAGGCTTATACTCCATATGGATGGTTCTCTCCTTCTTTGTCGTGACCAGCCTGATGGCAAATGGCTGTACAATCGGCACCAGGGCCATGTAGGAGTAGGCGGCCACCGCTATGGCTCCAATATATTTTGAATGGAGAATCTGGGACACGAGGATGGAGGTCGGTCCATCTGCCGCGCCGATGATTCCGATGGATGCTGCGTCTTTCAAATCAAATCCCAGCAGTACCGCCGCACAGATCGCGATAAAGATTCCCAGCTGAGCGGCCGCACCGAATAAGAACATCACCGGCTGGGACAGCAGGGGGCCGAAATCGATCATGGCTCCGATTCCGATAAACAGGAGGATGGGAAGCGCCTCAGACGCTTCAATCCCCACATGAAACAGCCATTCTATAATTCCGTTGGTGTCGCCGACACCGGCCAGCACCTGATTGATGACCCCTGTATTCGGCAGATTCACCAGAATTGCACCGAATCCCATGGGCAGAAGCAGCGCCGGTTCATACTCTTTTTTAATTGCAAGCCATATCAGGATGATTCCCACCAGATACATGAGTATTTGCTGCCAAGTAACAGACATAATTCCCTCTAATAAGAATTCCATTTCCATCCTCCTGTTTTCTCTATTGTCCTAATTTTTATTGTCCCTTTTCTTTCTCCCGGTTCAGTTCTATTTTTACCGTCTTTATCACCTTTTCATTCATCTTGAGGATGGTGTAATGGATGCCATCCTCATACAGCTCTATAGGCATCTGTTTGTCATTCGGTATGTATCCGAGACATTCGATCAGATAGCCTGACAGGGTATCGCAGGAGCTCTCGATCTCCTCGTGAAGAACCTCATTTAAATCGTACAAAAGGATGCTTCCGGCCGCCTGGTACACATGGGGTTCCACCTCCACAAGCTCCGGCTCCACGTCTTCATACTCGTCGTGTAAATCGCCCACAATCTCCTCGATTAAGTCTTCCATGGTCACAATACCCGACACGCCGCCGTACTCGTCGACGAGCACAGCCATCTTCAGCTTGTTCTTCTGCATCTCCTGAAATAATTTATCCGTCTTCCTGTTTTCAGGAATAAAATACGGTTTCTGCATGATAGCGCGAATATCGATTTCCCTGACGGGCTTCTTATTCGCTTCTATGATAAAATCCTTCATAAACAGGATTCCCACTATATTGTCAATCTCATCCTCATAAACCGGGATTCTGGAGTGTCTGCTGCTTAGTATTTCGTCGATGCTGGACAGCAGAGGCGTACTTAAATCCACGGCAATCATATCCTGGCGCGGAGTCATGATTTCTCTCGCCTTCTTATCGTCAAATAAAAAGATGGAGGTTATCATATCCTGTTCAATTTCATTGAACACGCCGCTTTCCCGGCCGGTCTGGAGCATGGAACGGATCTCTTCTTCAGAAACCTCCTCTTCCAGGTTCTCCGTCTTAAGTCCCAGAAGCCTTAATATTCCGTTGGTGGACGCGGACAACAGGGCGATAAACGGGGCCATGATCTTAGAAATGATATAAATCGGCTTAACAGCAAACAGGCTGAAGGCCTCCGCCTTCTGCAGCGCAACCCTTTTCGGCACCAGTTCCCCAAACACCAGATTGAAATAAGACAGGATGATCGTAACCACCACCATCGCTATGCTCTGGCTGTAGGGAATTCCTGACTGCGCCATGCGGTTTCCCAGTATCTGTGAAATACCGGTCGCCGCGGATGCACTGGAAAAAAATCCGGCAAACGTGATTGCTACCTGGATGGTTGACAGAAATCCTGTGGAGTTTTCTGATAGTTTTTGAATCAGGGCCGCCTTTTTATTGCCATTGTCGGCGAGCATCCGGATCTTGTTTTTGTTGACAGATACAACTGCCATTTCTGCCCCTGCGAAAAATGCATTCATCATGGTAAGGGCTATTAATAGTAAAATCTGTGCGGCTATCGCAGCCGCGCCTGGGTCACTGTCCAAGCTTAATTCCTCCTTTAATTGGGTTGGGTATTCCGGCATTTTCCTAAGAAAAAAAAGACTTTTATTACAGCATGGATTACTCCACACTGCAATAAAAGTCTTGCCATTTCAATTCCCAGCGGATTATTTGTTTTTCAATCCACGCCCGGTAATTCGACAGAGTGCGACTACATCTTATCTCACTTGTCTTGTTAAAGCGTTCATTAATCGTACTGACGCACAGGAATCCATAAGGTTATGCCGGCTACTCCCCTTTATTGATGGTATTATTATAATATAAAGAACGGGAAATTTCTATTAAAAAAATGTTAAGTTTTCCGCTGCGGCCTTTTATTCTTCGGTTTCCGGAGCGGTCTCTTCATCTTCCAGATCCAGATCTTCCATGCCTTCGCCCTCTGATTTGCTTCCGTCATCACGGACTTTGGCAATACTTGCCACGCGGATATCGGATTCCTGGTCGATATTCATAAGCTTCACACCGGAGGTGTTGCGCCCGATTACGGAGATGTCTTCCACGGTAATTCTGATTACAATTCCCTCATTGGTGATAATCATAATATCGTGATCGTCATGCACCAGCTTCGCTCCCACGATCGTACCGGTCTTCTCTGTGATCTTATAGCAGAGTACGCCCTTTCCGCCTCTCTTCTGCGGAGTAAATTCGTCGATCGGGGTACGTTTGCCCATACCGTTTTCGGATACGATTAACAGCTTCTCACCCTGCGTATCCATCTGCATGCCAACGACCTCGTCATCATCGTTAAGCTTCATGCCGATTACGCCCATGGATACACGTCCCGTTACACGGACATCGGTCTCATTGAAACGGATACACTGGCCCATCTTTGTAATCAGGAAAATATCCTTTGAATTATCGGTTGCCTTTACCTCGATGAGTTCGTCATCCTCGCGGAGTACAATGGCCTGAAGTCCGTTCTTTCTGACATTGGCGTATTCCATCATCGGGGTCTTCTTTACCATACCGTTCTTTGTCGCCATAAATAAGAACTTGTCGTCGTCGTATTCCTTCATCGGGATGATGGCGGTAATGCTCTCTCCCGGAAGCAGCTGAAGCAGATTAATAATCGCCGTGCCTCTGGCCGTCCTGCTTCCCTCCGGAATCGCATACGTCTTAAGCCTGTATACACGTCCTGTATTGGTAAAGAACATGATATAGTGGTGGTTAGTGGTCATAATCAGATCTTCGATATAATCCTGATCGATGGTCTGCATTCCCTTGATTCCCTTACCGCCTCTGTTCTGGCTCCTAAAGTTGTCCACGGACATTCTCTTGATATAGCCCAGCTTAGTCATGGCAACGATGGTGCTCTCATCCGGAATTAAGTCTTCCATGGACATGTCGAATTCATCGAATCCGATGGAGGTTCTTCTGTCATCCCCGTATTTATCGGAGATCAGCATGATCTCTTCCCGGATTACGCCAAGAAGCTTCTTCTCATCTGCAAGAATGGCTCTCAACTCCTCTATCTTCGCTTCCAGTTCCTTAAATTCGTTCTCCAGCTTCTCGCGTTCCAGACCTGTAAGAGCACGGAGACGCATATCCACGATCGCCTGGGACTGAACATCACTTAAGCCAAAGCGCTCCATGAGTTCTGCCTTCGCAATCTGAACGTTCTGCGAATTACGGATAATCCGGATAACTTCATCGATATTATCAAGAGCGATCAGCAAGCCCTGTAAAATATGAGCGCGCTCTTCCGCCTTGTTTAAGTCGTACTGGGTCCTTCTGGTTACAACTTCCTTCTGGTGCTCTAAATACAGCTTGAGCATCTGCATCAGGTTTAAGACACGAGGCTCGTTATTGACAAGCGCCAGCATAATGACGCCGAATGTATCCTGTAACTGGGTATGTTTTAAAAGCTGGTTTAAAATAACATTGGCATTGACATCACGGCGAAGTTCGATGACGATTCTCATACCGGTACGGTCAGACTCATCTCGTAAATCCGTGATTCCATCGATTTTCTTCTCTTTTGCAAGCTCCGCCATCTTTTCAATCAGACGGGCCTTATTAACCATGTAAGGAAGTTCTGTTACGATAATACGGCTCTTTCCGTTGGGAAGTGTCTCGATATCCGTTACGGCGCGGACTCTTATTTTTCCGCGTCCTGTGCGGTAAGCCTCTTCGATCCCCATCTTTCCCAGGATGGTTGCACCTGTGGGGAAATCCGGCCCCTTGATGATCTCAAGAACCTCTTCCATCTCGGTCTCTCTGTTTTCCTCTACCTGATTATCAATAACTTTAACAACAGCGCCGATCACTTCTCTTAAGTTATGAGGCGGGATGTTGGTCGCCATACCTACGGCGATACCCGATGTTCCGTTGACCAGAAGATTCGGGAATCTGGCCGGAAGAACAACCGGTTCCTTCTCGGTCTCATCGAAGTTCGGTGTGAAATCAACGGTATTCTTGCCGATATCGGCCAGCATCTCCATGGAGACCTTGCTCAGACGCGCCTCCGTGTATCGCATGGCCGCCGCTCCGTCACCATCGACAGAACCAAAGTTGCCATGGCCGTCTACCAGAGGATATCTGGTGGACCACTCCTGCGCCATATTTACCAAAGCTCCGTAGATAGAGCTGTCGCCGTGCGGATGGTATTTACCCATGGTATCACCGACGATACGGGCACATTTACGATGGGGTTTATCTGGTCCGTTATTCAGTTCGATCATTGAGAATAAGACTCTTCGCTGAACCGGCTTCAAACCATCCCTTACATCAGGAAGCGCACGGGCAGCGATAACACTCATGGCGTAGTCAATATACGACTTTTCCATGGTCTTTTTCAAATCTACCTCATGAACCTTATCAAAGATATTTGGTTCCATATTTCTTCTCCTTTATAACGCAATATTAATTGTTTTTTAGATATCCAGATTGCCGTACTTGGCGTTGGCCTCGATGAATTCACGTCTCGGCTCTACCTGGTCTCCCATCAGTGTCGTAAATGTCAGATCAATCTCCGATGCAGTCTCCTCGTCGTAGGCAACACGAAGCAGAATCCTGCGCTCAGGATCC
The DNA here is from genome assembly GCF_014288035.1 of Hungatella sp. L36. Lineage (NCBI taxonomy): Bacteria > Bacillati > Bacillota > Clostridia > Lachnospirales > Lachnospiraceae > Hungatella > Hungatella sp. L36. The sequence goes on along the minus strand of NZ_JACOPC010000019.1, from coordinate 110,173 downwards.
ATGGTCGTCTCCCAGAGCTGCTCGGCATCCATCTCTCCCAGACCTTTATAACGCTGTATCTTATTATTGGTGTCACGTCCGATTTCCTTCAGGATGTTGTTTAACTCTTCATCGCTGTACGCGTACCATACCTTCTTGTTCTTTTCCACCTTGTATAACGGCGGCTGAGCCAGATAGACATGACCCTGTTTGATTAACTCCGGCATGAAACGGTAAAGGAAGGTCAGAAGAAGCGTACTGATATGCGCTCCATCCACATCGGCATCGGTCATGATAATAATCTTGTTATAGCGAAGCTTCGAGATATCGAAATCCTCATGAATTCCGGTTCCGAACGCTGTAATCATTGCTTTAATTTCCGCATTGGAGTAGATACGGTCCAGTCTGGCCTTCTCCACGTTTAAAATCTTGCCTCGAAGAGGAAGGATGGCCTGGGTATCTCTGGAACGGGCTGTCTTTGCGGAACCGCCGGCGGAATCTCCCTCGACGATATAAATCTCACAGTTTTCCGGATTCTTGTCAGAACAGTCTGCCAGCTTGCCCGGAAGAGCCATGCCCTCGAGTGCCGTCTTCCTTCTCGTCAAGTCTCTGGCCTTTCTTGCGGCCGCTCGGGCACGCTGAGCCAGGATGGACTTGTCACAGATCGTCTTGGCCACCGTCGGATTCTGCTCCAGGAAATACGTAAACTGCTCCCTTAAAATACTGTCCACGGCGCCTCTCGCCTCACTGTTGCCCAGCTTCTGCTTCGTCTGGCCTTCAAACTGAGGTTCCTCGATCTTCACGCTGATGATGGCGGTTAAGCCCTCCCGGATGTCCTCACCGGAAAGATTGGACTCGCTCTCCTTCAGCAGCTTGTTGTTTCTCGCATAGTCGTTCAGTGTATTGGTAAGGGCATTTTTAAATCCTGATAGATGGGTTCCGCCCTCAGGTGTATTGATGTTGTTCACAAAGCTGTAGATATTCTCCGTATAGGAGTCGTTGTGCTGCATGGATATCTCCACGTACACACCGTCCTTGGATCCCTCACAGTAAAATACCTGATCGTAAAGCGCAGACTTGCCACGGTTTAAATAAGTGACAAACTCTTTGATACCGCCTTCGTAATGGAATACATGCTCGTGCTTCTCTTCCCGGTTGTCTCTCAATATAATCTTTAAGTTCTTTGTTAAGAACGCGGTCTCCCTCAGACGAATCTTCAGAGTATCATAATCAAACACGGTTTCCTCGAAAATGGTTTCATCCGGAAGGAAGGTAACCTTCGTACCATGTTCATCCGGTCCTGCCTCTCTGATGACCTTAAGGGGGTACATGGTTTTTCCCTTTTCATAACGCTGCTTATACGTCTTTCCATCCTGAGTGATCTCGACTTCCAGCCATTTGGACAGCGCGTTAACAACGGATGCGCCAACGCCGTGAAGGCCGCCGGACACCTTGTATCCCCCACCGCCGAATTTACCGCCCGCGTGGAGGATGGTAAATGCTACCTCTACCGCTGGTATTCCGGCCTTTTTCTGGATGCCCACCGGGATGCCCCGGCCGTCATCGACAACCGTAATGGAATTGTCTTCATTAATGGTTACATAAATTGTATCACAGTAGCCGGCCAGAGCCTCATCCACCGCATTATCGACAATCTCATATACAAGGTGATGGAGTCCCCTTACGGAAGTACTGCCAATGTACATACCAGGTCTCTTTCTGACCGCCTCAAGCCCCTCTAATATCTGGATTTGATCTGCACCATATTCTTCGCTCATATTTTCCTCCTAATTCTCACTGTAAACTTCACCACTCACAACCTTGAAGATCTTATCGATCCGGAACCGGTTATTGACAAAATCCTCCAGTCCCGTGCAGGTGATCATGGTCTGTATATGATTAATTCCCGATAACAAGTGATTCTGTCTGCTGCCATCCAGCTCAGATAACACATCATCCAGCAAAAGGATTGGATAATCATTTACTATTTTTTTGACGAGTTCAATTTCTGCAAGCTTTAAAGATAACGCAGCCGTCCTCTGCTGTCCCTGGGAACCAAACCGCCTGATATCGATATCATTGATGATAAAGCTTAAATCATCTCTATGGGGTCCAGTCAGCGTCGTCCTCTGCTTTAAATCCGAAGGCCTGCTTTTTCTTAATGTATCTTCAAACATATCGACTGTGACATTTGGCTCATAGCTGATATGTAAAGATTCTTTTTCTCCTGACAACTGCCGGTGGATGCCGCCGATCAAATCGTTTAACTGACCTACAAAGGCCTCCCGGCACCGGATTACCTCCCGTCCGTACTGGACCAGCTGCATATCCCAGATATCCAGAGTCTCCTCATAGTCCGGCCGGAACATGATGTCCTTCAACAGCTTGTTTCTCTGGGTCACAATCTTATTGTACTGAACCAGAGAATGAACATACAGCTTATTTAGTTGACATAACTCCAAGTCAATAAACCGCCTTCTTTCGGCGGGGCCGTTTTTTATGAGATTTAAGTCTTCCGGAGAAAAAAATACAACATTGACAATCCCAAACAGTTCACTGGCCTTCTTGATCGGAACGCCGTTGACCGCCACGCCTTTTGCTCTGTTTTTCTTTAAATGCATGTCGATCCTGTATGGGACATCTCTTTTTCTGACGTTTAATTTGATATGCGACTCATCCCTGTCAAACTGTATAATTTCCTTATCTTTGCTTCCCCTGTGGGATTTTGTCGTAGCACAGACATAGATTGCTTCTAAGATATTGGTTTTCCCCTGGGCATTATCTCCATAAAGGATGTTGGTCCCATGACTGAAATCCATATGTAGTTTATCGTAATTTCTGTAATTTTTAAGCTCTATTGACTCGATAATCATGGACTTCTCTTATTCCTCGATTTTAATCGTCTTTCCGTCGTACTCGACGATGTCTCCGGCTCTCAGTTTTTTGCCGCGCTGAAGCTCAGTCCTGCCGTTTACTTTGACTAAGGCTTCCTCTATTACGTATTTTGCATCCACGCCGGAGCCGACCAGACCCGCTGCTTTCAGGGCCTGGCCAAGCTTGATGTATTCATCTCTTAACTTTATTATTTCCATTATTTCTCCTTTTTTTCACTCCGTCATCCTAAACGGATGCGGCGTTGAAGTTGACCGGAAGAATTAAATAGATATATTTTCCTTCTTCATCCCTGATAAAGCATGGGGATTTCGGATTCAGCATATAAAGAGTTACTTCTTCGTCATCAATAATTCTGAGCGCATCAATCAGGAACTTTGGATTAAAGCCGATCATGATGTCGCTTCCTGTCTTATGGGCCGTCACTTCGGCATTCATGGATCCGAAGCTGGAATTCATCTTAAGCTGCAGCTCCTGATCCACCACATTGATGATTAAGGGCTTCTTATCGTTCTCACGGATCAGGATGGTCGCTCTCTCGATGGAGTCTAAGAGTTCCCGCTTATTGACCGTGATCTTGGTCTCGTAGTCGCTGGAGAGCATCTGGTCGATCCGGAAATACTCGCCCTCGATCAGTCGGGATACCACGATGGTATCGTCAAATTCAAATAAAATATGGTTGCTGCTGAAGAATATCAGCACTTCTTTTTCGTTGTCGCCGCCCAGAATCTTGCTGACCTCACTGAGAGTCTTGCCAGGAACAATGACTTTTATATCATGGTACGTATCTTTTAATTCAACGTTCCTGATGGAAATACGGTGGCCATCCAGAGAAACGACCTTTAACTGGCTTCCCGATACCTGGAATAATTCACCGGTCATCATCTTATTGCTGTCGTTGGGAGCAATGGAGAAAATGGTCTGGCGGATGACTTCCTTCAGCGTGAACTGGGAAAGGCAGATGTAATTATCTCTTTCTATATAGGGAAGGTATGCAAATTCTTCTCCGTCACGTCCCTGGATATGGAATACGGATTTTTCGCAGGAAATCGTGGTGGTGAATTTCTCATCGCTTTCAATGGTAACGACAGAGTCACCTGCGGATGAAAGCTTTCTAACGATTTCGGATAACAGCTTGGCATCCAGAGCGATCTTTCCGCGTTCATGGATGGTTCCTTCTACTTTAGTTTCAATACCGAGTTCCATATCATTGGCTGTCAGTTTGATCTCTGAACCGCTGGCATCGATGAAGATGCATTCTAAGATCGACATGGTTGTCTTGGATGGAACTGCTTTTAAAACGATGTTGATGCCGTTTAAAATGGCATCCTGTTGAAATGTCAGCTTCATAATTGTTGATAACTCCTTTTCAGTAAATTCACGAATTTTATAGATAGATAAATAGATAAATTCCGTCGTATTAGTAGTAGGGGCTGTGGGTTTGTGTAAAAGCCTTAAAACCTTCGAGGGGGACAGGCTTTTCCCTGTGAATAAGAGTGTGTATAACGTCCACAATACTTCAGGAAAACTCTCAGGTTATCCACATGAGCCTGAGAGCGGAAAAGAACCCCTTGGTTATCCACAGGTAATCAACATCCAATTCACATGAAATTGTGGATGAAGCTACTGTGGGCTGAGTTTTTTCTTGAGGATATCAAGAGTGTTTATTAAATTGGAATCATTCTTGCCAATATCGGCCTTTATCTTTTCAATTCCATGGATAATGGTCGTATGGTCGCGGCCTCCCAGATACTTTCCGATCAGCTGGAGCGGCGTTCCAACGATCTCGCGGCATAGGTACATGACAATCTGGCGCGGATAGACGATCTCCTTGTTCCGTTTCTGGGAACAGATATCGAGGGGGGTGATTCCGTAATGGTCCGCCACCACCTGGATGACCAGTTCCGGCGTCACTTCCCGCTTGTCATTAGGGGAAATGATGTCCTTTAGGGCTTCTTCTGCCAGCTCCACGGTGATTTCCTTGTTGTCCAGCCTGGAAAGAGCGACGATTTTCGTCAGGGCGCCTTCCAGCTCACGGATATTGGATTTAATGTTGGTGGCAATGTATTTGATTACCTCGTTATCGATGTTGTAGCCTTCCATCTCTTCCTTTTTTCGGAGGATGGCCATCCGCGTCTCGTAGTCCGGAGACTGGATGTCTACGGTCAGGCCCCATTCGAACCGGGAACGGAGACGTTCTTCCAGCGTCTCAATTTCTTTCGGCGGCTTATCTGAGGAGATAATAATCTGTTTTTTGGATTCATATAATGCATTGAACGTGTGGAAGAATTCTTCCTGTGTACTTTCCTTGCCGATAATAAACTGAATATCATCGATCAGCAGAACGTCGTTCGTCCTGTACTTATCGCGGAACTCAGTAGGAGAGAAGTTGTTCTTATTACGGATGGCATCAATCAGCTCATTGGTGAATTTCTCACTCGTTACATAAAGAACCTTTGCATTCGGGTTATTTTTCAAAATAAAATGACCGATGGAATGCATCAGATGCGTTTTTCCGAGTCCCACGCCTCCATAGATAAAAAGCGGGTTGTAGATTTCTCCTGGGGATTCGGCAACCGCCAAAGATGCAGCATGGGCCAGATTGTTATTGGCACCGACTACAAAGGTATCGAATGTATATTTCGGATTTAAATTGGCGTTTATGATGGCCGACTGGCTGACCGTGTTAAGCGCGTTATTAATCAGCGTATTCCCGGTCTGGGCCTTTGGAACTTCCTCCTGCGGAACCTGGTTTTCCACAACGAAGTCCACGTTACATTCAAATCCTGTTACCTCTTCAATGGTAATTTTTAAAAGGAAACCGTACTTTTTACGGATATACCCTAAAAATTCCACGTCCGGGACGGTAACCGTTACGGTGTCTCCGTTTATGGAATGTACTTTCAGTGGGAGAAGCCAGGTTTTGAAGGAAACATCGGTAATTTCGTGCTCTTCCTTCAAATTCAGTAAGATTTCGTCCCATTTTTCTTTTAACTTTTCTAACATCTCAAGTCTCCTACATCTATCAAAATGCAAATAACGGAAAGTCCCCCTCACACCTGTTTGGGGGAATAGTGCGCATTAGCCCAATCTAAAACCATTTTATACTATTTCGGAACAATTTTCAATGATAATAGAAAATTTTTGTGGATAAGTATGTGTAAGACATGTGAATTTGTTGTTTATAGTGTGTTGATAATTATTTTGAAGGGGAGTTGTCCACAAAAATGAGGATATTTCTAAGTTCATTTATACACAGACAGAAAGATTTGAATCTAAGAGGCCTTCTGAATGGGGGGTGTGAACAAAAAACAGGTTATCAAGAGCTTATCCAGAGAGTTATCAACAACTTATCCACATTTTGGGGATAACATTATGTAAATTAACAAAATGCATGTGAAAAAGTACACATAAGACCATTGACGCGTCGGCCTCCGCCCGGTATAATGCGCTTGTAACCGTTGCATTGTATCTTGAGAAAAGAACAGTAGCACAGGAGGAAAAAAATGAATATTGAGAACAAAACCCGCAACCTGGTACTGGCCGCAGTCTTTATGGCCATTATCATCATCATGGCATTTACGCCTTTCGGGTATATCCCGCTGGGATTCATGAATGCCACCATCATTCACGTTCCGGTCATAATTGGAGCCATTATACTTGGACCAAAATATGGCGGATTCTTAGGATTGGTGTTTGGATTGACCAGTCTGTGGAAAAACACGTACATGCCGAATGCCACATCGTTTGTCTTCTCTCCATTTATTAAAATAGGAGAGTACGGCGGGAATTTCTGGAGCCTGGTGATCTGCCTGGTGCCGAGAATTCTGATTGGAATCGTGGCGTATTACGTATTCAGAGGTATTATGAGGACCCTGAAAGCGAACAAGGCAAGAAGAAGCATCGCTCTGGCTGCGGCGGCAGTTGCCGGATCATTAACCAACACACTTCTGGTAATGAATCTGATCTACTTATGTTTTGGAAAAGAGTATGGAGCAGCGGCGAGAGGACTGTCTGAGGGAATCTATGCAGTCATCCTGGGAATCATCTGTATGAATGGAGTGCCCGAGGCCATTGTGGCGGGAGTTTTGACTGTGGCCATTACGCAGGCGCTGTTTAAGGCGATGAAGAGATAAGTGATATAATGGAAGATAAAATTAAAATTTATGTTGGAACGCCGGCGGATGCCGGCGTTCTTTTTTTGAAATCGTAGCATTTATATAGATGCTATGATAAATGCTGTTTTATCATGGAATCCGCAGTAAGCATGGTTTCAAAAGCATCCATTACCTCCTCCATGCTGGGGACAGGCGGCAGATCTTCTTCAATCATACGGATCAGATAATCAAATTGTTCTCCGGTGGGTTTTCGTTTGCAGGGGACATTAATTACTTCATATTTTTTCTGAGGGTACTGGTAATACTCGATGAAATCACCTTCCTCCTGATGCTCGTGCCTGTCTTTGGAGAAGATCAGGCGTATTCTTCCTTTTGGACCCACAAATTCCTTGATATTCTGGGCGGACAGGGTGTTGCTGTAGCCTGCTTCATAATATCCGATGGAGCCGTCCGACATACGCAGGGTCACGAGACCGTAATTATACTGGCCCTCCGGAACATCCGGTTCACTCCGGGTGCCGATAGCCTGTATATCCGTTACTTTGGCGCCGGTAAACCAGTGAATCACATCTGCATAGTGGACGCCGCAGTCTATGAGAGGAGATACTTCACGAAGCATGGATAAGTAGCGCTCCCAGTTCATGGTGTGATGGTTCTGAACCATCCGGAAGATGATGGGAAAACCAATGGCGCCATTTTGAATCATCTCTGCCGCATGCTGATACGTTTTGTTGAAGCGCAGGAGATGGCCAATTAATACTTTGATTTCTGGATGCTTTTTGACAAGTTCCATGAAGGTACGACCGGATTCCAGGGTATCACAAATCGGTTTTTCGCAGAGTACATGTTTTTTTGATTGAATGCAGGCCTGCAGAATCTCCAAATGGCTTTTGGGTCTGGTGGCAATTATGACAATATCAACTTCATTCGAAGATACACATTCCCGGTAGTCATCGGTAACATGGTCAACACCGTACTTTTTCTGAAACAGCAGGGCCCTCTGGATATCACAGTCGCATACATATGTAAAATGTACCTCGTCTTTGTAGTAATTTTCCTGGATATGAGCCTCCCCCATGCCGCCGCAGCCGATCAGAGCGGCTCTGTATTTCTTTTGCATTGCAGCTTTCCCCTTTCCTGTTAAGTTTATGATGTTCTTATCTTATAATAATTGAAAGAAGATGAAAAGGGATACATTTCCGTACTCCGTTCTAAACCAGCAGGAGCATGCATTGGCTGATTGGAAAGGGAGCAGGTTTTGTGTTTACGATAAAGACGGAATGTGGTATGATTATCAGGCAGTATTACAGAGAGATTTTAACGTTAATCTGTTCTTTCATAAGAACATCTGATCAAATCGCCGGTTAGGCTGGTCAAAACCGGTTGTCAGGGAATTCCATGGAGGTTCCTCCGAAAATTCTCAGCAAATTTTTAATTTTATACGGGCAGTAAAGGGAAAGGCGGCGGATGCGTATGAATGCGTGGCGGTGATGTTTTTTTGTGCTGCAAAAAAGGCGAAGTATTGATGAAAGGGGAGAGTGATCGGATGAATGAGTATCACGACATGTATGACCGGATGGCTAAGCGGTGTTTGATGCTGTCAAACCGTGCTATTATTCAGTTTATCAATGGCATTTACGAGGTAAACCATCCTCTGGACAGTGAAGTAACGTATAACTGGACGGAACATGAAGATGATGATTTGAGAAAGACGCTGGCAGATACAATCATTACAATTGGGGGAGTCAGCAGTTACCATCTGGAGTTTCAGATGTCGGAGGATGGAAGTATTACGTTTCGAATTCTGGAATATGGATTTAATCATGCTATAAAAAAACAGAAGGATGAGGCGGTTCTGGAATTTCCGGAGCCGATTCTGATCTGTCTCTATGAGGCGAAAGCAGTGCCGGCAGAGAAGACACTGGAGATTCGGTTCGGAAATCAAGGTGTCTATCATTACAAGGTTCCGGTGATCAAATATCTTGCCCTGTCTCAGAAAGAGCTGCATCAAAAAAATATGATTATTTTAATCCCGTTCCAACTCTTAAAACTCAGGAAGGAAATTGAAAAAGAGAGAACTGAGGAAAACCTGAAGGCGTTGAAATACCTGGTCACACATGATATAATTAATTCCATAGCAATGAATGTGGAGGCAGGTAATATTACACCGACTGACGGACGTAAATTAAAGAGTCTGACTCTGCAGTTATATCATCATATCTACGACAAATATCAGGAAGTAGCGGATGAAGGGGTGAGTGAGGCAGTGGAAGAGGCATTGATTCTGGATATTGATATTATTGAGCTGGAACATAAAAAAGAGATGAAGAAGAAGCAGGAGGAAGTTGATGCATTAAAGCTCCTCTTGCAGGGGAAGTCTCCGGAAGAGGCTGCCGAAATCCTGCATATATCTATGGAGCGGATGGAAGAAATCATGAAATCGTAACGAAATAAAACAAAAAATATTATAAAATCCCAGAAAATCAGGCGGCCGGAAGCAAATAGAAAGGCTGCCTGCATTTTTTTTGATACAAAATGTAGTAAATGAATTTATGAGTACCTACATTTTATGGTATAACCCTTATTTTATAAGAAAAAATCGCATTTTTAGCTTGACGAACCTTTATTTCTTCTATATAATTGAAACGATGTTTAACTAAAATAGTCTCAATATGTTTATTCATATTGCTATGATAAGCTATTGTAATAAGAGGAGGTGTCCGTAGATATGAAGATGACGTTTCAGCCGAAGAATAGACAGAGATCTAAAGTTCATGGTTTCAGAGCCAGAATGAGCACTCCAGGCGGAAGAAAAGTTTTAGCTTCCAGAAGAGCAAAAGGTAGAGCGAAATTATCAGCTTAAGGAAAGAAATCCCCTCGCATCTGTACAGGGGAATCATGGAAAGCCCCTTCACATGCGTTCAGGGGAAATGATGGACCAGGCCGCAAGTAATTGTGGCCTTTTCTTTTCTTCATTTCCGTGAGCAGCGAGTCAGGCGGACATGTCTATCTGACGACTGCCGCGAGAGTCGAATACCCCGCCTCGGGCGGTAGTGAGGGAGTTCATGAAACATTTTAATTCGATTAAAAAAAACCGGGATTTTCAGGAGGTTTACCAGACTGGAAAATCCTATGCAAACAAGTTACTTGTCATGTATGTGAAAAAGACGGACAGGCCGGAAACCAGAATCGGGATTTCGGTCAGCAAAAAAGTTGGCAACAGTGTGGTCCGGCATCATATAACCAGATTATTGAGAGAAAGCTTCAGGCTTCATGAAGACATGACAGAGACCGGGTTAGACATCGTGGTTGTCGCCAGAGCGGCAGCAAAAGAAGAAAGCTATAAAACAATCGAGAGTGCATATTTGCACTTGTGCGGACTGCATAACATTTTAAAAAAAGAATCGAAGTGATCTTATGGTAAAAAAAATCATGATTTTGTTGATTCGGGGATATCAGAAATTCCTTTCCCCGCTGAAAGTAAGAACTCACTGCATCTACACGCCTACGTGTTCTCAATACGCCATTGAGGCACTGCAGAAGTACGGCGTGTTCAAAGGTACATTTTTGGCTTGTAAGAGGATACTTCGGTGTCATCCTTTTGCAAAAGGCGGTTATGATCCAGTTCCGTAACAGACAGGAAAGTCCCCATTGGATTCGCTCAGGGGAATTAAGGAAAGTCCCCATCGCATTCGCTCAGGGGAAAATGAGGAGGTAGTTCATTGGAATTTTTAGTACTCACGAAAGTCGGAGGCATTTTGGGGCCGTTCGCAACTGTTCTGGGAATCATCATGGATTGGCTGTTTAAGCTGACCAGTATTTTCGGTATTCAGAACATCGGTTTATGTATTATCTTATTTACTCTTGTAACAAAACTTCTTATGTTCCCACTGACATTAAAACAGCAGAAATCTTCCAAGCTGATGAGCATTATGCAGCCGGAACTGAACGCCATTCAGGCAAAGTATAAGGGAAAATCAGACCAGGAATCCATGATGAAGCAAAACGTGGAGATCCAGGCATTATATGAGAAATACGGCACTTCCATGACAGGCGGATGTTTGCAGCTTGTGATTCAGATGCCGATTCTGTTTGCATTGTATCAGGTTATCTACCACATTCCGGCATATGTATCCAGTGTAAAAGACGTATTTATGAACGTTGTAACGTCCATTACTGCTCTTGGCGTGGATCATGTGGGAATGCTGACTCAGTTTGCTACTGATAACAAGGTCAACATGGCCATGGTAAAAGATATCGCTACGAATAACGGCCTTGTAGACTTCCTTTATCAGTTAAACCCAACTCAGTGGGCGGCTCTTCAGGATTTATTCCCAAGCATCCAGGGAACGATCGTTGAAAATGCGGCCAAGATTGAGCATATGAACTCTTTCCTGGGAATCAACCTGGCCAGCACACCGTTCAGCGTTATGTTCCCGAATGGATTTGCAGGCGGATTTAATTTCAGCCTTGCTATTTTAATTCCGATTCTTGCAGGTTTATCCCAGTGGCTCAGTGCCCGTTTAATGACTGTAAATCAGCCGACTGCCGGAAAGGATGACGGCAATTCCATGGCTCAGTCCATGAAGATGATGAATACCATGATGCCTCTTATGTCCGTATTCTTCTGTTTTACATTTGCTTCCGGTATCGGTATCTACTGGATCGCATCCAGTGTGTTCCAGGTAATCCAGCAGGTATTAGTGAACCGCTACATGGACAAGATTGATGTTGACGAGATGGTAAAACAGAACGTTGAAAAGGCAAACAAGAAACGTGCCAAAAAGGGACTTCCTCCGCAGAAGGTTTCTCAGAATGCAACTGCCAACTTAAAGAGCATCCAGGCAGCGAATGAGAGAGAAGAGACTGAGAGACAGGAAAAGATTGAGAAAACACAGGAGCAGATGAAGGCTTCCAATGATTATTACAGCAGCGGAGCAGCTAATCCCAACAGTATTTCTGCAAAGGCACGCATGGTTCAGAAATATAACGATAAGCACAGTAAATAGGAGGGGTTCCGGATGGATATGATTACAGTTTCAGCTAAAACCGTAGATGAAGCAATTACAAAGGCATTAATCGAATTGGAAACAACCAGTGACAAGCTGGAGTATGAGATTGTTGATAAAGGAAACAGTGGAATTCTGGGATTCATCGGTTCCAAACCGGCCATCATTCGTGCAAGAAAGAAAGAGACTATTGATGATAAAGCGATTGCATTTCTCGGAGAGGTATTCGGCGCGATGGATATGGGTGTGAATATCGAGACCGCTTTTAATCAGGAAGAAAAAGAGCTTTCCATCAATCTGGCAGGCGACGATATGGGAATCCTGATCGGAAAGCGCGGTCAGACCTTAGATTCTCTGCAGTATCTCGTAAGCCTTGTTGTAAACAGGGAGAGCGAAGATTATATCCGGGTGAAGCTGGATACAGAGAATTATCGTGAGAGAAGAAAAGAGACACTGGAGACACTGGCTAAGAATATTGCTTATAAAGTGAAGAGAACGAGACGTTCCGTATCGTTGGAGCCTATGAATCCATATGAAAGAAGAATTATTCATTCCGCACTTCAGAATGATAAGTATGTCGTGACACGAAGCGAGGGTGAAGAGCCATTCCGTCACGTAGTCATTTCTTTAAAGAAGGATTATTCGAAGAAGGAACGCTATCAGGATAACAGAGATAAATAGAGTAACGTCGATTGAGGGGTTGGGGCTGTCGGAAGGCACCTCACCCCTTTTCTTTTTCAGGTGAAAAATATGAAGATGAATACAATTGCAGCAATTGCCACTGCCATGAGCAGCTCGGGAATCGGTATCGTCAGGATCAGCGGCGACGAGGTATTTACAATTATAGATAAGATTTACAGAGGGAAAGGAAAACACCGCAGGAAATTATCGGAGGCACCTTCCCATACCATCCATTATGGATATATTGCCGATGGAGATGAGATCATCGACGAGGTTCTGGTCATGTTAATGAGGGGACCGAAGAGTTTTACTGCCGAGGACACGGTTGAGATTGACTGTCACGGCGGAGTCTTAATTACGAAAAAGATATTGGAAACAGTATTAAAATATGGAGCCCGGCCTGCGGAGCCTGGAGAATTTACGAAGAGGGCATTCTTAAACGGGCGGATGGATCTGGCCCAGGCGGAAGCGGTCATCGATGTGATCAATTCCAAAAATGATTATGCGTTAAAGGCTTCTGTCAGCCAGCTGGATGGCGCGGTCTCGAAGGCGGTAAAGGCGCTTCGGGAGCAGATTATCTATCAGATCGCATTTATTGAATCTGCGCTGGATGATCCGGAACACATCTCTCTGGATGGGTATGGAGAGTCGCTCTTATCCGCGATCAAGGGGCTGAAAGAAGGCTTATGGAGGCTGATTCGCTCGGCTGATAACGGCAGAGTGATGACGGAGGGAATCAAGACTGTAATTCTGGGAAAACCAAATGCAGGGAAATCTTCCCTGATGAATGTTCTCGTGGGAGAAGAGCGCGCCATCGTTACGGAGGTGGCGGGAACCACGAGAGATACGCTGGAGGAAACCATCCGGCTGGAAGACATCACTCTGAATGTGATCGATACGGCAGGTATCCGTGACACAGACGATATTGTGGAGAAGATCGGTGTGGAGAAGGCCAGAAATGCCGCCGATGCCGCTGATTTAATCATCTATGTGGTGGATGGTTCCTGTCCTCTCGATGAGAATGACGATGAAATTCTGGAGTTTATCAGGGAGAGAAAGGCAGTCGTCCTTTTGAATAAATCGGACCTGACGATGGAGATCAGCGCGGAGATGCTGGCATCCAGGACGACACACCGGGTTATCGCCATCTCTGCGAAAGAGCGGGTGGGGATTGAGAATCTGGAAGATGAGATTAAGGCCATGTTTTACCATGGTGAGATTGATTTTAATGATGAAGTTACGATTACGAATGTCAGACATAAGAATGCGTTGGAACAGGCATACAGAAGCCTGGAAATGGTGGAGCAGAGCATCGAAAACGCTATGCCGGAGGACTTCTATTCCATTGATCTGATGGATGCTTATGAGCAGCTGGGCCTGATTATAGGAGAAGCGGTGGAAGACGACCTGGTCAATGAGATATTCAGTAAATTCTGCATGGGTAAATAGAGAGAAGGAAGGTTGTTATGCCAAATTTAGAAGAATCATATGACATTGTGGTGGTTGGAGCCGGGCACGCCGGCTGTGAGGCGGCGCTGGCGGCAGCCAGACTGGGCCTTGAAACCATCATGTTTACAGTCAGCGTGGACAGCATTGCGCTGATGCCCTGTAATCCTAATATAGGAGGAAGCTCCAAGGGCCATCTGGTGAGAGAGCTGGATGCCCTGGGCGGAGAGATGGGGAAGAATATTGACAAGACCTTTATTCAGTCTAAAATGCTGAATGAATCGAAGGGGCCTGCCGTCCATTCCCTGCGTGCGCAGGCGGACAAGCAGAATTACTCCAGAGAGATGAGAAATACACTGGAGAATACGGATCATCTTACGATTCGCCAGGCAGAGGTTTCCGAAATTATCGTGGAGGATGGAGTCCTTACAGGAGTAAAGACATTTTCCGGAGCGGTATATCACTGTAAGGCGGCTGTTCTGGCTACGGGTACGTATTTAAAGGCAAGATGTATCTACGGCGATGTGAGCAATGCCACAGGGCCTAATGGTCTTCAGGCGGCGAATTATCTGACGGAATCACTGAAGGCACATGGGATCGAGATGTACCGTTTTAAGACGGGAACCCCGGCGAGAGTGGATAAGCGGAGCATCGATTTTTCCAAGATGGAAGAGCAGTTCGGTGATAAGAAAATCGTACCGTTTTCCTTTTCCACGGATCCTGAAACCATCCAGAAGGATCAGGTATCCTGCTGGCTTACGTATACCAGCGAGAAGACCCATGAGATTATCCGGGCCAATCTTGACCGTTCCCCGCTGTTTTCCGGTGCGATTGAAGGGACGGGACCCAGATACTGTCCGTCTATAGAGGACAAGGTGGTAAAATTTCCGGATAAGAACCGCCATCAGGTCTTTGTGGAGCCGGAAGGATTGTATACGAATGAAATGTACTTAGGCGGTATGTCGAGTTCTCTTCCTGAGGATGTGCAGCATGCCATGTACCGGACTGTTCCGGGACTGGAGCATGTAAAAATTGTGCGAAATGCATATGCGATCGAGTATGACTGTATCAATTCCCGTCAACTGAATGCTACGTTGGAATTTAAGGCCATCAGCGGCCTGTTCAGCGGCGGTCAGTTCAACGGTAGTTCTGGTTATGAGGAAGCGGCAGTCCAGGGCTTTATGGCCGGTGTAAACGCATCTATGAAGGTGTTGGGAAGAGATAGCTTTGTTCTCGACCGGTCCCAGGCTTATATCGGCGTTTTAATTGATGATTTGGTAACGAAGGAAAGCCATGAGCCGTACCGCATGATGACTTCCCGTGCGGAGTATCGTCTGCTTTTACGTCAGGATAATGCGGATCTGCGTCTGATGGGAATCGGTCATGAGATAGGACTTGTCACTGACGAACAGTATGAGAAGCTTCAGAAGAAGGAAGCCGCCATTGACGCCGAGATAAAACGTCTGGAAGGCACTAATATAGGAGCTTCCAGGGAAGTTCAGGATTTCCTGGAGAGAAATGGAAGCACACTCTTAAAGACAGGAACGACATTGGCTGAACTGATCAGAAGACCAGAGCTGAACTATGTTATGTTAACTGAATTGGATCCTAAAAGACCAGAGTTACCAACCGATGTAATTGAACAGGTTGACATAAATATAAAGTACGACGGCTATATCCGCCGCCAAAAACAACAGGTGGCCCAATATAAGAAGCTGGAAAATAAAAAGCTGGACGCGAATTTTGACTATAGCAGTGTAAAGAGTCTGCGGAAAGAAGCCGCTCAAAAGCTGGATTTATACAGACCCATGTCCATTGGACAGGCTTCAAGAATATCAGGAGTATCCCCTGCCGATATCTCGGTTCTTCTTGTTCATTTAGAGCAGCTGCGTTATCAGAAGCGAATGGAAATGGATTCCATGCCAGAGCCAGAGCTTGAGCCAAAGGCAGAGAGACTGGCGTCATCCAGGGGAACAGAAGAAGTGACAGGGAAGGAAGTGTCAGATGACTGCAGAATTTAAAGATAGATTAAATCAAGAATTAAATCAATTTTCTATAAAAATAGAAGATTCACAAATAATTAAATTTTACGAATATTATGAAATATTAGTTGAGTGGAATAAGGTAATGAATTTGACAGCGATTACAGAGCAGAATGAAGTGATTACAAAGCATTTTGTCGATAGTCTTGCTTTAATAAAATCAGTAGAAGAGATATCACTTAATTCTTATCGTATCATTGATATCGGCACTGGAGCTGGTTTCCCTGGAATTCCATTAAAAATCGCATTTCCACAATTAAAAGTAACGCTGATGGATTCTCTGAATAAAAGGGTTAAATTTTTAAACGAAGTAATCGAAAAATTAGATTTAAAGGAGATCCAGGCTGTTCACAGCAGAGCAGAGGATCTGGGAAGAGAAAAAGAATATCGTGAGAAATACGATCTTTCAGTTTCCAGAGCGGTTGCGAATTTATCGACACTTTCGGAATACTGTATGCCTTTTGTAAAACCGGGCGGCTTCTTTATCTCATACAAATCAGGAAAAATAGATGAAGAACTTACATCGGCAAAACATGCGATTTTTCTTTTAAGTGGTAAAGTATCAGGCGTTGAAAGCTTTACACTGGATGGAGCAGACGCAGAGCGTACCTTAGTTAAAATAGAGAAGGTAAATGAAATATCAAAAAAGTATCCACGTAAAGCAGGGGTACCTGCTAAAGAACCTTTAAAGTAATCAAACCATGGCCGGATGTTTCACGTGAAACATCCGGCTATTAATATACTAAACCATCCAGAAAATAGAAAGGAGAGAGTCATTAAAAACCTGGCTAATATTATAACATCCTCACGCATTATCTTTGCCATTGCAATTCTATATATAAAACCATTTTCGATAGCCTTCTGGATCTGTTATTTTCTGGGAGGCCTAAGTGATCTTCTGGATGGTTTCGTTGCCAGAACTTTAAATCAGCAAAGCGAAAAAGGAGCAAAAATTGATAGTATAGCAGATTTCGTCTTTGCTGTTTCTATATTCATAATAGTACTTAAAAATATATTTTTGCCAGGAAGGTTATGGTGCTTTATAAGTTTGATTTTTCTGATTTGTATTATTACATATAGTATTGGATTTTATAAATATCGTACGTTTTCTTCACTGCATACTTACTTTAATAAAGCTTCGGGATTGTTGATATTTATGTTTCCATTATTATATGTAATTTTGAAATTGGATGTCGCTGGAGGTATTGTGTGTGTTGTATCATTTGCTGCGTCAGTTGAAGAGTTGGTGATCGTTATGAAAAGTAGAAGATTGGATAGAGACTGTAAAGGTTATTTTTTAGGGAAGAGAGATAGCATAGTTATTAAAAAAACTGTGCTATCTTTTTTTCTATGTTGTATTATAACGTATTATATTAGAAAAAATGTGATGATGGTGGAGTTTGGAAAGTAGTGTAGAATATTTGATTCATAATATGTATAGAGACAGCATGTAAATAATATTTGAGTGCTTAGTTTTCTTTAGCCGAAATAAGATTATTATGTTCAGTCATAAACTACTATATATATTTCCGTTTTTTTGAATGGTAACCATCTTATCTTTATTAACTGATGGCTCTGACAAAAAAGTTAAACCATTTAGAATTATATAAAAAATAGATTATTGAATATATAAATATATTATTTATCAAAAAACTAATAATGCTTATTTTAAAAGAGAAAAAGAAAATATATAAAAGTATGCGGATTCATAGATTTATAGATCCAAAGTTTTATAGATTTATAGATTTAAAGAATCAAAGATTTAAAGATTCAAATATTCGAAGATTTAAAAATTAAAAAATAAAGAGCAAAGACCGAAGACCGAAGACCGAAGACCAAAGATTGAAGTGCAAAGACCGAAGATTGAAGTGCAAAGACCGAAAATTGAAGACCAAAGACAGTAGGTCGAAGAGCAAAGAGCAAAGAGCAAAGACCAAAGACCAAAGACCAAAGACCAAAGACCTAAGACCTAAGACCGAAGATCGAAGACTAAAGAGCAAAGACCAAAGACCTAAGACCTAAGACCAAAAAGCAAAGACCATAGATCATAGACTAAAGATCTAAAGACCCAAAGAATGAAAGACCAAAAAAAACAACAATTAAAGATTATAGAGTCTAGGATTATAAGAACTAAAAATTCAAAAAACTATAGATCTAAAGAATAAAAGAGAAGAGATCAAAGGCTAGAAATCAAATATTGAAAATCAAAGACTAGAGATAAAAGACCAATAATTCAAAAGATCCAAAGCTCCAAAAGAACCAAAGATAAAAAAATACCAAAAGAAATAAAAGATTAAAAGGTTAAGTGATTAACACCAAAATATATTTATTCCAAAAATACAAAAAAATAAAAACAAATTAACTATAAATTACGCTGTCTAATTTTTTTTTACCATGAGCCAATACAGGTGAATGACTCAGTAATTCTAAATATTGTGAAATAAGCGAAAGAGTAAACCATTTTTTTTCACGGTTCATAGTAATTGTAGCAGGACGGCAGAAAGAAGAGTAGTGAAATATAGTATCAAAGCTTGATTTTGAATAAATATAAAACAAATGCCTTTTAGAAATTCTTCAAAAAACGCACAAGTTTTACATTTTCCTAACTTCCTGCTTTAGCTCCTGACTTCCAAAAAGAAACTAAAGCAAGAAGCCATTTACTCTTTTCTTCCTTTCGCCCTCATCCACTCAACAATATCTATAGTCTAATCTTCATTTACATGCATCAAACAAAAAACATCTGTATCGTCTTATACAGCTCCATCGGATTTTCTAATTGTGGTAAATACTTCGATTCGCTGACCAACGAACTCTCAATAGCCGGATTGTACTCATGATACTCTCCAATTAACTGCCTGATCGAATCCATCGCAGCTCCGCCAACAATATAAATACTATTATCTATTTTTTTCAATGCATTTACAATATTACATTTCGTATAATTACACTTCACACTTGCATACAACGATTTCGGAGACTCACCCAGATGTGCAGCTTCATAATACACATCTACATAAGACGACTTAACCGAATAGGGGTTACAGTAATAGTCCCTCGTAAATTCCTCCGTAATCGCCTGTTTACTGGATGCTATATGATACAGCAAAGTCCCAACAATCGGAAGATCGAGAATAAACTTGTAAAGCTTCGCATGCTTATTCGGTATCTGGCTGCATGTGACAAGACTGTCCGGATTAATCAGCATGATCTGGTCAAAGAGTTCTGGAGCTTGATTACAGGCCATAATCACAAGAGCAGAAGAAGCACCTGTAGCGATAATATTAGTCCGGTGTCCGATCTCAGACTTAATAAAATCCGATAGCAGTTGTACGTACAGGAAGTTCGTGTAAGTTAAATCCGGCTTCTCAGAGCGTCCACATCCGAGTAAATCAATCGTATACACCGTATATTGATCCTTCAAATAGTTGACTAATTGTGTCCATTCGTAGCCACTGGAAAATGCAGTCAAATCATGAACCAATAAAATGGGTTTTCCAGAGCCGGTTTTCGTATAGTGAATGTTGCCGAAACGCCATTTATAGCAAAGAGATTTTGTTTCTGCCAGAAGATTTTTGGAGGTGGCAGATACTTTAATGCATTTATTTATCACTGCAGTAGCAGTAGCAGCACCGGCTGCCAGAGTCAGCAGTGTGAGTAATTTATTTTTTGCTTTCATGATTTCCTCCATTCAGTGCACTAGTCCGCACAGATATATTCCTATTATAATATAATAGAATCCCAGTTACAACGGGGAACATATTAAAAAATTCTTAATCTTAGGCAAAATGTTTCACGTGAAACATTTTTGTCCTATTTATCTATTTTTTTCATATAAAGCATAGGAAAAAGAATTGAAATGTGCTATACTCTATTTTGAACCGTAATTTCCGGTTGTTACAGGGAGAGGAAATATAAAAAATGGGTAGAATTATTGCAATTGCAAACCAAAAAGGCGGTGTCGGTAAGACGACGACCGCAATTAATCTGTCCGCATGTCTGGCAGAATCAGGACAGAAAGTACTAACTGTTGATTTCGATCCGCAGGGAAATGCCACTAGCGGCCTTGGAATAGAGAAGGGCGAAATAGATAAAACCGTTTATGATTTGCTGGTTGGAGAGTGTGATATTGAGGAATGTCTCATTTCTAATATGCAGGAAAATCTGGATCTACTGCCCTCCAATGTAGATCTTGCAGGAGCTGAAATAGAGCTGTTAGAAATAGAGAACAAAGAATCTCTTCTAAAGACATATCTTTCTAAAATCCAGAACAACTATGATTTTATCATCATAGACTGTCCACCATCATTAAACTTATTAACGATCAATGCCCTGACGGCCGCCAATACTGTATTGGTTCCCATTCAGTGCGAATATTATGCATTGGAAGGGCTAAATCAGGTACTAAAAACAGTCAACCTGGTTAAGAAGAAGTTAAATCCTTCTCTGGAGATGGAAGGAGTCGTATTTACCATGTATGATGCCAGGACAAATCTGTCACTGGAAGTTGTGGAAAGCGTAAAAAATAATCTGAATCAAAATATTTACAAAACAATTATACCGAGGAACGTCAGACTTGCAGAAGCGCCGAGCCATGGAATGCCGATTAACTTATACGATTCCAGATCGGCGGGTGCGGAGAGTTACCGGCTGTTGGCAGCCGAAGTAATTAGCAGAGGGGAAGATATATAGCTATGGCGAAAAGAACAGGATTAGGAAAGGGTCTTGGAGCAATATTTGGAGATGAAGTGATGGAATCTGCGGCAGAAGAGCAGGAAGCAAAACATCAGGCAAAGAGTAAAAAGGCTCAGGAACCGGAGAAAAAAGAGGAAGACAGCGACATTGGCAAGGAATTAATGGTGAAGGTAACATCCATAGAACCGAATCGTGAACAGCCCAGAAAGGACTTTAACGAGGAAGCAATGGGGGAACTGGCTGAATCCATGAAAGTATATGGAGTTTTACAGCCCCTTCTTGTACAGAAAAAGGGTGATTATTACGAGATAATCGCAGGTGAACGCCGCTGGAGGGCCGCTAAACTGGCTGGTCTTAAGGAAGTTCCGGTCGTTATCCGCGAATATACGAAACAGCAGACAATGGAGATTGCTCTTATAGAAAATGTCCAGCGTGAAGATTTAAATGCTATTGAAGAAGCAAAAGCATACCAGCGATTGATCCAGGAGTTTGAATTGAAGCAGGAAGAGATCGCAGCCAGAGTCGGTAAGAGCCGTGTTACCATTACGAACAGTATGAGATTACTGAAGCTGGATGAACGTGTACAGGAAATGCTGATTCAGAATCAGATAACCGGAGGTCATGCACGCGCACTCTTAACTGTAGAGGATGGCGAGCTTCAATATAAGCTGGCAGGCAAGATTATTGCTGAAAACTTAAGCGTCCGTGAGATAGAAAAGATCGTCAAATCACTGTCAAAGAAGAAAAATCCGAAGGAAAAGAATGTGGAAGATGAGAGTCTGACATTGATTTTCCGTGATCTGGAAGAGCGGATGAAATCAGCGATGGGCACCAAAGTGAGCATCAACAGAAAAGATAAAAATAAAGGAAGAGTAGAAATTGAGTACTATTCTGAGTCAGAATTGGAAAGAATAGTAGAATTGATAGAATCCATAAGATAGTAGTAATGGAAGTGAGGACGAAAGAAATGGATAACAGTATGATGGATTTATGGCCGGTCGACCCGGGCTATATTATTCTGGGGTTGGCTGTACTTACACTAATATTGTTGATTATCGTAATCATCTGCCTGATTCAGATGAGAAGGCTTTACCGCAGATACGATTATTTTATGAGAGGTAAAGACGCGGAAACCCTTGAGGAAATCATCATGGAACAGATGGGAGATATCGAGGCGCTGAAGGCGGAAGACCGTGCGAATAAAGACTCAATCCGCAATACGAATAAGAATTACAGAAGCGCTTTCCAGAAATTTGGTCTCGTGAAATACAATGCTTTCAAAGGTATGGGCGGAAATTTAAGCTTTGCCATGGCTCTTCTCGATTATACCAACACTGGATTCGTCTTAAACTCCGTACACAGCAGAGAAGGCTGCTACGTCTATATTAAAGAAGTAGAGCGGGGAGAAACAGATGTGCTGCTGGGAAGTGAAGAGAAAGACGCTCTGGAGCAGGCACTGGGATATCATTAAAGTAAAAACCCCATTTCATTTGGGAGGAGATTATTCCTCACAAATGAAATGGGGTTTTGTAATTGTCTATATCATAACAATATCTGAGACATATTCGCATGATGGGATTCCGTCAAAGCGGCACCAATCGCAGTACCATATTCAGCCTGTTCCGGTATAATAAAATGTACATCGAACATCGTTTCCAGAGAGCAGAAAATATCCTTACACTGAGGAAACTTAGCGAGATTGCCAATCATAACAAAGTTGTTAATCTCACTGTTGAGAGAAGATAGTATAGCGGATTTTCCGATTGCCTGAAGTACCATATTAATGAGGCCTATGGCAATATCCTCTTCGCTAACTTGACTCCTCACCTTGCCGAAGTTAGAAGCAGTAGCGGTGAGTGGGAGTCCAGGAAGCGCCTCCTTGGAAATATCACAGATCTGCAAATCTACGTGGCTTAAATCGCCGCCGCTGGCCAGTTCCATGATCTTGCTGATCTCCTGTGTCTTTAAAAGTAAACTGGATAAGCCGATGATGGTTCCGCCTCCGATACCGATTCCGCCGGTATGTACGATCTTATCGCCGTTTACCTGGACAAAAGAGGTGCCGGTACCCATACTGACCACAATTAAATCATTCATGCCGGTAAAGTAGCGGCCTCCCAGTCCGTTGGAAGTAAACTCATCTACCTTGAAAGTAGGAATACCATAAAGCGGCTGTTCTACATTAGCGCTTCCGACTCCTGTAATCATAATCTTCTCTATATCACTTAACTGTATTGTATTGTCATAAATAAATTTCCCAAACGCGCCAAAAAGAGATGCGATAGGATTATTAGCTTTCACGAATGTTGGAATTTTCAGGTTATTATTTTCAAAACCAACAATTTTGGTGGTGCTTCCTCCGATGTCAATTCCTATGATAATTCCCATGGTCAAGAATCTCCTTTGATCGATTACGGTGACTCGCGGCACTTCACAGAAGCATGCAGTATGCAAATAGTACAGCGCTTCGTGCATAAAGCTTAAAAGCATAAAAGTATAAAGCCTAAAAGCCTAAAGCCTAAAGCAAAACACACAGCTTATAGTGCAAACGAGTAACCATTTTCAGTGACCCTAGTATATCATAGATTAGCAGGAATGCAAAGTTTTTAAATCAATCCAATAATCATATAAACGGCAATAGCAATTGAAAAAACAGCCACGCCCTTTTTGAGAACCCTTACATTTATCCGTCCCGCCTGTCCTGCTCCGAAGAAAACGCCGATGGCCTGGCATACAAAGCTGATCAGACAGAGAACGAGAAGTCCCTCCTTCGGGCAATTGGAGAGATATCCCACACAGGCCGGAAGAGCAATGAAAATGGAGTCAAACAGGCTGACACCCACAGCAGTCCGAACCGGCATTCCAAGCGTAACCAGTATAGGCATGACGAGAATCGGTCCGCCTGCACCGGAAAGAGCGCAGATGGCACCTGTGATAAAGCCGAACAACAGTACGAATGGCTTGTTGGCAAGTAACCCGGTATAAACTGGAGAGCCGGACGGTAAAGTGGCAGAAGAATCACCAGAGGAAGCAGCCTCCGGCTTATCCTTCTTAACCAGAATTGAGAGGCCGGACGCCAGCACTACGAGGTAAAGGAACATCTTAGCGGTAGTCAGAGGAATCATAAAATTCAGCCTGACGCCGAGCACAGCCCCCGCGATACTTCCGATTCCCACCAGAACACCAAACTTTAGATCCATCTGTCCCTGCCTCTGATAGCGGTAGGAACCGATGATTCCCGAGGTGAGAAAAGAGATAAAGCTCAAGGCCAGAGACAGGCTTAAATCCATGCCTAAATAGCCAGTGAATACAATGGGAAGCAGGAATCCGGCGATGCCGGAGACTCCTACCAGGGTGCCGACAATCAGGTTCATTACAGCTATTACCGGTAACATAATTCGTCCTCCATAAGATGGTTTTTCGTAAGCCAGGAATGCGCTTCAAAGCGTATTTTTTCTTCGTCCAGCGTGAGAATCTCTCTGTTCTTCATCAGGAATTTCCCAGCGGCGATGGAATGGATCACATCCTGCGATGAAACACTTTCTACCAGGGTGTGTACCAGATTGTTTGTAGGGTAAAGATGAGGCTGATCTAAATCAACCGCAATTAAATCGGCACAGAAGCCTTCTTTCAGCTGACCTGATTTATTATGTAAACCGAGTGCACAGCTTCCGCCTTCCAGAGCCATGGAGAGAAGCGTCTCTGCAGGCATAATTACCGGGTTGGACTCCGGGACGCCGTAACGGATGTTCATGATGGAGCGGAATATCTTCATCTCCTGGAAGAGGCTCATGCCTCCGTGTGCAGTTCCATCCGTTCCAAATGCCACGGATATTCCGCTTTCCAGAAGTCTGGGGGTGTTGGGGACGCCTTTCCCGCAGTTGCTGAACGGGCAGTGGACTGCCTTAACTCCTTTAGCAGCCATAAGCTCAATCTCGTGCTCTGACAGCAGGATGCTGTGTGCACTGACAAAATGGTCTGAAAGCACTCCGAGGCTGTCTAAATACTCCATAGGCCGCATCTGATAGCGCTCCAGGTGGTAGTTGATCTCATTCGGATATTCGTTCATATGGGCTTCCACCATGGCGCTGCGCTCCGAGGCCGCCTCAAATACACCGCGAATCAGTTTCTCGGAACAGGAAATCAGGGAGCGGAGAGAGTAGTAGACGCTCAGCCTTCCGTCGCCGGAGCCGTTCCAGGTGTTGTAGTACTCATTTAAACGGGAAATGGATTCTGCCGCGTCAGCCCTCATGGAATCAGAAACTTTCGTATCATCCATGGTAGACAGTGTAAGTGCGCCTCGCAGACCGGATTTTATGTAAACTTTGGCCGCCTCATCCATGTGAATTCCTCCTGCATCGAGGAAGGAGGTGGTACCGCCGCGGATCATTTCCAGGGAGCAGAGAGCGGCGCTTAAGGATACAGCCTCTGGAGTCAGGGTGCTTTCAAATGGAAGCATAATTCGTGTCCAGATCATCGGCAGAGCATCCAGAATCTTTCCGCGAAGCAGCTGCTGACAGGTGTGCATATGACCGTCTGTCAGGCCAGGCATCCAGAGGAGGCGGCTCCCGTCTACAGTCTGCTCGGCCTCCGGGCAGGAGAGGGAGCCAGCGCTGCAGATCGAGGAAATCATACCGTCTTTTATGGCGACATCCACACCGGAGCGAATGGCCATATCCGGCGTCAGGATGCGTGTATTTTGAATCAGTATATCATAGATGGGTTCTTTCATATAATAATCTCCATAATTCTTTTGAGTTGAAACGAATTAAATGTTGCAGTTCACAGCCCGGTCGGTCTCTGCTTCCCGGTCTGTGAACTACAACGTCTAAATTGCGTGAGTCAGAGACAGAATCACATTGGCAACCAGGGCGGAGCCAAAGAATGTTCCTGTCATGACGAGAAGAGCGATGATTATCATCTTCCAGCCCTGTTTTGCGAAGGCCTTAATCTCATTTCCAATAGAAATACCGGCAAACGCGCCTACCATGGTCAGAGGAGCCGTAAAATTGATCTTGTTGGCGGACTCAATTACAAAGGAAGAGATCGGTGAGATTGGACATGCCGCTAAGAGTCCCACAATCGAGCAGTAGGCCACGATTGGAAGCTTTAACGGGATAATCTTGCTTAATACAACTCCAATGCAGGAGATGACAAGGAGCACGCATACACCTGGCAGAGAGTCGAGAAATGCTACCTTAAATCCAACAAAGTTTGCCGTCATGATGCCAAGGCAGGCAATAACCAGTAAAAATCCCCATTCTTTATATCTCATAATCGTCAGTCCTCCTTATTTTTCTCCGCGCAGACGTGCAATCTTTGGTTCCAGGAACGCATACAGCTTGTTGCAGAGCGGAATTCCTATAAATATAGCAACGTAGATACCGGTGATTCCGGAAAGGGTCTCACTGGTGCTGGCAAGCGCCGAAATCTTATCGGCCATAGCCGGGTAAATCTCTGTTAAGCTGGCCGTAGCTGACGCCATCATGATGCCGGCACCGACGCCGGAGGCCATTCCCAGTGCGTATGGGTGGAAAATATTTAAAGCAGCTACCATGGTAGCCATAAATCCGAAATAAATGGTTCCGATCATGCCGCCGACTATGTAAATGGATAAGCTGCCGCGGGCTTCCGGTGAATCCGGTCCATACATATCTGTAATCAGGGCCAGATTGGTTTCACGGTTGATGGAATGTGTTGCACCGATTGCCTCACGCTTTAAGCCGAGGAGAAGTGCGAATGGCAGAGCGAGGAAGATCGTTCCCAGGTTGCCGATTTCCTGCAGTAAGAGAGCCGGACCGGCCTGAATAACCGTTGAAAGGCTGGCGCCTGCATTGATGCCGAGCTTTGCGATAAAGGGGCAGATAGCCACGATTACCAGCTTTGACGCTGCGGTTACTTCTTTTTCTTTCATGACCTTTAAGATCTGCGGTCCTGATAAAATACCCATGAAGAGAGAGTAGAAGATCGGGAACAGGATCAGCATTCCGGGGCCGAGAGGAATCTTAATCTGGCCGATGCTGTCTGCAATCAGGATAAAGATAAAGGCTATGATGTACACACGGTACTCTGTCTTGATCCGCTCCTTTAGGGAGGAATACTGGAAGGTTTCTTTTTTCATACACTTACGCTCCTTTTGGTAAAATGGTAACATTCGCTTCGGATATGTTTGATAGCTTCATTCTAGCGGAAGAGAAGCAGATAAAAAAGGACAAATGAGATATTTTGCACAAAAATAGGGAAAAATGTTTTTATAATTATAAGATAGTACTAAATTGTACGAGATTTGATGAATAAACAGGCAATAAAAAAAGGTCTGTACAGATAACGGGGAGTACCCGTTGCTCTGTACAAACCTTTTTTGAATCAGTTCAGAATCTGAAACTGATTAAGCTGCGTATACGTTGACAGCCTGGATTCCACGGTTGCCCTGAGTGGTATCGAAAGTAACTTTCTGGCCATCTTCCAGAGACTTATAACCATCTGTCATAATTCCGGAAAAATGAACGAAAACTTCTTCTCCTGTCTCGTCGTTTGTGATGAAGCCGTAACCCTTTGAGCTGTTAAACCATTTTACTGTACCCTTATTCATGAGGTACCTCCTAATATAATATTATTATATTTGTTCTGAAACTAAAAATCACATATTTTTGTAAAGCATTATTAACAAATAATGACTTACAAAAATATGTGAATCAAAATCTCATTAAAATACTCTATTATGATATCATAGTACGAAAAAATTGTCAAGCAATTCTGAAAATTATTTTATTTCTGTTTTTGGTATCAATATTTTACATTTGTTTTTTCGCGCTGTATAATAAAAGAAGCGAAAACATCGGAAAAGGAGCCGGAACATGAATTGGGAGGAATTGCTGAAACGAGCGCCAAAGCTTGAGGCATATATCAAACATATGCCGCCGGATATCAAGGCCCGCAGTGTCATTAAGGTGATACCGCCGGGACAGATCATCCACCAGAAGAATTACGAGCTGGACTATTTTGCATTTGTCTGCTGCGGAGACCACCGGGCCATCAATGAATTTGAAAACGGTAATGTGTATATGATTGAGAAGAACGAGGCCATAGACTTTGTGGGCGAGGTAACAATCCTGGCGGGGCAGGAGCGGACCTCTGTCACCCTGGAGACCATTACGGAATGCGTTCTCCTCCAGATGCCGAGGAAGGATTTTGAGCGGTGGATTAAGGAAGATATTGATCTTCTCTATTTAATAGCCAGCAAGGTGGCGTTTAAGCTGTACCGTTCCTCGTCAAAGAATGGGGCGACGCTGTTCTATCCGCCGAACTTTCTGCTTCTGGAGTATCTGGTACAGTACGCCGATAAGCATATGACGGGAAATAAGACGAGCATTACAGTTCCATTTACCAGGAATCAGCTGGAGGAGGAGCTGGGAATCAATATTAAGACCTTGAACAGAACTGTTAAGAAGTTAAAGGATACCGGCATGATCGGGATCACGAAAGGAAAGCTGACCTTTGATAAAGAGCAGTATAACAAGGCCGTTGCGGAGCTGGCTGTGCTGAGAAAGGGGGCAAATCACTGGTAAAACAGCTGGATGAGACTGGAAATTATATCAGTATAAAAGTATTTATTAGATTTGAATAAAAAAGGGGGTGATATTGTTATTTTTTTGTCAATTCTATTATTGACAATTATTTAACGAAAACATATAATGATACTACAAAGTTCGTTAAAAAAATATCGAACATAAAAAAAACCTATTAAACTTATTAAAAAAAACTGGAGGTAAGTCAGGATGGCAAAGAAAGAAGAACAGGTAAAAGTTCCGGAAATCATTGACAATGTAGACGCTTTGGTTGCAAAGATGGAAGCAATGAGAGAAGCTCAGAGAGAATTTGCAACCTTCACACAGGAACAGGTGGACAAGATCTTCTATGAAGCAGCTAGTGCAGCCAATAAAATGAGACTCCCTCTCGCCAAGATGGCAGTGGAAGAAACCGGCATGGGTGTTGTGGAAGATAAGGTTATCAAAAACAACTACGCAGCTGAGTACATCTACAATGCCTATAAAGATACAAAGACCTGCGGTGTTATTGAAGAAGATAAGGCATACGGAATTAAGAAGCTGGCAGAGCCGATCGGTATCGTAGCAGCCGTTATTCCTACAACAAACCCGACTTCAACCGCGATCTTTAAGACACTGATTTCTTTAAAGACAAGAAACGCGATCATCATTTCCCCACATCCGCGTGCTAAGAATTCCACGATCGCTGCCGCAAAGGTAGTTCTGGACGCAGCTGTTAAGGCCGGCGCACCGGAGGGAATCATCAGCTGGATCGATGTTCCTTCACTGGAATTAACGAACGAAGTAATGAGAAGCGCAGACATCATTCTGGCCACAGGCGGCCCTGGAATGGTTAAGGCTGCTTACTCTTCAGGAAAACCGGCACTGGGCGTAGGCGCAGGCAATACACCGGTTATCATCGACGATACAGCCAATATTAAGCTGGCAGTAAACTCCATTATCCATTCCAAGACCTTTGATAACGGTATGATCTGTGCTTCCGAGCAGTCCGTTACCGTTCTGGAAAAGGTATATGATGAAGCGAGAAAAGAATTTGCGGCAAGAGGCTGCTACTTCTTAAAGGGTGATGAGATTGAGAAGGTTCGTAAGACTATCATCATCAACGGCGCTTTAAATGCCAAGATTGTAGGGCAGACGGCTTACACCATTGCAAAGCTTGCAGGTGTCGAGGTACCGGAAGCGACCAAGATCTTAATCGGCGAGGTTGATTCCGTTAATATAGATGAAGAATTTGCACATGAGAAGCTGTCTCCGGTTCTTGCCATGTATAAGGCAAAGGATTTCGACGACGCGCTTGCAAAAGCAGCTCAGCTGGTTGCTGACGGCGGCTACGGCCACACGGCTTCCCTGTACGTAAATGTAAATGAGCATGAGAAGATCATGAAGCATGCCGAGGCTATGAAGACATGCCGTATTCTGACCAACACTCCATCTTCTCAGGGCGGTATCGGTGATATCTACAACTTCAAGATGACTCCATCCCTGACATTAGGCTGTGGTTCCTGGGGCGGAAACTCCGTATCTGAAAACGTAGGTGTAAAACATCTGTTAAATATCAAGACCGTTGCCGAGAGGAGAGAGAACATGCTGTGGTTCAGAAATCCTGAAAAGGTTTACTTCAAAAAAGGCTGTATGCCTGTTGCACTGAGCGAATTAAAGGATGTATACGGTAAGAAGAGAGCATTCGTTGTAACAGACTCCTTCCTTTACATGAACGGTTATACAAAACCGATTACAGATAAATTAGACGAAATGGGCATCGTATACACGGTATTCTCCGATGTACAGCCAGACCCGACGCTTGCCAACGCACAGGCAGGTGCAAAGGCTATGAGAGCATTCCAGCCGGATACCATCATCGCTCTGGGCGGCGGTTCCGCTATGGACGCAGCCAAGATCATGTGGGTAATGTATGAGCATCCGGAAGTAGACTTCCAGGATATGGCTATGCGTTTCATGGATATCCGTAAGAGAGTCTACACCTTCCCGAAGATGGGTGAGAAAGCATACTTCATCGCGATCCCGACCTCTTCCGGTACTGGTTCCGAGGTTACCTCCTTCGCAGTTATCACAGACCAGGATACAGGCGTTAAATATCCGCTGGCTGACTACGAATTAATGCCTAAGATGGCGATTGTCGATGCAGACAACATGATGAGCCAGCCGAAGGGCTTAACAAGCGCTTCCGGTGTGGACGTTCTCGTTCACTCTCTTGAGGCTTACGCTTCCGTTATGGCTTCTGATTATACAGATGGCCTTGCATTAAAGGCTATGAAGAACGTATTTGATTACCTGCCGACTGCTTATAATGAGGGAAATAATGTTGAGGCGAGATGCAAGATGGCCGATGCTTCCTGTATGGCTGGTATGGCGTTCAACAACGCATTCCTGGGAATCTGCCACTCCATGGCGCATAAATTAGGTGCGTTCCATCATCTGCCGCACGGTATTGCAAACGCATTACTGCTCAATCTGGTAATGGAATTCAACGCTTCTGAAGTACCGACCAAGATGGGTACCTTCCCGCAGTATGAGTATCCTCATACACTGGCAAGATATGCAGAATGCGGACGTTTCTGCGGCGTAACCGGTAAGGACGATGCGGAAGTGTTCAAGAAATTCCTGGTTAAGATCACGGAATTAAAGACAGCGGTAGGCGTTAAGCCAACCATCCAGGCTTATGGAGTCGATGAGAAGTACTTCTTAGATACTCTTGACGCTATGGTAGAGCAGGCATTCGATGATCAGTGTACAGGGGCTAACCCGAGATATCCGCTGATGAGCGAACTCAAAGAAATGTATTTAAAGGCTTACTACGGTAAATAAGTTTAAATAGGTTGCAAAGGGCCGTACCCGATTCGCGGGACGGTCCTTTGTGTTTTTCGTATTCAGACGGCGGTTTTATCGCTGTTCAATGGTTCCGCCATTTTTAAAGAGGAGAATCATCTCATGGGTCAGACTGACATTCGTATAGTCGCCGGGGATATCTTCACGTTTCATCCAGACTGCTGTGGATAACTCGGTTTCATCCAGATGTATCTGTGGAGAACCATCCAGCTCGGCAAAGAAACCTACCAGCATGGAGTCGCTGAAGGCCCAGGGCTGGTTTTTGTAATAGCGGATGTTTTTTACCTTCAGACCGACTTCTTCCATGACCTCACGGCGCACGGTTTCCTCCAGCGTTTCACCAAATTCGGTATAGCCGGCTACCAGGGCGTAGCGGGTGTATTCTCTGCCGGCGTATTTGGTGAGGAGAAGCTTGTCTCCGTCGGTGATGGCTACGATAATGGCCGGCGCGATCTTTGGATAAATGGTGTTGCCGCAGGAAGGGCAGACTATCGCCCGCTCTTTCCTGCTCTTCATGGATTTCGTGCCGCAGCGGCCGCAGAAACGGTTATTGCTGTAAAAACGGTGGAGTTCCGCCCCATTGGCGGCGGCAAAGGCCATCCAGAGCGGCTCTAAGTCGCGGATCACCGAGGTTTTATAGAGCGCCAGAGCTTCATTTTCGGAGAGCGTGACGCTGGTTTCATCAATTAAATAGTATTCCGCAGAGTCGATGGAAAAGAGATAATCACAGTGGCCTTTGACGGCGTCGCCGTCAGATAGCTCTGAAAATCTCGGAATTTTTAACGCGTCGGTGTGTTCCAGAAGGATGGAACCATCCTGGAAATATAAAAAATAACTGTTTGGAGACGGTGTTTTAACGTGAAATTCGTTCCGGAACCGGTGAGGTTTGATTTCCTGAATCATGCGTGAGATGCCTTCTTTCTAATTATATTATCGTATTATTCAATCATATCACGGTTGTATTCAGGAAATCATAGCAGATGAGCGTAGGAAAGTCAATGGATGAGTTATGATATTACGTCGTCAGAAAACCGGCGCGTATAAGGAGTCTGCGCATCTGAGTGCCGAGGATGACAGCCAGAATGGTGAGTACGATATCTTTTGGTACGAACGCAGTCATGGAATAGATGAAAACACCGCCGACGCTCATGTCCCCGGCGAGAAATGCCCATTGGAGGCCACCGGCCGCTTCGTTGATGGCAAGTCCGATTAAGGGGAACAGGTAGGAAAGGACGGTGCCCATCTGTCTGTTGGCTGTCTTAAAGCGCAGACCGCATAACACAGACATCAGAGGCCATGACCAGATGTATCCGCCTGTAAAATCGACCAGGACTGAGAAGCCGCCGCGGAAATTGGCAAAGATGGGGAGTCCGACGGCGCCCAGCAAGATATAGGAGAGCGTACCCAGGAGTCCCAGCCTCCAGCCGAATACGACGCTTACCAGAGCGATTCCGAAGACCTGGATGGTGATGGGAACGCCTGTGGGCATGGGAATGGAAATCTGTGAGATTATGGTGAGTATGGCGGCTATCATTCCGGCAAGAGCCAGATCCCGGGTGGAGATGCGTTTGGCCGGTGATGCTGAGGTGACAGCGGCGGATTCTTTTAAATGCATAGTGACAAGACTCCTTTCAGCTTTTTATTTCGATTTGAGTGTATCATAGAGAAAAAACAATGTCAACTAATTATAAAAAAGAGTTTACAATTAAATTAATAAAATAAAGTTTCATCATTTCTTGACTTTATTTTATTTACTTGCTATAATTTCTATCAGTTACAAAAGGCAAAGGGGCCGGAACGTATGTTCTGGCCCCTTTTTGCCCTTTTGGAAGCAATATTCACTGATGTGAAGTCGTATGGTAAATGTGGAAAATCACAAGGAGGAAAAATCTATGTCGTATGTTGATGAAGTTTATGAGAGAGTGGTAAAACAGAATCCGGGAGAAGCCGAATTCCACCAGGCAGTAAAGGAAGTGCTCGATTCTTTGAGACTGGTCATTGACGCAAATGAGGAGAAGTACCGTAAGATGGCACTCTTAGAGCGCCTCGTAGAGCCGGAGAGAGTCATTTCCTTCCGTATTCCGTGGGTTGACGACAACGGGCAGGTACAGGTCAACAAGGGATACCGCGTGCAGTTCAACAGCGCAATCGGGCCGTACAAGGGAGGCTTACGTCTTCATCCGTCCGTAAACCAGGGTATCTTAAAATTCTTAGGTTTTGAGCAGGTATTTAAAAACTCTTTAACAGGACTTCCGATCGGCGGCGGCAAGGGTGGTTCCAACTTTGATCCAAAGGGCAAATCTGACAGAGAGGTTATGGCATTCTGCCAGAGCTTCATGACAGAGCTTTACAAGTACATCGGCGCAGACCAGGATGTTCCGGCCGGCGATATCGGCGTAGGCGCAAGAGAGATCGGCTATATGTACGGACAGTATAAGAGACTGACCGGCTTATATGAAGGCGTTCTGACCGGCAAGGGCTTAACATACGGCGGTTCACTGGCTCGTACACAGGCGACTGGCTATGGCCTCGTATACATTGTAGATGAGATGTTGAAGCACAACGGAAATGAACTGGCTGGAAAGACAGTAGTCGTATCCGGATCCGGCAACGTGGCAATCTACGCGACAGAGAAGGCACAGCAGCTGGGCGCCAGGGTGGTTGCATTAAGCGATTCCAACGGATACATTTACGATAAAGACGGCATTAAGCTTGATATTGTCAAGGATATCAAAGAGGTTCGCCGCGGACGTATCAAAGAGTACGTGGATGCAGTTCCTACCGCTGTTTATACAGAAGGAAAGGGAATCTGGAGCATTCCATGTGACATCGCTCTTCCATGCGCGACGCAGAACGAACTGAATTTAGACGATGCAAAGGCCTTAAAGGCAAACGGCTGCTTCGCAGTGGCAGAGGGCGCTAACATGCCTTCTACAAGAGAAGCAACGGACTTCTTCCAGGAGAACGGCATGATGTTTATGCCTGGCAAGGCAGCTAACGCAGGCGGCGTGGCGACTTCCGCACTGGAGATGAGCCAGAACAGCTTAAGACTTTCCTGGTCATTTGAGGAAGTGGATGAGAAGCTTCATGGCATCATGGTAGGCATCTATGCGAAAGCAGCGGATGCGGCTGAGAGATACGGCGTAAAGAGCAACTATGTGGCCGGCGCCAATATCGCGGGATTTGAGAAGGTTGTGGAAGCTATGATGGCTCAGGGAGTTGTGTAGGATTCTGAGGATTTCTATTAGACTGCTTATGAGACGAATGTGAATAATTAATAACCGGAAGACAGGAAGGGATACCGATCCTTTCGTGCTTCCGGTTTTTTGATTTTGCAAATCGCAGAAATAACAATTGATACAAATCACAATGAATTTTTATACTCCGTAGGACTGATGCCCTCCACCTCCTTAAATGCCCGCACAAAATGCGCCGGTTCGGGATAGCCCACCGCGTCGGCCACCTCATAGACTTTCAAGTTTCCCTGACGGATCAGCTCCTTGGAGGTCTGGATGCGGAAATCCCGCAGGTACTGGCGGAAGGTGATTCCTGTCTTACTTTTGAACAGCGTGCTGAAATAGTTAGGGTTTAAGTATACATAAGCGGACACATCGTTCAGGGTAATGGTATCCCTGTAATTATTCCGGATATATTCCTTGGCCTTTTTTATGACGAAGTCTTCTTTATTATTAAGGGAATCCATGGCCTTTTCCACATAAAAGTTCAGCGTGGCAAACATGGAGGTCTGAAGCTCTTTTAAGCTGGAAGCATCCTCGATCTGCGCCAGAATGTCATAGTCTGTCAGGCTGGACTGGCTGACGACCGGGATGAAGTTGGCGTTGCGTCCCATCAGGTCATAAATACCATTGGATAACGTTCTGCGCAGATGCGCGACTGGGGGGCGGCGGCTGTTAAAGTACGCGAACAGCCGGGAGAGGTGTTCGAGGGCGCCGGCATAATCGTATTCGGCCAGGGCGGCGGTCGTTAAGTCTAAAAGCTCCTGTTCCGCCGCCCGGTGCCGCTTCATACCGGTCTGCTCTCCTTCCTCTGAGCCAGTCCACTCCTTTGAATCAGCCGTATAGGGCAGGTCGAAGAAATACCGCTCAAAGCCCCGCAGGCATTCCGCCTTTAAAAAGGATAAGTCGGCCAGGGGCAGAGGGCTTAAGCTGGCGCTCACGAAGAGTCCCTCGTCTTCCAGCTGCTTTAGAAAGGCGGCTGTAAGGGCGGCGCATCTGGCGGTCTCTCCCAGTTCAAAAAGCAGCAGAATCCAGTACTGGCCGATCTCACCGTATACCGGGCAGTAGGAGGATGAAGGAGGAAAACAGGACTCAAAGCGGGTCTCGATAAAATTACGGATGATTTTCTTGCGGGAATAGAGGCCGTGGGACATATCGACGTACAGAACGCGGCAGGGCGTATCCCGGTTGATGTGGCTGCGCGTCAAAAATGCCTCTTTCTCCTCGTCTACCGGGGCGGATCCGAAGAAGCCCTCCAGAAGAATCTGATTCTTTAAATCGGCCTCCAGGGCCGGTGGATTTAAGGAATTGATCTCCAGCGATTTAAAGATGGAATCCAGGGCATTTAAGAGTAGTCCCTCGTTGACCGGTTTTAACAGATAATCGATGGCTCCCAGCTTTAAGGAACTGCGGACCAGATTATAGTCGTCATATCCGCTGAGCACCAGTGTCGGAGGAATGACGTATTCTTCCTTTAAATGCGTGAGCAGCTCTAAACCGCCCCACACAGGCATCTTGATGTCGGTGATGACGGCATCAAAATGAAACTTAACCACCTGATCGAAGGCGATTCGTCCGTTTTCCGCGGTGTCCGTAATGACGGTGTCCGGATAAGCATTTTGAATCATCCGGGACAGTCCGATCCGGATGTTGGGATCATCATCAACCACCAGTATTTTATACATGATTTTCCTCCTCCTTGCTGGAGCGTGTCTTAAAATTCATTCCTGTCATCTGCACGCCTCATTTCGCAGACGTAAGCGGAATTTTAATGCAGACTGAGGTTCCGCGTCCCTCCTGGCTCTCGATCGTCAGCCCGTAGCCGATTCCATAATATAGCTCGATCCGGCGGTGCACATTCTTTAAGCCAATGCTTGTAAATGCCTCATTTTCACCTCTGATATAGCCGTTCAGTGCCTCCACCTGTTCCGGCGCCATCCCCACGCCGTTATCCGTTACCTGAAAATAGAGGATTCCCTCTTTCTGATATCCGAAGATACCGATCCGTTCATTTCCTGTAAAGCCCTCGAATCCGTGGTTCAGCGCATTTTCCACGAGGGGCTGGAACATGAGTTTTAATGACAGGAATTCATATAAGTCCTGGCTCACCATGACATTGATCTTCACGGCGTAGTGGAAGCGGTACTGCTGGAGTGTAATATATTCCTTTAAATGCTCGATTTCCTCCTGCAGAGTCACCAACTCGGTCGGTGAGGAGACCCCGTAGCGCAGGACATCGGCCAGCAGCAGGCACATCTGGGAGATATCGTGGGCGCCTTCCGTGTAGGCCGCCATACGCATGCTTTCCAGCGTGTTGTAAAGGAAATGAGGATTAATCTGATTACGGAGCATCTGAAGCTCCAAATCGCGTTCTGCAATATCCTTTAAGTAAACTGTATTGATCAGATGCTCCACCTGTCCGGCCATCTGGTTAAAAGAGTTGGTCAGATATCCCAGCTCCGCATCCGGCGGAATCTCCACACGGACGGAGAAATTCCCCTGTCCGATCTCTCCGCAGGCGGACACCAGGGTCTCGATCGGTTTCGAGATACCGCGGAAGGTGTACTGGACGAAGAGGATGATCAGAAAGAGCAGAAGCAGTAGGGACACCAGGATCGTTACCAGCGGCATATAGGAGATTACGGCGGCCGGAGTGGATATCACACAGGACAGGCCGGTGGAATGATCGGTCACCATATGGAAGAAATAGCCGTTTCCTTTGAGACTTATGTTCCCTTTGAAGTTTACATAAGTATACGGAACTTCGGATGACGCACTGGAGATCCCGGTGGCAGGCATCCGGCTGGACATGGTTTCCAGCGGAAAACTGTCAGAGGAGGACAGCAAACCGTTATCTGCATCTAAGAGGGCATAGGACTGGCCTTTATAGGAATGCAGGCGGGTAAAGGAGGACTGGAGGTCATTGATATCCAGCTGGGCAAGGACGAGGCATAGCGGGGCAAATGAGCTGCGCAGATTAATGAGGACACGGGTGCCGTAGAGGTAGTGCCGGGAGGCTCTGCCGGATGGATCTTCCTCGGATTCATTGAAATCAGAGGGGATCTGGTCCGATTTCAGCAGTACAAGTTTGCCTTTCCGGTCTATGACATGCTCCCGCCAGGGGGCCTCTGTGAGAGAGGACGCGTTGAGGCGGGTGAAGTCCCTGCTGTCGAAGATGATGGGATCACCGTCGTTGGTGTAGAGATAGAGGCCTTCCAGGGAGGGAAATAGGTAGAAGAGCTTTCTCGTGGCAGTGGTAAATGTCTTGGAGAGAGCGGCACTCGTCTCCTCTGAAGTGGCATAATCCGATAAATAAGGGAAAATGGAACCGTTTCCGTTATTCTGATAATGCTCCTGAAGAAGATAGGAAGTCACCTTATCCAGAGTATCCACCTTGCCGGAGGCCTGTTCCAGCAGAGTCGCAGCCGTCTGATAGGCGGCGGTGTCCAGCCGGGCATAGGTCTGCCTGCGAAGTGTTATGAAAATATAGGTAAAACAGCCTGCCATCAGCAGGACGATTAAAAACAATATAATGAAGAGACGTTTGCGGACTCCTAAATGCTTCAGTGATATCTTCTTTTTCATGGTGTTCCCCAATCTGACCGTTCTGTGGTACAGACCTATTATAGCAACAGAAAATGACAGGATGCAAGCCGGCGGAGCGAGGATGTGAAGAAATGGTAAGAAATATAAAATAGGGGTATTCATTTCCTGTCTGAAATTGATTATGATTAGATCATCAAAAAGACGTGCACGTTTGAAAAAAGGGAAAGTGAGAAAAGGTTATGAGATATCGGAAAGTAATGGCGGTTTTATCAGCAGCTGCACTGGCAGCAGGCATTATAACAGGATGCGGCGGAGCATCCGATCATACAGGCGGTGAGAGTTCTAAAGCGGTGGCGGGATCTGTCACACTGGATTTCTTTCAGATGAAAAATGAAGCTAAATCCGTTTATGATGAGATCATCGCAAAGTTTGAGGCGGAAAATCCCGGTGTCAAGATCAATCAGATCTCCCCGGCAGACTCCGAGACCGTATTTTTGACCAATATTTCCACCGGCGATATTCCGGACATCATGAGTGTCTATCCGGCGGAGGCGACGTATAAGAGCATTATGGACGAAGGCATCATGGCGGATATGACCGGTGAGAAGGTACTTGAAAACGCGGAAGCCACAGCCGTGAAGATGTGCGAGCATAACGGAAAGGTATATACCATGCCATTTGCCCTCAGCTCATTCGGCATTTTCTGTAATAAGGACATGTTTGAGGAACAGAATCTGGAGCTTCCGGAGACCTGGGATGATTTGATTAAGGCTTGCCAGACCTTCGAGGCGGCGGGTATTACTGCCATCGCCTGCAATGATAAGGACTCTGTCGCACTCGGACAGGAGGCGGAGCGAATCATCGGTATCATTAAAAATGATGTTTACAACGATTTTGAGACGGTTGGAACGAGTGACGCTTCGTTTACGGACGCTAATCTTCCTTACGTGCGTACCATGGCGGAAGCCATGCTGGAGCTGAGAAAGTACGGCCCCAAGGATTCTCTCGCAATCGGCAGAGAGCAGGCCACCTCTGACTTCGTCAATAACAAATATCCCATGTTCATCAGCGGAACCTGGGGACTGGCGGCCATCTTAAAGGCAGCGCCTGAAATGAACCTTTCCATGGTACCGATTCCTAATCCCGCAGGGGAAGCGCAGTCCCTTCCGATCAATGTGGACATTGCCCTGGGATACTCTGCGAC
This sequence comes from Hungatella sp. L36, assembly GCF_014288035.1. Taxonomy (NCBI): domain Bacteria; kingdom Bacillati; phylum Bacillota; class Clostridia; order Lachnospirales; family Lachnospiraceae; genus Hungatella; species Hungatella sp. L36. The sequence goes on along the minus strand of NZ_JACOPC010000019.1, from coordinate 70,913 downwards.
GACAGAGCATCCGGAGGAGGCGCTCAAGTTTATCGAATTCTGTGCAAGACCGGAGATCAACCAGCTTCTGGCGGACAATGAGGGAACACCTACGGTCATTAAGGGCGTAGAGTACCACATTGAACCCCTGGCCCTGATGAAAGAGAAGATGGCGGGAGACAAGACCTTCCTGACCCTTGTCAACTACTGGCCGGCCGGCATGCGCAACGAGTGGGCAATTCCGATGCAGCAGCTTCTGATCGACCAGAATGTCGATCATTTCCTGGAAGAGACCGACAGGATTGTTAAACAGTACTACAAAGAATCCTAGAGTGTATTTGAACATGAATTTTCAGATATACTTGAGAGCAGATGTTGAATACGCTCTATAACAAAAGGTGTTGTGCTTACGTTTCCCAAGGAAGCAGGCACAACACCTTCTTTCAAAAAGAGAGGGTTTTTATGAAGAGTAAGAAAAAGATAAACAACAGGGATATCACGCTGTTTCTGTTCGTGATACCGGCAGTGGTGCTCTACTGCATGTTTTTTATTTACCCCATTATCAATGGTTTATATTACAGCATGACGGACTGGAACGGGATCACGAAGAAGTTTCATTTTATCGGACTGGGCAACTATCTCTCCATCGTGCAGGATGCCCGTTTCCGCGGGTCCTTCCTGTTTACCCTGGTCTACGCGCTGATGCTCCTGGCTCTGGTTCTGGTGATCAGCATGGTGCTGGCGCTCCTTTTGAACAGCAAGATTAAGTATAAATCGGCCTTCCGCGCCATTTATTTCTTCCCGGCCGTCATCAGTATGCTGACTGCGGGCCTGATATTCAACGAGTTCTTTTACCGGGTGCTCCCGGGGATTGGCGGGCTATTTGACATCGAAGTGCTGAAGACCAGCATCCTGTCCAATCCCAGCCTGGCGAAATACGGAATTCTGTTCGTTCACGTATGGCAGAGCGTGGCCATACCTACCGTACTTTTGATGGCGGGGCTTCAATCGATTCCGCAGGAACTGATTGAATCGGCTTCTTTGGACGGCGCGAATAAATGGCAGCTGTTTAAACACATCACGCTGCCCTTCGTGCTCCCGGTGGTGACTGTGGTGGTCGTTCTCATGTTTAAAGACGGTCTGATGCTGTTTGATTACGTGGTGGGCCTGACGCAGGGCGGACCTGCGGGTGCCACGGAGAGTGTGGCGCTCCTCATCTACAACCACGGGTTTAAGGAAATGAAGTTCAGCTATGGTATTGCGGAATCCATTATTCTGTGCATTCTGGTGTGTACGATTTCCTTTATCCAGATTGCCGTCAACAATAAGAAGAAAGTCTATTAGGAGGGAGGACCTATGAAAACACAGACGAAACGGGCAGCCGGCACGTATCTCATTCTGGGAATTGGTATCCTGCTCATCATCTATCCCCTGTTTTTGACAGTCATTTCGGCCTTCAAGACGGAACCGGAGATTACAAAGAATTTTCTGGCGCTGCCGGAAAGCTTTTACCTGGGGAACTTCAAAAATATACTGAGCCGTCCCGATTACTATCAGGCGGTTGGAAATACCTTATACATAACGATTCTGTCTCTGGCCGGTATGATCGTGGTTCTTCCCATGGTGTCCTATTCCATTGCCAGAAAGATGGATGTCAGCCGTTTTTATAAATACCTCTATTTCTTCCTGCTAGTCGGAATCTTTGTGCCGTTCCAGGTAAAAATGATGCCCTTAATCAAGACGATGAGCCGCCTTCACATGCTGACTCCCACTGGAATCATCATTGTGTATGTGGCCAGCTCCATCTGTGAGGGCGTGTTCCTCTACGTGGCGTTTATCCAGGGCGTACCGACGGAGCTGGAGGAGGCAGCCTACATTGACGGAGCATCCACAGCCAAGACGTATTTCCAGATTATTCTGCCGCTCTTAAAACCCATGACGGCCACGGTGCTGATCAAGATGGGCTTATGGATCTGGAACGATTTCTTTCTTCCCCTGCTGGTATTAAATAAATCGACGAAGTACTGGACGCTGACGCTGTTTCAATACAACTTTAAGAGCACCTTTACGGTGGATTATGCGCTGGTGTTTGCCACCTTCATACTGTCCATGCTCCCGGTGTTCCTGGTGTACTTAGTCCTGCAGAAACAGATTATCGGCGGGCTGACCAACGGGGCGGTTAAGGGCTGAGTGATGCGGCGGCTTATACCGCTGGAAAGGAGATTATACCATGAAAATAAAGTATTTGGGAACCGCGGCCGCGGAAGGCTGGCCGGCGCTGTTCTGTGACTGCCCATCCTGCCAGATGGCGCGGGAGCTGGGCGGTAAAAATATCCGGACACGCGCCCAGGCGGTGGTGGATGGCAGACTGTTAATTGATTTTGGACCGGATACGTATCTGCATGTGATCAGAGACGGTCTGAAGCTTCATGAAATAAACCATTGTATCGTGACTCACGGGCACTGCGACCATTTCTATGCCACGGATCTGATGATGAAGGCCAGGCCCTATGCCCAGTCCGGAAGTGCCGCGCCGTTTCATGTCTATGGTACAAAGCGGATCGGGGAACTGTATAAACGCATGCGGGATGTGGATGACGACTGTGAAAATCTGGATGACTGTGTAAAACTCTCTGAAATTTACCCGTTTCAGCCATTTTCCGTCTTAAATTACCGGGTGACGCCTCTTCGGGCCGCCCATGATCCGGCGGAGTGCTGTCTGATCTTTCTGATCGAGGATGAGGCGGGAAAGACGCTTCTGTATGGAAATGATACGGCGTATTTTCCGGAGGAGACGTGGGAGCAGCTGCGCGGCCGGCGGCTGGATCTGGTCAGCCTTGACTGCACCATGGGTATTCTGGGGGACGGAGCGACCCATATGGGCTGGAATGGGGACGTGAGAACGAAGGAAAGGCTGGAGGCTATGGGTTGTGTCCATGACAATACCGTGTTTATCCTCAATCATTTCTCCCATAACTGCGGTCACGGGCTCTCCCATGAGGAGATGGAGGCGCTGGCGGCGCCAAAGGGCTTTCTGGTAGCCTGCGACGGGTTTACAGCGGAAGTATAGGACGAAAGACGGGAGAGAGAAGATGCAGAAAAAATTAAATCGGATTTATGACGGCCATATGCAGGCGCTTTTATTCTGGATGTGCTGGCTGGTGTATTTTGCCTCCTATATCGGCAGGCTTAACTATTCATCGGCCATGCCGGCCATGATCGGCGGATCTGTGATAACCGCCTCGCAGGCCGGATTTATCAGTATGGTCTACTTTTTTGCCTACGGAGCGGGGCAGTTTCTCAACGGTATGCTGGCAGACCGCCTCCATCCGGGGAAAATGATATTCGCCGGGCTGTTTGCCTCCGGTCTCTTAAATCTGGCCATGGGTTTCTTATCGGGCTTTGGGATGATGGCGCTGTTCTGGTGTGCCAACGGGTATACCCAGGCGATGATCTGGCCTCCGATCATGAGAATCTTTGCAAAGATGATGACCGAAGAGAGAAAAGTAAAATACTGCGTGCATATCACCTCCACCATGGCGGTGGGAACGCTTGCCTCCTACCTGTTGTCTGCGGCGATGATCGCGGCTGCGGGCTGGCGGTTTGTGTTTTATGCTGCCGCCGTATGCATGTGCGGGGCAGCGCTGGTGTTTTGGCGCGGGTTTGCAAAGGTCGAGGCGTATTCGATGGGACATGGGGATGCAGAAGCATATGGGGGTGTGGTAGAATATGAAAAGAGGACAGAACAAGGGAAAACGGCAGACACCGGCTCCATGCCATTTGGACGGCTTCTGACCGCATCTGGCCTTCTGTTCCTTCTGATCCCGGTGGTGGTTCACGGCGTCTTGAAGGACGGTGTGACTTCGTGGGTTCCAACGTATATCAGCGAGACGTTTATGGCCTCGCCGACGCTGTCCATACTGGTGACGACCATGCTTCCGGTCATTAACCTGACCGGGGCCTATGCCGCTCAGTTTATGTACCGGAGATTCTTTCAGAAGCATGAGGTTAAGACGGCGTCCTTTTTCTTTCTCATTGCCACCGGCGCGCTGGTTCTGCTCTGGCGGTTCAGCGCGGTCAATATGTTTCTGACGGCGGGGCTGCTGTCCGTTATTACGGCGTCCATGATGGCGGTCAATACGCTGTTTGTTAATCTGCTCCCGCTCCATTTCGAAAAGGAGGGGAGAGTTTCTACCGTTTCGGGATTTTTAAATGCGATGGCCTACCTGGGATGCGCCATTTCCACCTATGGAATTGGTGTGCTGGTGCAGCATGTGGGCTGGCAGGTGACGATCTTCGGCTGGCTGGCCATGACTGCCGCGGCTCTGGCCGTGTGCTTTATTTTAAGAAAACGGGTATTCACAGTAAAGATGAGCATGAAGGAGGAGACAATCCATGAGCAAATGGGTCTATCAGGCAGACGGGTTCAGCCCCGATGAGGAAAGCTGCGTGCTGCACGAGACCGTGTTCCATAACGGGAACGGCTATATCGGTGTGCGGTCTAATTTTGAGGAGGGGTATCCGGAGGGACAGAAGACCATCCGCGGCTCCTATATCAACGGATTTTACGATTTTATGAAAATGCCCCAGGCGGAAAAACTCTGCGGCTTTGTCGAGGAAAAGCAGACCATGGTCAATGTGGCCGATACGCAGACAATCCGCTTAAAACTGGGCAGTGAGGAATTTTCCCTGTTTGAGGGAACCGTCCTCCGGTTCTGCCGCCGTCTGGATATGGAAAAAGGTGTGACAGAGCGCAGTATGGTCTGGCGTTCTCCCGAAGGGAAAGAGGTGGAGATCACCAGCCGGCGTATGGCTTCTTTTGTTAAATTACCGCTTTTTACAGTGGAGTATCAGGTGAAATCCTTAAATTACAGCGGTGAAGCTGAAATAATCTCGGATCATAACGGGGAAGTGAGCAATTACTGTAATCCTGACGATCCGAGAGTCGCGGGGGAAAGCATCTCTCACCTGCACCCGGTAAAGGCAGTGGTGGAAGGAGATGTGTCCTGTCTGGTCACGGCGGCCGCGGCTTCCGGCCTCCTGGCCTGCAGCGCGGTATGCCATCGGCTTTCCGTCCCGGCCAAGGAGACGAGGGAGACGGCGGGACACCGGATCACCCGGACGTATGCTTTTCAGATGATGGCGAGTGAGACCATTTCCCTGACGAAATACACGGTATTTACGGATTCTGTGCGCCGTCCGGATGCGTTGGCCTGGGCCATGGCTGAGATGAGTGAGGCCGTGGAAATGGGACTGGAGTACTGGTATCAGAGGCAGCAGGAGTACCTGGCGGAATTCTGGAGGCGTTCGGATCTCGATATTGATGGGGATGAAGAGACAGCTGTGGCGGTGCGCTACAATCTCTATCAGCTGCTTCAGTCCGCGGGCCGGGATGAGTTCTGTAATATTGCGGCAAAAGGGCTGTCCGGAGAGGGATATGAAGGCCATTACTTCTGGGATACGGAGATGTATATGCAGCCGTTTTTCACTCTGACGAATCCGGATATCTCCAGAAGGCTTCTGTCGTTCCGGTACAGAACGCTCGACGAGGCCAGGAAGAATGCCCGGATCGCCGGACACGAAAGCGGGGCATTATATCCGTGGAGAACCATTATGGGAAAGGAGTGCTCCGGATATTTTCCGTCTGGAACGGCCGCATACCATATCAATGGGGACATTGCCTATGCGGTGGCGGCGTATTACCTGGTGACAGAGGACCGGGAGTTCCTCGCGGATATGGGCGCGGAGATTCTGTTTGAGACAGCCAGGCTCTGGATGGATGCAGGAAATTTCCATGAGGGCCGTTTTGAGATTCATGAAGTGACCGGACCGGATGAATACACGTGTCTGGTGGATAACAATTACTATACAAATGCGTGTGCAAAATACAACCTGCACTGGGCCGTAAGATCCTGGGAGATTTTAAAGGAAGCGGGAACACTGGGGCCGGTGGCGGAGAAGATCGGGATGACGGATGAGGAAGCGGCTCTTTTCCGGCAGGCGGAGGAGGCCATGTACCTGCCGTATGACGAGAAATTGGGCATCAATCCGCAGGATGAGACATTTCTGTCTAAAAAGATCTGGGACTTAGACCATACGCCCAGGGAAAATTTCCCGCTTCTCCTTCATTATCATCCGCTGTATTTATACCGCCATCAGGTGTGCAAGCAGGCGGACACGGTTCTGGCCCACGTACTGTTTGAGGACATGCAGTCCAGGGAGACCATGGAAAAGTCGTTCGACTACTATGAGAAGATCACAACACACGATTCCTCGCTGTCTACGTGTATCTTCAGCATCATGGCTTCCCGTCTGGGCAGAAGAGAAAAGGCATACAGCTATTTCGGAGATTCGGCAAAGCTGGATCTGTTCAATACGCACCATAACACTGGGGATGGAATCCATACAGCCAACATGGGCGGCGTCTATATGGCGGTTGTCTATGGCTTCGGCGGCCTGAAGGTTAAGGAGCAGGGGCTGTTCCTTGCCCCGTATCTGCCTGAAAAATGGAACGCCTACCGTTTCCAGTTTGTTTATCTCGGAAGCCTGATTTCGGTGGAGGTGAACCGGGAGGGATGCAGGCTTACTCTGCTGGAAGGAAATCCGCAGACGGTGACGGTTTACGGAAAACAGTGTTCTTTAACGGGAACGGCTGCGTTTTCCATGGGTGAGAAGAATGTGCCACAGTATGACGCGGTAATCTTCGACCTGGATGGAGTCATCTGCCACACGGACGCCTACCATTATCAGGCGTGGAAGGCGCTGGCGGACCGGCTGGGAGTGCCGTTTGATGAACAGGTCAACAATCTTTTACGGGGCGTGTCCCGGGAGGAGAGTCTGGAGATTATCCTAAAGCATGGCGGGCTGACCACATTGACGGATGAGGAGAAACGGCGGGCCTGTGCTGAGAAAAATGAGATCTACAAGGGACTTTTAGATGAGATGTCACCGGCCGATTTAAGCGCGGAGGTGAAGGACACGCTTGACGGCCTGCGAGCCTTGGGAATAAAGCTGGCGATCGGTTCCTCCAGTAAAAATGCGAAAAAGATTTTGGAGCGGATCGGTCTTGGCGGCTATTTTGATGCCATTTCTGATGGAACGAATATCACGCGATCCAAACCGGATCCGGAAGTATTTCTACTGGCGGCGCAGTACGCGGCGGCTGATCCGGAGCGTTGTCTGGTCGTCGAGGATGCCAGGGCAGGCATCGAGGCGGCGTGCCGTGCCGGGATGGACAGCGCCGGTATTGGTGATGCGGCATTGTGCGAAAAGGCAAGTTACGGCATGGAGACATTTTCACAGCTGCTGACAATCTGTGGAAAGCCGTAAAATGGGGATAAAATCATAATAATTTTATAAAATATTACTGGCATTATCTCATATTATAGTATATAATAAGCGATAAGACTTGAGGCGGAGTTTTCTTCGCCTCATTGTTTTCTTTCCTGAAATGTGAGAAAATAGAGACAGGGGAACAGGAAAGCAGTAAATTTGAGCAAAGAAGTAAATCTCAGTAAAGCAAAGGCAGGTGACGACATTATGCATAAATTCTTAAGGTCTATTGGATTCAGCCTCTACCAGAAGGACCGGGATATCGATAAATTGTTAGATCAAATGACAGAAGATTTATCCGGCATGAAGCGGATTCAGCTGGATGAGGAGACGAACCTCTGTGAGATCAGAAAAGAGGTTGCGCCTGGAATGGGAATCGCCGTATTTGGCCAGATGGACCGGGAGGGAGTATTTCGCCGGAATTATTACTATCCATTTTTGAGAAGCGAGGATATGACATCGGATGTGTCCTGTTCCATTCAGCGCCATACAGAGCGTGAGACGTATGCGGGACTGCTTGATGAGTATAAGGTCGGTATTTCCCTGATTTTTTATATCGATAATTCATTCGAGTGCAGGGAGAGAATCATGGATAAGAGTTCCCTGGAGACAAAGCGGGCCAATTTAACCGGGCTGGCGGTCAGCGGTAAGATTCTTCTGCCGATTCAGAAGACAGAGAAGCAGCGGGAGAATGCAAAGGTTACGGCAAAGGAGCGGAACACGCTTCTGGAGGCAGCCAAGAACGGTGATGAGGACGCCATGGAGACTCTGACCATCGAGGACATCGACATGTATTCCCAGATTTCCAGACGGGTGATGAAGGAAGATCTGTATTCGATCATCGATTCCTGTTTTATGCCGTGCGGAATTGAATGCGACCAGTACTCGGTAATCGGTGAGATTACGGAAATCGTGGAAAAGAAGAACCAGATTACCGGAGAAGAGGTTTATGATTTGAAGCTGGAATGCAGCGACATCGTATTTCATGTGGGAATCGCAAAGCAGGATTTGACCGGAGAACCGGCGGTTGGCAGACGGTTTAAGGGACAGATCTGGATGCAGGGCAATGTGGTGTTTGATGAGGCGGCGGACTAGAGTGTGTTTGAATATGAATTTTTAAACACACCCTAAGCCGGGGGATTTTGAAAGATTCTTCAAGTAAAACTTGACGAAACGCCTAATTGTTAATATAATAATATACAGCCTGTTCGCGGAAGACCCGCGGCACAGGGGATGTTTCTGTAGCTCAGCAGGATAGAGCGTCCGCCTCCTAATAATCAGATAACCTGAGTCCTGTGAGGTAAGTTCGCTCTCTCCTTTCTATAAAAATTGCATATGTCCTCGTAGCTCAGCTGGATAGAGCACACGCCTCCTAAGAGAACTTAGAGCGCTCGCTTTTTGGGGATTCGCCCCGCAAAATTTAATACGTGTTTCTGTAGCTCAGCAGGATAGAGCGTCCGCCTCCTAAGGTTGTGCTCTACCAGCTGCCTTACGGGGAAAAGTGATCGTTGCCAGTCTCAATTTAATATAAGTCTCTGTAGCTCAGCAGGATAGAGCGTTCGCCTCCTAAGCGAAAGGCCGTGGGTTCGAATCCCGCCAGGGACGCCAGCAAACACGCCGAAAACCTTTGATTTATCAGGGTTTTCGGCTTTTCTTATTTCTGCGGCTTTTGTGACTTTTTTGCAAAAAACCTTGGTTTGCTAACATTTGCTAACGAGATTTGGCCTTTTGCTAAGAAAGGCGGTAAGTCAGAGGTTCGATTTTTACCAAAGGAACTTGCAAACATTTGTTAGCAGAAATCAGAGGGATTTGCAAACAAAATCGTGAATTTGCTAACATCGCTCAAAAATGCCTTCAGAACCTTGCTAACAAAAAAAGTGTTTGGTCACTGTGCAAAGTGGTTCAAACGAAGAAAACCTCTCACAAAGTGAGAGGCGTTCTTCTGAGGTGGGGACTTTATAAAGCTTTTGCCAGCTGCTTGAGCAGTGCGGCAGTTTCGGGATTTTTAAGCAGTTCCAGTATCTTCGCTGCATCACTTTCATCACTTTCAGTGACGGCAGTATCCGCAGTTTTAGGCTCTGTATCTTCAACAGGGTCAGGAGTCTTGGATGAGTAAAATGCTTCCTCCAATCGCTGAGCGTTTATGCAGCGATCCTCGTCGATGATGTGAGAGTAGACATCTGCAACCATTTTTACCTGAGCATGACCAGAGTCGCCCTGGACGGATTTCATATCGCCACCATTGAGTTTCAGCTTGTAGGTGATACTGGAGTGACGGAGAGAATGGAATACAACATGAGGCAGTCCGTTTTCTTTGATAAGTTTATTGAAAGCACGGTTAATCACCTGGCTTTCCATCGGACGGCCATTGCTGGAGCAAAAGACCAGGTTATTGTCGATGTATTCATCTCCAAACAGATCCATCAGCTCATCAATTTCTTTTTTTCTCTCTACCAGCATATAGGCAACTGTTTTCGGCAGGTACACGCGGCGAATACTGGTTTTGGTTTTAGGCTCTTTCAGGACCAGAGCAGTATGGGTACTGGCTATGCAAGGTGGAAACTTCTTAATAACACCTTTGTCGCTCAAATCGTCCAATGCACCTCGTGTAACCCGTTGCAGCTCTTTGTTGACGAATATATAAGCTGAACCATTTTCTATGCTCTGTGGTGCAATATCAATGCAGTCCCAGGTAAGGCCCAGCATTTCACCAATGCGTAAAGAGCAGGAGAACGCCAGATTTAAGGCAAGGGAGAGGATAGGATCATCACAGACTTCCATAGCCTTGCTCAGCGTTTCGGCAGTCCATATATCCCGTTCTTTATGTTCTTCTTTGGGAAGTGTCGCATTCAGGACAGGGTTACGGCTGATTAGTTCCCAACGCACCGCCTGATTAAAGGCACTGCGAAGTAGCTTGTGAATTTCTCTTACTGTATGCGGGGTCAGATATTCGCTTGTGGGTTTGCGGTTGTTGACGCTTACCGTTTTCACAGAGAGCAGATCACGGTAATACTTATCCATCATCCTTGGAGTGATGTCGGATAGTAACATATCTCCGATAATAGGAGTTATGTAGTTTCTCGCCAGACCACGGCGGCTTTCATATGTTGACATTGCCCAGGTATTTACACCATAGATGGACATATATTCATCGAGCAGATCGTTCAGGGTCTTTGCCGTAGGAATAAAGAAGGTTCCAGAGTCCTGCTCATACTCAATTTGCTTTTTTCGTTTTTTTGCTTCTGCATTTGTGCTGAAGGTTTCCCAACGCTGTCTGCGTTTTCCGTTTTCATCTGTGTAATCATACACCACAGAATATTTGCTTTTACGCTTCACGATAGATGCCATTTTCATTGCTCCTTTCTGAGATTTTCACATAATGAGTTTGCTTTTGATACCAGGCTTCAAAACTGCTGGTAATGATACGAATTCTTCGATCAATCAAGGTCGTCTCAAAATAGCCCCTTTTAACAAGGTCATAAGCTGTGCCAGATTTCAGCCCCAAAAGATCCGCCATTTCCGGAACTGACATCGTAGTATGCCTCCATTTCTCTCCGGGCGGTGTACCATCCACTTTTTTATAGTGGAACTGGCCGGCATACCAATCTTCAAAGCTATCCAGCATAACTCTCATTCGTCCGGCCACTTGAATTGTTTTGAAATAGTTCTTTTTAACCAACCAGTAGGATTCTACTTTACCAAGCCCAAGCATTTTGCCCATCTCTGGTACAGACATACTGGTCTTTACTCTTTGTTTTTGCATGGCTTTTGCCTCCTCTATAAAGTTTTTCTTGCTATGGCCTCATTGTAAGAGAAAGCAGAAAAAAAGTTAAGGATGTCGATTTGGAGATCGGCATCCTTGACAAATCATTCATCTGCGTGATCCAGCCAGTCATCAAAGCTCTTTTTGGAAATGCGGATATGACCGCCGACTCTGACGCTGTGGAATACACCCTGTTTTACCAGATTATATGCTGTGGGACGACTGATACCCAGAATGTCCTGAATCTCATCGACCGTATAGGTTCTTTTGTCATAGCTGACAGGATTTTGTTCATTAAAGCGGTTCAATTCCGCAATTCTTGCTTCAAACATAAAAACGCCTCCTTTATCCGGTAAGTGGCCTTACGGAGCCTCCATTTCCTCCGGAATATGAATATCTAAACTAACTTGCAGAGCATCATCAATCGCTCTCATTTCTTCGCGAGATACGCGCCCAATGTACGATAAAACACGCCTTTTATCAATCGTTTTAATTTGCTCCAGCAGAACAACAGATTTCAGTCCAAGCTCTGGAACGCTCTCCAGTGCATAGTGTGTGGGCAGCTCCTTTTTCTTAATCCATTTACTGGTGAGTGGAGCTACGATCAAAGTGGGGCAGAAAAAATTCCCCACATTGTTTTGAAGAACCAGGACAGGACGGGTGCCGCCTTGCTCTGATCCAAAATAAGGGTTCAAATTGGCATAATATAAATCCCCACGCTTATAAATCCAATCTTCTTTCATGTTCATCCTCCTATGTTTTGAGATTTGATTATGTAAGAAGGAGGCTCTGCAAATTACAGAGTCTCCTTCAATTTAGCGCCTGTTTTATCCCTTACTTGTCCACGACACCCCAGGGATTTGGGTAATCATTAAGCCGCAGGTGGCTGGCCTGCTTCTCAGGAGTTTCACCTCCACTTCGTTTGGTCTTACCCATGGCCTGCGACGGTTATTATCACGCTCGGACTATGGCTGTAAGAGAGCTTTCCTCCTTGTTATGCCATGACCGGATGCCATCCGATGTATTCCAGCCTGATATATTTCTGATAAACCGAAAACTCATCTATACAGCAAAAATGGGTTGGCCTGTTATGCGAGTGGCAGCTCTCAGAAAATATACCGCTGATGTAGCGGCTATTACGCCCAAAGAGGATCAAACTTAATGATTCGTATATGAGGTTGTCAAGGTGCAAGTGAAAGGATTTCCCTCTCACTTGCTACTGCCACTTTTTTAGAAAATCGCAACCAACTTTTTTATTTTTTCTTCAATTTTTTTCAATCGCTTATCTGCGGCTTGCCGAGTAATACCATATCGTTGGGCTAAACAAGTTGCATTTGGTATTTTCATTTCATAATAGGACAATATAAAATCTCGTTCTGCTGGACTCAGTTTCAATAGAGCTTGGTGTAAATCCTCAAGAAGTAAATTCTGAATAGCTTGTTCCGCAGTATCAACAGATTCATCCACAAACAAATCTGTATCCTGATAACCTTCCTCTGTGCCGTCACGATCTCCCACATGAGAAGCCGGGAATATAGAGCGACTTTTCTCATGTTCCTGGAGATAGCGGCTGTGGCGGTCCTCCTGTTGGTATTTTTCAAAATCTTTGCGAGAACATTCCATGATAATGCGGTCATCTTCATCACGGAACATTTTGACTGTTTCAACAAAAAAGCGCCCAGTAAAGCAACCATTGCGGCGTGCCTTACTGAACGCTGAAAAACTGATTTCCTCCCATTCCTGTGGGCTGTTATTTTTCCAAATGAATACTCTCGTCATATCCTTTCCTCCGTTCAAATTCTTGGTAGTCAGCGAATTTGAACGGTGTCATGGATATTTTGCTATGTACGCCTCCCAGCGCATACCGGCCTCCTAATACCGGGCAAAGAAAAAGGCCGGAAGTGTTTTCACCTCCAGCCATGTTCCTGCCGCCATATTGCAGCAGGAATGAAAAAAGCCCGGTTAATGCCGGGCCTTATGTAGAAAAGTATTCAATTTAGCGCATTCCTGCCACTATAACAAGTATAGCAGGTCGGAAGTCGGAAGGGAGTAGGGATTAGGTCGGGGACTTGTCGGGATTTAGTCGGAATTTAGTCGGGGCAGCTCCTCCAGGACTTCTGGAATAGAATATCCAAACAAGCAAACAGAAAATAAATAGATGGCTTCTCGTTTTCGGTCATAAAAGACACTGCGCTCTATATTTAGTTCTTCCAGCAATTCTTTCTCTGTGCTGTTGAACCGATAGATGAATTGCTTAGTCAAAATTTCATAGTAAAGTTCTCCTCGATCCGGATACCGTTTCAGACGAAGGAGTGCACGGTCAATAATATTGACCAGCATTTGATTTTGAACAAGGCAGCAAACTTTTTCTTCAAAGGCTTGCAGTTCAATATCTGGTGCAAAATTTTCAAGATAGCAGAGGCCAGACTCTATATCTTGTTCTCCCATAATCCAAGCGGTTTCTTGTAATTCTTCTGCCCGCTCACTCAGAACCCAGACTACATCACGGTAAATCTTTAGAATCAGCTTACTTCTATGAAACGCAGCGTCGCTGTTAAGCCCCAAAGCTGTTAGCCTGCTGTTATATTTTTGGATTGTTGTGCTTTCTTTTCTCATAGAACATCCCTCCTTGTTCGCAATATTGCGAACATATTAGGTACAAAATAGCATAGCAGAGGAGCGTGAGAGAGGGCAGTGCCTCTCTCTATTCCCCCATTTGGTTATATCAGGTTTCTGGATTTTAGACGAATCTGCATTGCTTGCTTGGAAACCTCAAAAATATTTGCCATTTCAGCAATGAGCTGTTCATCTGTCCGGCCTATTCTAAGCCGGTAAAAACATTTTTTGATCTGCGGTAAAGGCATCAGCAGAGCAGAGGCCAGGGTATCCGCCTGATGCTCAATTATGCCATGACTTTCGTCGGAAGAAACATTTCCGTTATAAGCAGCAACATCTCCAGTACCGGAGTATAACTTCTTATGTAGTACCCAATGAGCCAGCTCATGGGCACAGGTAAAACGGAGCCGCCCTAATTTTGATGGATCACAAAGCCGTTCATCAATTAAGATTGTACCAGCTCTTACTGCAATCATTCGATACTGTCTCTGTATCTGATCATATAAAACAACGGCACCGTCATCGAAAATTGTTTCCCCTAATATCTTGGGGTTTTTTCTTAGTGTATGAAACTCCAGGATTAGATCAAACTTTGTCTCGATAATGGTTTCGATTGGCACAGAACATGGTTGCCCGGATAGCAGAGAGGGATCATATTCCATCAGGATTTTTCGCCCTACCGCCTCGATTGCTTCTGTACGGATTTGTGGAATTGACAAAGCTATCCCCCCTATCGTTTACGCTCCTTTAGCATTTTCATAAATGTCTGCCATTCTTCATCGGTAGCGTCTACTTCTTTTGCCACACGCAAGGCTGCCCGAACAATATCTTTTTCCATGATATAGTCTGGCAAATCAGCAGATACTGTATTGCGTGATTTTGCAGCCAGATCCAAAAGCAACTCATGTTCTGATTTATCCAAATTCAGAAAGGCGGAGATGCGTTCCACAAAATCTCCATTGGGTGCAGGACGGCGGCTTTGTTCAATATCACACAGATAGCCGTAAGCAATATTCAAATGCTTGGCTGTATCGCGTAAATTGAATTTGTGCGCCTTGCGTTTCTCGGCTATAAATGATCCAAAAGTTATATTGCCCACAGCATTCACCTCTCATTTGTTCGACGAACTGCGAACATCTTGCTTATATTGTATATCGAACATCTGTTCACTTCAAGGATAAAAATTTCATTTAAAAAGAGGTGTTAAAAATCAATAACACCTCTTTTGCGCTATATAAATTCCTGAGCGATTTGCTGCATTTCTATAATGCACTCTTTTGGGGATAGAATTTTTATTTTTCCCTTAAATTTGAATATCCAGCCATAAAAAGTTCCACTGGGGTTCACTTCAATTTTTGCTGTGAAGTGCGCGTCATCATATCTCTCAACAGGGGCATCTTCTCCATAATGATCTATGATTACTCTCATCAATTCGTTTTCACATAGAAGGGTTACTTCCTTCGATGACTCCGATGTAAACATATCAACCATTTTATTTGTATAGGAGGCTACATCAAATCCCTCTATCGGCATAAAGCAAGTTTCAAGATTTTCTATGCTTGTTAGACGATCTACACGGAAGTGAGCAATTTTCTGATGCTTCAGAGAAAATCCAATCAGATAATAGTGGTCATTTTTCCATTCAAGCGCATAAGGATTTACGACATAATAATATCCATCATGCTTCAAGATTTTCTTTTTTTCCTGAGTATATTCATAGTATTGGAACCGAATTTGCTGATGGTTTCCAATTGCTGTTTGGATATTATCAATGATATAGTAAACCTTTTCATTATGCGGTTTGACACGGCTGGATAAAGCAGCAAATTTTTGAAGCTGCTCTGCCTGATATGTGCCGGCTAAACGGCATAATTTCTGCACCAGCTCCTCGGATTTCTTGGCAGAAATGATCTTCGAGGATGCTACTGCGTCTGTCAGCATTTTCAGTTCTGGATACTCAAACAGACGGCTTCCCATAAAATATTGGTTTTGGGTACTCTTGACCACCACAATATCAATCCCTGCATCGATCAGCGCATTGGTATCTGCGTAAACAGTCTGCCGCACTGCCTGAATTCCTTTTCCATTCAGATGGGCAATGATGTCAGATACTGTGGCGGGATGGTTTTCATCGGTCCGCTCATAGAGAAACCGGAGTAATTCCAGTATCCGCATATTTGTTGAATTCTGCATACTTCACCTCCTCGATTCTTAAAATGGCCTATTTTGTATGGTGTCCGGCCCCAAAGACCAGAAGCAGGCCGATCCAATTTCGATCTATAATCAGCTTGATCACCGCCACAAGCAGAAGTCCGCCTGCCAGGAGCACAACGCCGTTCATTCAGCGTCCTCCAGAGGCATGGTTCCCCATGTGGATGTCCAGCACCCCTCTGGGAGGCTGGATCAGGGAGTCCTCATACTGGCACTTCCACTGGACCTCCCGGCACATCTGGCCATCCGCCACGCCGTCTATGGTTTCCCCATCCTGAATGGGGTTATCATGCTCCAGAATATAGGACGCCACATTGTAGGCATGGTTTACTACCCAATTTGGGTCCATGTCGTGGAAGTGGTACTGGAGATCCGGCAAAAACAGGGTGCTCATGCCCACCGTGTCGATGAGCATATCCTCCGTGCCCTCGATGTTGAAGAAACGGACATTGACGCCAAAGCGGATGAACCGATCCGGCCCCTCAATCTGATGGGAGCGCACATCCTCTGCCAGAAACAGCTTGCCGCAGTTCTGGAAATAGAACGCCTCACAGGTGGGGTACAGCTCTGCCAGAGCCTCCAGAAAGTCGGCATCCAGGTTGGCACGCTCCAGCGCTGAAAGCGCCGCAGTCAGCATATCGGTGGCCACCACCTGATATTTGCACTCCCGGAAGATCCGGTCACGGTCCTCCTGGCAGTCCCACATCTGGCTCATCAGAAAGGCATCAAAGCCTTTGCCCTTGAACTTGTCGCATTTCATCACCATCAGCTGTACCGGGCACTTGCCGTCCTGAAATTCCGCGACATGATCCAGGGCGGCAAAGCCGGCCATTTTCTTATCATAACAGAAGCACTCTGTTGATCCGATGTGCTTCTCCATTATGGCAGTCATTTTTTCTTTATCCGGCATTTCTACCGGCTCTTTGAACAGCATCTGAATGAGATAGGGACCTCCGGGCTGGGGGCCTTTTTTGTCGTCCAGATTTTGCTGGAAAGCTTTATTGCTCATTTGGTTTCCTCCTTCTTTTCTGGGAACAGTTTCCACCGAAACTCCAGCTCTTTCTGGACAAACTCTTTCGGCAGGCCGCGGGGGTTGGCGATGAGATACCATACCCGAAAGGTGCGCTTCTTCGGATCTGTTTCCTGCCGGTAGAGCTGATAGCCCGCCTCATCCTCCTGTGTCCACTGTCCTGTCTGCCGCTTGGCCTGCACAAAGGGTTCCACCACCTGGTCCAGTTCCTCTCTGGTGCGGCTTGAGGCCCAGGCTTGATCCACATCATTGGCGTGGGAGAGGTGGAACAACATCGAACCCATCCAGTTCTTTGCCTTGTGTCCAGGCGTTCCGCGCAATTCCGCCTGACGGCGGTACTCCTCCATCTGCTCCGCCGTTCCGTACCGTTCCACCATCTGCTCCCGCACATAGATGAACCAGCTGTAGTCCTCCGCCTCGGTGAAGGGGGCGCAGACCGGCTGTAATGCCTCCACGGGGTCTGCCTCGAAGCGGTCGATGAAGTCGAGGTAGTTGGCTTTGACCAGGGGCAGAAAGGTGTCCAGCAGCCCGGTGTTCAGCCGCAGGTCCTCTGTCAGCATCCGAAAGAATGAACCGCCTGTTGTGGGTTCAATTCTGAAAGAGTAGAGGTAGTCATCTCCCTGCTTTATGATACAGCTGAAGCCCACCTCCACATTCCCATGGCCGATTTCGTAGTCTATGTAGTTGTAGCGGCTCCGGTCAAACCAGATCTGATAGGTCAGCCCGTTTTTCATTTTCTTTTTGAAGTCGCCCTTTTTCAGACGCTTCCAGCCCTTTTCCTCCAGGCCCAGGCCGTTCCACAGGTAGTCCAGAAGTTCCTGAATTATATCTGCCGGCCGTTTTTGTTCCACGGTCTCCACCCCCTGACGAATTCTCTTTAATAGTCAAGCAGGATAGGCACCTGCTGTTCCTCGGCAAACCGCATGGCCCGCCAGAACACGGAGAAGGCAAACTTGGCCAAGGATTGGGTGTCATATTGGGTGTGTTCTGGGATGTCTGCCTTGCTGTACTGTCCATCTGAGTCTATGGTTCCGTCTACCGGGTATCCTTCAGTGTCGGCCCAGCCAAGGATGGTGTCCTCATCGGCCTGCCATGCCAGCTGGTTCAGCTTCTCCAGTTCCTTTCGCAGACCGCCCAAAGTGGCGATCATCGTTTGATCATCGGTGGGCAGAGGGCCTTGGAATAGAAAGCTGTCGGTGAGGGGAAGCCACCAAGTCGCGCCCCGAAGCAGGGACCACACCCGCTCCTCGTCCGATGCAAGGCGGGCAATCAGGGGATGCTCCCCGAAGTCCCAGTCCTTCTCCACGGTGAGAGGCACCGGTTCCTCGTATGTATGACAGGCGGCCACCAGCAGCATAGCGCCAAAGGCATCCCAATCCGGCTTATCGGTGTAATAGGGCCGCTCGTTGTCCTCCGGCCATGGAGTGTAGGGCGGTTGGTTCGGCTGGGAAATGGCGGCTAAGATCTGATCCCGCCAGTCCTCCACTGCCGCCTGGATCTCAGCCGGGGACAGCTCCTCCTCGTTGTCGGCGGGTTCTCCATCCGGGGTGATCCGGTTAAAGGTGTATCCGTTTTCCTCCGCCCACTGCTGAACAACAGTTTTCCAGTTGTGAGAATAGTACCGGGTCAGCGTCCCGGCGTAAATGTCAAGTCCCATAAGTTTCACTCCTTTTTTGTCTATATCATTTCATACAGCAGGGCAGCGTCGTCCTGCACCAGTTCCAGATGGGAGCGCAGCGTTTCCAGTCCGCTTTGCACCGCCTCGGTGGGCAGGTCCCAGTCCGGGGCAATTTCAGCAGCCAGTTCCGGGAGGTCCCGCTCCCGCAGAGCTGCCAGCAGTTTAGACGCCAGCTCTCCCTCCAGCAGAGCGCAGTCCAGGGTGTCCTCGGTCTGGGGAGCAGGAAAACGGACATCCATATCCAGCACGCTCTCACACCAGTCCCAGATGGCCATATAGACCGCACCGGAGCAGTCGCCGTTGGACAGTTCCTGCCGCCGGTTATTTTTTATCAGATAAAAGGACGCAATCTGTGACATGGCAGTTCCTCCCGAATATATTTTCAGTGTTCATTGAGATACCTCGCCAATTTCTTCTCCAGCAGTTCTGTCATATCGTTGCAGAGTCGCTTGACCTTGTCCTGCTCATGGGCGTAGTACCAGATGGTTTCCTCTCCGGGGCGGAGCAGGAGCTGGTCGCCGTCCGCTTCTTTCCAGAACTCGCCCAGCACGCAATACCGCTCTCCGTGGATGGTCAAATTAAATGTTCCAGAGAGTTCAACGATTACGCCTGTGAATACATTGATGCCTGCGGTCAGCAGGAAAAACTCCCGCACCTGGGCCGGGAGCGTGAAGTCCATCACGCTTTCTTGATTCCCGATTTGCTCCTCCGTGGTGGCGGGCTTGATCTCATCAGAGGGGTCCAGCACCTTTGCCAACGCCTTGGAGAACTTGGGGTATCGGCCAAATAGTTCTGGGTGGCTGGCCTTGAATTCCTTTTGCTTTTCCCGCTGCACTCGCTTCTGCTTCTTGCAGAACGCATCCAGCTCCGCCAGATACCGCTCCTGGTAGAGATTGCTGGCCTCAAATGCTGTGCCGCTCTTTTCCAGAATGGCGATGGCTCCCTTTTGGCTGCCAAACACCGGGACCCACTGGAAACCATGCCGGCAGGGCTTTAGCTTCAGAAATTCGCCCCGACTCAGCAGGGTTTCCAGTTCCGGCTCATGCTCGTCCCACCAGTTCCGCCAACTTTCTGGTGTTTCCCGGCCTTCGACCAGGTCCAGGAGCTTTGCTGTCAATGATTCTGTGTTCATAGGTGTCCACGCTCTTTCTCCGCCATCACTTCCACATTACTCGGTAGCACAAAGCTCATTCATTTTTGGAATCAGTATTTTATCCATCCATTGACAAACAACCTCAAAGGCAATGTCAATTTTTTCTTCATTTCCTATATCAAGATATATTTCATTGTCTCTCAAACTGTAAAACAGTGGTTGTGTGTTGGCGTCTGGTTTGGCATAACCATAAGGGTCGTATGGACGGGTGTTGATTATATAGCAAACCTCTATGCTTATGCTATCCTTTGTGTTCCCGCCGAATGAGGAAAACGCAATCATATAGGTGAAATTTTTACTGTGCCTCGTAAGTGTTTTGTCGGATTTTTTATACTTGAATCCTAAATGCCCGTACTTTCCTTGCAACTTGGTTCCAAGCATTTGCATTGCTTCGCTAAAGTTCATTGTGCCCCCTCCATATTCTCATCATAGGTGCTCCTTATGTCTCATGCAAATCCGCATCCCGGTATCTCGGCCCGATAAATACAGAGATATGGACCCCAGCCTGATTCCACTCGCCCGGCAGATAGATCAGGCAAGTGAAACTATCCGCTGTCTGGCTGTTGGACGCTCGGAAATCATACCGTCCCAGTTCCTGCTCATTGGCAGGAATCCGCTCCACCTCATCCAGGCCAATGGCTCCCGCAAACGCCTGAAAGTGATTCCAGATCTGTTCTGTATCAGAGCGGTTCAGCGAAACGCCAGAATGGTAAGAGGGCCCGCTTGCGGTTCGCCTTCTTTTCTTGGAACCATCTGAGCCACAAACAAACACTCGCTTTTTCTCTATAATCCAGTCTGTGTTCTTTAAGGAAGGGATGGCATCCGAGAGGAGAACGGCAAATTCATTCAGGTGTTGCTCCCATAGTGCGATGGCCACTTCTAACGACTGGGGCAAGCTATGTTGATTTGATTTGTTCATGCCTTTCTCCTCCCGTGATGTTACTCAATCCCACCAGAAGTACCAGACAGTGGACTGCCACAGAACATCTGCTAAATTGCCCACCGTCGGGTCATCTTGCTCCTGATCCACAATGTCTGGGCAGAACCCATACTGCTCCGCGGCCAATTCCATGGCCTTCTCCTTGGAAACGGGGACCGGGAGCAGGAACTCCAGCTCGTCATGGGTCATAGCGGCAGGGACCGCTCCATGCTGTTCAAACCAGTATTTCGCCACCGCCATCAGCTCCGGCGTGTCGGGACACTCGTTCCAGTTTCCAAAGGGCAGGTAGGCGAAGATCTCCCAGGGGTTCTTGACCGGAATTTTGGCCAGAATGAGCGGATAGGTCATGTGGCTATCCGAATCCCAATAGCAGGAGAAGCGGTCATTGTCATAGCCGCCCTCCATCTCGCCCAGGACTTCCTCCTCCCAGTCCATGTCATCGTCCTCGGCTTCTTCCTTGCGCTGGCCGGTCAATTCCTCCAGAACCGCCTTTCCGTCCTTGACGGGAGCGGAGAGCATCTTCTTTCGATACTCCATTACCGTTTTGAGGTCAAATTCATAAAAGTCCGCATCGTTCTCCGGGTCGGCGTTCATCACCAGACACTCCAACAGCGTTTCATCATCCGCCTTGATGAGCACGGGAACAAAGCCCTCCCGTACCCCCAGCCGCTGGGCGTAGCTGTATGCCGACATGATGGGGTCATCATCTGCCATGGATGGGAAATAGGTACACTCGCAGTCCAGATACTCCATGATGGCCTGAGCAACCTCGGAAGGCTCCAGCGTGTCCTCGTCGAAGTCCTGTCCCTGCCAGTTTTCAAACCGTTCCCCGATCACCTCTGCCATAGCCTGATAGTAGTCCTCGTCAAAGGGGATGAACAGGTAGGCTTCATCCTGGAACTCATCAGAGTGATACCGCTCCGGGCCGAAGAAGCGGAGGGCATTGTCGTCAATGTCGGCGGGATAGTAGGGGCTGTCGCCCTCTCCATAGTAATAGCCTGCAAAAGCACGGCCTTGCTGATTGAATAGCACAGAGAACAGACAGCCGTCCAACTCATCCCGGATAAACTCCCGCAGATCCACACTGGCAGGATCAGCTTTGACCTGTTTGGCCACTTCGCTGTATTCTTTCAGGAAGTCCTCACCCATCAGGTCGTGCTCCATGCACCAGCGCAGGTAGATGGCCATGTGGTTATAAGCATTGATGGGGTCAATAGGCAGTTCCTTCTCCTCAATGCTCTCAAGGTGATAGGAAGCGTCGTCCATCTCACCGTCAAAATTATCATTGGAAAGGGTGCCACGGGTGATCGCATTCTGACGAGTGGGGTTTACAACAAAACTGATCCCCCTCATCTTGTTCAGCAGAGCGTCTACATCATGTTCCAGTTTATAGTCCAACTCGTCCTCATAAAGCGGAATGACCTGATAGAAGTTGACCTCCTCGCCGCCCGGCAGGGTGCAGACCTCGCCGCCCTCCTCTGTACTTTGGGGGCCGGTGAGAATGGCGGCACACAGCTTCGTATTTTCCGCAAAGTTCTCCTTGTTATCCATGGTATGTCCAAAGCCCAGCCAAGTGTCGCTGGCAATGGGCAGACGAGCTAAAACTTTCAGCAGACGGATAGGCCAGTACCACCGCTCATCCTGCATAGATTCCTGAACCAACTTCCAGTCCGCAGGCAGCGCGATAGCCAGCTCCGCCCGCTCCAGCTTATATTCCGCCAGTTCCTCCGGCACATTCATCCGGTGAGCGCCCATGCCCATGGTGACCAGGGTGCAGTAGTCCCGCTCCTCAGAGGGCGGCACCACGCAGATGTCCACATGGATGTCGGGAGAAACCAGCTCATGGAACACATTCTCGAACTTGCCGAAATACTGCTCAATGTGCTCCTCGACGGCTTCCATCTCCTCCTCGGTGTAGACTTCGGGATTACTGAATTCTTCCTCATCCTGCGTGTCATCATTGTCTGAGTGGTCGCAGCTGTCATCCTCCGGATCTCCCTTTATAGGCTCGTGACCGATCTTCAGGGTCATCTGTTCTTCTGGCAGAGAGATGCCGGGGCTGCGGGTGATGGTGTGCTTATCGTCCGCAGAAAAACCGATGGTCTCGCCGTCTTGCAGCGTCACATCACACGCCAGCACATAGGAGGCAAGGCTGGCCAAAAAGTCCCGCAGTTCCTCCGGCTCAGCGTCGGTGTTCAACACCTCCATTTCCTCCTTGCCAAACACATCCATGCCGTAGGTGTAGCCGTTTAGGCCCCCCTCGCTCCGGTACAGGCCGAACCAAACCCAGTTGAAGATGGGCAGTTCGTCCTCTTTGAGCATATCGGCAAGGCCCTCATAGAAACGAGGCTCAAATACCACGCCGCTGGTGTAGACACCGGTGGCATATTTCTGCTTGCAGCACACTGCCATCGCCTTGGTGAACAGCTTACCTCGTTCCAGCAGTTTTTCCTCCTCGCCCAACACAGCCACCATGATATGGGCCTTGTGCGCTTTGGCCACCTCTACGGCCTCTGGCCACATATAGTTGTTTTCGGCGTTGATCTCTGCTTCATTGTCAGGGATGTGACCGTGGAATAGTGTCACGATCAGCATCATATTGCCGACCCGCATTACCACAGCGTCATCGCTGTTCTCAACATCTTCGTCGCCCTCATCCGGCTCCTCATCTACGATACCCCATTCTTCCCGCAGATCTCGAATCAACTGCTCCTTGTCCCACTCTGCTTTGGAGAGGAGCACAGATCCGGCAAAGGAACCCTTATGGTCGGTTTCCTCCTCGTCGGCGTCATCCTCAAGACCCTCTGCATCTTCATCCGGATCATAGAGGGATTCATGCTCCAGTCCGCGGATAAATTCCTCAAAGCTATCTGCCAGATGGGTAATTTTATAGTCATTTTCCTGATCCACATGGACTACCGCAGGCTCTCCCTGGGGACCGCAAGCCCGGTAGTCCAGGAAAATCATATCGTGTCCGGCGCTTGGACAGTCGCAGATGGTCACACCGATGGCAGGATACTCCCACTCATCGATCATAAACTGGCTGCCCAGCTCTCCACAGAGGGAGCAGTTCTTTTCCCGTCCGATTCCGAAAATGCCGGTGATGGCCACATGATCATCTGACCAACAGGTAGGCTCATCGCAGGGATAGCAGGTGTTCACCGGAATGCCGCCGTTGTGCTGCTTCATCAGCCAAATGTAGGCGGCGGGCAGCTTGTAGCCCAGTTCCTCCTCCACGCTGGCGATCAGCTCATCGGAAGGCGGATCACTGACATATTCTTTCAGTGCATACCAATTATCATCCCAGAAGTTGGTGAGGTCGAAGCCCTCAAATGGGGTATCACCGGGCACGAATTTGGCCTTCTTCTTCCGGCTGCGCTGGCGTTTCCGGATCTCCGCCTTACACTCCCGAATTACCGCCGGAGCATTTTCATCCTCCGGGTCCAACTCTGCCCACCGCTGGGCGTAGGGAATGGCCTTTTCCTCCTGGCCGTAGAGATACTGATAGCCATAGGCCATCCGCATATTCCACTCCGCCTTGTCCTGGCCTTCCTCCCGGACGGACTCCAGCACCTCAATGGCCCTCAGAAGGGCTTTGTCTCCCTTGGATTTCAAAGTACCTTCGTCATGGTCCCCGATGATGGCGTAGTTCTCCAGTGCACGGGCCAGGGCGTAGGCGGTGCGGTAGTTCCTCCAGTTCTCCGGGATGGCATTCAGTGCCTGGATACAGCGGGTGTACTCGTCTTCGTCGTTCCACTGCTCCAGCTGAGCGAAGAATGCTTCGGCGTTCTGTTGGGTGTAAGGAATATAGTCCATGCCCGTCAGCGTTTCGTCCAACTCGTCATCCTGATTCTCAGTTTCTGTCCCATCATCTTGTTGCTTTAGGGGTACAGAACCGGCTTCACGGCGGAAGGTGTGGAAGATGGCCCATGGGATGTCCGTGCCTTCAAAGAACTCTTTCGCCATGTTCAGCGCCTCTTGGATGTCCCAGGCGATGAAGTCCACATAGCCACAGTAGAGGCCGGTAGCCCCGCCGGTGAGAGTGAGCACTTCCGATCCTTCATCAGTGGTAAACACTTCTTCCAGCTTGTCCCGGAAGTCAAAGATCTTCTGGGTTCCTTCTTCCTCCCGCAGGGTATCCAGGGGATAGCAGAAGAAGCCCGCTACCGTGCCGTCGGCATGGAGATCATCCATGAAGTCATTGTCGGCATTCAGATAGCCGTTGATGAGCGGCACACAGCAGGTGGAACCCACCATGGTATCCAACCGCCAATCGGTGTCGGGATCTTCATTGGGTTCCATTTTGTAGCCAAGATAGCTCTCCAGATAGGCATTTGGATCAGTGGAGAGCTCCAGGCCCTGCTCCCGCAGTTTGTCGGGCAACTGGGACAGGAGGAAGGACGGCTCTGCCTTGGGTTCCTCCAGCACATCAAAGCTGTCTATGTATCTCATGTGGGGGATCTCGCCCAGCACTTGGTCGGTGAGGGTGGTGAGCATCCACCAGGCCCGGCCTTCCTCATCCCGGAGCATAGGCAGCAGCTTTTCACAGTAGGCGGAGATGGCGAAGCTGTTTTCACCCTGCTCCTCCAGCCAGATCTGCACATCATCCCCGGAGATGTCCCAGCCATTCTCAGTACGCAGACCGATGTTCTGGAGGGGCTGACGGCCCACAAGGATGTTCCAGTGCTCCAGCACCTCCTTGGGGGCGTGCTTCTGGAAGTAAATCAGCTCAAACAGCTTGACCTTGTCGCCCTCCGGGGTGAGGATCAACTCATGCTTTTCGCCATTGAAGCCCATCTCGAAGGAGATTTCGTCAAACGCCTGGTTCAAAGCCCCTTCCATTTGGGCCACGAGTTCTGCGCCGCGGGTGTGATCTTTGTCCTCATCCATCATCTGGCGCAATTCTGCTTCCATCTCGGCAAAGGTTTCCCACCAGTTCTCTGTCCGCTCCCGGAAGCACTCCCAGAACTGCGGCAGAGAAATACCCTGCTTGCACCGGTCGATAAACTCTTTGGTGTCATCGTCACCAGGGCGGACTTCCAATGCCTTTTCAAAATATCGCAGAGCCCGGCCCTCCTGATCCAGATAAAAGTAGGAGTAACCCATGCGGAAGTTCCAGTAATAATCGTCCTCGAAGTATTCCTCATGGGGCTTTAGCAGAGCGAGGGCCTTTTTGAGCATTTCTTTGCAAGTTGGCTTATGTGGGTCTGCCAGATTGTTATAGGCACGGGCTAACTCACTGTCCATCTCAGGGGTACGCTCCTCGGCGGGGATGGCCTCCAGCGCATCAATAATTTTATGTTGTTTGCTCTCCTCATGCCACTTCTGGCACTGCTTCAAAATGTCCATATCAGGGTCCTCCTCGTCCTCATCCGGTTTCCAGTCTTTGATCTGCTGGAACACACCGTTCTCATCCCGCTCAAAGGCGCAGGGGGCGGGGGTGTTCAGCAGAGGAATGATGTCGGGATCGTCGTTGCAAATTGTGTTCAGCTTGTAAATCCCGGCGTTGTTGGGGTCGTCCATGTACGCCTCGCTCTCGTCACCAGCGGTGAAGCGCCAGCCACTGTCCCAGCCGCCGTCCGGCTTCTCCCTGTAGCAGTAGCCAACCTTGCAGCCCTCCACTGTGATGCGGTTGGTGGCGATACAGCCATCGGCACCCTCCCAGTCGGGGAGCAGATCTTTTACATCTTCCGCCTTTACATGGTAGTTCCGGTTGCGGCCAGAGGCTTCGTACAGCTCCTTCCGCAGCATCTCCACCTGAGAAGCCATATCCGTGATTTCATCCTCGCCCATCATCTCGCTGATGTCGTATTCCAGCGGGGCATGGACAAAGTCCGCCAGGGCCTTGTCCATGGCCTCGTGCTCCTCCGGCGTAGCAGTGATGCGGATACGGCGGGCGGGGGTGTTGTACTCGTCCAGATCCTGAAGGTTTACACTGCCACTGACGCTGCACTCCAGCAGGATGGCGGCCAGGTCGGTGACCACATCAATGGCGAAGTGGAAGTCCATCTCCACGCCGTCCGAATGGGTGAACTCCAGATACTCCACGGTCTGGCGGAAGTCCCAGTTCTGCTTGTCCAGACCAATCTTGGCGAAAATCTCGCTGAGGGGGATCTCCTCTTGTTTCTGATCCTCCAAAAATGCCACAAGGTTCAGGCTGTCGTCCGAGCCTCCGATAAAGTTGCCCCAGTATTTTTTGATATACATGCGTCATGCCTCCTGTTCCGAGATCAGCCGCTTGATGAGCCAGTCCAAATGCTCTGACCACACAGGAGCGATCTCACCGCTGTCCTCGTTCTTCCAAAGATCCACAATCTCACGGATGCCGTCCTCGTCCGGCACCTCGTTTTTGATGTCGGTGAGCTGCCGCAGCAGGAAAGCAAGGGCTTCTTTGGATGCTGTGAAACCGGTGACTTTATCCCATATAGCTTCTTCATAATCGTAGTCCAGCTTGCCATTATCCTTCCATTGGAAATACAGCTCCGCCAGAGCCATCGCAGTATTGTCAAAGAGGAAGTCGATTTGTGAGAAGTCAGCTCCCAGCATGACTTCCTCTTTCATCAGTTCGATCATCTCGCCCAGATCCATTACCGGATGCTCCGGTACATATTCATTTTTGAGGATGTCCAGTACATCCAGCCCTTCGTCACGCTCTAATGCTTTTATGCCCCATGCTCCCATGTCGGCACCTCTCTTTCTTTATTTTGTATCAAGCTTCTATTGTCAATCATGGTTCTCCAGCCGAATGATAGGCCGATAAAAGTCATAATCTCCGTTTAGTTCATTGTCCTCCTGCACTTCCGGCTTACAGTGGGGCGAACAGGGTAGGAAACCGAGAAATGGGCCCAGCCCACCGCAGATATTGCATCCGCCATCGCCGCCACAGGTGGTAAGTCTATCAGCCTGCACCACTTCCCGCATATAGGGATCGTAGGCGATGGACAGGCCGAAGAAGTTGGGTTCCTCCATGTCATAGGGCCGGTTCTCATCCTCATCCATGTCCTCAAACCAGCGCAGACGCATGGAGTAGTCTAACCCATCTCCCCACGGGAACAGGGTCCGACACCCGCCGCCACACAGGTAGGACCACTCGTCCGCCGTAGGCAGCGAAAGCCCCTGCTTTTCCAGCCCGGCAAGAAGCGCATCGTAGTCTGTGCGGTTATAGATGCAGATCTGAAAGCCCTTTTCCGTCCGCTCAATGCGGGCCGACTGATGCAAGGTAAGACTGCTGCTGTCACTCCAGGCAAAATCACGAAATTCCTTCAGCCAGTCAGGGTGGGCGGTCAGCCTGGGATCGTCCATCTTGACTGGCTCCCAGCAGAGTTCCTCCAGCTCCCGGCCCACCAGCATGGGGCCAATGGCCGCCTGCCGAACGGGAGCCATACTTTCCCGGATCATCTCCTCCGGGTTCTGCGGTTCCATTTCCCATTCCCGGAACAGATACTCTAATTCCTCCCGGCTCTCCTGATTCAGTCCCACGGCAAACTGCTCCCAGCCCAGGGTGACGGTATCGCCGGGGACAAAGACGAACTCCCGGCCATCTTTCTTGAAGATGCCGGTGGTGCAGTTCTGGCCCCAGCGGTCAAAGGTATGTAGACCGAGAAAGGTCATATCATAACGAGCAGCCAGGCTTTCCATCAGCGCCTGCTTCTCGGTGGTGTCCATTTGATTGAATTGGGTGCGGAATAGTCTTTCGTTCATAACAAGTCCTCCTACAGCCTATCCAGGTTTTCCTGTAAATCGCCCTGCATCAAGTGCTGGGCAATGGCTTGGTTCAGTACCTTATGGGGGTGATAGGCTGCCTGCTCTACATCGTGGAGGCACTCCTCCATCAATGCCTCTGGCAAAATGCCCTCCCGCTTGCCATAAAGATGGCCGAAGGCATAGCACACAGACTTTAGAAAGTCAAAAATGTAGTCGTGATTTCCACGCATACTGGGCAAATCATTGAAAGAACCCATGCCACCATATGCCCGAAGATGGTGGGTAACCTCCCGCCGCTGGTTCCAGTCCAGAATGTCCCGCTCCAGCCAGTCGATCCAGTTTTGAAATTCTGAATGGTCTGTCAGAAGGATGGAGCGCAGACAGATCAGAGCCTCGGTATAAATATCTGTCTGTTTCATCAGAATCCTCCTGATTCTTTTAACGCTCCATCATAGGTGTGGCTTTCCCAGGCGGCCTCAAATTCCGCCTGCTCTATGACGCAGGCGTGGAACTCCTCACCCCAGACATGGGCGTTCAATTCCTCCACGGTGGGGATCGGCGTGATCTCGATGGCGCCGTCGTAAAGGTCAGGGATATTGCGGGTGCGGCCATCTGCAAAGATGTCAATGGAGTGGAGGGCCAGCCGCTCATTTTCTGTATCCACTTCATAGAGGATCACCGACGGTTCTCCCTCCGGTGCGTCCTCCCCAAAAAGCTTGATGTACTCCATCATTCCATTTCCCTCATTTGAACCAATGCCACCCCGTCATGGTGCCGGTTACCTCATCTATCTGTATTGCAATATCATAATTGCCGCGACAGCCCAGCAAGGCCGCAAGATGATCATTTTCCATAATCAAATCATAAAACTCAACCGCTATACCTTGGAATTCCTCTGGGATCTCCAGCACAGAAAAGAAATCCACTGACTGAGCATTTTGGAAAAATTCAATGGCCGTTTTACTGCATTTTACTACTATCCCTGTTTGAGTAGTTAACTCTCTCATGCTTCCGCTGCCTCGCTCATGTTCAGATACATCCGCATCGTTTTTTCATCGGCACAGGCCGCCCGGATCATTTTGGCCAGCATCATCAGGTCGTCGATGTATTGGGAATAGACGCAGAACACATCCTCGTCGGAGTCAAAGTGAAACAGATCCTCACCACTATTGCTTTCCTCAAACTCCCGGATCACGCCCCGGACCAGCCGTTCCCAGTCTCCGCTGCTGCCGGTCAGTCCCAGCCGGCAGAATTCTTCTGTCCGGAACCCGTCACTGATCTTCAGCAGAAGGGAGATGGCATAGGGGTGGTGGGGAATGAGAAAGAATGGCGCGATCTGCTCCGGCTTCACCCAGATTTTGAAGGGCGGGCGCGGATCAGGTATCCAGGGCAAGATTTCCCATTCGTCCTCCGGCCGGTTTCCGTATTGGCAAAGGTCTTTCATAGTGTTCTCCTCATTCGATGTCGCTTAGTTCTTCTTTCACATCCAGTGGAGCGCCGTCCAGAGATGTGATCTGTGCCAGTTCTGTTTCCGTCAGATTTTTCAGGAAAATGCAGTATTCGTCCGGGTGGCCTCCCACAAACTCCATTTTGGGCATCTCGATCTGCTGTGGGTCGGTGATCCACAGGCAAGGTTCTCCTGTTGCCCAAAACCGAGTCAGAGTAAGAATTTGGCCGTTGTAAATTACTTTCTGTTCCATCCTCATTTCTCCTGCATTTGCCTCAGCAGCTTCACGATCCGCTCCCGGTTCTTTGCGGTTTTCATAAAGGTGGGGAGATGGTCGGCCTGGGTCATTTTCGCTCTTCCCGGCGGCTTTTCCCGCAGTCCGGCGCTGAGATAGCCGATCAGATAGGCAAGATGTTCTCGGTTGAGTGCCCATACAGGTTTTCCCTGAAATGAAGTCAAAAACCATAGTTTCAACCCGAAATAAGGTTCTCGTCCATCTCTGATTTCGCCAATATATGAAAACGCCTCCGCTGTTTTATGAACTTCTCCCGACATGGTTGTTCCGCAATAGGGGCAGGTCACATGGAGGACGGGAAAATGCTGCTTTGCCGTATCTTCAATATCCACTCGGTAGTACCTGCCGCAGTTTTTGCACTGGTTATGGACATCATAACGGTAGATCGTCCGATCCTGCGTCATCCGGTGGCCGCAGCTCAGGCACCGGAAATAGGCGTTGTCATCATCCGCTGTCACCACACCTGCGCCATGGCACTTGGGGCATTTCACCTGAATGCCAGAGGTCAGGGCGTTGTATGCACTGTATGTAAAGTAGGGTTCATCAACAATTCGGCTCATGCGCCCACACTCCTTTCAGGAAATTGCTTTCACAGCCGAAACCGGAACGGTTTCAAATCTTTTGTTTTGATTGTCAGATCCGAAACGCTCTCTTGCAGGACATTTACCTGTTCCAAATACTCCGCAGGTGCGTGGATCTGCTCCAGATAGCCTGCATAGCGGATAATCTGATCCAGCGCCCGTTTCCTGTATTTTGCGATTTCCCCCAAATGGGAATAACTGCGGCCTGACACATAGCTTGGAACATTGATAGACCGAATTGTTTCTATATCAAGCGTCCCATGCTCCTCTTTCTCAGATTTAATGGTGGCCAGCATATCTTCCGCAGAAAAACGGATGCCGCGTTCGCAGAGAAACCGCAGTTCATCAAACAGGTGGTTCGCCACAAAATGTTCAGCCAAGGGCTCAAAAATTACATCATCCTGATACCAGCCTCCGTGGGCGCAGGAAATTAGTTCACGGTAACGCTTTTCTGTGATCCACTGGCGCAGTATCTCTTTGCTCCCGTGCATCCATGCGTCCAGCCGGGCCTTTGTTTCTTCGGGGCTATCATTGGCTGTCCCATAGCAGGGCAGACCATTGTCTTTCAGCCACTTGGTTACTTCTTTGCTGAATTTTGTGTAGCTCAATGTGACACCCCTTTCAAAAATCCCTCAACTGCTCAAACTTCTCCATCAGGGCATCCTTCTGGAGCGTGCCATCCGGCAGGGCGTCCAGGATGCCCCGCAGGGCCATATAGATTTCATCCCGCTCCTCGGTTTCGATAAAGCCCATCTTGTTGAAGGTCTGGGTGTAGGCGGCCACCGCATCCAGCGCCTGGGCCTGGGCGTCCTCGCCCGGTTCAGCGGCCAACTTCATCAGCTGGGAACGGGTCTTGCGGTATTGATTGGCTGCCTTTTTCGCAGCGGCGGCAGGAATATGCTCCGCACCGTCCCAGCCCCGGAAGGGATTGTCCAGATTTTGCGCCAGCCACTCCGGTTTCCGGGGTTTGGTGATCCGCAGATCCATTCCCGGCTTGCTTTTCCAGAGCTGCTTTGCCGCTTTTGCCGCCGTCTCCGGCAGGCTGGTCATCCAGAACCAGCGAAGCTCCGGCATCTGCTCCGGGGTGGGGATGTCATCCGCGCCGAAGCCAAACAGGTCGAAGGTGGAGAGGTTCGTCAGTTCCCGGAACCCTCGCACAGCGGAGAAGTTCTCCAGGTTTCCCTGCGCGCCCCAGAGCCGCAGTTCCTTTAAGTGGGGATGGACAGCAGCCAGTCCGCTCAGATCAAAGTCCTTCAGCTCGATGCCATGCAGCCCCCGTAGGTTCGGCAGTTCCGTGTGCGGGCGGTATTCCCCGATAAATTGGAGGGTCAAACCGCTGCCATCTTCGGGGGCATGGATGGCACAGGCGTCCGGCCCCTTGTTCTGGAACAGGAGCAGCTCCGTTCCCTCACACAGCCACAGTTCCTCCAGCCCGGTCATATCCAGCATCAGCTTTCTGATGCTGGTGCCTCGCAGATCAAGTGTCCTCTGACCGTGGTTCAGCAAAGTCACTTCATCAACAAAGGGGGATTCCCGCAAAAACTCCAGCAGATCCGGGTGCCACCGCTCGCAGATGAGTTCGGAGAGGCAGGGCAGAGCCTTTAGTTCCAGCGCCGAATCGAATGGTGCGTACTGGTCCATCACCCGATGGTTGTTGACCTTCAGCTGGATACCGCCGATCTCCGTTTGCTCGTCACTGTCCATGGCCTCCTTGAAGGCCCGCCGCCGTTCCTCCGGAATGGCCTGCCACCGGATCTGGAGATACACATCATAGCCGTCACTCCAGCCTCCGTAGGAGCGGCAGGGCTGGTCGGTGAAGGGCGGAAGTGTGCCCACCAGTTTATATTGGGGCGGGACCTCCAACGGCACCCGCAGCAGGTGGAGGTCGCGGGACCAGTACATGAAGTCCTTGTAGAGCGGGCGGAGATGGGGCAGTTCCTCCGCAGTTAGAGGGGCGTCGCCCACCCAATCCAGAGAGAGGATCACCGCCCAAGACTCTTTGCTCACCGTGTCTGGCGGCGCAATATAGGCCACCTGGCAGGCGGTGTAGCGTTTCAGATATTGGTTATAGACTGTATAGACCTCTCCGGCGGTGGCTTTCATGGCGCTCTCCTTTGTTCTGTCACATTTTTAATCCTGCTCTCGATAACTGGCTTCAATGTCGATGAAGCGCACATACACGGCGCAGACTTTGCCCTTTGCGTCATAGCCGAAGTAGACGGGATAGTAACCGTCACCCCAGCCAGAGGAGAAGATGGGCAGGTTGCAGTCCGTGTCCGGCACGGTCCAGTTGAGCCAGTCGCCGCAGTCCCCCTGATATTTAGGGTGGGCTTGGGCGTTTTCCTCCAGTAAGTCGCAGAACAGGTCGTTGTAGGGGTCGATGTCCGGGTCCTCCTCCAGCCGCTTGGCCCAGTATGTTTTGAAAGCCGCCTGGGTCTGGATGTCTGCAATACACCCCATTCCGGCATCTACGCCGAAACCGAAGTAGTCATCATCTCCCAGTGCCGCGTCCAGATTCTCGTTGCCCACCATGCCCAGCTCATGGCGGACAGGCTTTTCCCGGCTGACCTCCACCTTGACGCAGGCGTAGCGGTCGCCGTATTGTTCGCTGGGTACCACGCAGATTTTCACGGGATAAGTTCCGGCGGGGATCGTTTGAAGGAACGGCAGAGTGTCCTCCAGTTCCACCAGCGGATCACAGGCGAAGATCTGCCCGGTGGGGAAATGGACGACACCGATGTCCAGTACATCCACCGCCATGTTCCCAATCACTTTCTCTGTGAAATGGGCCTCCAAGTCATCTTTACAGGTCAATTTATCCTTGATTGCTTCGTATTTGTTCAACCATTCAGTTGTAGGCATATCAGTTTCCTCCTGTTGGTTCTGTTTTTTGATATACGCGCTCTTAGAGCCGTCCCAGTAGCAGTTCACACATCGGCCATTCTGGAAATGATGGTCACAATTCGGGTAGCCATAGAGAACATGGGCACATTCCGGGCACAGCCCCATCATCTGTGAGGAGCCTTTGAAAAACAGCCTTCCGCACTCATCACAAAGGGCCAGTTCTTTTTCTGCCATAGGGTTCACCAGTCCCGTTCCCGGATGGCCTCCTCGGTGTCAATAGGAATGCCAAACCACTCCAGAATGTAGGCCACGGTTGCCGCGATACATTCCCGTGCCACCGTTTCGATCTCGCTGTCGTGCTCGTCAAACTCCTCCTGGAGATCATTGATGCCGCAGACCGCCTCGTCCAGCGTTTCCTGCACCACTTCGGTGTCGGTTTCGCCACTCTCCAGCAGGGCGATGACCTTCTGAAGCTCGTCTTTTACCTTGTCCACCAGAAAAGTGGGATAGTAATAGTCCTGATACATCTCGTCCAGCAGCTTGTAATTGGGGTCAAATGCTTTCATAGGGATTGCTCCTTTCCTCGTGTATGTCAGTCACGCTCAGCTCTCATGTGTGATACAGAAAATCTCCTTGTTCAAATCAAAGTAGATTACCATCAGTTCGTCGGTAATCTCCGGGTTAAAGGACAGATCCAGAATGAAAACTTGCTGGTTCATCTCGCTATCCACCAGACTGCCGAACCGCTTGAGCTTCAAAAAGTCAACCATCTCAGCAAAGGACAGTTTGGCCGGGTCGGTTCCCGGAAAGAGTTCCGCCGCAATATCCGGGCCTACCTCGTCTCGGTGGAACTCCATGAAAAAGGTCACAACGCTATGGTAGCGGCTGTCCTCGTCCGCCAGCGCCGCTTTGATGGCGGCTTTGGCCTTTTCTGCCAGTTTTTCCGCCTCATCCAGCATTTCTCCCACCGTATCCATGGCAGCAGGATCGCCGGTCAGTTCTTCCTCTACATCGAAGAGAAAGGGTAGTCCCGATTCCTCGGGAAAGTTGAAGATTTCCTCGCCGGGTATATATGTAAAATCAATGCGTTTACAGTTCAGTTTCATAATGT
The DNA here is from genome assembly GCF_014288035.1 of Hungatella sp. L36. Taxonomy (NCBI): domain Bacteria; kingdom Bacillati; phylum Bacillota; class Clostridia; order Lachnospirales; family Lachnospiraceae; genus Hungatella; species Hungatella sp. L36. Next base: position 36,229 of record NZ_JACOPC010000019.1, on the reverse strand, counting down.
TATCCTCCTTACCCCTCAATGTTGGCAGTTTTGAGGCCCTTTTTCAAGGAGCCGTAGACAGTCACCGCATGGTCGGTGAACATCTCATCGCAGTCAAACCAGGCTGTGAAGCTGCCGCCGGAGGTGACGGACAGGCTCGTCATGCTGATCCGTCGGGCAAGTTCTTCCTCTGTGATAGGGTCTGTTTTCGGATTGCGGGGATTTTCCTCATCTTGAGAAAGCCAGTTGTCGGCCAGCTCGGTCAGGTTCTTGGCTGCAAGCTCCCGCATGGCTTTGTCCCAGGTTTCACAGTCGGCCAGCAGCTTCTTGGCGGCACTGCGGGCGCGGGTCCAGGAGGGCTTGCTTTCAGCATTGACCTCCAGAGAAAGGAGCACATCCTTTCCGCACCACTGGATTTCTCCCTCGAAGGTATCATAGTCCTTGTCCAGCTTCAGTTCACCCAGCACCTGGTCCTGGATCACCACCGGCTTGTGGTACTCGTCCAGAACGGCTTGAAGTTCCGGACAGTCCTCGTGGGCCTTGACCACCTGGGAGATACACCAGGGCCATGCCACCAGATCTTTTGCCCATTCCTCTTTCATCTGGCGGATCTTCAGGCGGCAGATCTGCTCGTTTTGAAAGCGTTCCCAGCCCTTTTCGCTGTTACGCTCCTCATCGGTGACCGGCCACTCCAGCCGCTCCTCTTTGGTGCTGACCTTGCCGGTGTCACAAAATACCACGCCCAGCGTCACAACGGTCATTTCCCAAAAGTTGCCTTTCCAGTTAAATCCGCCTCCGATGCAGCGATTGATCAGAGCGACCACTTCCTGCTCCTCGGTCTCATACATCTCATAGAATTCTTCGAACATAGATCATTCTCCTCATTTCTCAAACTCGCCCTCGATCATCCCGTTCAGATACCGGCCGGGATCTGTGATGAAGTCATCCCATTTGGCCAGAGGGTGGAATTCCTCATGCTCTATGTCCAGATACCACAGCTTTTTGTCCCTGGGGCTCCACAGCAGCAGATAGTTGCTGTAGTTGTCCATCTGCACCATGAGGGAGAGCAGCTTCTTCCGTTTCCAGGTCATCTCCTGCACATCCATGAAGGAGTAGAGCTCCGCCCACTTCACCAGTTCCCGCTCTGGAAATTCCAGCCGCAAGGGGCCGGTCTTCAAGTATTCCACCAGCTTGGCAGGCAGCTTGTAGGGCATGAGCTGCCGGACTTTTTCCTGTTCGTTGTGCCATTCCTCCGGTTCCAGGGCTTTTAAGTAGTCGGCCAGCTCCTGATTTTTGTTCTGCACCGCCACGGTGTAAGGCCGGTCACCGTATTTGTCAGCAATGGTGATGTCGGCTCCTTGCTCAATGAGCCAGCGCACCATGGGGAGATTCTTATGCCGAGCCGCTTCGGTGACAGCGGTAGAGGCGTTCGGAAACACCATGTCCGGCTTGTGGTAATTGATGTCTGCCCCTTTTTCCAGAAGCAGCTGGGCAAGTTTGGTATTGCCCTCAGACACAGCGGCCCGGAATGCCTCGCCGCCAAACTTATCCACTGTGATCCCAGCCTGCTCCAGCACCGGGATATTCTCCGGGCGCTTGCCCCAGCGTACTTCCTGGAAGGCCCGCTCTTTCTGCTTCGGGCTGAGTTTTGCGGCCTGTCCAGCAAAGAGCGCCACCACCTCCGGCCCACAACAGCGGGCGGCAGTGAGCAGCAGGGGCTGTTCCTCTGCCAGACCGGGATCAGCTCCATGCTCCAGCAGGAAGTGGATCATGGGCACATCATTCCGAAAAACCGCGATCTCCAGCGGCATCAGCTTGATATATTCGCTGAGCTGGATGGGAACATCTAAATCCAGACCGCCTTGGAGCATTGCTTCCAGCTTGGGAGTATCATGGTCACAGATGGCGGCAGCCGTTTCCGGGAGGGTCTCCCAGCGGCCAATATATGCAATTTGGTACATAAGGCACCTACTTTCGTTGTTGTTTCACTTTATAGGGAACGGTTCGGCCCAGCACCCGGCCCTTGCCAACGGCATTGGCTCCCTCATAGATCAAAAATTCCGCATTGTTTTCCAGCGGGGCATAGTCAATGGTATCTGGATATAGGGGTTGGGCATTTCCCAAAGCTGGTGTATCAAATGTACACTCGGTTCCGTCCAGAAAGCATACACCCAAATATTCTGTAGTTCCTGTGACCAAAATGGGGACAATACTTTCCGCTGACCAGGCTGGGTGGTATTTTTCGTTTGCCGCTCCAGAAGATGACCTCCACATGGAGCACCGCCCGGTTTTCATCTGTCCCGATCACGCTGTCGCCCTCCTTTATCCCGTCATCTGGCTGCGGTATACTCAGGCCAGCTCTGCGTCCAGGATCTGGACTGGTTTTCCTTTCTCGTTCACATAGTAAAGGGCGATATAGTCGATGCCGTCCCGCTTGGCCTGCTCCCACGGCATCCGTTCACCGTTGATCAGTTCCACGGTATCCGCCTCATCCGGTTCAAAGTTCTCTTTTTCGTCCTCATAGTCCACGCTGTACCCCAGCTCCAGCACCAACTTGGAGGCGGGGATCTCATACCGCTTGAGGGGGCGGTGCTCCAGCTCGGATGGATCATGTTCATCGCAGAACATATTGTCGTAGCCATGCCGTCCACCGTCAAAGATGACGAACTCCTCGCCGCTCTCCGGGTCACGGGCTGTCACCAGTCCGGGGGCCTCGTCGCTATCTATGATATAGGATTGGGGTTCTCCTTTCACCGTGAGCAGATCTCCGTAATACCAAACCTCCAGCAGTTCATTGCCGGTGGTGGAACAAAGTATCACGGTGGGCAAACGCTTCTCCGCCCATTCTTTCACATGGCCGATGAGCCAGGTGGGATATTTCTCAGTCATCATAGTCTTTCTCCTCCTATTTCAATTTCAGCACAAATCCCCAGATACTCACCACAATCAAGAGGACACCCAGCAGAAAGAAAACCACACGCCGGTATCCTCTGCTGTGTCGATGGGCATCCCGCGTACCAGTGGGGTCGCAGAGCCAGTTCCAGTTGCGGATCGCTCCAAACAAAATCACGGCCCCGATGAGCACCGAGGCAATGTACCAATGCTCTTGTAAAAATGCTGTGATCTGTTCGCTGTTCATTTACAGATACCCCCCCTTTACATCATCGGGAGTTTCCTTTCGGATGATTTCCTCCCGCTCTTTTAAATCCAGCTCCAGAGCTTTTTCCTCCTCCAGATATTCCTCGCAGTCCCGAACCAGTTTTTGGGCGGCTGGGTCATCCGGGACCAGGGCCAGCCAGTGCTTGGCGTATTCATAGGCGGAGGCGGCGGAACGGTATGCCATCAGGCAGGAATAGCCCATCCGGGCGTTCCAGTAGGGATCGTTCTCACCCTGGGCGCGGACGGACTCCAGCAGCTCAATGGCGTGTCGGATGAGATCCCCGTCCACTTCACCGTCGGTCCCATGCTCTCCATGATCTCCCAGCACCGCCAGATTGCTGTAAGCCCGACTCAGCTTGACGGTCAGCAGATAGCCCCGCTCCTGTTCCGGGATGGCTTCGATGGCCCGGATACACCGGGAATACTCGTCCTTCTTATTCCATTGCTCAAGCTGCTCCAGCAGCTCTGCTTTTTCTGCCTGATTCATCATTTCACCGCCTTTTCCGTGTCATCCTTTGCCTTTTTTGAAGTGTCCGCTGCCTCGCCAGGTGTTGACCACACAGGTGAAGATCTGGCCGCAGTGCTTGCACCTAATCATGTGAGCCATAATTTCGTCTGCCCAGCCATCCTCTGTCTTTACCTTCTCCAGTGGGCAGGTGGATTCCTCTTGCATCAGTTCAAATTCCCCCTCCGACACCAACTGCTGAATGTAAGCAATACAGGCCAGATAGTCCTTTGGGGCGTCAAATTTTCTCCATGTTTGAATGTTTCGGCAGTGCTCGCACATACAGAGCCCTCCTTACGCAAATACTTGCTGGTATTTCTCTTTCAGTTCCTTGGGCGCTGTCTTGATGACCTTGCTGCCGCCGTTTTCAGAGGCTGTGCCCCAGATGGCCCAGAGCACATCACGCCACAGGTAGGCCAGCGCCCTTTTGTCATTGCCGGATTCTTCCGGCAGGTAATATTCCAGATGCCCTTTGATCTCCAGCAGAGCATCCAGGCTCTCCTCATTGGCGATCAGGGCGCGGAACTCCTTTGCGGGCTTCAGATTCTGCATGGACTGTACTCCGTGGACCAGCACCGGCAGGGACTGGGCAGTGAACCCGTACTGCTTGAACAGAATATGCAGGAACTTCTCCTGCAAAGAGGAGTGCTCGTCATCACATCGATCCAGGTAATCGCACACCAGCCGCCACCACTTCGGCCCTTCCAGTCCCAGGGCGAACACGGCAAAGGTGCCAGGCATGGCGCAGGCTTCATCCGCAAGGTTTTGATACCACTCAAACTCCCGCATAGCCAAACGAGCGTATCGCTCCATAGCCGGATGAAGATCAGGGTGCTGCACAGCACAGGCAAAGAGCTGATTGACGCCCTTTTGGGGCAAGCCGGGAATGGGCAGATAGAGTTTTTCCTTCCCACGGAACTCCACCGAGTAACTGCGGGGAAATTCCTCCTGCTCCAGCACCGCACACAGGTAGTCCAGGATTTCAGCATAGCACTCCTCCGTGGAGTCCCTGGCGGTGATGCGGATAGTGGCAAACGCATCATTGGCCGATGCGTTGAAATGCTCCGTCTTACGCTGCTGGATGTCCTTTGGTAATTTGCCGCTGCCGGCTGTTTTCAGCTGCTTCACCATATCTGGGCGAAGCTGGGAGACCAGGCCGAGGATGTGCTCGGTGGTGAGGGATTCAAAACTCTGCCCGTACACCGTATGGCAGACCGCCACATAGCAGGCAAAGCGCAGCAGGCCTTCATCCACATCCTCCGGCCGCAGCTCCGGCCACACAGTACAAGGCGGGTAAGGCGTAAAATCATCCTCTTTTTCTCCAGCCTCAAAATACCTTTCCTGCACCTGCTTTTCTATGTATTTCTCCAATGTATAGCGGATCTCCTGCCAGCCCACCAGCCGCCGCATGGCGTCGCAGAGAGAGGCAGCATCCTCACAGGGAAATCCTTTCAGCGGCAGCCCGGTCAGATACCGCTCCAGCAGCTGATCCGGGAGAAAGGGTGTTCCGTTATGATTTCGCACCACAGTCGGGTAGGCGGAGTGATTTTCACGAGCGGTTCCGTTCAGCACATCCTGAATGCAGAGATCCGCCTCCGCCAGCACCTCCAGGGAAGTGTCCGGCTTGTGGATCAGATAGTAGCGGTCATGTACGCCATCACGCTTTGGCAAACTCATGGCAAGGTCTCCTCTCAGGTTTGCTGATGCTGCATGGATACGATTTGGCAGTCTGGACAGAATTCCACATAGAGCGTGCCCTCCGCACAGTCAAACACCGTATCCCACTGAATCTGGGCCAGATATTTCATAGGTTTCCCACAGTGGGGGCAGGTCGTATATTCCGCGTCCTGTACCCAGTTGGCAAAGCCACCCACCGTGTTCACATCCTGGCGGGCCGCACCGTAAAACAGGGGCACGGGCGCTTCGCCCAGCACAAAGGGATTTTCCGTGAGGGCCTTGTAGTCCTCGGGACTGACATAGCAATCCGTTTTCTCCGCCCCGTCAAAGAGCTCGGAGGGAAAGACTTCCACGCCGCCATCCAGGGTAAAACTGTTAAAGGCTGGACCTTTCAAGAATCCCACACAGTTGGGGCAGCAGGTGGCAGTCAGAATACCATCCAGCCCCAGGAACCGGAGCCGCTCATCCCGGCCATCCAGCACCAAAATATCCACCATCCGCCCGCCGCAGTGGGGACAGGTGTCCTCCCGTGCCCGGCCAATGCGGACGGGAGATTTCTCGCTGGTGGTTCCTTTGACCATAGGATAGCAGGTATCGAAGTTGAGCTGGATTTTCTGGCCCTCCTTGTCGAAGGTCCAGCCTCCGATCTGCGCATAGCTGGATGGGTCTACATAGAGGCCCTTGCGCCAGGGCCGGGGATTTCGCTCCAGCTCCAGCAGAGTCTCCATTGCCTTGTCATCTCCTTGCATAGCAAGGCAACTCATCAGGTTGGAGGCCGCGCTGGAATATTCTGCGGACAACAGCGCATGGATCAGACCATCCCGCACATCGGCGGGAGCATGATAATAGATCTCACAGGGCCAGAACACCTCTGCGGCCAGTGCCACTCGCTGAATCTCCGGGGTGATGGCATCATGGTAGCTAAGCAGCTGCCAAAAGTCGGCGAACTCTGGGTCCTTCATATCAGCCAGCCTCTGGATGTTCTGTATCAAGTTTCTTTGTTTTTCGACAATTTGTTCCGGCATCCAGGCCAGAGCAGCTTGCCGTTCTTGCTCGCACTTACATTTCCAACACAATCCCTCATAACCCAATGGGGTTCCACAGCTGGGGCAGGTATATTTCAGACTCATGTTCTCATACTCCTTTCAGGCAATAAAAAAGCCCCACGCCGCACTGTCATAAAGACAGGCTGACGCAGGGCATGAAGAAGCCGCGTTGAAGGAGCCGCATCCACCAGCAGATGTAGTTTCTTCAACAACCAAAATATTTTTTTCGTATCTTAAAGCAGCAAATTGCTGTCCAATATATTTGTTCATAGCGGCACCATTTGTTCTGAGCGTAGTTTTATATCTTATTATATCACAGCACCCCTTCAATGAAAATATTTTGTTGGAAATGCTAATGAAAAATTTTTGTGAATTTGTTAAGGCGCAGGGGCTGTTATCTCCATAGTGTCTGGATGGATCAGAGTGATTACTTTTCCCTGATGCAAGGCATAGTTGACTGTCTGTGCTGTACCTGAGCGCAGCTTTTTCTGATTATCAAACACACCGATGATGTACTCTGCATGATCGACCATATAGTAATTCCTTTTTTTATAACCGGAAACATCCGCAGAATGTGAAATAACAATAGAATCGTTTGCGTTTTGGATCAGCTTTTTCAATCTATGTCTACTCTGATCCGGCCATTTAGAGTCATAGCCGATGAAGGGAATTACAACGATAATTTTAATATCCTCGTATCCCGTTTGTGCTCTCAATGTCAGCAGCTGTTCTCCAGCCCACATATCCACACCAAGAGCACCGCCGACAAAAAAAGTACGGACAAATTTCTCGTCATGAAGTATCCGAAACTGCTCCAGGAGACATTCTTTTAATTTTTGGCATAGGGGATCTTCCTCATTATATCAAAAGCAAAATCTTGTTGGTCGGTGGCCGGTAATGGCGCAGGCATACTGATTCATATAAATCACCCTTGATAACTGCCTTGATTACGCATATAAAGCAAAAATAACGCAAATAATAATGCGTATAAAGGTTGTATTATAAAATTATAACACAATACATACGAAGTATCAAGAATTGCTTTCTGCTATGCTAAAAGTGCAGAGAGGTGAGCGTATGGACGAAGAATTTATCCGCAATCGGATCACAGAATTGCGATTGAAAAAAGGTGTTTCAGAATATCAGATGAGCATGGAGTTAGGGCAGAACAGAAGCTATATTCAGGCGATTTCCTCTGGGCGTTCTATGCCGTCTATGAAGCAGTTCCTCAACATCTGTGAGTATTTTGAAATCACACCGCTTCAATTTTTTGATGCACAGGAAAATAACCCTCAGCTTATCAAGAAGGCTTTGGACGGAATGAGAAAGATGTCAGATGACGATTTGATTATGCTGATTGGTTTTATAAGTCGCTTAAACACAGAAAACTAACGATAGGAGGCAGTAAGCGTCCCGTCGTTAGTTTTTCATTTTATGCGCAGCATATTGTGGCAAGCAATGCTTGTGGCTATCCATTTCGCCACAAGCTGCTTGTTGAGGGCAGCGCCCCCAAGCCCCTTTGAACACAGAATTTCATTCTGTGGCTGCGCGTTCTGCGAACGCTTTTGACCAGGACCAGCTTACCGCTGGCCGTGGTCTTTTTCTTTTTCAACATCCTGTTCTACCTCCATTTTCAGCACTCGGTCTACATTAGCCTTTGCCGTTAAAAGCTCCCGCATTTCTTCACGGGAACGCCGGTACTCGGCATAGGTCTTTTTCTTTTCTTCCAGCAATTTCGCGTACTCCGTCTGCAACTCTTTGACCTTGGGCAGCTTCTTGACGCCCATCTCATCAAAGGCATTCTTAGCAGCCTGGTGGAGCAGAATTTCTTCCTCATGTTCCTCCCGGAATTTCTTAGAGTAGCCGGCCTTGCGGTAGTCCACATAGACCTCACGGGTCTTGGCATAATTTACGATGTGAGTACGCAAAACAGCGATCTCTGCCATACGCTTTTCAGCCTCCTTAATTTGCGCCGAAAGCTCATTGTGATGTGCCGTGGCGGCCGCAGCCTTTTCTTCCAAAACCGCATACTCCAGCAGGTTATGCTCTGATAGGTAGTTCATGGTCTGCGCCATTTGCTTCAGATTGAAAACTTTAGCCCATCGCGCATAGCCAGCACCTTTTCCTGCCTGCAATTTTGCCTGAATGTCCACCAGCAGATTGACCTTCTGCGTCTCTGCCTGTGTAACTATTTTCTTTCGTGGGGTATGCGTTTTCTTCCCGGAGAGAACCGCCTGCAAATCATCTAATCCATATCCTTCGCCCAGGCTGTCCATTCGGGCGGCTTTCTCCCAGCCGGGGAGTTTCAAACGATACGATTTTCCGCGCTTTGATACTTCACAGCCGGACTCTTGCAGCAGCTTCAGCAGTTCCTCAAAATTAGCAGGACTTTGTGATAATGCGTTGTCAATCGCTACACGCAGCAGCTCTCGGTGAGAGGGCTTTGCCTGATCGCCCAGCCACTTGTTATAGCTCTTTCCGTGAGGTTTCGGATTCTCCACAATGGACAGTCCGTTTTCGACGCAGATGGTGTCACTTAACTGTCGGACTGCCTTGGTGCTGCCCCAAAAGTTTCGGAATTTCCGGTCATATTCTAAGCTGACCGATGACCAGATAATGTGATTGTGAATGTGCGACTTGTCTATGTGGGTGCAGACCACAAAGGCATGATTGCCCTTGGTGAATCGCTTGGCAAATTCCACACCCAGCCGGTTCGCTTCTTCCGGAGTGATCTCACCGGGGCGGAACGACTGGCGCACATGATAGGCAATCACATCATCCGCACCTCGCACTCGTCCGGTAGCGGCAATGTACTGCCGCTTTGCCAGAAGGAACTCCGCATCCACAGTCCGGCTGTCACACGCATAGCCGGTAATGAGTCTGCCGTCATCTGTTTTCTTTGGGTTGGCCACATAGTCGATGATGTCACTGATCGCCCGACTTTCTGTGCGGCCCTTGCCGACATGAAGCGGCATGATTCTTGTGGTTGCCATAGGTCAGACCTCCTTCCCGAAAAGAAAACGGCCTGCCATAGCAGACCGCTTTCACTATTCTATAAAACTTTCTTCATCGAAAAAATTGAACTCATCATCTTCTAAGTGTCTTGGTGGAAATCTCATTTCATATTGCTCTTGCGCCAATGCACGGACATCAGGCCGCCTATCCTTTAGTCGATTTTTCAGCCAGGACAACTGCTCTTTCGATAGCCTCCATGGAAGATTCAAAAGACGATTCAGTGTCATCAGTTCAGCCTGCGTTTCTGCTGGTAGCGAAGCACAGGATTTACAAATGTGGGATGCATGACCTTTGCCTGAAAATTTTTCGTTGGCTTTGTATTCACCACAAACTTTACAATAGTGTCCATGCTTTTTCATAAGCTGATGCCCTTCTCGCAAAGAACATATAACCTGCGAATTACTTTCATAATCACATCCCATTCCAAATCAGAAGCATAAGAAAACTTTTTACGGTATGCCTCCCAAAGTTTTTGCATAACCGAATCATTTTCCACTTCGTCAAAAACTTCTTCAGCCTGGTTAAGATACTTCTCCGATCCCCGTTTATGAGCAGTTGCCAGAAGCGCATCATGTAAAATTTTCGGGTTCAGCGTGGTTCCATGCAGCTGTTCTAAAATGTAAATATCGTAGAAATCTCTCATGCGGGTATTGGTTGTGGTTCTGGTAATAATGGTTTCCAGTTTTTCTGCCAGCACAGTTTCTAAATTATAAGCCCAAATATCAATGGAGCGATCTTCCAGCATAAGTTTGAATGAATACCGAACCTCTCTTGGAGTGATTGCATCTCCCGTAGAAATATCAATTTTCAAAGGGGTCACTACACCATCGAATGTTGTACTCATGCTGACACGAATCCCCGGATACTCTGCTTCATCCATAATCTCCGAAATACTTTTCAGCTGAAATTTAACACCATCATCAATCGGAACAGTTACGATTGATGAAATTAGATTCTCAATATCCTCCACATTAACATTAGCTCCTTTTATGGTTGCATCCAAATCCATCGTAGAGCGGGCATCCAATCCAACCATAGCCGCTACCAACATACCACCCTTCAAGATAAACTTATCACGATACTCAGAAAGAGAAATACGCTCCAAAAAACGCTCCATCATGTAGTTCCTCATTAAAATCTGAGCATCTGCGGATTTTTCTCTGGAAAGGTTTCGTATTAAATCTTTAAGCTGCCTTGCTGTTTTTATCATAAAAGTACCTCCAAATACTGTCGTAAAATTTTTTCCACCTTGAACATCCCAGCATATTGCATTAAAGCTCGCAGGTTCTTATCTTTTCTACGGGCATACGCTTTCAGTGCTCCCTGAAAGGTCTGAATTTCAATTCTGCTACGGCTTCTGAGCAAATCACAGATCGTTCGCTCCATATCATAAACCGGCACAGTATGCCCGAACGGAGTTTTCGCTGTTGTAAGTCCTACATCATGTAAGTCTGCTTTAATCGTAAAAACTTGAATGCCTTCTGCTTTCATTTTGCTTGGATTGCATCCAGTTTTGACCGTAACTGTATATTCTATTGGTTCACGGTCTGTCAGATCGTGAAAAAATAAAGCTGTTTCATGTGAAAATACTGCTTGTTCAAATCGCAAATGAAGCAGATACATGGCATCCACCCAGGAATCTTTGGACAGATAAATCCCATGTGCAACTCTATCCAAATCTCGTGAACGCACATAATCATAAAATACCGGCTTTGAAATTCCAGAGGATACGACCTGTGATGTTCGCAGCATTCCTTCTTGTGCTGTTAGCATCTGATCCAGCTGTTCAAATTGTCCCATCATGTCACTTCCTTTCGTACTAATATTATATTCAATATTAGTTCAAAAGTAAAGTTGTGGATATATAGTTTCTCTTTCCAAATTTAACAGACGGTGTTTGGCATTTTGTGGCTTTGCGTATTTTTTATCCATAAACCCAATCCTGAATGGCAAATTTCAAACTCTGCACCTTACCCATCAGCCAGATTGCAGCCAACGGCAGCCCCATAGGGCTAATCAAAAATGCCATAACCAGCAAAATCACACCATTCTGCGGGGAATAGGTAATAAGCACAGCCACGCCAAGCAGAGCAATTACAGTGCTGAGCAGACCAAGCACCAGACCGGATATGTAGATCAGCCCCGTGCAGAGCCAGACAAAAAGCGTCAGCACCAAAATGACCGGTGCAGTTATAATCATCAAAAGCCCTTTCAAAATCTTCATGTCATTTCCTCCTTGCAGCGTTCTTGGTATCTTTTCTAATCATATTATCCGGCATGGGCAGGCAAAAGACAAGGATACCGATAAAAAGAAAAAGCGGAGAGAGGAGCAGCGAAGTAATGCCGTTCCTCCCTCCGCAAATGGAGTATCTATCCCTGTTATAAAAGTTTGGAAAGCTGAGTAAGGATTTCCTCTACGCCCTCCCATAACTGTTCCTGCCGCTGGGATATATCCTCCAAGTCAGCATCATAAACCCGCCCAGTCTCATGCACTTTACGGGTCAGCTGGTTTAAGTTGTTGCTGCTTCGGCGCATCAGGGAAACAAGCTCCTTCAGCTCCGGCAGCTCCAGCTTGACTACATACCCATCCAGCGCCATTTTTCTTAGATAGGCTTCACGGTTGGAGGTTCCAAACTGAGACATTTTTTGCTCAATCACAGCAAGCTCCTCCGCTGAAACTCTAAAGTTTAATTGCATATCCCGCTTACGCTTTGCCATAGTTATCGCTCCGGCTCCCGTTTCTTCGGGGCGGCAGGCTTATGGGCAGGCAGCTCCTGTTTGAGCTTATCCCGTACTGAGGGGCGGGACGGTTGCAGTTTTTCTCCCTGAGTACGGCTACGCTGCTGTTCTTCTCGCACCAGATCAATAAAGCCATCCAGCACAGCAGGGTGGCTGTTCAGGACATAACCACAACGGACGGTTTCGGGGTTCTCGTTGGGAATGGTCTTAGCCCATTCCTTATTGCGTCGGGAGTAGCGCCCATCCCAGTCCTGAAGCTGAACGGTGTTAGCCAGAACCATAGCCACACGCTCCATGCCATAGGTCTCGATCACACCCTTTGCCGCATCGTGACTGAGATACATTCCGTCGAAGTGTTCCCGCACCGCCGCTTCAATGGACTCCTTGCATTGGAGATTTGCATTGTTGGAAGCCCGGTACTGCTCCAGCTCCCCATGTTCTCTCGCATAGGCGGCAGAGTGGGGATAGACCGGTGTTGTTCGCAGTTCCTCTTTAGCTCTGCACACATCGTCGGCACGGTTCTCAATACTGTCCCGGATCACATCCATGTAGCCGGTCTCCAGCTTTTCAAAATAGCGGTACACATCCGCCAATGGAGAGGGAGATTCCAAAAGTGCCTTGGCCTGGGCGTCGGTCAGCTCCAGCTCCTCCATCGCCATCACAATATCCTCACGGACAGTATATTCATAGGTGTGGTGCAGGATTTCTTCCGGGGGCTGGCTTTTCAGCCAGTCCCGGAACTTATCCTGTTCGGCAGCCATCTTTTCATAAAGGGCTGTATTCAGATCGTTAGTATTCATGTTATCGCACCTCCTCATGCTGTTTTGGTTTCTTGTCTGTACTGCGGGGTGGCACCGGGCGTTTTAGGTTATCCAGCACCGAAGGCCGTGTGCTTTTGGCAACAACAGACTCGGTGTGTGCCGGTCCCTTTCCGTCGATGTTGAGCAGGGTATCCAGCTCCACCAGACGGGCGTTTTTGCTTCTCAGTTCTTCTTCATAAAGAAATGGCTTTCCGACTTCCTCCTTTGCGGCAGCCTGTTGCTGATAGAGGTTATCCAGCTGGGCCTTTGCCGCCTCCAGACGCTGGGGCATCTGAGCAAGGGCATTGTCGATACGGGTAAGATTTCCGCGAGGGTCTGTACCAAGGGTTGCCCGGTGGGTCATCTGTCCTTTCAGCAGGAGCGTATACTCCTGTTTCCAAGCGGAAAATTCCACGGACATGGCATACCCCCGGTAGTTGCCGATCTGCACCGGATCGGAGGTTTTAACCTCCTTGCAGGCATCCAAAAGGGCTGCACCGGCGTTCTCCTTATCGGTCAGCAGGTCTCCACGAATCTCCATACCGGCAAAGCCGTCCTCCGGGTGCGGGTGAGCTGCCAAAACCTCCAGGTCAGATTCAAAGCCCTTGATAAAGCCCTTGTGCTTTTCAATCTCCTCTGGGAAGTATTTGAGCAGCTGGTCCTCCAGACGGTACTGCTTGCTCTGGTGGTCAGCTTTCATCAGCTTCAGGCGGGATACCTCCACATCCAAATCCATACGCTCCTTGATACGGGGATCTCCGGCACACAGAGCCTTGATCTCGGCAAAACTCAGGGCGGTTTCATCCACATCATCGCAGGAGCGAACCGGACTTTTGCTGGTCATGATCTGGCTGATAAATTTCTGCTTGTTCTCCACCGTCTGCCAGAGGTATGCGTCAAAAGTTCCTTCTGTCACATAGCGGTACACATGGACAAGGGGGTTCTGGTTGCCCTGGCGCTCGATACGGCCCTTGCGCTGGGCAAGGTCTCCCGGTCTCCACGGACAGTCCAGGTCATGAAGTGCCACCAGACGGTCCTGCACATTGGTGCCTGCGCCCATCTTGGCGGTGCTGCCCAAAAGGACACGAACCTGACCGGTACGGACTTTAGAGAACAGCTCCTTTTTCCGCACTTCGGTATTGGCTTCATGGATAAAAGCGATCTGGTCGGCAGGCATCCCCTGGGCAATGAGTTTCTGACGAATATCGTCATATACCGTAAAGACCGGTTCCTGCTCCGGCAGAGGCACAGCGCCTTCCAGTGCGTGAAGCAGTGGATTATCCAGCGTTTTCGCCGCCTTGCTTACAGGAGCTTTTGCCTGCGGGGTAGAAATGTCGCAGAACACCAGCTGGGTCAGCTTGTCAGCTTTGCCGTCCCGCCAGATCTGCATGATGTTGTCCACGCACTGATTGACCTTTGTGCCAGGTTCATCCGGCAGCATCTGGTTGACGATTCTCTGGTCAAGCCCCAGCTTGCGGCCATCCGAGGTAATCTTGAGCATATTGTCCTGAGACGGGTCAACGGTTCCGCTGTGTACCAGCGATGCACGCTCCGAAAGAGCTTTGACCATTTCCTGCTGATGTTCGGTGGGCTGCGCCACAACATTGTGGTATTCCACCTCCGGGGTAGGCAGATTCAGTTGGTCGGCGGTCTTGATGTCCGCCACTTCTTTGAACAGGTTCATCAGCTCTGGGAGGTTGAAAAACTTGCTGAATCTCGTTCTTGCCCGGTAGCCGGTTCCCTCCGGTGCCAGCTCCAATGCTGTGACGGTCTCCCCAAATCGGGAAGCCCAGCAGTCGAAGTGGGTCATGTTCAGTTCTTGCAGGCGTTCATACTGAAGATAACGCTGCATGGTGTAAAGCTCGGTCATGGAGTTGCTGACCGGCGTTCCGGTGGCAAAGATCACGCCACGGTTTCCGGTAATCTCATCCATATAGCGGCACTTGGCAAACATATCGCTGGACTTTTGGGCATCGCTGGTGGAGAGACCAGCCACATTCCGCATTTTTGTGTATAAAAACAGGTTCTTGTAGTTGTGGGCCTCGTCCACAAACAGCCGGTCCACACCCAGCTGCTCAAAAGTTACCACATCATCTTTTCGCCCCTCGGCTTGCAGCTTTTCCAGTCTGGCTTCCAGAGACTTTCTGGTACGCTCCAGCTGCTTGACGGTAAAACGCTCGCCGCCGCTGGCCTGCACCTCTGCGATGCCCTCGGTGATCTCGTCGATCTGCTCATAGAGAAGCCTTTCCTGACGCTCCCGGCTGATGGGGATACGCTCAAACTGACTGTGTCCCATGATGATGGCGTCGTAGTCACCGGTCGCAATACGGGCGCAGAACTTTTTGCGGTTATGGGTCTCAAAGTCCTTTTTGGTTGTGACTAAGATGTTGGCAGAAGGATAGAGGCGCAGAAACTCTGATGCCCACTGCTCAGTCAGGTGGTTGGGAACCACAAAGAGAGATTTCTGGCACAAGCCCAGGCGTTTGGCTTCCATCGCAGCGGCCACCATCTCAAAGGTTTTGCCCGCGCCTACTTCGTGTGCCAGCAGGGTATTTCCGCCATACAGCACATGGGCGATGGCACTTTTCTGGTGTTCCCGCAGGGTAATGGCCGGGTTCATGCCGCCAAAAGTGATATGGCTGCCATCATACTCGCGGGGACGGGTAGAGTTCATTTCTTCGTTATACTGGCGCACCAAAGTCTGGCGGCGCTCCGGGTCTCTCCAGATCCAGTCCCTAAAGGCTTCCCGGATAGCCTGCTGTTTTTGGGCAGCCAGAGTGGTCTCCTTGGCGTTTAGTACGCGGCGCTCTTTTCCGTCTGCGTCCTCTATGGTGTCATAGATACGGACATCCCGCAGGTTCAGGCTGTCCTCCAAAATCTTATAAGCATTGGCACGGCTGGTTCCATAGGTAGTGTAAGCTGCCACATCGTTGTAGGATACAGAAGATTTCCCCTTGATCTGCCATTCAGCAGTAAAGGAGGAATAGTTGACCTCAATGCTGCGCTGGAGATAAAACGGGGTGTTGAAGGTCTCGTACATAAACTGCTGGATGTACTCCTTGTCAATCCAGGTAGCGCCCAGACGCACCTCAATTTCCGACGCATCCAGGTCTTTGGGCTGGGCGGCGTTAAGAGCTTCCACATTGACTGCAAAAGAAGGGTCCTGCTGTGCCGCCCGCTGCGCCTGACGCAGTTTGCGGCGTACATTGCCGGAAAGGTATTCATCAGCAGTCACATAATGGGGTGTGCCGTCCTGTTCCAGCTGTCCCGGCACACGGAAGATCACGCCTTGCAGTTCTCCGGCCAGTGCTTCTTTTGTTTTTCCGGTAAGCCGACTCATATAGCTCATATCTACGCAGGCTTTTTCCGAGATGGACACCGCCAGTGCTTCGCTTGCCGTATCCACAGTAGCCACTGCCTGATGGGGCTTGATGGTTCGTTTGGTGAACATATCCGCCTTACGTTCCAGTTTCCCGTCCTCGTCGATGACTTCCAGCGCACAGAGCAGGTAATAGGAAGAATCATCTGCATAGGCCAGCCGATTTGCACGGTCATTGATAAGGCCATATTTTGCAGAAAAGCTGTCATAGAGGCTGTTCAGTTCCGCCTGCTTTTGGGTAATGGTGCTGTCTGGAACCGCTGCATCCATCTGAAGGTCGATCAGTTCCTGCACACAATCACGCAGTCCCACAAGACCTTTCACGCGGGCTTCGGCGGTGGCGTTGAGGTCAGGGCGCACCATGCGGCTGTTTTCCCGATAGTACACCTGCCCGTCTACAATGGCATAGGAATAGTTCTTCACATTGGGGTCGGCAGGAATGGAGGTGTCAATGGCTTCGCCTTCGCCCAGCTCCGGCAGCTCTGCCTCCTGATAAGTGCCATGAATGTACTTCACAGCATCATGCAGCTGGTCGGAAAGCTCCAGTCCCTCGATGGGGTTCACGGTGTAGTCCATACCATGAGCAGTGCTTACCGGCTCCTGTCTGCCCAGCACCATTTCCGGGTGGTCGATAAAATACCGGTTGATGGCAAACCCGTCCTCCGTCTGTCCGGTCTGGGTCCATTCCGGCACGATGTCCAGCGGGCGATCCCGCTTTTGGAGGAAGATGATGTCCGATACAACCTCGGCACCGGCATTCTTTTTGAACGCGTCATTAGGCAGACGGATCGCTCCCAGCAGCTCGGCACGCTGGGCAAGATAGCGGCGCACGGTGGAATCCTTGGCGTCCATGGTATATCGGGAGGTCACAAAAGCTACCACGCCGCCGGGACGCACCTGGTCGAGTGCTTTGGCAAAAAAGTAGTTGTGGATGCTGAAATTCAGCTTGTCATAGGCTTTATCTCGAACCTGATACTGACCGAAAGGCACATTACCAATGGCAAGGTCAAAGAAGTCACGCCTGTCGGTGGTCTCAAAGCCGCCTACTGTGATGTCCGCCTTGGGATAGAGCTGCTTTGCGATACGCCCGGAAACCGGGTCCAGCTCCACACCGTATAGACGGCTGTTTCGCATTTTCTCCGGCAGCATACCAAAGAAATTGCCCACACCCATAGACGGCTCCAGAATATTTCCGGTCTCAAATCCCATACGGTCCACCGCTTCATAGATGGCCTGAATGACCGTAGGGTTGGTGTAATGGGCGTTGAGGGTAGAGCTTCTGGCGGCAGCGTATTCCGACCGGGTCAGCAGCTCTTTCAGCTGGGTATACTCGGAAGCCCATGCCGGTTTCTCTGGGTCAAAAGCATCAGGAATACCGCCCCAGCCCACATACCGGGAAAGAATCTCCTGTTGTTCGGGGCTTGCCTGCTGTCCGGCAGATTCCAGCTCTTTCAGCAAACGAATGGCATTAACATTTGCCTGGAACTTGGCTTTTGGACCGCCTTCACCCAAATACTCATCGGTAATGCGGAAGTTCTGTGCATTGCGGCGCAGGTTGTCCTTGTATTCCTTATAGGAGGCTTCCTCGGCAGCTTTGGCATTGGGGAAGGTCTGCCACTGGCCGTTGACCTGAATGGAAACCGGGTGTTCATCCAGCACTTCCTCAAAGGTTTTCTCCGGCTCTGTTACAGGGGCTGGCGGCTCCGGCTCCTCAATATGCAACCGTTCCACCACCACATCATAAGGTAGATGGTTCTTATCGCCCGGATAGACGGCCACGGTCTCGGAATGAAAGGCCGGGGATTCAGCAGACGGTTGGGGCTGTTCTTGTCCAAAGCCATCCAGCTGACGGGCATACATCCCGCGCAGCAAAGGCGCAACCTCATCCCAGCGGAAATACAGCACAGCCAGACGCTTTTCCTCTGCATCCATGACTTCCAGCTCCATGCCCTGTGTCGTGGTACGGTAATCGGCAATATCGCCGGTCTCCAGATTCAGGGTCTCAATCTCATGAGGGTAGGCTCTGCTCAGCCAGTAGGCGATCTCACTGTTGCTCCTGCCGGATTGCAGCAGCGTGGAAAGCTGCTTTTTATCCGCTTCATCCATCAGTCCATGGGCCAATACATCCCGCAGATCCTGATCTGCCTTGTCCGGGTCAATGGGAAGAAACTCGGTATAGTAAGCATTGCGGCGGTCTGCCCGAAGCAGCTGCTCGAACTGTTCTTTGCGCTCTGCCCGATAGATGGGATATACCATCCCGGTAGGCAGAAGCTGCACGGTGTCATCCCGTAGCTCGGTGATCTGATAGGCGTCATCCTCGATATACACGGTATCACCCACGGCATAAACCGGGGCGGCAGGATCATAGGAGGTTCTTTGCGGAGTCGGGCGGCGAACTGCATCATATTCCTCATCGGAAATGGAAACCTCGGAAGTCTGTTCTGTCTCGGCAGCTGCAATCTGCTCTACATCCGACATTACCTGCTGGATAAATGAGGAATTGTCCAGTTTTTCCGGATCTGTCACCTGTCCGTTGACGATCCCTCTTTCCTCCAGAGCTTCCCGGATGGCAATAGGGTCGATATTGTCAAAACGATCCTGTTCTTCTTCGGTATAGAACCGGTCCTCCTGAATAAGCTGGGCAAGCCTGCGCTGTACCTTCGGCCAGGGCAGCTGTGTTTCCTCCGGGCTTCCGGCACGGACAACGAACGGGCTGTTGCCGCCACCGTATTCCTGAGCCAGCCATGCAGCGGTATCCTTCTCTCTTGCATGGTCTTTCATATAGCGGACGACAGCGTGTTTACTCTCGATATTGCCGTTCCATGCACAAAGGGCAGTATCAATATCTTCCTGAGACAGAGGGCGCAGAAGCTCATGGAGCTTTGGATAGGTTTCGTCGATTACTTCCCGGTGCAGACGCTGGCGGAACTCCGGCACATCCGAATAGAGTCGGATCAGCTCCATATCCTTAGAACCAAGAACCGCACGGCGCACAGCGGCATTGCCCTCGATGACAGCATTTTCATGGTCGCTGTGACCGCAGGCGTTGCGGTATGCGGCATCCTCGGAAATAGCGGCAGTCACCACAGGCTTATACTGCTCAAACTGCTCCCCAAGGGTAGGCTTTAGCGTTTCTTCCTCCATCTCCGGCTGCTGGGCTTGAATGGCATCTTCTTCGACCAGTTCCTTTTCAGCCTGGATTTTGTCATACTGAGCCTGTTCCTGTTCTGTAAGATAGCGGTCTTTCTGGACGAGAGATGTAATGCGTTTGGCAACCTTTTCCCAGTTCAAGTGAACATCCGGGCAGTCCTGCTTTTTATAGTGCAGTCCTTTCCCATCGTGATCTTCGCCGCTGTGTGTTGCACCGGACAAGGCATGAGAGCGTCCGCCAATGCCATACTCGTCTTTGAGGAATCTCACTTTCTCCTTATCCGTATGGTTTGCCATGAAGAACGCATAGATACGGCCTTTTCCTCCGGCGAAACTGCTGCCGCCGGTCATAGCGGCGTCGATCTCATCCTCGGTAATGAAGTGCTGGACAGTTGGCACTTGGGAAAGATCCGAAGAAAAGGTCCTGCGTGGCAGGTCAAGGTCCTTCAGGTTCTCCCAGATCTCCCTTGGTCTGTGATAGTGAAAACGCAACAGGTCACGGTTCTGCTGATAGGCAGTCCAGAAAGCAGCGTATTCTTCCTTGAGTGTCTGGCGGAAAGCCGGGTCACTCAGCTGCTCGGCAAGCCATGCAGTTTCTTCCGGGAACCCGGTTCTCTGAATACCGGACAGACAGGACAGATACCCGGAATCTCTGGCTTTATCGCTGAAATCGTGGTACAGATGCCAAAGTTTTTCTGCAAGGAGGGAGCGTTCATAGCCTGCCGCTTCTGCAAGCTCCACATTGGAGGCAAACTGGCCACTTTTCAAAAGCTCCCCGATACGCTCTGCGGCACTCTCCCAGGAAATGACCTGGGCAGACCTGTCATAACGGACAGACTTCCCGTGGGAAAGATGGATACCATCCTCGGCATACCATGCACTCACACTGCCAAGGCCGTTACCGCCGTGGTACAGCGTTTTCAGTATCTCGGCAATCTCAGCGGTGGTTTTCTGCTTTTCAAATGCTGCAACCACACGCTCCCTCTGACGATCTGTATTGCCTCCCAAACGCAGCACATGGTCAATATCATTTTGGGCAAAAGAAAAAGCAGAGGATGTATGCGCTACATTCTCTGCTTCATCTATGGATTGGATCTGCTCCGCTTCGGAGAGGAACAGGTTTAGGGTCAGCTGTTGATAAGCTCCGCCATCAGGATCTCCTCTGCCTGGGCTTTGCAGGTGTTCATCAGGCCCACCCACTTCATGGGATCGCTGGCTTTCAGTTCCTCGGTGGCTCCCGCTTCCTTCGCCAGCTGGGGCATCATCTGTTCCAGTCTGCTCTGGGCGGTCTCGTCGATCTCGATGAGGTGCGGGTACAGCTTCTCGCTCAGCAACATCTGGTTGTAGAGGATGGGACGGTGTTCCTTCAGGTAGGTTTTCCTCATCCTGCCGTACTTGCCCAGGGGTTTCTCCGGCTGCTGGCTCAGCTTCAGGTCGGGAATCTGATAGTCTCCGTTCTGGATGTAGGTCATGGGATTGTTCATCTTGCTTGCTCCTTTCTTGGTTGGCTTCGCGCTCTGCATTTCGGACGGTAACACCGATCTGCCGCAGCACCTGCTGGTTGATCTGGCTGACCGCTGTTCCCAGCGCCCCGATGGTGGACGGGGTGTTGAAATCAAAGATCGCCATGAAATCTTCGTGGTCGAAGTAGCGTTCCGGCTCCAGTCCACAGCGGGACATCAAAGCGTAAGTGATGCTGACGGTGGCGGCTGCCTTGAACTGCACTCCGATGTTATACTCATCATATTCCTCCAAAAAGGAACCGTCAACGATATAGAAGAAGTCCTGCTGATGCTCCGTCCAGTATTCCTCAGCCAGTTTTCCGGCTACCTCCGTGAGCTGTCCGGCAAGATCATCACCGGAAACATCATAGGTGCGCTCCAGCATGGCCTGCACGGAATCCAGATGGCGCTTCTCCAGCTGCCACAGCCAGGGAGTACGGGAATGTTCACGGGTTCCGGTGTCGGAAATGTCAAAGACATAGCGCAGGCGGGGCCTGTCCCCGGAATCGTCCACCAGAGCAATCCCTTTGGAGCCGCGCCTTACATACCGGCCCATCTTTTCATTCCACAAATCGTACTCTGCACAGGCGGTAGCGTCCGGGCGCTGGGCGTAGATCATCAACTGCTCATGGAACGGGTACTTGTAAAGTCGGGAAGCAGTGGTGAGAAACCCGGCCCATTCCTGCCAGCTCCCCGTGAGCTGCGTTGCCACCTTGTCCGCCATCTGTGCATATAGTTCAGCTTTGGTTGGCATAGTGTTCTGTCCTCCTTTCGGTTTTTGGGTAAAAGATGGGGTAGCATATTGCCACCCCATCCCTGCGATTATGGTGTTTACTGGTCAAAATCCGGATACAACTCCAACTCGGCAAACTCGGCATCACTCATGGCCTGGAGCTTGCCCAGTGCGCTGTCTGTCAACTCCCGCAGCTCGGTTTCCTCCGGGGCCAGCTCGCCGCGCATCTCACGCAGGCTGTCGATCAGTCCGGTGCGGCTGCCGGTATTGTAAATGCACATCAGGTTCATTTCCTCAAAAGTAAAGTTTCCCATATCAAATCTCCCTTTCCGCACTCTTTTTTGGCGCTATCTTTTTGTGTTCTGCCTTGGGCTGGCTTTTCAGCTGCTCCATGACGGACTTTTTCTTTTCCCGTTCCTCCCGATGGGTGGCGGCTGCCAACTCCATGAGGGAAATGGGCTGACCGCTTCGGGCCTGCTGTTCCAACTCTGCCACCGTGGGTTCTTTTGCGCCATTGTTGATGATACCGTCGATCATGCCGTAATCGTCCTCCAGGGCCATTTCCGCATTTTTCAGCGGGTTTTCTGGCAGGAATCCGGGGATCTGGGTAAAACCAACGCTGTCACAGTAATGACAGGATACCTTACCGTCCTGCCTGATTGCAACGATGTCGCTGACGCTCATGGAGGGACTGTGAAAGTCCACGGGCTTTTCCAGATTGAATTGCTGATAGAGTTTTTCCAGCTGCTCCGGCACAGTGCCAGACTCCCTCAGAGGAGCTGTGTAAATGAGGTCATAATTGCTGCGGTCTATGGAAATGTCATGGGACTTTAACCAATCCAGATTCATAAAGCGCACATTCTGCGGATCGTCACTACTTACCTGATAGATGGCAAAGCAATCTCTGTTCTGAGAGAGAAATGCCTGTTCGCGTTCCTGCTGATGTTCCTGACGCTCCATGACCTTTTCGTGGAACTGAGGGCTTTTCTCCCATTCCTCATGGTCCACACCGAAAAGACCGCCATGATCCATGATTTCCTGCGGGTCAAACACCATGCTCTCCGTATTGTCCTCATGCAGCACATAGACGGTCAAACCGGCGGCATCCAGTTCCAGCGCCCGTTCTCTGGTAACAGGGAGCATCCCATCATAGGAGTAGCCATATTCCTGCATATCCGGTGTGGATACCTGCTCATCCGGCATGGGGTATTCATCCAGTGCCTGCTCCTGCGCTTCCGGCAGCTGGGAAGAAGCGGTCATCTGACTTGCCTCTGCCTGCATCTGCTCATAAGCAGCTTCCTGCAAGGTCTCAACCATGGACAACGGTGCGTATTTTACCGAGTCTCTGCCCAAATCGTTGTCATCACAAATCTGGAGAACTGCCTTCATGCGGGAAAGCTCTGGCATATCCAGCTGACCTCCATCCAGCTCTTTCATGGATGCGGCATCGTAAAGGGTATAGTCCCATCCGCTGTCACAGGGCTGGATATAAAGATAGGTGGCATTGTCGATCAGAAACAAAGCCTCCTGCTGATTGGCGTCTGCCCCCAGTACCTCCATTTCCGGCATGGCCGCAGCCAGTTCCTTTACCGCTTTCTGTACCAGCGGATTGTCACGGTAATAGTCGATTGCCTGAATAGTGTCCAGGTCAATGGTCTGCCCGGTCAAAATCGGAAAAGGTCCTTCATAGTCGCTTCCATCTTTCAGCTCAAAGCCAATGCCCTTGATCCCATTCATTCGCTCTGCCGGAATCTCCTGATAAATGCGTACAGCTTCCTCCAAAGACAGGTTATCGTGGTATTCTCCGAGGTTTGGAAACTCCATGCACTCTGCTACATAGTAGGTTAGATTGCCGGTCGGCTGCTCTATCGGGGCGGTTTCCGGCTCTGCCTTTGCATGGGGATCAATCCCACGCTCTTTGCATATTTCCTTATAGTGGCGCTCAATGTCAGAGATCAAAGTGCCGGAGGTTTTGTTGATGGTCTCCAAACTGGCTCTCAGTTCTTTCAGTTCCTTGCCCTGACTCCAGCTTGCAATATAGCCGAAGCTGTTTTCTCCGGTCTCGATGCCAAAATATTTGCAGACTGCGTAGGAGATGCTTTCAGCCTCCACTTCCTCCGTGTGGCGGTCTTTCCTATGTTCTTGCAAAAACTGGGTGAGGGTAGAAAAGCCGCCAACAAAATTCAGCCCTTCTTCCTCGGTCAGCATCAGGCGTCCATCTTCCGCCAACTCCAGCGGCTCTGTCAGCAGAACGGAACCTGCATGGTTTACAACTACTTGTTCTTCTACACAGACCGGCTCTCCGGGGTCGTAGTCAGAACCGCGCAGGTCATAGCAATAAACGCCCTCCGGCAGATTATCACGAGCAATCCGCCCATTGGAGAACAGACCGGGTTTATCAAACAGCTCGATCTCCTGATATTGCTCGTCATTGGCAATCTGAATCTTTTTCTGATTGTGGAGCTTGCTGTGGGCAATCTCGTGTACTGTGGCCGAAACCGTCTGCACCTCACTCATGCCCTGACGAATGGCGATTTTCTGATGATTGGCAGAAAAATAGCCGTCCGTATCGGCGGCCATTGCTTCAAAAGTGATTGGCACCGGCGCACTGCGGCGCAGAGCCTCCATGAATGCCTCATAATTTGGCACATTGCCGGAAAGGGAGGAAGCAAGCTCCGGCAAAGGTTTCCCGTCGGTCTGGCTCACATCAAAGACCTTGACCGGGCGGAACATGGGAATCTCAATTTCTTTTTCCTCTGTGACGATCTTTCCGTCTTTATCCAGAATCGGAGCCTTGGTATCTGGGTCCAGCTTCTGCTCCTCGATTTTCTTCTTATACGGTGTTGGGGCAATGATGGTAATGCCATGCTCGCCCTTTTTTACATGACGCTCAAACTGGTCTTTCCACTTATTGTATCCGGCTACCAATGTAGCGTCCGGCTTCTGCATATAGATGAGCATGGTGTTGTTTACCGAATAGCGGTGGAAGCGGGACATGACGGACAGATAGCGCATATACTTTTCACTCTCAAACAGTTCCTTGATCCCCTGCTCGATGCCATCTGTGATTTCCCTTAGCCGCTCTCGGTTGGTGGGTTTGTTCTCAGCCATGATTTTCAATCTCCTTTCCAAGTGTGTGATTTCTGCTGTGTGTTCTGCAATCCATGCCTT
This sequence comes from Hungatella sp. L36, assembly GCF_014288035.1. Taxonomy (NCBI): domain Bacteria; kingdom Bacillati; phylum Bacillota; class Clostridia; order Lachnospirales; family Lachnospiraceae; genus Hungatella; species Hungatella sp. L36. The sequence continues at coordinate 11,374 of NZ_JACOPC010000019.1, read as the reverse complement.
TTGTTCTTCTTCACTTTCATAAAGAAAAAGGTCCAACAGGTACTCTACATAGGTTTTCTTCTGGATTGCTTCCACAAAACGGGGGTGCGGTTCTTCCTCCGGTGTCCGGGGAGAATTGTCGGCCTCCCATTTTTTCAGCAGATAGTAGTAATCAGACAGTACGCGATAACACCGCTGCCGGTCCTCCCGAAACTTTTGTGCCTCGGTTTTCTGCCGGACATATCTCCTACGGGGAGGGGCCTGACTGTCATAGATCAGGCCAAAGTCCTGTGCCAGTTTCTCCGCCGCTTCTTTTGGGGAGAGGTCAAAGAGCTTTGCGGTAAAGTCGATCACATCCCCATCTTCACCGCATCCAAAGCAGTGGAATCGCTGGTCTACCTTCATGCTGGGGTTCTTATCATCGTGGAAGGGACAGCAGGCCATGCCAGTTCGACTGACTTTTATCCCATAAAACTCTGCCGCTTCTCTGGTGCTGACCGACTGCTTGACTGCTTCAAATACATTCTCTGCCATGTGCCTTTAACTGCTGGACTTTCTCACAGGAGGCTGGTATCCGGCGGCTTTCGCACGCTCACTGGCGGCTTTGCGGCGTTCTGCGCTGTATGGCTCCCGGACTGATACACACCGCTTGGGGACGGTAAAGTTATGGGCGTCCTTTCGGGTGATCTGGTCGGGGTGCTTTTTTGCCAGCAGATTCAGCTTCTCCATCAGACGGGGATCATGAGTATAGATCTCAGCCATTGGTTCTGCCTGGTTATAGAGGAGAATGGTTTCCCGTTCCACTAAAGAGAGCTTCATCGGCTGCCTCCTTTCCGCTGGTCAAATTCCAGCTTGAAGTTGGCGTACTGTCCATCATCCTCCAAAACCACAGCGGCATCGTAGGTCTTGCCGGTTTTCTCCGAATATAACCCCGTCACACGGACACGGCCATCGTTCAGCAGCGCAGACACCACAGCCTTGGTCGGCTGTTTTTTCTTGGCAGCCCACCATTTGTTGTTTTTCCAGATTGCAAATTTGCAATCTTTGTTCTGACAGAAGAAGCCTTTTTGCAATTCTGCAACTTCACCGCCGCAGCGGGGGCATTTGCCCACCACCTCACGGGGCGGAGTGAACAGGTACTCGGTTCCCTTGATGACCTGATAAGTTCCCACCAGATCTTTCAGCATGGTGCTGATCCCGTCCAAAAACTCCTCCGGGGCAAGCTGCCCGCGCTCGATCTCGCCCAGGCGGTACTCCCACTCGGCAGTCAGAAGCGGAGATTGCAGCTGTTCCGGCAGAACGGTGATAAGGGAGACTGCATCGTGGGAAGGGAGAAGCTGCACCGTTTTCCTGCTCTTTTTTCGTTCCAGAAAACCGGCAGATACCAGCTTTTCCAAAATACCGGCACGGGTTGCCGGTGTCCCCAGACCTTTTCGTTCGGCATCCTCCGGCATATCTTCTTTTCCGGCAGTCTCCATCGCGGACAATAGGGTGTCCTCCGTAAAGTGCTGGGGCGGACTGCTTTTGCCTTCTTTGACGATTGCCGCAGAAACCGAAAGGGTCTGTCCTTCGGTCAGCTCCGGCAGGGCTTTCTCTGCGCCCTCTTTTTTTGGCTCTGCATCCTTCATTTTGGCACGGTAAGCGTCCTCCAGTGCTTTCCATCCGGGGTGCTTCACTGTTTTTCCTTTGGCGGTAAACTCCCCACCGGCACAGTCGGCAATCACAACGGTTTCCGAATAGATATGGGGCTGGGCTACGGCACACAGCAGACGCAGGGCCACCAGCTCCAGCACCGCTTTTTCTCCCGCAGGAAGGGCAGAAAGGTCTGCATCCTTGAGATTTCTGGTAGGGATTACTGCGTGGTGGTCGGTTACTTTCTTATCGTTGATGACTGTCTGCGGATCACAGGTAATGGCGATCCCTTTGCGAAACGGCATAGCATTGGCAACCAGATTCACCAGCACCGGCAGGCTGTCTGCCATATCACCGGTCAGATAGCGGCTGTCAGTACGGGGATAGGTGCAGAGCTTCTTTTCATACAGGCTTTGCAGATAGTCCAGGGTCTGCTGGGCTGTAAATCCAAGCAGGCGATTGGCATCTCTTTGCAGAGTAGTCAGATCATAGAGGGCAGGCGGCTTTTCAGACTTTTCCTTGCACTCCACCTTTTTGATTGTGACAGCTGCATCCTGGCAAGCTTCTTTCAGCTGCTCTGCGCTTGCTCGGTCACTTATGCGCTCCCCGGATACGGTAAGACCGGGCAGCTCCAGCGCCACGGTATAAAAAGGAACCGGCTTAAATGTGTCGATTTCAGCTTCTCGCTGGACAATGAGTGCCAGCGTTGGGGACATCACGCGCCCGATGTTGAGGGTGCGGTGGTACAGCACGGAAAAAAGCCTTGTGGCATTGATCCCTACCAGCCAGTCGGCCTTGGCACGGCAGAGAGCAGCTTTCCGAAGTCCATCATAATCTACACCTGGACGCAGGTTTGCAAAGCCCTCCCTTATGGCGGAGTCCTCCATTGAAGAAATCCAGAGCCTTTTCATCGGCTTTTGGCAGCCTGCCAGCTCATAGACGCTGCGGAAGATCAGCTCGCCCTCGCGTCCGGCATCGCAGGCATTTACCACTTCGGTCACATCTGGGGCGTTCATCAGCTTTTTGAGAATATCAAACTGCTTTTTCTTATCCTTTCCCACCACCATCTGCCAATGCTCCGGCAGGATAGGCAGGTCATCATATCGCCACTTGGCATACTTGGGATCATAACTGTCTGCATCCGCAAGACCAGCCAGATGGCCCACGCACCAGCTGACACGCCAGCCGTTACCCTCCAGATACCCATCCTTACGAGCAGTTGCACCGATTACCGCAGCCAGACTTTGTGCAACCGATGGTTTTTCAGCGATTACCAGTTTATATCTCATCATCTTCAGCCTCCCATTCATTCTGCCAATTATCAGACAGTTTTTTTGCAATGCTGTGTTCTGAGGCAAGTGTAATGTCATAGCCAAAGCGATAATCATATCGGTACAACCTGCCAATCAAATCATTGATTATGATATTGCAGGCCATAATCACACGCTCTTTATCCACCTGCATCAGTTGATAGCGTTGATAATTGTTGTAATATTCTCGATGTCTGTGGGTTCTGCTGACCGTATCTTCCATCAGACAATCTATGGCATCTTTTTCACCATCTTCTTTGCTGCCCTGTGTATAAGACAACAGTTCCTTAACCATGGGAAAACTTTGTTCATCTACCGTTGCTTCTTCGCTCAAAAAACCGATATAAGCTTTTAGTAACAGGCTAACTGCTGTTTTTTCAGCTTCAGATAAAGCGTTCATGGTCTCCGCTGCATCAGGCAACAGTTCCTTTTCCACAAATTCATCTATCTCACCAGAATAAAGCATTCGGATTGAGTCCACACATAAAGAGCGCTTTTGGGGTGCGGTCTCAATTTCAAAATCATAAAGATCCAAGTCATCGTTCTTCTTTGACTTTTTTTGAACTTTGCTTATAGCAGTGAAAAGAATGTCTCCTCCAAAGTAAATTCCGAAGGCGACCAGATCAAAAATAATCAGAAAGTGTAATAACCAGTTCCAGGTGTTCATTGTGAGGTCCTCCTTTCTTTGACCATGTGCTGATTTTGGGTGTGGATTTACAGTAAGAGAGTGAGTAGAGCAGCAGAGGACAGGAATTTCTCCCTGTCCTCTGTCCCTTATCCCGCAATGATTTGAAATACGCTACGCTCAAATGGTTCAATCTGCTCTATCGCGTTCCTCATTAGGGTCAGAACCCTCAAAACCATCCTCAAGGACTTCCTCATCTTCGGTTTCCCATTCCTCGGAATCTTCCTCACCATAATCATAATCGTCCAGACTGTCATTGCCCTTGGTCTTAGGCTTATTCTTAACGAGCTTCAAGTAGGCAAATACGCCACCGCCGCCCAGCAGAGCCAGCAGAAGGATCAGCGCAGCCGGGTTCAGTCCGGCAGGCTTCTCTTTTTCCGGCTCCGATGTTTCTGCCGGAGGTTCCGGTGCTTTTCCCGTACATTTACTCTTATCAGTTACACAGACCGGACAGGCCGTATTAACTGCCCCTGCTTCACATTTCTTCGTGCAGCTGCACACAGCAGGCGGCTCCTCTTTGGGTTTTCCATCTTCCATCAGCGCCATCAGGTCCGCTTCATCCACCTGGTTCAGAAAGTGAACAGCAGTCTTTTTATCCTCGTTGGCCCTGTCGATCAGGATATAAAAATAGTTGCCCGCCTTGGTGGTAACGGTAATGAGCTGTTTATTGCCCCCGAAATCATCCACCAGAGCGGCGTTGCCCTCCGGGGTCAGCGGAGGTGCTTTTTCCGTTTCTTCCACCACCACATTGCTGTCATTGGTGGTATCCTCTGCCGGGGGCGGCGCTGCGCCCTGGGCAAAAGCGGGAACGGTAAAGCCCGATGCCAGCACCAGCGTCAGGCAAAGGGCGGAAAGTGTTCGGAGCAATCGTTTATTCCTCATAGCTGTTTTCCTCCTGTTCGTTGTTGTCATCAGCAAAACTGCCGGGAACTGTGCCTCCGGACAGCATGGCGCTCAGCTGAGCCGGGGTCATACGCAGTGCGCGCACCATCTGGACGATCTCCAGATTTTCTGCCTCGGTTTTCTGTACCTCCAGCGCCTTGAGCTTTTCCTGATACTCTGCGATCTTCTCGCGGACCTTAGCAATCTCCTGGTCAATGCGTTCAATTTTGTTCTTTGCCATCGTCTATCACTCCTTCTAAAAAATCTCTGTTACCAGTTCATCAGGCCGTAGCCCTTGATACTCTGATAATTCAGGTCATAACTTTTGATCTTGCAGGCATCGCCGGAATTTCCCTCCACGGTATAAACACGGCTGCCATCGGTGCCGACAACAATTCCCACATGGTCTGCGGAACCATCCAGATCCCAATCGAAGAAAATGGCATCACCGGGGGCGATGTTTTCATATCCTCGTGCGCCCCACTGTCCATGAGACTGGAACCACGGAACACCCTGAGACTGACAACCAGCAAAGCGTGGTTCCGTTCGACCGGATTGACCATAGCACCATGATACAAAGCAGGCACACCATTCCACACGGGAGTCAAAGCCGTACCAGCTCCAATAAGGTTGTCCTCCCACATTGCCCACCTGACTTTTCGCCAGTTCCACCAGCTGCGGATTGCCGGGGCGGGTGCCATTGATAAATTCAACACCAGTCAAATCTTCAGAAACACCTGTATCGGGAGAACCGCCACCAAATAACAGCGGCTTATTGCCCATAGTCTGTCGGTAGACCTGGTACATCTCCATCTGCTCCGGAGTCAGTAGTTCTGGCGCAAGAGAGGCAATGGAACGGCTTGTTAAAGTTACATGGAGAATACGATATTCATATTCATGCTCATCACCATCTTCGTCAGTGTAAGTGCGAATCTGAATTTCTTCTCTCAGCGTAAGCTGATACTGTGCATCAAACACACGATCCAGCTCTGCCTGTGCGCTGTGGCGTGTATAGCCTTGCAAGACAGCAGAGAGAACTGCCGCCAGCTCATGGGGGTCATGGCCAATCATATCCAGGTTATAGCGATACTCGTCATACCCTGGGTGGCTGCTTTCGATGTTGTCGATTTTCTCCTGCAACCGAGCTTCTCTGTCTGCATAATCTGCCTCCACCGCCAGCATTTCCGGGTCATCCGATGGATAGGTAGTGCCGGAAATTACAGAACCAATACTCTGTGCCATCATAGAGCAGGAGGACATGGTATTCATCAGCATACAGGCGATGAGGAAAAAAACCCCTGCCATCAGGAAGCCCTTCTTGTGGCGCATGACGAATGCCCCTGCCTGCTGTGCCTTTTCTTTTACCGTCCTTGCGGCTTTTCCGGTTTTGGACGCAGCCTGGGCGGTATTTCCGGCAGTCTGACCGGTGCGCTTGGCGACGGCATACTGCTTTTTGATACTCTGTTTTTGCTGCCAGCGGGAGAGAGGGTTGCTGGTAAACTGAGGATTTTCCCGTAGGGACTTCTGGTACAGGGCATTTACATTTGCCTTTTCCAGCTTCTGCTCGGCCTGGGCTGCTTTGCGGTACGGCTTCAGCTTGTGGCTGCGATAGCCCTCCCGCACCAGATAAGCGCTGGTCTCCACCGCCTCCTCGGACTTGTGGGCGCTTTCCACGCCCACATTGTCCTGTTCTGTTTCCCGGATCTCTTTGTGAAACTTGCCCGCGACCAGATGGACGGGAGCTTCCTTAACCCCTTGAGAAAGTTTGGAAGGTGGTTTTTTCTTGTCCTCAAAGGTCAGCTTCGAGGTCTTTTTCCCGGTGTCCGGGTCAATGACCGTCTGTCTGACTTTTTTCTTTGGAATATTGGCCTGCGCCTTATCTGCTCTGGCCGTAGCTTTCTCCGTTTTGCGGATCGGCTTTTCCAGTGCAGGGTCAGCCCGTTCCTCATCAGTAAAGCGCAGGCGCGGCTCTTTATTCAAACCAATCACCCATTAGGATAGCATCCATCATGTGGTGCAGCTCCACATAGAGGGCCAAACCTTCCGGATCATATAGCGGATGCACGGTGAGATACGCATGGACTTGCGCCAGAATCTCAGAGAGCATTGTGATAGGTCTGCACCCTACAATGGTTGCTGCACCAGGGGCACACATCATATTCGCCCAAATCGAAAAGAGACGGGCAAGACCAATTTCGCCATCCTCATTCAAGGTTTTGAGTTCTTTGTCAGCGGTACGACACTCAACAACAGCGGAGGCCATTACCGGAAGCAACATGAATTCGTGAGCCTCCAATGCCTCACGGAAAAAAATCATGGTATCAAGTTCGCAAATATTCTGTTTCATAGTTATTCATCCTCCTTTTTCAGTTCCTGGGGTTTGGTGGTCATAATGCGGTAAAGCTCAGTATTCTTCGGGAAGTGGTCAACGAAGGGCAGGATGGTGGAGCCATAGAACAGCAGGCCCTCGCCCTCACCGGAGTGGGTCACATAGCTAAGCTGGTGCGTGGAAATGCCCAGCTGCTTGGCGAGAATCTGACGGTCTCCGCCTGCCTGGTTGAGCATATACACGAAGTCGGAGTTTTCAAAGATGTTCTCCACCTCGCGGCTGCTCAAAAGGTCTTTGACATTCTGGGTGATACCTGTCGGAATACCGCCCCATTTGCGGAATCGCTTCCAGATTTCCACCGTATAAGCGGCGGTCTGCTCCTCCTTCAAAAGCAGGTGCATCTCGTCGATGTAATAACGGGTGGACTTGTGGGCAGCGCGGTTAATGGTAACGCGGTTCCACACCTGATCCTGGACCACCAACATACCGATTTTCTTGAGTTGCTTGCCCAGCTCCTTAATGTCATAGCAGACAATGCGGTTATTGATGTCCACATTGCTCTGGTGATTGAACACATTGAGGGAGCCGGTTACATAGATTTCAAGGGCCGTGGCGATATACTGGGCTTCCTTTTCCTCCTGTGAACGGAGCAGGTTATATAGGTCCTCCAGTATGGGCATATTCTCCGGGCGCGGGTCATTGAGGTAGGTCTGATAGACCAGACGCACACAACGGTCGATGATGGTTTTCTGCACCGGCTGCAATCCGTCCTTACCGCCCACGATCAGCTCACACAAGCTGAGGATAAAGTCAGACTTGAGGGACAGCGGGCTTTCATCATCCGAATAGTCCAGGTTCAGATCCATCGGATTGATGTAGTTGGTTGAGGTAGGCGAGATCTTGATGACCTGCCCATGCAGACGATCCACCAGAGGTGCGTACTCCGCTTCCGGGTCACAGATGATGACATCATCATTGGTAAGCAAAAAGCAGTTGGCAATCTCACGCTTGGCGCTGAAAGACTTACCGGAACCCGGCGTACCCAAAATCAAGCCGTTGGGGTTTTTCAGCAGCTTTCTATCCACCATGATGAGGTTGTTGGACAGGGCATTGATGCCGTAGTACAGGGCTTCCTTGCCGTTCTGGAATAATTCCTGTGTGGTGAATGGTACAAAGATAGCCGTAGAACTGGTGGTCAGCCCTCGCTGAATCTCGATCTGATTGAGTCCCAGGGGCAGACAGCTCATCAGCCCTTCTTCCTGCTGGAAGTCCAGTCTGGTCAGCTGGCAGTTATACTTCTGGGCAATAGAGCCTGCCTGAAAGATGTTGTTGCCAAGCTGACGGGGGGTGTCCGCTGTGTTCAGCACCAAAAAGGAGACCAGGAACATTCTCTCGTTTCGGCTCTGCAAATCCTGCAACAGCTTTTTCGCTTCGCTGCCGTAGGTGGCAAGGTCAGAAGGAATGATGTCCATGTCGTATCCGGCGCGGACTGCTTTTTTCTGTTCCTCAATCTTACTGCGGTCCAGATCGGTAATCTTACGCTTTACCGTTTTGATGGCTTTCACCTGATCCACCGACTGAATGTGCATACTCACAATGAGCGAGCTTTCCATATCCAGAAAATCAGCCAGCAGACGGTCATTCAGCTCTGGGGCTAAAATCTGCAAAAAAGAAACAGCCCCGTATTTCTTGCCCATACGGAACTGCTTGCCGGTGCGGAACTCAAAGGAGCTTGGTGCAATAAAATCTTTCGTGGACAGGCCGGAAGGAGCCAGCCAGTCCCATTCAAACTGAAACGGGAGCTGTTCATCCATGTGGAATACCGCATGAAGCTGGGAAAGCCTTTCCTTACCGTCCAATGTTCTGGCGGCTACACCAAGACGCTTGAAGTTATTGAGTATATCGGTCTCAATACGCTCCAGACGGGGCTTGGCGGCTTTGATGCTGTCAGCGTTGATACCAAAGGTCAGGTATTTGGTCTTGATGAGACCGTTGTTGCCTCTGACCAGCTGATTTTGCAGCATCGTGGTATATTCCTCACGGATACTGTCAAAGGCATCCCCCTGGGGCGGAATGGAAATGGAGTTGGCAAAGGTCTCCTCCGATGCCGCAAGGTTCAAAAAAGACAGCTGGAAGTGAATCGAGCTGTCGAAATAATTGAGGAAATCACACCAGCCCTCAAAGATCGCGGTCTTATCTTCATTTTGGGAGAGCTGATAGTTGATGTCCTGAAACTGAATGGTCTTTGTGTAGTGGCTGTCCGATACGCGGCAGATCCCGTCCGGCCACATTCGTTCATAGGGGATACTGTCCTGTGCCGATTTTCCTTTTTTGTCCGTGCGGTTGGCGCGGGCAATGGCCGCTTCGATCTGCTTCTTATCGGCGCGGGACAGCTTTTTCTTTGTCCTTACCGGATGCACGGTCTTTTCTTCCGGTTTTCCCAGCAGACGGCGCAGCCAGCTTTTCATTGCGGTGAACAATGTCATACACCTCCTTATCGAGCATTTCCTGCCGCTTTAATACGGCATAAAAGTTATTGGTCTGGTAGGGACGCTGCTTGGGACGGATCACAGCTACTTTGAGGATGTTGCCGACGATCTTTTCCAGGGGCTGTCCATGCTTTTCATACATTGCCAGCAGGAAGAAGGGCATCATGACCAGCATCATACACATGGCAGCCATGCTGTTTCCCGCAGGCTCACGGAGCCACAAGAACAGCGGTACACCTACAAGCGCCCCGGCGGTAAAGCAGACCAGCTGCCTTCGTGTCAGATTGAACATGACCTTGGTTTTGACTTTGGTTAAATCTTTGGGTACGGGTACATAAGCCATATTATCCACCTCCTTTATGGGAATGAAATAGAGCTGTCCACTTCATTTCCCCACACATCCCAACCGGGTGTGGATTGACGAGCAAACAGTTCTATGCGCGGGAGATCACCCATCAATGAGACAATGCGTTCTCTGGCTTCCTGCGGTTTTTTTGAATGTTCTTCAATGTGAGAGACAATGACCTGATGAACAGCTGCGTTTATACGCTTGGGATGTCCTTTCGTTGCGAGGATACAAAGTTCCACATTGGAGCGCGTCCAATATCCCATTCCCCAGAACAAGCTATCTGCCTTTCGATTTTGCTTTACCCAAACAAAGCCGACGGTTTTATAGGTAAATCCCCATGCCTTCAGAACTGAGAGACCTTCCAGTAAACATGGAATCGTGACCCATAAAAACAAGGCACAGTCTTTATCCGCCAAGTTGCCTACTGGCAGCGCACAAATATCCTCGATACTCATGGTCGGATAGTGACTTTCTGCACTGCGTCCCAATCCTTTCTTGGAATATACTTTGTAGTTCCATGGCGGGTCTGCGTAAATGATTTGATATTTTTTCATACAGAACCCTCCTTTAGTGCGCCTGAAAGACTGATTTTGCGAGACTGCCGGTTTTGAACAGCGTAAAGCACAGCAGTACGGTGTAGCCCACGCAGCTCCAGATTGCCATGATGATGTCATCTTCCAGAGCGATGTTCTGCACCAGCACAGCATAAATTGCCACGCAGACGATAATGAGAAACGCCTGAAAGCCCAGCGCCAGCAGGGATCGGAGGTAATTCTGTCCCATACCGCCCCATTCTTTACCCATCATTGCAGCCATTGGAACGGGAGCCACCGAAGTCACAAGGTAGATTTCGATCATACGGCCATAAATAACGATAAAGATACAGATATATAACGCCCACATAGTAATGCCAATAAAGAGGGATTGGAACCACAGTCCGAACAGCGGTCCCAGATCCATTTCCATCAGCCTCGGTTCCAGATCGGTCATAACTGAGGAAATGTCAATGGACGCATCCGAATTGATAACCCCTGCCGCCTGCGCCACTACGCTCTGCGCCATATCAAAGACGCCCATCACGATATTCCATGTATTTGTGACAATGAGGATGGCAGCGGCTGATTTGAACACCCACTTGAAAATCATCCAGGTGTCCACATCATGCAGGTTGTTCTTGTCTGCGATCATCTGGATCAGGTCTACGGTCATCACGATAGCCAGGATCACGCCTGCAATCGGCACCATGATGGAGTTGGACAGATTCTCAATCATGCTGAAAATACTGCCATTCCATCCCTGTGGGGTCTGGCCTACCTGTACGGATATATCCGCGACCTGCTGGTTTACACTGTCAAACATCCCCGAAAGGTTGCTCATAATGCCGCCCACCAGCATTTCTTTCAGCCAATTTGTCAGGGCTTCAAGTAAGAAATCCATACGGTGTCAACCTCCTTTCCGCCGCCCCCGCAAAACTGCGGGAGCGGCAAGGATTTCATACGGAGACGCTTAGACAGAGAAAAGCCCGGAGAGCAGAGGTACAAGGACCATGCCTACCACGGCTACACCAGCACCGGCCATGAGCTGCTTCATGCCCTGGCTCTTTACTGATGTGTGATAAAGAAGTAATAGAAGTGTAAAAAATTTTGCCGTTCCTATCCGGCACATGAGGTATGTCGGATAGGTCGGGCGGTTATTCGGGCAAGTCCACCTTGCCAACAA
>NZ_JACOPC010000018.1:0-121619 GCF_014288035.1 Hungatella sp. L36 | reverse complement strand
GATCCATAACCTCACAAAAAGTATATACCGGATCAGAAATATCGATCAATTTTTCGATTTCTAATGGTAATTTCAGCTGACGCATAGTATAATTACCATTGGTGTTGTTAGTTAGTAGCGTAATTAATTATACCAAAAAATCGCTCAGGCCTCACGGTCTGGGCGATTTTTCTGTCAGGGGAGTTTTTTTACAGCCCCTTTCATTTCATAGATAAATAACTCAAACTTCCCATAGCAAAAATGGGCTAGCACCTTGAAAATTCAATACTTCAACTAATAAATTTAGTGATTTATGCCGCAGATTCCCCTCGATGTAGTGCGTTTCTCAGATATTCAGGCAATCTGGATTCAAAATCAGCGGTGAGTGCACTAAGCTGCTCGTCACTGAGCTTCAAAAGTTCCTGTATACTTGCGAGCATTGCATCCATAATCAAACAAAGTGAATGAGAAAAAGTAATGTCAGTCATCTCATCAACAAGAAAGAAAAACAGCTCACCAAGAGTACGCTGGTCTTCCTCTTTTCTCTGTTCCAGTGCCAACAGCATATATCTTGCAAACACAATGGCTACATGTGCAGTCAAAGCATCATAAGAGAGACTTCTACATTCACCAACCAGATTGAGGGTAGATTTACAGGTCTTGAAGAAGACTTCTATTTTCCAGCGTTTTCCATAGATACGGATGATTTCTTCTTCTGAAAGCTCCGGATTTGTGCATACAAAGGCAAGCCAATCTTTCCGATTTGCCTTGTTTCTGACACAAACTATTTTAGCCGGAATTGGGTTCTCTTTTCCCAGCTTTACAGATACAGAGAGAAGATACTTTGATCTGCCTCTACGTTTCTTGTTTTTTGCGTAGATTTGCTTGATATTCAGCTTTTGTCCTTCATATTCGTAGTTAATACGACTGCTTTTCTTGACCATAGCAATCACATCCATGCCTCTGGACTTGATTGCGGTAAGCTGAGCTGGATTGGAGAACCAACTATCAAAAAGGACGTAATCAGCTGTAATTCCCTGTGTTGTAGCAATATCCAAAAGCTGCAGCATGGTATCGGTTGCCTTCATCTGTGCTAATTTGCGACGTTTTCCAGCAATTGACCGTTTATCAAAATCCTTTTGTGGTCCGATGATATTTGATTCTTTTGAGGAAGCCATAAGGCAACTGTTGACAGGGAGAAATGTATTTCCATCACTCCATTCAAGAGTTAGAAGACGAAAGCCTTTTTGTATCGCATGTTAGTATGATCAAAGACTTTGGATCCAAGCTCGGTTTTCTTACAACTGGTACGATTGAAGAGGGTATCATCCAGAACGAAAACGTTAGAGCGCTTTTCATCTGTGAGTTCCTTCACCTCGTCATTGATGATTGTGGAGGCCAAGGCTGTGGTGAATCGAAGCCAGTTCGTTTTAGCAGAGTTCAGGAAGCGATAAACTGCATTCTTGGAAAAATCTTCTTTGAAGGAGCCCGTGCGCATCTGCATATACATGCTGCGATCGGCAAATACATTTCCAAGTCTGTAACGAAGCAGTGAGATGGCTGGAACGCCTTTTTCTTTCGTTCCATTGCATTTTTTCAAAAGATCTCCCATGTGGTGCTTGGAAAAAAATCTGCTAACGCAATCAAGAATGGCTACCTCTTTATCAGTATTCTGTGCTATAATGGACATGGCATAAATCCTCCTATGGTTGTTGGTTTTTCGACAACTCCATTATACCATCTGGTTGGCGTTTATGCCTATTTTATTGGCTGAAGTATTGAATTTTCAAGGTTCAACACACCTTATTGGTGTGGGAAGTTTAAGTAAGAAATTAATTGCTTTTTGCGTTGGAGCGAGTCCTATCGAAAATCCGGAAATTGAATTAACATTACCGAAAAACTTTTCTGAGGAAGAACTTAAAGTGGTTAGATGGTTTTATTGTCCCGGTGGTCTTGACTATGAAAAAATGCCGATAGCATCTAAGACAATGATGAAAATGCTTGTTAAAGCACTAAAAGCAAGAAAAAATAAAACCGAGGATGATATGGAACAGATAAGAATGATGTCCTCATCATATGATATTTCTGATATTAAGTATATTGAACCGATTATAAACTATCTTAATGGTGCAGAGTAAAGTGATTACAAAGCACGCGAAGCTTTGAAGTTGTCGTTTAGTATATTAAAATTGAATTACGATTTTCCTAATGTAAGAGTAATAAATGTTTTTGTAGAATAATTGTGTATTATTCTTGAAAACATTAAGCTCACACGCGTATGCATATGTATATTTTGATAAAGTAGGTAAGAGTCTAATGAACGAAATTGAACAATATACAGAAGAAAACTTATTTAAAACCCTGTATGTTCTTCATCCAGAATACTCAATATTGTTGCGCCCCTCTCAGCTTGACCTTCAATTAATTTAGTTGCTTGTCACAGAATTAACCGATATACTGTCACCAAAGAATATAAAAGAAAGGACCCTGGAACCCTTCTTCTTTGGCCAGTCGATGCGGTTCCAGGATCTATGGTGGTATCGCTACCATGGTTATCATATCAAAGTATCGGTTAGAGTGTAAAGAGGATATTTTTGGTAATCAGTGAAGAAGATGCCATTTGTCCGGGGTGTGGAAGCTCTTTATGCAGAAGAGACAAGAAGCTGAGAGTCCATAAGGAGGTTGGCGGCAGAAAGCGCTGGTTTGCTATAAATCGCCTGAAATGTACCAATGAAAAATGCGGAAGATTACATAATGAACTTCCTGATTGCATGGTTCCGTACAAGCATTATGGTACCGATATCATAGAGGATGTCATTGAAGGGGGTCGTACTGCGGATGACCTTGAAACAGAGGATTATCCCTGTGAAGGAACCATGAAACATTGGAAATGGTGGCTTTCTAAGAATGAGGTAAACATCAATGGACAGATGAAATCGGTGCTGCAACATCTCATGGATTTGGATATAGAGTTCCTGAAATCCAGCGATTCTTTACTGGAGGGACTCAGAGAAAGGATAAGCCCCGGATGGCTGCCGGTAGTCGTCAGGTTTATATATAATTCCGGAGGGCGAATAGAGCCCTATCCGGTAACATAAAGTTATGCACCTACTTTTGTGTGCTGTCATGGATAATGAAAAAGGGCTTACCTGGAGTGCCAAGATGCGTAGCTTAATACAGGAGATGATACATTACAGAAACTCTCTGGAACCAGGAGCTGCAATGGAAGAAGCTACAATAGCAGAATTTGAAGATAGATATAAGGATATATTAAATCTTGCCAAAGATGAATATGAGTATGAATCACCAACCAAGTATTACATGGACGGATACAATCTTTATATGCGAATGTCAAAATATATGTCAAATCATCTTCTGTTTCTGCACAATCCAGACGTTCCAACCACAAATAATGAGGCTGAACGATTACTGAGAGCTTATAAGCGAAAACAGGCGCAGGCCGTGTCATTCCGCAGTCTAGATGGTATCGATTATCTATGCAGGTGCATGAGCATGCTATTTGAGATACGGAAAAATCCAGAGACAAATGTCTTTCAGAAACTTTCAGAAAAGTTTGCATAAAGAACCGATGGCGTTATCGACTGTAATTAGTCTACGCCATCGGTCCTTTATTTACCAGTCAACCCGTGAAAAGTAACTATGGTTGTAATAAATTTCAAAAAAAATTATACAAAAATATTGACAAAATAGAATTGAAAACTTATAATAATGACAAATGGTAGCGGTACCAAAAATAGAGGTGAGAGTTTGAATATTAGTGATATTGCTGTGAAAGCAGGAGTTTCTGTAAGTACAGTTTCACGAGTGATTAATAATAGTCCAAATGTAAACGTTGGGACAAGATGTCGAATACTTAAAATTATGGAAGAAACAGGATATGTTCCTAGCAGCATAGCAAGAAATATGATGTCTAAGTCGAACCGTTCGATTGGTCTTTTTATAACCGATATTTTAAATCCATTTTTTAACGAAATGATTAAAGGAGTTGAAAATGTAGTAAATGCTGAAGATTATTCTCTTTTGATTTATGCAATTGGAAATTCTTTGCAAAAGGAAGAAGAAAGTCTTGATAAATTAATTCGAGATAGAGCATGTGGTTTGATTGTAACTAGTTGTCGGCTACATAGCGAAAAGTTTTTGGAACGTGCTCAAAAATATTTTAATATAGTTTCAATTCAATCAAATCTGAATAATGTTGATAATATTGGTGTTACCGATGAAAAAGGAACATGTGATATGATTCGTTATTTGATTGGATTGGGGCATTCTCAAATTGCTGTAATAGGATATAATGAAGCACTTCCTACTTCTGATGCAAGATTTGCAGGATTTATAAAGGCAATGGCTGATGCAAAATTAGCGGTAAGTGATAATCAAATAATAAGAGTTGAGCCAGGAGAAGGAAAATGTTATGAAGCGACATTAGAGTTGCTGCTAAGGCGAGACCGGCCAACAGCGATTCATTGTATAAATGAATACATTGCATCAGAAGTATATAGGGCTATTAAAGACGTTGGGTTATCTATTCCGCACGACATCTCGCTTACAGGATTTGATAATCTATTTATTTCAGAATTAATGGAGCCTAAATTAACTACAGTATCACAGCCCGTTCGTCGAATGGGAGAAATGGCAGCAAAGTGTGTAATAAGAAGACATCAATATCCAGATGAAGAAATTCAAAATATTGTATTTCCGACAAAATTAATTATTCGAGATTCAGCAACAATTCCTTGTGTCATGAAGTAGATGATACAGTGTGATGAGGTAGATGTCGCAAGATGATAACTTATACCCTAAATTGGTACCGCTATCATAAAGGATTGATTAATAATGTAGTCTAAATAAGTAAAGGAGGATAGACTTATGAATTCTTGGCAGCAAAACAGCCCTTTGGGAGGGCTACCGTTTGTGAAAAATGCTCGTTCTAGAAGAGAATCAAGTTATGACCGGACTGGAGGAAACAGAGATTTTGTAGTAGTGCCACCTAAAGAAACAAAAGTGATAGCAGATATTAAGGGGGCAGGAATAATTAAACATATTTGGATTACTACACGTTGTTACGAACCCCAATATCTTCGTAAAATTGTGATTGAAATGTATTGGGACGGTGAAAAAAATCCTAGTGTGAGAGCACCTTTGGGTGATTTTTTTGGAGTAGGTCATGCAACGTGCCGTCACTTTGTTTCATTACCTATCAATATGGTGTTTACAAAGCATAGGGGTCCAGCTGGACCATTTGCAGCCGCAATGAATTGTTATTTTCCAATGCCTTTTGTGGAGGGGGCGCGTATTCAGGTTATTAATGAATGCAGTGAGTCTATTGAAAACTTATTTTATATGATAGATTATGAGTTAATTCAAGAAGCCCCGCCAGAAGAAATGGGACGTTTCCATGCGGTATGGAATAGTGCACTTCCGTGTAAGAAAATAATACCGGAAAAACATCAACCAGAAGGGCCTTGGGATTTACCGGGAGTGAATGTAACGGGAAAAGATAATTACGTAATATTAGAGGCAGAGGGCAAAGGGCAATATGTAGGATGTGTTCTAAATATTGATAATCATGATGTAGGAGAACAGATATATACTTGGCCGGGAGAAGGAGACGACATGATTTTTATAGATGGAGAAATATGGCCGCCTTCTATGCATGGAACTGGAACGGAAGATTATTTTTGTGCAGCATGGGGGTTCCCAAGCGGAGAATATGACGCGCCTTATCATGGAATATCACTTGGAAGCGATCCTCAGGAGCATTTTGGAAAGTGGAGTTTATATCGTTTTCATATAGAAGATCCGGTTCATTTTGATAAATCCATTAGAGTAACGATTGAGCATGGACATGCTAATGACCAAGGAAATGATTATTCTAGTGTTGCATATTGGTATCAGATTGAGCCACATGCACCGCTTCTTGACTTACCGGAAGTAGAAAAAAGACTTACACGTAGATGGCCTGAACATGGACTTTGGTGGCGGTAATCAAAGAACTTATTAAACAGAACCGGAACCGGTAAAGGATTCAAAAGAAAACCCATTTAACGGGTTTGGGGAATTGTAAAATGCTTATATCAAATCAAAAGGAGAGGTGAAAAGTTATGAAGAAAAAAATTTTATGTGCACTGTTAAGCGCGACCATGGTGATGAGCCTGTTTGTGGGTTGTGGTGCAAAAAAAACCGGAGACAACATAGCAGGAAAGGACGATTATATAACTGTTTTGGTTCAGGGGGGAAGCCCAGCATTTGAAGCAACACAGAAAACGGCTGAAGCCTTTAAAGAACAGACAGGCTATGAGGTAAGAGTGGAATCGGTACCATATACAGGAGTGTATGATAAATTGAAGGCAGATATTACAGCATCCACAGGTGCGTATGATGTTGCTACAATTGATATTCTTTGGATGGCTGAATTTGCTCAGGGATTATTGCCAATTGATGATTTAATGACTGATGAAGTGGTAAATGATTTAATGCCTGGAATGCTGGCTGGTGGTCAGGTTGATGATGTCAATTACGGAATGCCTGTTTGGACAAACTGTAAGATACTTATGTACAGAACAGATCTTTTTGAAGATCCAGATGAAATGGCCGCTTTTAAGTCAGAGTATGGATATGAGTTAGCACCACCTACTACATGGCAGGAATATCGTGATGTTGCAAAATTCTTTACTAGAGATACTAATGGTGATGGAGAAACTGATTTGTATGGTACTGGTATTTTTGGAAAGACAGATGGAGATACAGCGTGCTGTTGGCTTGAGGAATCAGTACAGGCAGGTGCTAAACCTGTTGTATTAGGTGATGATGGAGAAGTATTAGTTAATCAGAAACCATATGTAGATGCGTTAACATTTCTTAGTGATATAGTGAATGAAGATAAATCTTGTCCTCCAGGAGCTATGGAAATGGCATCGGGTGAAGTATCAGAGATGTTTTATCAAGGAAATTTAGCAATGATGCTTAATTGGGGACATTTCTATCTTGCAGCAAATAATCCGGAAACATCAAAAGTTGCAGGTAAAGTAGCAACTGCACCTCATCTTTCTGGAAGTGCAGGAGTAGGAGCGATTCCAGGACCTTGGTATCAGGTAATACCAGAATCTTCTAAGAAACAAGAGATTGCAAAAGAATATGTGAAATTTATGTATGATAATAATGAATTGATTATGCAAAATTTAGGAACCGCAGCTAGAAAATCTTTATTTGAAGAATATGGAAAGAAAGAAGGATATGAGTTCCTAGCTGATATTCAGGCAACTTTAGAGGGACCGGCAACGCAGAATAGAGCACCAATTGTTGAATGGAATTTAATTGAAACAGAGGCTTTGGTTCCTGCTATACAGCAGGCGCTACTGAAAGAGAAAACTCCGCAAGAGGCATTGGATGATGCAGCAGAAATGATTAAAGATCTTTTAAATTAAGTGTTAAATTAAAGTTTCCGGCTGATATATTCAGCCGGAAACGAATAAATATTTGTGGAATAGGGAGGAAAGTTCAGGTGAGAAAAGATAAGAAAATGCTCATTATCTTTTGTTTGCCGGCGGTGGTAATGATGCTTATGTTTTTCTTAATCCCCGCGGTCAAATTAGTAGTGGATAGCTTTTTCAAATATGATATTTCAAATATGGCTGGTAAAAGTTTCGTTGGGTTAAAAAACTTTCTTGCTGTATTTACTTCCCCAAAATTTGTACTATGCGTTGCTAATACTGTAAAATATGTTGTTATTGCGGTGACGATAGAGTTTATTTTGGGATTGTTACTAGCATTAATGTTGAATGTAGGTTTTAAGGGGAGTCAAATAATGCGTACTTTAATGTTAACGCCATTAATGATGGCTCCACTAGTGGCAGGGCTAGTTTGGAAATATTTATTAAGTGATCAATTTGGAATTATAAATTGGGGATTGTATAAGCTTGGAATCATTAATAATGTACATTCAATTATGTGGTTATCGAATCCAAAGATTTCTTTATATTCTTGTATTATAGCAGATACTTGGTTATGCACCCCCTTTATGATGCTTGTGCTATTAGCAGGATTGCAAGGGATAGATCCTACCTATTACGAAGCAGCACGAATTGATGGGGCGGGTACACTTAAATTGTTTTATCATATTACCCTACCATTGCTGAAACCTAATATTGTAATTGCAATAATTATACGTGTTATGGATGCTTTGCGTTCGTTTGATACAATTTGGGCTATGACACAAGGAGGTCCTAATTTTTCGTCAGAAGTAATTAGTACATATATCTATAAAGCTAATGTTCGCTTCGGACAGGTAGGAGAAGCAAGTGCTATGGCAGTAATATTTATGCTTGCACTTTTAGTGCTGGCATCGATATTTATTAAGAAAGTATGGAATCCAAATGAGGATTAAGAATAGCAATTTCTTTGAATCCAGAGAAATTACTTAGTTCTAAGAGTCAAACAGGAAATCATAAGACTGTTCCGAAATGGAGAATGAAGGAATATCAAGTTTCTATAAGAACAGTTAAACAGATCTAGTTTTAGTACATTTGTAAGTGAGTTGTATGACTGAAGGCTTAAAGGGATGTATATAAAAAATCAAATCCTTATCGTTTGAATCCAAAAGATGGCTCAGTTAATCACAAAAAGTGGCATCTGGGGTCTTGCCGAATTTAATGCCACGGAGAATTTTAGTAGAGTAAGAAATGTTAAGCTTTCAAAAACAGTCAATAATGTTCCAGGTAGAGTGAGCAATATAAAGAATATTTACGAAGATTGCTACATTATAATTTTTATTAGCCAGTATGACGCCACAATCAACAGCTAATGTAAAATCAATTTCCAGTTGATAATATGAATTATATTCAATCGACTTTACCATAAATATCGAACGATATACAGAAAGATTCTTGACGAAAAGAGAGAAACTTTAAAGATATGGAATCTAAAATCTATGAATTTTACTAGACTGAAGGTTTCACAGAATTATAGTTGAGTGAAGGAGGCATAATGGTGAAAAAAAGCTTGAAAAGACTGGTTCCGTTTTTAATTTGTTTGATATTTGTGTTTATGTTTTTATTTCCTTTTTTATTTACTGTATCAACATCATTGAAACAACCATCGGATGTAATATCTACACAACCTCGATTTTTTCCAAACCCTATTTCCATACAGAATTATAAAGATATGTTTGAGTATTTGACGTTTGGAAAATATTTAGCAAACAGTTTAATTGCAGCACTTGTCAGCACGGTGATAAGTCTAACTGTGGGATCTCTTGCAGCATATGGGCTTTCTAGGTTTCGCTCTCGCTTATCATCTTTTTTTATGTATCTTACTCTTATGATACGTATGATACCACTTGTTTGTATTAGTGTACCCATTTATTCGGTAATTAATAAAATTGGCCTTAGAGATACACATATTGCATTAATATTGGTTTATGCATGTATAGGAGTACCATTTGTAATTTGGATGATGATGGGATTTTTTAATGGCATACCAAGAGAATTGGATGAAGCTGCATTAGTAGATGGTTGTAGTAACCTTAGTGCTTTTTTTCGAGTAATAGTACCAGTAGCTATGAATGGAATGGCAACAACTGCTATTTTTACATTCTTGACAGGGTTGAATGACTTTTTATTTGCTTTGTTAATAACAATGTCTGGTACCAAAACAGTTCCAGTTGGATTGTCTGAATTTTTGACAGAATATAATATTCAATTAGGGCCAATGGCAGCTGGGGCAGTCTTGTTTAGTCTGCCAATCATTATAATATCCTTTTTCATTCAAAAAAGAATTGTTAAAGGAATGACTATGGGTGCAGTTAAAGGATAAATTATTGTATAGGTAATTGTTAAATGTTTTTAGCAGTTACTGTGGAAAACTTTCCTATAGATAAGGAGAGAAAAACGGTCATTATTCAGAATTGTTTCTGAATTGACATATATCATCAGATTATGGGGTATTTATATATTTAGTTGTACAAATCAGTGGAAGTTCACAATGTATCAAAAGTAAGTATCTGAGCAGGAGAGGCATCAATCGCCTGACAGATGGGCTCGGTGCAATCGGCTATCCGTTGAAACATCAGTTCAATGTAAGGCTCGAAATCCTGTTTGAAACGAGTCATGAGAGGAGCATCAGGAACTTTTGAGAAGCCACAGAAGTCCCGAAATTCCTTGCAGAGCCTGATAAAAAGAAGGAGCAGGGAATCTGTTGGGATAGAAAAATTTTCTGAAGGATAAACGCGGAAAGAAAACCATGTAAAGGGTAAAGTCGCGTACGACCAACAGAAAGATAAAAAGCAGAAACAAACTCTGGCGGAATAAATGTATCAAGGTCAAAGTGTTCAGAAAGAAGCTGAAAAAAGGAAGGTGCTTCTTCAATGAGTTTGGTCTGACAGTCTGAAAAGACTTCATTTAGGGAAATCTGATGATATTTAATAGCCATAAATTTTCTCCTCATTAGGTTGTGAAAGTGTTGGTGTGGTTACCTCTATTTTACCACCTGCGGAGAGAAAATTTATATAAATGTAGTAAGAAAACCCATTAAATCAAGGGTTTTTGGCATTTAACAAATGCCTATAAATTATTGTAATTAAGGAGAGAAGAATTATGCAGAATATTTATTATCAACCTGAGGGATATGCATTTGGAGATTGTATGCCATTTTACAAAGATGGAAAATTTTATTTATATCATCAGCGAGATACAAGAAATCCGGGACCGTTTGGTGAACCATTTGGATGGGCGTTAGCGGTGACGGAGGATTTTGTACATTATGAAGATAAAGGTGAGGTGCTTCTACGCGGTGAAGACACAGAACAGGATCAATTCATTTTTGCAGGAAGTGTATTTGAAGGGGAAGGGCAGTATCATGCGTTTTATACAGGGTATAATCGAGATTTTGCAGCTGAAGGTAAGGATGCACAGGTATTAATGCATGCAACCAGTGATGATTTGTTGCATTGGACAAAATCAGCAGATAAATTAAAACTTCCTCCTCAAATGGGATATGATCCTAATGACTGGAGAGACCCATATGTTTTATGGAACGAGGATTCAAAAGAATATATTTTAATTCTAGGAGCACACAAGCAGGATAACAGACAGATTAAAACAGGTTGTACAGTATATTTTACATCAAATGATTTAGAACATTGGGAGTTCAAAGGGGATTTTTGGGCACCAAATATGTTTTGTATGCATGAAATGCCAGATTTATTTTGTATAGGAGATTGGTGGTATTTACTTACAACTGAATACAGCGAGAATAACAAAACAATATATAGGAAAAGTCGTTCGATTTTCGGACCCTGGCAGATGCCGGATGATGATGCTTTTGATGGTAGGGCATACTATGCGGCCAGATCTTGTGGGGATAGTGAACACCGTTATTTGTTTGGCTGGGTAGCTTCCAAAGATCAAGATATGGATATTAACAATTGGATTTGGGGAGGAACGCTAGTAGTACATGAACTTGTACAAAAGGAGAATGGTGACTTAAAAGTAAAGATGCCAGACAGTGTACATAATGCATTTGTAGAGAAGATATCTAATGACTTATTTGAAGAAAAAGTAATTAAAATTGATAGTGGAATTAATGAGGTTATAATTGAAGAATGTGACGAGGAAACTTTTTTGTTTGAAACAGTAGTTTCTTTTAAATCGGGTACACATGCGTTTGGCATTAATATCTTTGAGGAAAAAGAGACTGGAGATGCATATAGATTTGAGATTGAAATCAAAAATAGAAAAGTAGATTTCAATCGTACGCCTAATTTACCGTGGTTTAGATATATGGCTCAGGGCTCTGAACGACCATTATTTTTGGAAGCAGAAAAAGAGTATTTATTGCAAGTAGTTGTAGACGGTACAGTTGTCACACTCTATCTAAATAATACTGCATTGAATGTACGGGCTTATGAACCAAAAGGGAAAAATATTTCTTTATATGTAAAAGATGGTTCTGTGAATATAAAAAATCCTAGATTATATTTGCTGAAAAATTAAGATAATAAGAATGATAATTGATCCTTATCCAATTTAGTAGACACAAGAAACTCGTGTTATACTAAAAAGAGAAGGGAATGATAGAAATGAAACAATATAGTGCAGAGTTTAAAATGGAGGCTGTGAAGAGATACCTGTCGTCTGGAAGATCACTTTCTAATGTAGCTAATGAACTTGGGGGAAAGCCAACAACGCTCTATGGATGGATTAAAAAATCCAAGAATCTCCGGACGTGCCCTTCCCAGGCAGCGGACACCTAAGGCCTGAGGATGAGAAGCTCATAAACTTGTACATGCAGTTGAACAAGCTACTATACAAAAATATCTTGATTTGTTATCCCTTGATAAGAAAGGGTTGAAACATGTGAAGTCTTTAAGAGAGCAAGTAGGGAATTAGATTATCAAGTTAAATATATCCTGAATCCGTGAAGTTCATTGCACCATAACAGGTAAAACACTTGATTTTTCAATGGATTCATTAAAATTTCATCGTTTTATAAATTCACCTGCTTGGCGAAGCGTTTTTCAGGTATAATCTTCTTAGAAATTCACTTTCAAAGGAGATTATGCCATGAAAAATATTAAAATCGAATTTACCAATGAACGAATCATTCCAGCAAGCGGCTTGGCTGTTGTAGGAGCAATCCTTGGAAAAGGCGATTTTGTTAAGCACTGCAATCGAATGGATGTAACACCGAACCGTTCACAGCATCAGATTAAAAATGGCGATATTCTCCTCACGTACATTGGTATGTTATGCATGGGCAAGCCGGAATTCCAGGCTGTTCACGAAATGGACGATGACCGGGATTTTTATAAAACTGCGCTCGGAATTGCCTACAACATTCCATCAGAAGAAACCCTTCGTCAAAGGATGGATGTCATTGGCTCTTCCCTCCGGGAATATATCCTAAAGGAAAATGTAGAACTTTTACGTACTAATGGCATTGTTCCCTCCAAGCTGTCTAACGGTTTTGTTCCGGTTGACATTGATGTAACTCCGTTTGATAATTCCAAGACGAGGAAAGAGGGAGTATCCCGTACATACAAAGGGTATGATGGATACGCTCCAATCATGGCATATATCGGGACAGAAGGTTATCTGATCAATGCCCAGCTTCGTGAAGGAAAACAGCATTGTCAATGTGATACACCCGATTTCCTGCGAGAGACGATCAGTTTGTGTCGTCAGGTCACAAATGAACCGCTCCTTATCCGTCTGGATTCTGGAAATGACGCTGCTGAGAACATCGGAATCCTGCTTGAAAGCGGCTGTTACTTCATTATAAAATGTAATCTCCGCCGTGAAAGCAGGGAAGCATGGTACGAGATGGCAAAAAACAACTCGCAAAATATCACAGCTCCACGTGACGGAAAAACCGTTTATGTGGGTAGTGACTGGAAAGATGTCACCTATCGTACAGCGGAAGGAAACGATAAAACAGTTGCCATCCGCACTGGCTATGAGATCATAGAACGTACCATTGATAAATACGGGCAATTCCTACTGCCATCCGACCTAGAAGTGAACACATGGTGGACTAATACAGGGATGGCAGATTCTGAAGTTATCCAGAATTACCATGCACATGGTGAGTGCGAACAGTTCCACAGTGAAATCAAGACGGATATGGATGTGGAACGGCTTCCGTCAGGGAAATTTGATACCAATGAATTGGTACTTGAACTTACCATATTGGCGTACAATATACTTCGGATGATCGGGCAGGAAACCATTGGCAGGAGAAAAACTCGCCATAAAGTCCATCGCCGCAGACTGCGTACCGTAATCAGCAACATGATCCTGATGGCAAGCCATGTGACAGAACATGCCAGACAGCTGATCATGGGATTAGGGCAAAGCAATGTCTGGAGACACACTTTTATCGAAATATATACGGCATTTGCCCAGTTTAGTCTGTAATCCATCCACATACAAGAGAGGTAGCAACAAACAATGGGAAAGTCTGCCATTTTTACAGATAATCGAAAGTATCTTGTTATTTATGATTTGATCAGTGATATTGCAACCCATTAATTGTGCAAAGATCTTTTAGTTGATTCGCTTTTTAAGGAATCAACTTTATAAATCCGTGAACTTCACGGATTCAGGGATTAGTATAAGAAGAGGAGTATTGAAATGAAACGTAATAATTATTATGATG
The DNA here is from genome assembly GCF_014288035.1 of Hungatella sp. L36. Taxonomy (NCBI): domain Bacteria; kingdom Bacillati; phylum Bacillota; class Clostridia; order Lachnospirales; family Lachnospiraceae; genus Hungatella; species Hungatella sp. L36. Next base: position 107,468 of record NZ_JACOPC010000018.1, on the reverse strand, counting down.
TCACTGACTGGCAGGTAGGTAACCCATATACGGATATCGGAGAAGTGATCAACAGTATCATTGCAGACATCAAGAGCAGACAGAAGGATACAAATGTAGATGATGGAGGAAAACCGGGAGCAGTAATTTATATTCCGTCTGGAGATTATCATTTAAAAACGCAGGTGAAAATTGACATCAGTTATTTGAAAATTCAAGGATCAGGGCATGGATTTGTGTCTTCAAGCATCAGATATAATGTACCAAAAGAACAGTGGAAAGATCTTCATGACATCTGGCCGGGTGGTAGCAGAATTCTGGTAGACTTGGAACCATTAAAGGGAGATGAAAGATCTGGTGCAACTTTTTTGATAGAACGCGAGGGAGATCCGAGAATCAGTTCCGTGGAGCTCGAAAACTTCTGTATTGATGGACTTCATTTCGTAGATGATGGAAAAGGAGATCCAGAGAACACATACTTAAATGGAAAAACCGGAATTTATGTAGCCAGTGCACAGGATTCTTTCAGAATTACAGGCATGGGTATTATTTATTTGGAGCATGGAGTGACTCTTTACAATTCTGATGCATTATCTATTCATGATAATTTTATAGCGGAATGTGGAAATTGTGTAGAACTTCGTGGAGCCGGACAGGCATCTAAAATAACAGATAATCTTATGGGTGCTGGTTATAGAGGCTATACTATTTTTGCCGAAAATTTTGGAGGACTTCTGATTACTTCTAATAACATTTTTCCAAGAGGAAAAAGTATAGTACATCTTAAGGGTGTTCTTAGATCATCAGTAACTGCAAATAGATTTCATTCTTTTTATCCGGGAATGCTGATAATGGAAAATTGTAGAGAAAATCTCATATCTTCCAATCATTTTCTCAGAGATCATGAACCATGGCCGCCGATGCTGGAATATGATAATGGATTAGAGGATGATTTTGGCCTGATTCATATTCAGGGAAGTAGCAATTCAATGATTTCTAATCACATTTCAGAGACGATTGAACAGCAATATCTGAAACCGGCAGGCGTAAAACCGATAATCATTCGTTTGGTTTCCGGAAGAGAAAATTACATTGCAAACAATCATATTGTGGCAACTACAAAAACTGATAAAAAAGGAAGTGAAGAAAATCAATCCTGTTTTGATGCACAGGTTGAAGCATTGTTAAGTATGGATGAGCTTGTTAAACTTCCAATTGAAGCAGTACATGTTGATGAGGTATCATTGGATAATATAATACTGGATACATGCAGAGAAAATGAAGTTTCTATGAATTTTTCGACAAATATATTCCGAGAAATTCCTGCTAAATAAAAATTAAATGACATTAATAAATTATTGTCGGCATTAACAGGAGGAAGATTAGATGGTGAAGCTTCTGTGTGGAGAAATAGAAAAGGCAGATCTGCTTAGAAAGATTGGCCGGATAGAGCAGATAGCAGGAGCCAGACCGGTAAAGCTGGCTTCTGGTAAAGCAGAAGGAATAAAAGCATGGGAAATATATAACGGATCGGGACTTGAGTTTTGCGTAATGGAAAGTAAATGTCTGGATTTGCTTTATGCAAAGTATCGTGGGGTAAACTTAAGCTTTCTTGCAAAGCCAGGAGCAGTTGCGCCGGAGTATTTTAATGTTCATGGTATGGAATTTGGCCGTTACTTTCATGGTGGAATGCTGTATACGTGTGGCCTTGGCAATATTGGACAAAGCTGTGTGGATGAGGACACCGAATACAACTGGCATGGAAGAATATCTCAGACGCCTGCTGAAAATACTGGAATAAACGCTGAGTGGAATGGAGATGAGTATCTGATTTCTGTGAAAGGGGATATGCATGAAGCGGCTCATTCTCATGAGCACCTTGTTTTAAAGCGTAAGATATCTACAAGGTTGGGTGCAAAAAGCTTTACTATTTGTGATACAGTGGAAAATCAGGGCTTTAAACGGGAAGCTATAATGCTTTTATATCATATTAATTTTGGATATCCGTTATTAGACAGAAATACAAGGGTTGTACTTCCAACGTCTATAACAGAGAATTATGTGAATTATACAAAAAGTGATGAACAGGCATTTCGGTATATAACAGATCCAGTCGATGGTAGCTCATGCGATACATATTTCCATCGTCCAGCAACAGATGCATCCGGTTATACAAGCGTGGCAATTATCAACGATGATTTGCAACTTGGGGTTTACTTGCGATATTTGCGAAAAGATTTCCCGTTTATGGTGGAATGGAAAAATATGGTCAGTGGTGATTATGCTTTGGCGCTTGAACCATGTACGCAATATCCTCTAAACAGAACGTCTGAAGAGGCTCAAAAAAATATGCAGTTTTTGGATCCTTTAGAAGACAGAACCTATAATCTGGAAATTGGTATCATAGATGGTAAGGAAGAAATTCAAGATTTTGAAATGAAACTGAAACAAAATTATTTGGTGCCATAAAATTAATGAGTGTTGTGCTTGTTTTTACTAAACGTAATATAATGCCAAAGTGTGGAGTATTTGAATGATGAGTAAAGAGATAGATATTGTTGCGTTAGGAGAATTACTTATAGATTTCACAGAATCAGGATATAGCAAGAATGGAATGAAGCTATTTGAGCAGAATCCTGGAGGAGCACCTGCGAATCTGCTGACAGCGGCAAGCCATATGGGGTGCAGTACTGCATTTGTTGGAAAAGTGGGAAATGATATGCATGGTCATTTTCTAAAAGAAACACTGAAAAAGGAAGGAATTGATACAAGAGCAGTATTAGAGGATACAGAATATTTTACTACTATGGCATTCGTGGAGCTGGATGAGAGGGGAGAGCGAAGCTTTTCTTTTGCAAGGAAACCGGGAGCGGATACTATGCTTAGAAAAGAAGAATTGGATGAAAAATTACTTTCAAATTGTAAGATATTTCATTTTGGGTCATTGTCTTTAACAAATGAGCCATCCAGGAGTGCAACGTTGGAAGCGGTATCGATCGCTAAAAAAGCAGGAGTGATTATTTCTTATGATCCCAATTATCGGGCATCATTATGGAAAAGTGAGTGTACTGCTGTAGAAGAAATGAAAAAAGTGATATCGCTGGCGGATATAATGAAGGTGTCGGATGAAGAGAGTCTGCTTTTGACAGGTGCGTCCAATTATGAGGATGCATCAGATGAGTTCCTGAAGATGGGAATAAAATTAGTTGCAATTACACTGGGAAAGCAGGGGGTATTAGTGGCAAGAAAGGATCAAAGAGAAATTTTTGATGCGTTCTCTGTTAATACGGTTGATACAACGGGAGCAGGCGATTCCTTTTGGGGTGGATTCCTAAGCAGGCTGTTATCGTATAATCAGGCAATAGAAAAGCTGGAATGGGAAGAAATCAGTCAATGTGCGCTGACAGGCAATGCGGTTGCAGCATTATGCGTACAAAGTAGAGGAGGCATGCCGTCTATCCCGGGCAAGGATGATGTGGAATTATTTATCAGGAATAACAGAAAGAGGTGTTCTTATGATTAAAAACAGAAGGATCGGACATATTGGTATTGCTACCAATGATGTTGCAAGAGATGTGGAGTGGTATGTAAATGTGCTTGGCTTTGAAGTGACTGGCAAATTTCAAAATGGAAACGATACTGTTTATTTTTTGAAAAATGATGATGTTATTTTTGAAATATTTCCATCAGATTCTCGGCTTCCGGATGAGGTTTCCGGGAGAATTGATCATTATAGTTTTGCTTCTGATGATATTGAGTCGGACTATGCATATTGTGTAAAGAACGGATATAAGATCGTTACTGATGGTATTGAGGGTATTGCGGGATTTTGGGACAACGGTATCCGGTACTTCAAGATAGCAAGTCCAACAGGTGAACAGTTTGAGTTCTGCCAGATCTTGTGATGAAAATTATAAATAAAATAAATCCTCGCATTTCAGCATTTAAATTTAAAGATGAAGTGCGGGGATTTTTGATAAATAGCCTGTTAAAAAATGAAAAAATTTTAGCTTTTTACCCTAATTGCTCACTTGATGAAAAGGGACATTCTGCGGTAGGATGGATGGAATATAAAAGGTCAGAGGATTATGGGGAAACATGGTCACAGCCCTATATCTTTCAGCCGTCATTAAAATTGCTACATTCTGAGATGAAATACTCCGCTATGTGTGAAAAGGCAATAGTGAATGAAAAGGGAGATATTATTGTATATCAATTAATATGTGATATATCAAATGATCCACAGTGGCAACCCTATATGGTGCCATCTTATTCAATTAGCCGAGATAAAGGAAGCACATGGAGCAATCTGCGTCAGATAGGAACACGTCGAGGACGTATTTATGATGCGATGTATCAGGAGGGAACAATTTTTCTGCTTTTATTTGTCAATGATGCGACGGTTGATTGGACAGGTCAAACCACGGATCATTATTATTCACTTGTGGTTAGTGAAGATGGTGGAGAAAACTATTATGAAAGAAGCAGAATTCCAATTCCGTCGCTGCATCATGGATATGGAAGCATGATGTTTCTGGAGGATGGAATTCACTGGGATGAAGGAAGATATTTAAAAGTCCGTACAGAGGGATTAGGGGCTTATTCAAATAATTTGGTCATTGGGAAAGGAACATCCCATGAGAAGCTCCTGATTCAGGCATCGCATGCTTACAAAGATAATCAGACTAATGTTCTGCATTGGCAAATAATTAAAAGAAAGGTGTAAAGATAATGAAATGTATAATGAATCCGAGACCGGATATCCAGGAGGAACTGATCAAACCATATAAAGAAATGGAAGATGTTTATTCCCTTTCCTGCGTTGTAGGGGACGCAATGGAGAGAGAGCAGGTAATGCGACATGATATGAAGCCCAAATCCATCAATAAAAAAATAATTGGTCCGGCTATTACTGTAAAGCTGACAGCAGGAGATATCGTGGATTGCCTGTGTGTATTTGAAATTGCCAGACCTGGGGATGTTATTGTAATTGATGCATTTGGAGAAACGGAAACCTCAATTTGGGGAGGACTTATGTCTGGTCTTGCAAGAAATGCCGGTATAGCAGGCGCTGTGATTGATGGCAGCTGCCGTGATACAGATGAGGCGAAGATGCTGGAGTTTCCGATAACTGCCAAGGCGTCAGGACCTAGAGCAGCGCATACAGCATATTCGGGAAGGAAGGAACCTATTGCGGTAAATGTTCCTGTCTGTTGCGGAGGCGTTATTGTAAATCCAGGAGATTTAATTGTTGCGGATGAAATCGGTGTTGCAGTAGTTCCGTATAATGAGCTGGAAGCTGTATATAAAAAGGCACGCGCTCAGGCAGATCTTGAAATTGCAACAAGAGAAGAAATTCTGAGAGGAGCAACCGTTGATGAATTGCTTGCAAAATTCGGAAGAATATAATCATGAATTGAAATATATCATTACTCTTGATGGTGGTACAACGAATACCCGGGCATATTTGTGGAGACAGGATGGTTCCTTTGTTTCTTCTAAAAAAGAAAGAGCAGGTGTCAGGAATACCGCTATGGATGGATCTGATCAGGTGATCCGTGAAACGGTAAAAAGATGTATTGATAGCCTGATAGAAGAAAGTCATATAGAAGAAAGCCAGGTTCAAGGGATTTTTTGCTCGGGGATGCTAACCTCTAATGTGGGGCTTGAAGAAATTCCATATTTATGCGCACCTGTTGATGAAAGGGCTTTGTGCAATGCAATAGAATGCCGCTTCTTTAGTGACATTACCAGAATACCTTTTTACATGATTCCGGGAGTCAGGAACCATGTAGAGGATATCGGAATAGATACGCTGGAGCAGATGGATGTTATGCGTGGAGAAGAAACAGAGGCGGTGGCTTTGTTGAGGGAGCGTGGCAAGGGCGAGGATCTGATTTTTGTTTTACCAGGCTCCCATACTAAAATAATATATGCAAATGAAGAAGGGTTTATCTGCCGTTGTAAGACAACCATGAGTGGAGAACTGCTTGATGCTTTGTTTTTCCATACGTTATTAAAGGATTCACTTCCGGATTTCTTTGTCGGTGAAGAGGAATATGATTATCAGGCAGTGTCAGATGGAGCTCGGACGGCACAGAAGAATTCCTTTACAAGTGCAGTTTTTAAAACACGTATTTATCAAAAATATGTACATAAAGATAAAAAGAAGGCAGCCAATTTCCTGTTAGGGGTATTGATGTATTATGATTGCCTGAGTATATGTGAGTTTAAGAAGACAGAGGCTTTGGAGGAGGTGCAGTTTGTTATTGCAGGTAAGCGGATAATTGCACAGGCTGTTTATGATATATTAACAGATATTATGCAGGAAAAGAAGGTTCATCTTTTGGATGAGGACGAACTGATGGCGGCGAAAGGGGCATTTCGTCTCGCAGAATTATATTATAAATGGAGAACAACACTACCTATAAATGTTGTTAAAAAAGTCTTATTTATTCCCGGGAGTGTATCCAAAAATTCAGCTATGTTGAATTTTTGAATACACTCCCTTTGTTATCTACTCCTTCCACGGTTTGGTGGAGAATATGGTCTTGTTAACTCTCGCTCCTTTATGTCCTGTTTCTTAGATATAAGCCTATCGTGTAGAGACTGTGGCTTTTCTCCATACCGTTGTTTCCAATTCTTAAGGCTGTCCTGATAATCCCCATAAGCTGTCTCTGACTTATGAAATGCTTTGTAGAAGGCTTCCGCATTCTGATACCCGTATTCCTTTACGATATGGGATAATCGGGCTTTCATTCGGGAAATACGTTCCTCCAATCCGGCTATCTCTGTTGAAAGTTCGGAACGCCTTTTTGCTTTGAAGATACCTTTGCTGTCGGACAGTTCAATTTCAAGGTCACTTCGCTGTTTCTCGAGTGCAAAAATTGCTTTATTCTGTTCTTGCAGCTTTTGATAAATTTCGCATAAGTGCTTGTAAGAAACTGCTTCCGGTGATGGCTGTGGTCTTGGCGGTATGGCAGGCTTTGGTGTATCTGTCTGCTTTCTGCTTTCTTCTGGTACAGCTTTCTGCTCTTTGAAATCTGTGTTCTCCGGTCTTGCTTCAAGCTCTTTGGAAATTACTTTATCTGCAAGCTCCAGAGTTTTGAGAAATACTTTGGAGATTAACAGTTCTAATACTGCAATGGCAGTACCGATAATGGAAGATAACAGATTCGGTCTGTTTCCGTAAAGCCATACGGATTCCACAATCTTGTCCGTTATCCGTTCCTTTTTTATCTGCATGATTTCTGACTTGGAAACACCCGTTACAATCGCTCTGTCAACAGTCTGATTCCACAAGGTGCGTTTACTGTTGTCTGCCTCAATCTCGGTGGCTTTCGGATTGTTCTTACCAATCTTTTTGGTGGCAAGATACATACCGCCACGCTCAAAAACTTCTAACCGCTGGCTTTTATCCCACACATACTGATTGATAAGATTGGTATAATCCTGCTTGACGGTATCAAGGAAATTTTCAGCCTTGAAGTGTTTATCCTTAATGGAGAAAATCTGTCTTTCGTATACCTCACCTTTGTGAATCACCTTACACCTTTTACGGATATTTCCTTCTTCATCAAGTATCTCTTTCTTGGTGCGTACATGATTTCCCTTTTCGTCATAGAACATATTGCGGGTGGCAACCTTTTCTATGGGCTGTTCCAAGAGTGTACGCTCCGAAAAAATGAGATGGATGTGATAGTTGGTTTTCCGCTTATTGTGATGCAGGGCTGCGATACAGTCCGTTCCGTAAGTCTGTCTGAAATGGTCTGTAAATATCTGCAACAGTCTGTCTGGAGGATACTCCGTAAAAGATTCCGGCAGGGCTATGATCAATTCCCTTGCCTCAATACATTTCCCCTCCGTACCGTTTTTTTTAAATTCTGCCTGATTATATTTTGCAAGGTCAGTCCAAAAATTACGGTCTGTGGTTTCATATACCGCATACAGATTTTCCTGCTTCTTTGGGCTTGAAATATAATAAATTCTTCCCCGGACATTGTGGAGCTTCGTCATCTGAATAAATGAATTTCTTGGCATGTGCTTCCTCCTTTCCGTATCTGCCAAGTACGAAGCTGCAAGAAATGAGGATGGGAAACTTTCTAATGTGAAAGTGAGTAGGCTACATAGGTAGCCTGTCTACGAACATATCCGCCTGTCGGCGAAAAGCTCCCAGCAGGGCGAAATACACAGAGTACAAATCGTAAGATTTGTGCGAGGGGTGTATTTCGCTCTCAAACGCCGAGGGCTTGTATAAAAAAGTTTCTTCCCCACTTCTTAAATTTCCGGTTGTATCTTAGAGGAAGCACATGGTATAATCTATTTGCGTGTAGGTATATCATGGCTTCGGTCAGATACATACCTTAGGGATGGTCTTAGGACTGTCCCTATTTAATTTGTCACATTTCTTGTGACAGCTCTGACATTTCCTTTGTCCCTTAAGTCCCTGCCTTCATTGGCGGTCATGAACTTTTCAAGCATATCCGTTTTGATAAGGACTTTCCGTCCTACCTTCAATACCGGAAGCTTTTTCCATTCTACCAGTTTCCGCAGGGTATTTCTGCCGATACCCGTATAGTCGGCAGCTTCCTCAATGGACAGTGCAATCTTCACTTCTGTCATTAAAACACCTCCTCTTGAATTGCATAATGCAATTTTGTAACTATGCCTACTATATAACTTTTATATCTTCTTGTCAAGCATTACGGAATTTTAAAAGTAATTATTAACTTGCATATTGCAATGCTACTTTTACTGTGTTATACTTTAGCCATACCGAAAAAGGAGGCGTATCAGAATGAAAGATAAAGAATTACGCAAGTTAATCGGTAGCAGGGCAAAACAACGCAGACTGGAATTAGGTGTCAACCAGCCTTATATAGCAGAAAAGATGGGAGTTACCGCTTCCACCATACAGCGGTATGAGGCAGGAACGATTGACAACACCAAGAAGCTTGTTCTGGATGGTCTGTCGGAAGCACTTCATGTATCAGTGGAGTGGCTGAAGGGCGAGACGGAAGAAATGACAAGTGATGTTACGGATAAAAGGGAATTACAGATTCGTGATACCATGACTTCCATTCTCTCCAAACTGCCTTATGATATGAAGGCAGACGAAGCGGATTTTTCCAAAGATTTACTGCTGCTGATGTTGAAGGAATACGAATTATTCGTTGATTCCTTTCAATATGCCTGTAAGAATTTTAAAGGGAATACGGAAGATGCCACAATTGCAAAAGTAATGGGGTTTGAATCCAATCAGGAATATAATGAGATTATGTTCCTTAGGGAAATCACCCATACGGTAAACGCACTGAACGACATGGGCGACATTGTAAGGCTCTATTCCAAGAATCCCGAAACGGCAGCCGTAAGGCTTGCAAATCTTCTTTCAGAGAAAGACTTCGAACCGGTATAGATTAGACAACCGGAGTTATGATATACTTACACGCAGAAAGCATTTCATCAGTTCCGATTGTCGATATCGAAAGGAGTAACGATTATGGCAAAAGGTTCTGTAAGAAAGAAAGGCAAGAAATGGTACTACCGCTTCTATGTGGAAGATGCAAGCGGTAATCTGGTGCAGAAGGAATTTGCAGGTACGGAAAACAAAAGCGAGACGGAAAAGCTGTTGAGGCAGGCAATGGAGGATTATGAAGCCAAGCGGTTTGTTGCAAAGGCTGAAAACATCACACTCGGAGAGTTGCTTGACCTGTGGGCTGAGGAAGAATTAAAGACAGGCACATTGAGTAATGGAACGGTTGGCAATTATCTTCAGACAATTGGGAGAATCAAACAACACCCTATCAGCAAAAGGAAACTGAAAACGGTGACTTCGGTACACCTGCAGGAGTTTATGGATTTGCTCTCATTTGGAGGCACTGTGGGAGATTTTATATCAAAAGGATATTCCATTGATTATGTAAGGTCATTTTCAGCAGTATTGCAACAGTCATTCCGGTTTGCGGTATTTCCGAAACAGTTTATTACCTTCAATCCAATGCAGTATGTGGTGATGAGGCATAAAAAGGAAGAAACAGATTTGTTTGCGGATGAAACAGCCACAGACAGAGACAAGGTTAAACCGCTTTCCTTTGAAATGTACCGGAAACTGATTGAACAGCTTGGAAAACGAAGTGGGGATGCGATTCTTCCGGTTCAGATAGCATACTTTACAGGTCTCAGACTTGGAGAGGTAGCAGGTCTGACATGGCAGGATATCAACCTTGAAGAACAGTATCTCACTGTACGCAGGAGCATCCGCTACAATGGTGCTACCCATAAGCACGAAATCGGTCCGACAAAGTGGAAAAAGATCAGGGTTGTTGACTTTGGCGATACCCTCGCAGATATTTTGAGGAATGCAAAAAAGGAACAGCACAAAAACCGTTTTCAGTATGGGGAACTCTACCAGCGGAATTTTTACAGAGAAGTAATGGAAAAGAATCGGGTGCATTACGAGTATTATCATTTGGGAATGACAGAGAATGTGCCGGAAGATTACACCGAAATCTTCTTTGTATGCTTAAGGGAGGATGGTTGTCTGGAACTTCCGGCAACCATAGAAACAGCCTGCCGGACAGCAGGAAGAAAAGTACCGGAGCTTGAAGGTTTCCATTTCCACACACTGAGGCATACCTACACGACAAACCTCTTATCCAACGGGGCTCAGCCTAAGGATGTGCAGGAACTGTTAGGACACTCAGACGTGAGTACCACCATGAATGTCTATGCCCATGCTACAAGGGAAGCAAAGCGGACTTCCGCAAGACTTCTTGATAAAGTGGCAGGCAACGATTAAACAACTGAATAATGAATTTTCCCTTGTAATTATCCCATAAGGGCAAAAACAAGGGAAAAGGATACATATATAGAATTTTCAATGGCGGGAAGCCTTGAAAATAGGGGAAAGTTAAGAGAGTTAATAGATAAATTCCAGTTTGCGTGGGGATCGGAGGAAGCGTAAAAACAGTGTTAGCTAAAAGCAGTGTCAAAATTTAATTTTTGATGCTGCTTTTTATGTTATATTTCCGGAAATCCCGGGTACTTCTCCCGCAAATATTGTGTTATGATAGGAGTGAACGGTTAAAAAGGGGAGGAACACAATGAAACAGGAGAAGGAATTTGACCTCATTCAGATGGAGGTTCTGAAAAATCCCATATTTGATCACGAGATGAGCCGGGATCCGCTGCTGCTCTATGTGGTGGAGGGGGATACCGGCATCAGTTTTGAGAGCAAGACGGTCCGGCTGAAGCGGGAATCGATTATTTTGATCAACAGCAACCGGTCATTCAGTTTGAAGAAGCGGCTTGGAAGCTCCGAGGATCTTTTGCTTTGTGTCCTGAAAATCTCCAAGGCCTTTCTTGTGACCTATACCGGAAAGAAAAATCTCCTGTTCTGGTGTAATTCTACAGAGGAGGGAGAGGGGGAGGCCTATGAGAAGCTGAGGGTGATCCTGCAGCAGCTGTTGATTGATTATGCAAACAATCCGCCGGAACAGTATCTGCTGCGGTACAGCTGTTTTTACCGGCTTCTTCATCAGCTCGTAAGCTATTTCATCATCTCGGAGAGCAATCATCTTGTGGGCGGCAGCGATAAGGATTCTCAGAGCCGTCTGAATGATCTGATTGACTATATTGAGAGCAATTACGATCAGCCTGTCAGCCTGGAGGAGCTTGCAGAGCTTTTTCATCTCTCCGGCAGTTATGTATCCAGGTATTTTAAACAGAAAATGGGAAGAAACTTTATCGACTATCTGTACGAGACGAGGCTGTATCACGCAGCGGAGCTGCTTTTAAATACGGATAAGGCGATTACGGACATAGCATTGGAAAGCGGGTTTCCGAATCTGGCGATATTTAACCGCCGTTTTCGGGGCATGTATAACTGCACGCCCACAAAATATCGGGAGGCCCACAGGAAGCAGGAAGACAGGACAGAGGAAATAAAGGCGAATCAGAGGGAGCGGATCCGTACGCAGCTGCAGAGCCATTTTGGATATTCCGCGGCTTCCGGTTTGCTGCCGGCGGAGAAGGCAAAAGCAGTTGAGTCGGTGGATTCCTCGGTCTGCGGGCCTTATCATCGGATCTGGAATCGGACCATCAATTTTGGTCCGCTGGTGGAACTGTTGAAAACAGGCAGCCGAGAGGCGGTGATCTATAGCAAAAAAGTGCTTGGAATCAGGTATCTGCGGGTGTGGAACATATTTGAAAAGGAGATGTACATAGTTCAGAACCGGGAGATGGGGAGCGCCAGGTTCAAGCTGCTGGATGAGGCGCTTGGCGTGCTGGTGGAGAACGATATTCTGCCGGTCATCGAGATTGGTGAAAAACCGCGCAGGATTCTTAATTCGGTCAATGATTTTCTGCGGGAATCGGAAAATGTGACGTTGTTTCAGGACTATCAGGAATTCCTCCGGTGCTTTGCGGACATGATGGAGCATGTGGTCCGCAAATTTGGGGAGGAGGCGGTTTCACAATGGATCTTCGAGCTGTGGGATGACAAGCGCGTGGAGGTATATGCGGATAAGCAGCCGTATACGGTCCTGTTCCGCGACGTGAGAAACCTTGTCAAACAATATTCACCGCAGTCGGTTGTGTCGGGAGCGGGCAACTATCTGGGGTGGTACCGTACCCACACAGAAGAGGAGCTTCGCAAGTTCGTGGACGGCGGAATCTATCCGGAGCATTTGACATTTACCCATTTTCCATATGCACAGGGACAGATCAGTAAGGAGCGCTTTTCCAAACGGAAAACAGATGAGAGTGAATTGCTGCACAGCGTGCAGGAACTGCACGGTATCCTGAACATGTATGGACTGAATAACAGACCGGTCGTGATCAGCGAATGGAACATGACGGTTTCTTCCAGAAATTATTTCAATGACAGCCTCTGGAAGGGATGCTATATCTTAAAATGCAATTTAGATCTTTTGGGGCTGGTGGATACGCTGTGCTACAGCCAGCTGTCGGACAGCACCACCGATTACTATGATAATCAGAACCTCTTAAAAGGGGCCATGGGGCTATTGACCAGTGATCATATAGAAAAGCCGGCATTTATCGCCATGCGCATGCTAAAGGAATTAAAGCCTCTTCTGGTAAAAAAGACAGAAGACTATATTGTGACCAGAGATGAAAGAGGTGAGATCACCATTGTGGCTTTTCATTTTATCAGGAGAAACCATCTGTATTATATGAAGGAAGAGAATGAAACCACGCTGCAGGACCATTATATCTATCTGGAACATCAGCAGCCGAAGACCCTGACGATACAGCTGACTCATTTAGCGCATGAGGGAAGCTATCTCATGCGGCAGTATATTGTCAGCCGGAAGCAGGGAAGTATCATGGATGAGTGGCAGAAGCTGGCTTATATCGAGGATCCGTCAAAGGATGATATTCATTACTTAAAACAGAGGGCAACGCCCCATATGACGATGGACAAGATGAAAACGGAAGGTCAAAGCCTTGTGATCAGCATGGAAATGGAACCGCTTGAGATGCGATGCATCATATTGCGTCCGGAATAGTCAGCATAAAAATAAAATGACAAAATCGATATGTATCGATTTTGTCATTTTTTGTTTGTCGGAGAGAGATAAAAAAGGGAGTGCAAAAATGAATAGGAAAAACAGGCGAAATGAAAATATTGAAAAAGAGGAATTTGAATTATCATGAATATATCAGTTGAGGTGCTGAAAAAAGCGAAAGGAAGGAAGAGAAATGAAGAAAGTGAGAATCGGTATAATTGGGTGTGGTGGAATTGCGAAACAAAAGCATTTTCCGGCACTCTCGTCATATCCGGAGTTGTGTGAGATGGTTGCTTTTTGCGATATCGTTGAGGAGAGGGCAAAAGAGGCCTGCGAGAAGTATGGGGCACCGGGGGCAAAGGTGTATACAGATTACAAAGAGTTGTTAGCCGATGAGAGCATCGACACGGTTCACGTGCTGACTCCGAACGTCGCTCACAGTCCGATCACGGTAGCGGCCTTTGAGGCCGGAAAGAACGTTATGTGTGAGAAGCCCATGGCGCACACCACCGAAGCGGCAGAGGCCATGATGGATGCATGGAAAAAGAGCGGAAAGAAGTTTACCATCGGCTATCAGAACCGGTTCCGCAAGGACAGCCAGGTGCTGCATGCCGCATGCGAGGCAGGGGATCTGGGCGAGATCTATTTTGCAAAGGCACATGCGATTCGCAGAAGAGCCGTCCCGACCTGGGGCGTGTTCCCGAACAAGGCGCTTCAGGGAGGCGGACCTTTGATCGACATCGGAACACATGCGCTGGATATTACCTTATGGTGTATGGATAATTACGACATCGAGTCGGTAACAGGCTCCGTGTTTGAGAAGCTTGGTCATTCCGAGCTGGCCGTGCAGGACAACCAGTTCGGACTCTGGGACCCGAAGACCTTTGAAGTGGAGGATTCGGCATTCGGATATATCAAGCTGAAGGATGGAGCGGCGATTTTCCTGGAGTCTGCCTGGGCGATCAATATGTCGAAGAGCCGGGAAGCCGCGTGTACGCTCTGCGGTACGAAGGCCGGAGCGCAGCAGCTGGGAAGTATGAGCATGGAAGGCGGATACGACCTGGAATTCAATCAGACAACCCATGGAAAGCTGACAGAGACACGGTTCTCAGAGGGGGGAACTATCGCGTTTTTTGAGGGGGAGAAAACCGATCCGGAATTTCTGGAGGCGAAACAGTGGTTAGAGGCAATTGTGGAAGATAAAGAGCCGCTGGTAAGACCGGAGCAGGCGTTTGTAGTTACGAAGGTTCTTGACAATATCTATAAGAGCGCGGCAACTGGAAAAACCATTTATTTTGATTAGGAGAAGATAAAATTATGGGGAAAATTTTAAAAAAAGCTATGGCAGTGGGATTGATCGGCTGCATTTCGTTTTCGCTGGCCGCATGCGGCGGCAGCACAACAGGCGCCAGGGCACAGGGGGACAAAGAAAACTCCGGAAACCAGGAGGAGGCGTCCACAGAGCAGGCGGCAGCGGAACAGACCGATGGAGCAGGGGCAAGCGGTATTAAAATTGGTTATAACTATTTTGGAACCGGCGGATATTCGCTGGCTGCACTGGCCAATCAGTCGCAGATCGTTTTAGACGCCTGCAAAGATGAGAGCACGTCGGCGGATGACCAGTTCAGCGTTGAGAACATAATCACAGATGTCGAGAATATGATCGCCTCCGGATGCGATGGAATCATTATCTGGCTTCCCGCAGAACCGCTCTATACGGTGGTTGCAGATATGTGTGAAGAGGCCGGCGTCTATTTTGTGCTGAATGACAAAGTGCCAAGTGATCCTGCGATCAAGGAGAAGCTGTTATCATATGAACATTTCGCAGGAGCCGTGGCACCGGCAAACAGCGTATATGGCGAAATGCTGGCACAGTACGCGATCGATCAGGGCTATAAAACCTGTATCGCAACCTCTTCCGCAGAGGGGGATGCTTCTGACCAGCCCAGACTGGATGCCTTTAAAGAAAAGTTTATAGCAGAGGGCGGCACGATTCTGGCAGAGGTCCATTCCGACACAACAGCAGACAGTCTTCCAAACATGCAGGACGCACTGATCGCAAATGAAGAACCGGATGTGATTTATGGAGTGGGATCGGATTACGCAATTTCGGCCTGTACCGCATTGGAAGGATATCCAAATTACAAGACGAAGGTCATCACCTCCGGCCTTGACAAAGAGGCGCTGGGACTGCTTATGGATGAGACGGTTCCTCTGGAGATGATCAACGGTGATTACTGGATTGCAGGCTGTTTCTCCGCTATCGTCCTTCAAAATGCATGTGCTGGCAATAAACTGACAGATGCGAATGGCAATGCGATTTGGGTCGACACAATCGAACCGTTCGAAGTAAGTGCAGAGACGTATGATTTGTACGAGAAGTACTTTATGGATCAGTCCGTGTACACCGAGGAAGAGATTCAGGCCATGGTGGGGATCTCCTGCGATGAGATGCTGTCCATCATAAACGACTACAGTCTTGACAGCAGATTGATGGCAAAGTACGAAGCGGGAATCATCCCGGCAGATGAGATGAAAGCAGCAGGTTATGATGTGCAGTAAAAATTGCGGGTGAGACAGAAAAGAGGGCAGCCGTTAAAAGAAGTGGCTGCCTTCCCGTAAAAATGGAGGAAATTGACATGACAAAAAGAACAAATTCTCAACTGTGCCTGCTGGGAGGTCTCCTGATTCTTATGATCCTGTGCAATGTGATTGTCGGCGGAAAATTGCTGTCTGTGAACAATCTTCTGACGATTCTGTCTCATGCCGTGTTTCCCGTCCTGGCTTCCTATGGATTGATGTTTATCTTCTCCGGCGGTCTGATTGACCTCTCGGTGGGAGCGAACATCCTGCTGAGCGCCAACGTGGGTGCTTTGCTGGGAGAGCAGTTAGGACTGGGATATCCGGGCCTGGTGATCGGAGCAGTCTTATGCGCAGTATTGGCAGAGCAGCTGTGTGTACAGTGTTCCATATCTCTGCACATTCCCGCGTGGATATCCGGTCTGGGCAGTGCGCTGATTCTGGAAGCGATTCTGGCGCAGTGGTCTACCGTGGCTGCATCGAGATCAGAAAAACTTCCAGGCGTAAGAGCGATCCGGGCGTTGGGACAGATGCCGGGAATGCTGATCCTGCTGATTATCGCCTTTGTGGCCGCCTATATTATTTTTAACAGGACCACACTGGGGATCAATCTGCAGGCCATGGGAGGAAATTCACAGGTTGCGCAGGTGATGGGAATCAAGGCGAAAAAGACGCTGATAGGAGCTACGGTTGTGGGCGGCATATTTGTGGGGCTTGCTGCGGTGAACCATATCAGCTTTGCAGGCAAACTGGACTGCAGCTCCGGTTTAAACAGTCTGAATATCATCTTTAAATCCCTGGCGGCGACGCTGTTAGCGGATTCTATCCAGAACATCGTTACGAAGCCGGTGGGGATTTTGATCTCCGGTATCTCGGTGGTGGCCCTGTTTAATATCCTGACCTTGTTTGGGGTTCCGTCCGGTACGTACCAGAACATCGCGCTGGGAATTGTCGTGATCCTGTGCGGCATCCTGTCGCATCTGAATGATAAGGGGGTGGTGAAGTAATGGCAGAAGAAATATTGAGAATCGAACACTTACATAAAAGCTTTGGCATTACGCATGCGAACAACGATATCTGTATGACGGTGCGGCGTGGAGAGATCCGTTCGCTGTCCGGCGAGAACGGATCGGGCAAATCGACCCTGACGAGTATCATCAGCGGCATGCAGCCCTTTGATGAGGGAGCGATGTTTCTGCGGGGAGAGAGCTACAGGCCGGACAGTCCCCTCGCGGCGAATAAGGCGAAGGTGGCCATGGTAGTGCAGGAACTTGGCGTCATCACCCCTTTGACAGGCGCGATGAATATCTACCTGGGCAAAACGGAACGCTTCCGAAAAGCCGGAATCGTCCATGCGAAGGCGATGGAAAAGGCCGCGTTGGAGATATTCAAAAAATGGAATCTGGTGGAAGTTCCGCTCCATATTCCCTGCGCACATCTGACGATGGAGCAGAGAAAGATGGTGGAGCTGGCCAGAGCTCTTGATACCGATCCGGATCTTCTGATCCTCGATGAGATTACCCAGTCCCTCTCTCAGGATACGAGACAGGTCATTTACAGGCTGAAAGACCGCTTTAAAAAAGAAAACCGCGCCATGATCATCATCTCCCATGACCTGGACGAAACACTTCTGATCAGTGATACGGTCACGGTGCTGAGAGACGGCGTGGTGGTAGATACGGTGGAGCGGAAGAACATTACGGAGGAAAGCTTAAAACAGATGCTGGTAGGCCGTGAGATAAGGAACGATTACTTCCGGACCGACCAGGAAGCCAACTTTAAAGAAAACGTGGTTTTGAGCGTAAAAGACTTAAGCCTTGCAAACGGACAGATAAAAAATGTCAGCTTTGAACTGCACGAGGGGGAGATCCTGGGCGTCTGCGGATTGTCGGATGCCGGCATCCATCCTCTTGGAAGCGCGGTATTTGGAATCACAGAAAGCAAAAGAAGCGGAAAGGTCATAGATGAAAAGACAGGCAGGAGTCTGAAGAGGCCGACGGATATGCTGAACTGCCGCGGCGCTTATCTTTCAAAGAACCGTGATGAAGAGGGCCTGATGATGAGGGCGAGTATTCGGAATAACCTCTATCTGCCCAGTGCGAAGCAGCTTGCGGGCGCATTTGGCTTTACGAAACGGACGGATATTGTGACGCTTACCGACAGGATATACAGAGAGTTTGACGTGAAGGCAAAGAGCCCGAGACAGCCGATCGGACGTCTGTCCGGTGGAAATAAGCAGAAAATCAATCTGGGACGCTGGCTTTCCAAGGACTTGAATTACGTGATCCTCGACTGTCCCACCAGAGGCGTGGATATCGGAGTCAAGGCGTATATTTACCATCTGATCCGGGAAAAAAAGGCGCAGGGCACAGCGGTACTTTTAATCACGGATGAGCTGTCGGAGGCCATCGGCATGGCGGACCGGATTCTTGTGATGAACAACGGAAGAACGGCGGGCATGCTGGAACGCCCGGAGTTCAGCGAAAGTAAGATCATCGAGGTGATGCTATGATGAAGAAGATAAAATTAGAAAAAGTAGAATCAGCGCTTCCGATCCTTATTTTCGTATTTCTGCTCCTGATTTTTATGATTACCACAGGAGGTGCGATCTTTGACGGGAGCAACATGCTGGTCATCGTAAAACAGACCCTTAATACAATCATCGCGGCTCTGGGAATGCTGTTCGTTGCAGCGCTGGGAGCTACCGATATCACGCAGGGGTCTCTGGTAGGCTTTGCAGGCGCGGTGGGCACAGTTGTTGCAATCAATTACGGCTTTGTACCGGCCATCGCAGCAGTTGTCGCAGCGGGACTCTGCTCCGGTCTGTTCCTTGGAGTGGTCAATGCAAGATTTAAGGTACCGTCCTTTATGGCCTCCCTGGCCATGCTGATTGCCCTCCGGGCGCTGGGAACGGTGGCCATGGGAGGCAGCACCTCCGGTCTCACGGTACCGGATTTTGTGAAATCCCTGGACAGCAATACCATCAAGCTGCCGGTGGTGATTATTCTGGTGGCCATTGTGAGCTATGTATTTAATAAAACTCCATTCGGAGCCTACTGCAGGGCAATCGGTGAGAATGAAAATGCCGTCAGATTTTCCGGCATCAACGTGACCTTCATCAAGATCGCCGCCTTTGGTCTCTCCGGTCTGTTTACGGGAATCGCGGCCATGTTTGTGCTGGCGCGCGTAGGCGGCTGTTCCACCACCCTGGGGCTGGGCTTTGAGATGCGCGTCATGATGGCCATGTTTATCGGCGGTGTTCCGGTAGAGGGAGGCGACGGCACAAGACTTTATAAGATCATTATCGGTGCTTTTACCATCGCCCTTTTGGAGAATGGCCTTGTGCTTACCGGGTCTTCGGGAGCCATTACCCAGCTGATCCGCGGGATCGTGCTTCTTGCGGCGGTTTACTTGACGATTACGGCCAAGGCAAAGATACAGAAAGTGGATGGAGAGACAGCATAATACAGATTCAGAAAAGTGAGGGAACGTATGGCATTTGCAATGAGAGTGAATTTCGTAGACGTGGTCTGCGGCAATTCGTTAAAAAACGATAGAGTGAACGGGAAAAAAAGTGGTTTTTCCTTTGATATCAGACTGAGCTATTACAGAGGACATTTCCTCTCCGATATCGATGAATTCGGGGTTAAGGTGGATGGAGCGGCATACAGGCAGGAGGACGTGTACTTCTGCATCATTGGGAAAGAACTGAACTCTTTGGAGCTCGGGGAGGCATATACCGAATTCTGGAATATCCTGGAGCCTGCCCATATCAAAGTGATTCTTCCGGGCGGCCTTTCAGCAGGCCCCCACAAGGTGGAGGTAAAACTAATGCTTCGCGTGCCGTATCTTCCGCTCCCGGGGGCGGACCATGACCACGCCTATATGCCGTTAAACTCCTGCGGCGAAAAAGTGCTGGAGATCAGAGAGGGGGAAAACATCAATGGCTGATATAAAACTGGGACTTACCCTTTATTGCTTTACTCCGGAATACGCGAAAGGAGTGCTGGACCTTGAGGGCATAATCCGGACTGCCGCGGAGATGGGATATACGGGATATGAGATCGTAGCGACGCAGATGTGTCCCGATTATCCCTATGTGAGCGACCGTTTTTTGGGAGAGCTTACAGCGATGAACAGGTATTACGGGATGGAGATCGTAAGCTATGCCGCCAACATGGACAGAGGCTTAAGGCACGACCGGAATCTTACAGAGGATGAGATGCTCGCAAGGGCAATTGTAGATTTAAAGTCGGCCAACAAGCTGGGAGCCACGGTGATGCGGGAGCAGTATCTCTGCGGGCCCAATGTGCTGAAGCGCCTGGCGCCCTATGCAGAGCTGTATAACGTTAAGGTGGGCATTGAAATTCATAATCCGGAGTATCCGACCTCGCCTTATATGCAGGAGTATCTGCGGGTTATCCAGGAGTCAAAGAGCAGCTATATAGGATTTATTCCGGACTTCGGCTGCTTTGCTGTAAAGCCGAATAAGCCGAATTGGGATGCGGCTCTTCGAAACGGGGCAAGGCTTTCCATGCTTGATTTGGCGGCGAAGCTGCGGTTTGATGAGGTACCCATGGAGGAGGCGCAGAAAAAAATGGCTGCCGCCGGTGCGAATGGTGCGGAAATGGGGGCCTTCAGCGGTATGTACGGTTTTGTTACTTTTTACAGCAAGCCGGATACTCAGGGATTAAAAAAGATCATGCCCTACTGTGTGGAAATGCATGGGAAATTCCACTATATATACGAGGACCTGCATGAACACAGCATACCCTATGAGGATATTCTTCCTGTGATTGCGGCTTCGGATTTTGACGGATACATTATGACAGAGTACGAGGATCACGATCCGGTATCCGGAGATACCTTTACGCAGATGGCGAGACACATTGCAATGGAAAAGAAAATATTAGGTTTGAGAGAGGGAGTCAGAAGATGAGCGATATCATTAATCTTGGAATTATTGGACATGGATTCATGGGGCATGAGCATGAGGCGATGCTGTCCGATTTTGAAGGAATCAGAGTGACGGCCGTCTGTGACACGGCCGCAGACCAGCTGGAAGATGTAAAGGTGGGAATCCTCCGGTACGGCACGCCGGAAGAACTGCTGGCCAACCCTGATATCCAGGTAGTAATCATTGCGGTCAATAACAACCAGCATAGAAAGCTGGTAGAACTGGCTGCCAGGGCGGGTAAGGATATTATCTGCGAAAAGCCGGTGGCCATGAGCGTGAAAGAGCTTGATGAGATGGTAAAAATCGTGGATGAATGCGGTGTGAAATTCACCGTGCACCAGCAGCGAAGATATGACCCGGACTACCGCACTATAAAGGAGATCTACGACCGGAAGAGCCTGGGGGACGTCTATACGATTAAGAACCAGCTTTACGGATTTAACGGAAATATGCATGACTGGCATGTATACGTATCAGAGGGCGGCGGGATGCTGTTTGACTGGGGCGTGCACCTGATTGACCAGGTCATGTGGATGATGCCGGAGGCAAAAATCAATTCGGTGTTTGCAGATGTCAGAAATGTTATCAATTTTGAGGTTGACGATTATTTTAATATCATGCTGAAGTTCGACAACGGCGTAACGGCAAACATTGAGCTTGGAACCTACTATTTAAAGGATGCGCCATCCAACTGGTTCGAGCGCCATTGGTTTATGGGCGGAAATGAGGGAACGGCGTATGTGGACGGATTTCATCCGGAAGGCAGGATCGTGCGCACGGAGGAGCTGCTTCACAACGTATCCGGGAACCGGACGATGACCGCTGCCGGACCCACCAGATCCTTTGGAAATCCAAGAGAAGGGCTGATTGTTACGGAACCGCTTCCGACGGTCAATACCAGTCACAGAAATTATTTTGAAAACTATGTCAGAGCCTATCATGGCCAGGAAGAGTTTCTCGTAAAGATTCCGGAGGTGCGCAGAGTGCTTGCGGTTATGAAAGCCATTTGGGAGTCCGCAAAGACAGGGAATGCAGTTGCATTTGAAAAATAGGAAAGAGAAGGAGCAATTAATCATGAGCAGAATCAAGACGTGTGTCAGCTTGTACAGCTTACAGAATGAATACATGACAAAGAACATGAGTCTGGAAGATATCTTCCGTTTCATGCAGGAAAATTCCGTGGATGGGGTGGAGATTTTGCCGGACCAGATGATGCACGGCACACCGCATCCATCTGAGGAGACGCTTGCAGAATGGGACAGACTTTGCAGGGGCTACGGGATAAAACCGGTGATTGCGGATGTGTTTTTAAACACAAACCTCTATGATAACCGGACACTGACCAAAAAAGAGTGTGTCAGTCTTTTGATTGAAGAAATAAAGCTGGCACACCGGCTTGGCATGAACATGATCCGTCTGGTATCCATGACGCCGGCTTTTGTGCTGGAACCGCTGCTTCCGTACTGTGAGAAATATGATATGAAGATGGCGCTGGAAATCCACGCGGGGCTCAGCTTTGACAAGCAGAAGACCAAAGACTATATTGCCGAGATGAAGCGCCTGCATTCTCCGTATATCGGTCTGGTGATCGATACCGGAATCTTCTGTAAGAGAGAACCCAGAGTGATGGAGAACTACTGCAGAGCGCTTGGAACCGGGGAGGAGCCGATCGCCGTGGTTCAGAAGCTGTACGAACAGGGCGGGGACGGCAGGTCGATCTATGGCGAAGACGGGGCGTTTATTCCGGCGCTTGCAGCTGTCTTAAAATCCGGAGCAGATCATATGTATGCACATTTTGCGGATGGCTATGAGAATGAACCGCTTTCGGTGCTGGATGACCTGATGCCATACATTTTCCATATTCATTTCAAGCTGTTCGAAATGACAGAAAACGGTGAATATTCAGTGGATTATCAGGAGATCCTTAAGTACCTTCATGATCATGACTATGACGGCTATGTGGCGACGGAGTATGAGGGCAACCGCTGGACGATTCCGGGGCAGCCGATGGCGGAGAAGGAACAGGTCATTGCACATCAGAAATATATCAGGGATTGTCTGAAAGAAATTCAGGGATAGGAGGAACGGGAAATGTTTGATAACAATGTATTTACGGAAGGAACCTGCAAAAACTTTGAAGAGGCGGGAAATACCATAGGTTATGAGCTGCAGACCCACATTACCTATTACAGAGGCATTCCTCTTTCTATGGTAAATGATATTCAAGTTGCGGTCGACGGCGCGGCGGCGGCCCGGGAGGATATCCGCTGCAGCGTGGACGGAGGCGAGTACTGGTTCACACTGGATGAGATGAAGACGGTGGTGGAACATAAATGGGAGTATGGAGAACCGATGACTGTCCGCGTGATGCGTGCTGGCGGACTCTCCAGAGGCACTCATGAGGTAGCGCTCACCGTGATTGTACGCACCGCTTATATTCCGGTTCCGCTGGAAGGTAATAAGACCCGGACTGTGATGATTGCATAGGAGGAGAAATATGAAAAAGAGACCAGTTACATTAGCATCCGGGCAGTTCGGAGACATGAGTCTGGAGGAACTCTGCCAGATGTGCCGGAGAATCGGGTATGAAGGAATCGAACTCGCAGCCCATGCACATTTTGATGTGGGAAAGGCGTTGGAGGAGCCGGGTTACGTTCCTTGGGTAAAGGAAACGCTGGAAAAATACGGGTTAAAGTGCTACGCGATATCAGCCCATCTTACAGGACAGTGTGTGGGGGATGTGTGGGATCCCCGCCTGGATCATTTTGCGCCATCGGAAATTTCAGGACAGCCGGAAAAAATCAGAGCGTGGGCTATAGCGGAGATGAAACGCACCGTGAAGGCGGCCTCGATGATGGGGGTAAAAGTGATAACCGGGTTTACGGGATCCCCTATATGGGCCTGGTGGTATTCTTATCCGCAGACGACCCGGGAGATGATCGATGACGGCTATCAGCTGATCTATGATCTGTGGACACCGATCTTTGATGTGTTCGATGAATACGGCATTCAATTTGCGCTGGAGGTACATCCGACGGAGATCGCATACGATTACTATTCCACGGAGGCGCTGCTTAAGAAGTTTAATTACAGGCCAACCCTCGGTATCAACTTTGATCCGAGCCATCTCGTGTGGCAGGGAGTGAATGAACTGACTTTTGTAAGAGATTTTGCAGACCGGATCTATCACGTGCATGCAAAAGACGTCAAGATTAACCGCAATGAAAAGGCGGGGATTCTCGGTTCCCACATAGAGTTCGGTGATACCAGACGCGGCTGGAATTTCGTGTCGGTGGGTCAGGGCGACGTGGACTTCGACGGAATCATCCGGGAACTGAATCAGGCGGGATATGAGGGCCCGATTTCGGTAGAATGGGAAGATTCCGGTATGGAAAGGGAGTTCGGCGCTGCTTTAGCATACCGGTATATCGATCAGATGAATTTCCAGCCATCGGAGGTCGCGTTTGACGCGGCGTTGAAAAATGACTGATGGAGATGTGAGGAGATTCCGATGAATAACCATCTATTTGGCATTGATATTGGCGGAACTACAGTAAAATGCGGTTTATTCGGACTTGGCGGCAGCTTGGTGGACAAATGGGAGATCATGACAGATACCCGGGAAAGCTTTAATGTTTCAATCATTATATGATCAAAATAAAAAGATAGCATAGGTTCAGAAATGACACTAAATATCGCTCAAACCGATGTCTGATGGCTTGAGCCGTATTTAGTGTCATTTTTTGTGCAGGGAGAATAGAAAAATGCCTAAGACAAGATTTCAAACAGTAGTATTTACATTGGTTACAGCGTGGCTGATGGTCTATGGAATGACGCTTTACAATACGGTGCTTGGAACCGGAGAATTCACAAATTCAACATTTCTGCATGCCCTGACGGGGATGTGGGTGGAGTTTGTTATCATTTTCCTCTGCGCCTGTTTTATAGCGGGAAATGTAGCGAAATATCTTGCATTTCGAGTGGTACAGCCAGGTGACCGGCCGATATTTATTATATTTGCAATTCAGATTTTCACGGTCATTGCGCAGGTCTTTTTTGCCCGTATTATGGCAACGATCAAGATACACGGTTTTACAAATCTGTTTTTGCCGCAATTCATGACTGCCTATTGCAAAAATTTTATAATGGCGCTGCCCTTGCAGCTGATCATAGCCGGACCGCTTGCAAGGCTATTATTCAGAAGCATCTTCTTGAGAAAAGAGAAGGGGAGCAGCCAGGGAATATCCGTCTCCGGCAACCGCGGTTACGAATAAGAAGGATTTTATAATCAGTACGGTCATATTTTTGCTTGCAGTGATTCTGGTGTACCCCATGCGGGAAGGGGATCACTTAAGAAAAAATGCTCTGGCCAAAAGGGGTTACAGCCAGAGCATTTTTATGTTATACTGGAAGCACAAAATTTATTACAGAAAGGAATGAGGTTGTTCTATTGAAAAATTACCTGCTGAAATTGAGAGAGAAACTGACGGAAGCGCTTAATTCCGTACTCCCGATCATCGGAATCGTTATGATTCTGTGCTTTACGATCGCTCCCATTTCCTCCAGTATTTTACTGTGCTTTCTGATGGGCGCGGCCATGATCGTCGTAGGCACCATGTTCTTCACGCTCGGGGCGGAGATCAGTATGACTCCCATGGGCGAAAGACTGGGTACGGCCATTACGAGGAGTAAAAAACTGAGTATCATCGTTGTACTGGGATTCGTACTGGGATTCATCATCACGATTTCGGAACCGGATCTTCAGGTGCTGGCGGAACAGGTGCCGTCCATACCGAACCGGACTCTGATCCTGTCGGTCGCGCTGGGCGTCGGTGTCTTTCTCGTCATTGCACTTCTGCGTATGCTGTTTAGCATTGCGCTGCCTCACATGCTGATTGTATTTTACATTCTGGCATTTGTTCTTACACTGTTTGTTCCGCAGAGCTTTTTGGCAGTGGCCTTCGATTCCGGCGGCGTGACGACGGGTCCCATGACGGTTCCGTTTATCATGGCTTTTGGTATCGGTATTTCCGCCATACGTAATGACCGGCATGCGTCGGACGACAGCTTTGGCCTGGTGGCACTCTGCTCCATAGGCCCGATTCTTGCAGTACTTATCCTCGGGATGATTTACAGGCCCAATGAAAGCGCCTACATTCCGCCGGTCCTTCCGGAGATCAGCAATTCCGTAGAACTATGGGAGCTGTTCCGCGTCGGACTTCCTACCTATATTAGAGAAATTGCCGTATCGCTTTTTCCCATAATCCTGTTTTTCGGTATTTTCCAGATCGCAGTTCTCAAACTTTCAAAGAGAAATTTAAGAAAAATCATTGTCGGCCTCGTCTATACATACATAGGCCTCGTGCTGTTTCTGACAGGCGCCAATGTGGGCTTTATGCCGGCTGGTAATTACCTTGGACAGGTGATCGCCTCCCTGGATTACAACTGGATTATTGTTCTGATCGGCATGCTGATCGGATTCTTTATCGTCAAGGCGGAACCGGCTGTTTACGTATTGAACAAACAGGTGGAAGAGATCACGGACGGCGCCATTCCGGCCAGAGCGATGAGTATCAGCCTTTCCATCGGCGTGGCCGTATCCATCGGAATTGCCATGCTGCGGGTTCTGACGGGAATCTCCATCCTGTGGTTCATCATCCCGGGATATGCGATTGCGCTGGGGCTTTCCTTCTTTGTACCGAAGATATTTACGGCCATCGCCTTTGACTCCGGCGGGGTGGCCTCCGGTCCGATGACCGCCACATTTCTGCTGCCGTTTGCGCAGGGAGCCTGTACCTCGGTGGGCGGAAACATTGTCACTGACGCCTTCGGCGTGGTCGCCATGGTTGCCATGACTCCGCTGATCACTATACAGATTCTGGGCATGATCTATCAGATGCAGCAGAGATCCGCACCGAAAGACCAGACATTTTCCGAGCCGGCACTGGACTTCGACCAGCTTGACGATGATGCGATCATCGAACTTTAATGGCAGCATAGCTGCAATATAGCAGCACAGATAAGATTCCGAAAGAAAGGACTGCAGTATGAGCGAACTGTATTTAATGGTTACAATCACGGAAAGAACCGCGGTAAAAAAGTTTCATACTCTGTACGGCCATCACGGGGCGGATGTCGCCTTTATAACCGTGGGCAACGGGACCGCGGTCAGCGATACCCTGGACTATTTGGGGCTGGAGGAGACGGAGAAGGCTGTCATGCTGTCTGTGGTGACGGGCTCCGTATGGAAAGAAATAAAATCAGATCTACAGAAGCATTTGAAAATTGACGTTCCCGGCACGGGCATAGCCTTTATTATTCCGCTCAGCAGCATAGGCGGCAAGAAGCCCCTGCTGTTCCTGACGGAGAATCAGAATTTTGAAAAAGGGGAGGAAAGCTCATTGAAAGACACGAAATATGAACTCCTGATTGTGATTGCCAACCAGGGATATACCAACATGGTTATGGACGCCGCCCGGGAGGTGGAGGAAGTCGGAGGAACCGTGATCCACGCCAGAGGCACGGGCTTAGAGCGTGCGGAGAAGTATCTCGGAGTCTCCCTCGTGGCGGAAAAGGAGATGGTGTTCATCGTCGTAAAGAGCGGCATGAAGAACCTTGTCATGAAAAACATCATGGAAAAAGCCGGCCCGGCAAGTAAGGCACGGGCCGTAGCGTTCTCGCTTCCCGTGACGAGTACGGCGGGCATGCGCCTCATGGAAGAGGCAGAGGACGATAACGATTAGGCAGGAGAGCGAAAGACCATGGAACCATACTATTACAGCCAGATGAACAAGACAGAGCAGAGCGCATATCACGCCATGAAAACCGGTCTGACGGCGCTCGCTCCGTCCTTTGCGGTTCCGCGGCTGGAAAACCGGGAACTGGCGGATATCTTTTTCAAGCTCCGCCTGGACTGTCCCGAACTGTTTTACGGTACCGGATTCCACTACCGTTTTTACCAGAATTCCGGCAGCGTGGAGATGATACCGGAATACTTATTTGACAAGGGAAAGGTGAAAGAACATCAGAAGGCGATGAGCGCCAGAACGGCCAAGCTGGTACGCCTGGCCGAATCCATGACAGAGTGGGAGAAGGAACGGTATATTCATGATTTTATCTGTACCAGCGTCCGCTACGACAAGCTGAAGAAGCCGTATTCCCACGAGATCATCGGCCCCCTGGGCCAGGGCGTGGGCGTCTGCGAGGGGATCGCCAAGACGGTGAAGATTCTCTGCGACGCCCTGGGGATCTGGTGCATGATAGCTATATCCGAAGCCAATCCGGAAAAGGGCATCAAATACCGCCACGCCTGGAATATCGTGAAAATCGGCGGCCGGTATTACCATCTGGATGCCACCTTTGACAACAGCCTGGGCCGTGGAGAGACCATCCGCTACGACTACTTTAACCTGGGGGATAAGCAGCTGTTCCGAGACCACGAGCCGGTGCTCTATCAGGCGCCGCTATGCGGCGACGGAGACTATTTCTATTACAGGGAAAAGAAGCTTTCCTTCACAAAGACGGAGGATGTGGCCAAACGCGCCGCACAGGCAGTCAAAAAAGGAAAGCCGCTTATTTTCCACTGGAGAGGCGGTTATCTGACACGGGACACGGTGACGGAACTCTTAACTCTGATGGAGGAGGCCGCAAAGCAAAAGGGGAAACACGTCCGGGCGGGACTCAACTGGCCCCAGGCGGTCTTTTTCGCTGAATTCACCGAGGTATTGCCGGCAGAAGAACTGCTGGTGGAGACTGCGAATGAAGGGGAAGTACTCTAATAATAAGAATTCGGCGAAGACGCAAAGCTGTCCACCACCAGCTCCAGAAGATCGCCGCGGTTGATGCTTTCCGAGTATTCGAACGGTATGCCGCGCTGGTACGTCGTTCTGTTAAAGATCAGGAGAGGGGCTCCCGGGTTGACGTTCAGCAGCCGAGACTCCATGAAGCCGGCGATTCCGGCGGAGATGATGTCCTTGCCGTTTTCAAAATTGATATCATATGTTTCCTTCAGAAACCGGTATAAAAAGTAGATTTCCCCGTTGTGCTGCTCCAGGCCGGGCGCGATCTCCGGCAGCACGTAGCTGACCACATAGGCGAAAATCGTATCGTTCACCATCTTGACGCGCTGGAGACGGTACACGTCGCTGCCGTTCTCGATGTTTAAGGCCCTGGCCACTTTCAGTTCGGCCGGAATCATGTCGATCACGGCGCCCTGGGCGCTGACGGAACAGTCGCCTTCCAGACGGAACTGCGTGGTCACGGAGGCCTGGTTTTTTACGCTGAGAAACTTATAGGGGGTGATGGATTTTGCCGCCTGTAGTACCTTTGTGCCTCTCCCCTGATGAACTTCCACGATATGCTCGTCCCTGAGCAGGTTGACGGCGTTCCGTATGGTGGTCCGGCTTACGCCGTAGATCTCCATCAGTTCATTTTCCGGAGGAAGAAAGGAATCCGTCGGATATTTTGACGACAAGATATCTGCCTTGATCGCATTGTAAACCGATACATATTTTGGTGCGTTTTTATCCAAGATCATTGCCTCCTGTCTGTGGTTTTTACCGAACAAAAAAGCTGTCCATCAGGCCATTATAAAAGACGTACCAGGGAAAGTCAATAGATTACGGGAATAAAAGGTATGTTCTAAATACCTTTGCAGCGTTTTCAAGGGGTGAATTTCAGGCGCGCTCTAAGAAAGCTGATCTGCGCCTGTCCATTCAAACGGTCCCTCCATGGTCACCGCGATTCGATAGACGTCCGGCCGGAAGCTGGACTCGGAATACTCCATAATCCCGCCTTCCCAGTAGGCGGTCCGCTGAAACGTAAGGAGCGGAGAGCCGGGAGCGACTCCCAGCAGACGCGATTCCAGAAAACCGGAACCGGACGAGGATATCGTTTCCTCCACCTTCGTAACAGTGAGTCCGTAGTTTTCCTGCAGACAGCGGTACAGGATGAAGAATTTCCCGCTGTGCTGCTCCAGGCCCGGGGTCAGAGGGCACGGCACATAGCTGGTGACGTAGGCAAACACCATATCATTTAAGCTTTTCATACGCTGAATCCTGTAGACTTCGGAGCCGATGGCTACGGAGAGGACCCCGGCGATCTTTATTTCCGCAGGTACCACATCGACGAGGGCTTCCTGAGTGATGATCTCCCCCTCCACCAGCGGAGCTCCCCGAAAATCGGTTATGTGATTAAAATTTCTGAATTCCTGGAAGGGATAAGGCCGCGACCATTTCTTGGGACTGATCACCTCAGTACCCTTTCCCTGCACGGATTTTACCAGCCCATCCTCCTGAAGGAGGGCAATCGCTCTTCTTATCGTAGTGCGGCTCGCCGAATACAGCTGTGTGAGCTCGCCCTCCGTGGGAAGAAGACTGCCTGCACCATAGTTTTCGGAAGCAATCCTTTCTTTTATATCACTGTAAATTTCCATATATCTTAATTTGTTCTTAGTCTGTATCATCAAACAATACCTCCATAAAATAAAACATGATGAATTACATGGAAATAAAAGATATGATTTTAATACCTTTCACAATCCTATACATATCACAAAATAAATACAAATACAAGAAATAAGAGGAGAAAACCGTGACAAAATCGAGGAAATAGCAAATTACATAAAAATAAACCGGTATAATTGTGAAAAAATACCATTGAAAAATGGTGTCAATATGGTAATCTTGTGTAAGATGAATTAGATATGAATTTGTATTTGAAATGTATCTTAAACATCGGAGAAGCCAAACACAGGCGGTCACAATCGTGATCAGAACAAGGAGGAAGGTATATGAAGCTGAAAAAAGTATTGGCAGCGGCTATGGCGGTGACCATGCTGGGCAGTCTGACAGCATGCGGAGGCAGTGGGGGAAGCGGTGAAGCAGCGGCGGCAAAGGCCCCGGCGGGGAAGGAAGCTTCCGCAGATGGATCGAAAACCGTCAACATTGCAATGACAACTACAATGGGGGACTTAGACCCGTTTGCACCGCCCACACAGGGACGCAATTTCCTGCGGTATGCAGTCTATGACAATATCGCCATATTTAAAGATTTCGGAACCAGCTGGGATCAGATGCAGTGGGTTTTGGCAAAGAACATCGAGCAGAAGGATGATGTGACCTTCGAGATCGAGCTTTACGACTACATACACGATGCGCTGGGGAATCCGATTCATGCGAGCGATGTGGTGTTCTGTTTAAACAGCATTTCCGAATCAGGCAACTTCACGAGGTTTACAAACTACATGGAATCGGCCTCTGTGATCGACGACAATCATCTGGAGGTCAAGCTGAAGACAACTACTGTTGGCGCCTTTGAATATATGCTGGCCCAGTGCTGTATCGTGAGCCAGAAGACGTACGAGGAACATAAAGATCAGTTTTCCACGAAGCCGATCACCTCAGGAGCCTACCAGGTGACAGAATGTGTCTCCGGTTCCTATTACGTGCTGGAGAAAAATCCGGATTACTGGCAGACGGATAAGGGCTTAAGGAGCTATGCAGCCAATGCGTATGACCAGGGCGTGGACAAGCTTGTTTACAATATTGTTACAGAGGCCAGCCAGGCGACCATCGCCCTCCAGATGGGGGAGAATGACATCGTTACCGTCTGCAACAACGCGGAGATCGGCTACTTCATGAACCAGGACGGCACGCCGGCCGAGGGCTACAGTGTAAATAAGGTCTTATCCTCGGCCCCCATGCTCCTCGCGTTCAATATGGATGAAGGCCAGATGTTCGACGGCAACCTGGCGCTGCGCCAGGCCATCTGCTACGCCATCAACCAGGAAGATATCATCGCCGGCGGTCTAAGAGGAAACGGCGAGGCGATCAAGGATTTAGGCGATAAGCTCTGCGGCGATTACAACCCGGAATGGAACGAGGAGGATTACTATGATTTCGATCTGGACAAGGCGAAAGCCATGCTTGAGGAGGCGGGATATCCGGGAGGAATCGATCCGGCGACGGGAGCGCCCCTTCATATCCGCCTTCTGATCGACCAGCAGTACAAGGACACCGCGGTGGTGATCCAGAGCCAGCTAATCGCAGCAGGGCTGGACGCAGAGATCAACGCCTATGACAACTCTCTGCTGGCAACGTATCAGTACGACCCGGCCCAGTGGGATTTATACGTATTTATTCAGGGAACCGAGTGCTACGTAACGAGTATTTACGACGGAATCTTTGACGCGGGCGCGGATGGGAAAGCTCCGAAGTGCTTCGTAAAGGATGAAACACTGCAGGGGCTGGTGGAAGCGGCCCATGAAATCAGCACGCACGGCGGCGAGACGGTAGAAGCGCTCCATGATTACGTCCGTGACAACGCATACGCATACGGACTCTATCAGTCCTATACCTTCTCCGTAGGACGCGACACCATCGGTCTCGTCAATCACCCGTGGGGACAGCTGGTAGGACCGGCGTGCGACTATACGAATTTTAAGTGAGGTCTATTCTATGGGTAAATATATTGCAAAAAGAATTCTGTGGCTGATTCCGGTTATTGTGGGCGTGACCTTTCTGATCTTCACGATTATGTTCTTCATTCCCGGCGATCCGGTGGCCATCATGCTTGGGTCCAGTGCAACACAGGCGGAGATCGAACAGGCGAGGGAGATGCTGGGCTTAAACGGCTCGTATCTCCACCGGTTCTGGAATTACGCCAGCGGAGTATTTTTACGCTTTGACCTGGGAACGTCCTTTCAGTACGGAACCAGCGTGACAGCCGATATGCTGACGCGCTTTCCCAGGACATTTACGCTGGCCGTGGCCAGTATGCTGATTTCCATCTGTGTGGGGGTGCCGCTTGGGGTTATCGCGGCAACCCACCAGAATACGGTTTCCGACCGTGCTTCCATGATCATCGCCATGTTTGGCGTATCCATGCCATCCTTCTGGCTGGCGATTCTGCTGGTACTTTTATTTTCCATGAAGCTGGGGCTGCTCCCCTCTTATGGAATCGGAGGACTGAAATTCTATATCCTTCCGGCCATCGCCAACTCCTTCGGCGGAATCGCAGGATTCGCCAGACAGACGCGGTCCAGCGTGCTGGAGTGCATCCGGGCGGATTATGTAACGACGGCGAGGGCCAAGGGAGTAAGTGAGAAAAAGGTCCTTATGGGGCATATTCTTCCGAACTCCATGATTCCCATTATCACCTACGCAGGCACACAGTTCTCCGGACTTTTAGGAGGTGCTATCGTCATTGAAAACGTATTTACAATTCCCGGAATCGGCACCTATATGGTGCAGGCAATCAATTACCGCGATTACGGGGCGGTACAGGGATCTGTCATCTTCTCGGCGATCACCTTCAGTGTGGTCATGCTGATCGTGGATGTCATCTACGCCTATGTCGACCCCAGAATCAAAGCCCAGTATGAGAATAAGCAGAGGAGTACAAAGAATGGGAAAAATAAAGAGTGAATCCATGTTTTCGATCTTTTTGAGAAGAATGGTAAAGCGGAAAGAAGCCATGTTCGGCCTGTCCATTCTGATTATCCTGGCGGTCCTGGCTATCCTGGCCCCCTATATCTGCCGCTATAATTATGCGGAAATGAATCTGCAGAATGCCTTTGCCCCGCCTTCGAGGGATCACTGGCTGGGAACGGATTCCATGGGCAGAGACATGCTTTCGAGAATCTTATACGGCGGACGCTTCTCCCTTTCGGTCGGTATCGTCTCCGTGGCCATCTCGGGAACCGGCGGCCTGATCCTGGGCTCCATTGCCGGGTTCTTCGGAGGAAAGGTGGATAACTTAATCATGCGTTTCCTGGACATATTCCACTCCATTCCCCAGGTGCTCATGGCCATCTGCGTGTCCTCCGTTCTGGGAGCCGGATTCTTTAAGACGGTTCTGGCGGTGGGAATCGCGGGAATCCCCAACTTTGCCCGGACGATCCGCGCGAATATCTTAGCCATCCGCGGACTGGAATACATAGAGGCGGCGGAGTCCATCAACTGCAGAAATGCGAGAATCATCTTCCGGCACGTCATCCCCAATGCGATCACGCCGTTCATCGTCCACTGCACCCTGGCGATCGCCGGCGGCCTGATCGTCTCGGCGACCTTAAGCTATATCGGCCTTGGCGTTCAGCCGCCGCTTCCGGAGTGGGGGGCCATGCTGTCCGATGCCAGATCCTACGTGCGGCAGTACCCGTATCTGATGATCTGTCCCGGCGTATTTATTATGATTGTCGTCATGTCGTTTAACCTGATCGGGGACGCGGTCCGTGATGCGCTTGATCCGAAGCTGAATAAGTAACTCATAACAAAGAGGTGTTTATATGAAAAATGAAAAGATCGAAACAGATTCCTTCCTGTCGGTAAAGGATCTGGTCGTGGAATATACGATGGAGGGAGAAGTCGTACATGCGGTGAGCAGTGTCTCCTTTCATCTGGAAAGGGGGAAGACGCTGGCGCTGGTCGGAGAGACGGGAGCCGGCAAGACTTCCATCGCAAAGGCAATCCTGCGCGTTCTTCCCGATCCGCCTGCCAGAGTGCCGTCCGGAAGCGTGTATTTAGAGGGTGTGGATTTGCTGCAGCTGAAAGAGGACGAGATGCGGAAGGTCAGGGGAAATAGGATATCCATGATCTTTCAGGATCCGATGACAGCGCTTAACCCGGTCAAACGGGTGGGAGAGCAGATCGCCGAGGGAATCCGTCAGCATCAGAAGATAAGCCGGGCGGAAGCCTTAAACCGAGCCTGCGACATGCTGAACATGGTAGGTATCTCGGATGACCGCGTAAACGATTACCCACATCAGTTTTCAGGCGGAATGAAGCAGCGGGTGGTCATAGCCATGGCGCTGGCCTGCAGCCCCGACCTGCTGCTGGCGGACGAGCCGACCACGGCTCTGGATGTGACGATTCAGGCCCAGGTGCTGGAGATGATCAAGGCGCTGAGAGACAAGATGAATACGGCCATGATCATGATCACCCACGACCTGGGAGTCGTCGCTGACGTGGCGGACGACGTAGCGGTGGTCTATGCGGGGGAGATCATAGAGTACGGATCGAAGGAAGCCGTTTACGACAACCCTTCCCATCCCTATACGCAGGGGCTTTTTGGCGCACTGCCGGATTTGAGCAAGGAGGTCCGCAGGCTGAATCCCATCGAGGGCCTGCCGCCGGATCCCGTCCATCTGCCCGAAGGCTGTTCGTTTCACCCAAGATGCCCCCATGCCACGGAAGAATGCAGAAAACACGCGGTTCCCCTGCGGGAAATGGAACCGGGCCACTTGACGCGCTGTTTAAAAGCCGGTGCAGTTCAGAAAAAGGAGGATTGACATGGAAGCATTGATAGAAGCACGAAATTTAAAAAAACATTTTGATTCTCCAAAAGGAAAAGTACACGCGGTGGATGATGTATCCTTCAAAATCATGCCGGGCCGTACCATGGGCGTGGTCGGCGAGTCCGGCTGCGGCAAATCCACTCTGGGGCGGACGATGATCCATCTTCTGCAGAGCACGGAGGGCTCGATTTACTTCGAGGGAAAAGACGTGACAAAGGTGAAGGATAAGGAGCTGATGCGGCTCAGAGAGAAAATGCAGATCATTTTCCAGGATCCGTACGCCTCCTTAAACCCGCGTATGACAGTAAAATCCATTATCCAGGAACCGCTGATCCTGTCGAAACGTTTCTCAGACAGAGGCTCCTTAGAGGCGGAGACCGTCCGGCTCATGGATCTGGTGGGAATCGAAGAGCGCCTCAGAAATGCATATCCCCATGAATTGGACGGCGGACGCCGCCAGCGCGTGGGAATCGGCCGGGCGCTGGCCCTAAATCCGAAGTTTGTGGTATGCGACGAGCCGGTATCCGCCCTGGATGTGTCCATTCAGGCGCAGATTCTGAATCTGCTCATGGATTTACAGGATGAATACCATCTGACCTACATGTTTATCACCCACGACTTGTCGGTCGTACGCCATATTTCCCATGATATCTGCGTCATGTATTTAGGTCAGCTGGTGGAGACGGCACCCTCGAAAGAGCTGTTTGAAAAGCAGCTGCACCCATATTCCAAGGCGCTGCTCTCCGCGATCCCATCGGTGGATATCCATGCGAAAAGAGAGCGGATTATCTTAAAAGGGGAGATTACCTCCCCGGTCAATCCAAAACCAGGCTGCAGATTCGCCTCCCGCTGCCCCTACGTGTGCGGCAAATGCCACGAGCCGCAGCATCTGGAGGAACTGCTGCCAAACCATTTCGTTTCCTGCTGCCGCGCCGGAGAAATCAATGGTCTTTAACGTTACCGGCAGAAGGGACGGTAACCTTTTCAGATCAGTATCAGCAGAACAATAGCAGCAGAACAATAGCAGCAGAACAATAGCAGCAGAACAGGAGACTTGAAATGAGCAGTAGTATAGCACTGAAAACAGGTAAAACAGAAGAAAAGGTCCCTGATAAAATATGGAACGCCTCCTTTATCAGCGTATTTATCGCCAATATGCTGATGTTCATGGGGCAGCAGATGATGAATACCCTGGTGGCGAAGTACGCCAACCATCTGGGAGCCGCGCCCATCATCGTGGGTCTGGTGACCAGCGCGTTTGCTTACACGGCGCTGATCTTCAAGATCTTTGCAGCGCCTGCCATTGATACGTTCAACAAACGGTATATTCTGGTATGCGCCATGCTGGTCATGGCGGCGTCCTATGCCGGATACAGCTTTTCCGGGTCCATCCCGGTGCTTCTGGCCAGCAGGCTGCTTCAGGGGGCCGGGCAGGCGTTCTCGGCCACATGTTGTCTGGCGCTGGCCACGGACACGCTGCCTCCGGACCGTCTGGGAACCGGTATATCCTATTTTTCCCTGGCCCAGGTGATCTGCCAGTCCATAGGGCCAACCATCGGTTTGTCGCTGTCCAGAACGATCGGCTACCATTACACATTTATGATCGGCGCGGTTACCATGTGCCTGGCGGCGGTGGCGGCCAGCCGGATCCGCAACAAGCACGTCAAAGCAGTAAAACGGTACAGTATTTCCCTGGACAGCATTATCGCCAAGGAAGCCATACTCCCGGCCGTGCTGATGTTTTTGCTCTGCATGGTTTATTACAACATCACAACCTTCCTCGTCATTTACGCGGAGGAAAGGGGATGCGGCGTGAACATCGGGTACTTCTTCACTGTCTATGCTGTGACCCTCCTGGTGACCAGGCCGGTGATCGGCAGATTCGGCGATAAACACGGTCTTGTAAAGATATTTATTCCCGCCATGTTCTTCTTTGCGCTGGCATTTTTACTGATCAGCTTTGCAACCAACATCTGGATGTTTTTGCTGGCGGCCTTTGTCTCGGCGTTCGGATACGGCGCCTGCCAGCCGTCGGTACAGACGCTGTGCATGAAATGTGTACCAAAGGAAAAGCGGGGAGCCGGCAGCTCCACCAACTACATCGGCCAGGATCTCGGAAACCTGGTGGGACCGCTGATTGCGGGATCTCTTGCAGGCCGTTTCGGCTATGCGGCCATGTGGAGAATCATGATCATCCCGGTAGCATTGGCACTGCTTATCGTGCTCGTGTTCCGAAACAGTATTCATTCAGCCGGTCAGGCGAAAGAGGAGGCAGTTTGATGAATCGAAAAGATTACTGGTCTCAGGAGACGAATCCGGAGACAGGGGAGAAGTTTGCCAGAGTGCTGGAATATTTCCATACCGCCCATAACGGCAGCGCAGATATCGACAGCATGATTGACAGTCCATACGGGGAAGAATGCGCCAGACGGATGCAGCTCCGTTTTAAATACGAACACGACGCCATGGGAGAGGCCGCAATGGAGTATTACAGGGCCTGCGGCCTGAAGAAAGAGATGTACGACGGTGATGAT
This sequence comes from Hungatella sp. L36, assembly GCF_014288035.1. Taxonomy (NCBI): domain Bacteria; kingdom Bacillati; phylum Bacillota; class Clostridia; order Lachnospirales; family Lachnospiraceae; genus Hungatella; species Hungatella sp. L36. The sequence goes on along the minus strand of NZ_JACOPC010000018.1, from coordinate 69,593 downwards.
TACTACGCCCGCTGGGTGATCCTGACACCTCTGGAAATGGAGACAGAGGAAGGCAGAAAGAAGAAATATCCGATTGTCTTCTATAACCACGGCGGCGGCAATTCCATTGAGTGTGAGGAATTTTCCCTTGGCTTTGCCGAGCTGGCGGGGAGAGATAAATTCATGGTGGCCTATTTGCAGAATACCAACTGGGAGAATTTTGAACGCGTGCTGGATTTCATCGGCGAGAAATACCCCCTGGACCGGGAGCGCGTCTATCTCTGCGGCTATTCCCAGGGCGGTTACCAGGTTACCTCCACCTATTTCCGGATTCCGCAGAAGCTGACGGCTGTGGGACCCTGCGGCAATGATATCTACAGGGAATACGATAATTTCAACGTCCACTACACACCGGAGGAAATACAGAACTTAAAGGACGCCCTGGTACCCCTCATGCAGGTGGTAGGCGTGTGCGAGGCCTCCAGCTTCGTTCCGGTCAATGACTGGAAGCCGAGAAAGGACTGGGGGAGAGAATGCAGTGGGGAAACGTATCTGGATGACCGCCGCGACGACTCGAAGGACCCGACCCGGATCCACGGCGGCCGCCGCAGATTCAGCGACATGCCGGTTCCGCCTGAGGGCGAGGACAAGCACGAATGGATGATCCGCCGGCTGAACATGCGCATGGATACCCTGAACTGCGAACCAAGAGACGCCGGAACGTGCATCTCCTATCTAAATACGCCGGAGGACGAACTCCACCACGTCCTGGGATTCTACGGAGATAAAGAGGAGATTGCCTGGCACTATGGCTATAAATACTATACACTGAATATCTGGAACCGGGATAACTTAAACGCGTTCCGCTATGTTGCAGTGGAAAACAATCCCCACTGGCCGCCGGTTCTCATGGCGGAGCTGCTGTGGGACTTCTTCAGACAGTTCCGGAGAGACAGTGGGACGGGGAGGATTGTGGAGGAGGAGTATTGCTATAATCGGGATTAAAAGATTTATGAGAGAGGCCCGGAAGTCAGAAACAGATGCATTTTAAGGTCTGATACTGGCTTTTCAGGCACCTCTTTTTTTATTTTCTTCTATTAAAAGACCGGTAAGAAGAGTGGAAGCTTATAAAAAGATCACAGCTAGGCAGAAAAATCTTTTGATAGTAAAATTATTACAATTATGGTAAAATAAAGCAACCATAGGATGTCCCGGATCCCTATAAAACAGACCGGGACAAAAAAGACAGCATGGCAGAAAGGCAGGAAACCGGACTGTGAAGGAAAATAAATACGATGATGAGTCGTTTTTTAAGAAGTACAGCGAGATGGACCGCTCGAAGCAGGGCTTAAAAGGGGCCGGTGAGTGGTCTGAGTTACAGAAAGTTCTCCCTGAATTTAACGGCAGACGGGTCCTGGATCTGGGCTGTGGATATGGCTGGCACTGTCTGTATGCCGCTCAGAATGGAGCGCAATACGTCCTGGGAACAGACATTTCCGAGAAGATGCTGGCCGCCGCGAAGCAGAAAAACAGCCATGAGGCGGTTGAATACCGCTGCAGTGCCATGGAGGACCTGGATTTTCCGGCCGGATCCTTTGACGTCGTGATCAGCTCACTGGCGTTTCATTACGTCAGAGACTTCGAGACGCTTGTCCGAAAGATAGGCAGCTGGCTGGCTCCGGAGGGAGCATTCGTATTTTCCGTGGAGCACCCGGTGTTCACCTCGCGCGGGGATCAGGACTGGTGCTATGATGAAGAGGGCAGGATACTTCATTTCCCGGTGGACCGCTACTATTATGAAGGTGAGCGGGATGCAGTATTCCTTGGCGAACACGTGACCAAATACCACCGGACACTGACCACATATTTGAATACACTGCTGGTCAACGGATTCGCGTTTAAGAATATTATCGAACCGCAGCCGCCGGAAAAGATGATGGACATTCCGGGGATGAAGGACGAGATGAGGCGGCCGATGATGCTGATTATAGCAGCGCAGAAAAAGTAAAAACAGCCTGTAAACTGTAAAAATCTCTGCTTAAGTGGCAGACATTTTTCTTGACAGTCTGTATTGTATCTATTATAGTACAATGTATTGAAGAACGCGGGAAGGAAGAATTCCACAGAAAACATTATAAATAGAAAACATCATTGAGAACACCACACAGTATAATCATAAAGAAATCATATAAGGAAACCGTACACAGGAAGAAGGGGAAACAATGACTTCAGAGGATGAACTTTTTGCCGAGTTTGGCGCAGATGCCGGCATGTTTTACAGCGCTCTGGTCAGAAGCACGGATAATTATATTTATATTATTAACATGAAGACTGATGTCGCATTGGTATCCCCGAATATGCAGAAAGATTTCGAGCTGGAAGGAAGACTGGTGCCGGGACTCGTTTCCGTATGGGGGAATCTGATCAACCCTAAAGACTTCAAGCGGTATTCCAGATCGATCGAGGCGATGCTGAACGGTGAGACCGATGTGCACGACGTGGAATACCAGGTGCTTAACCGAAAGGGAGAGTATGTCTGGGTATGCTGCCGCGGGGTACTGAAGAGAAATGATGAGGGCGAGCCTGTTATTTTTGCCGGAGTGGTCACGGATCTCGGCAGCAAGGGCAAGATTGACTATACGACAGGGCTGTTTACCAACCGGGAGTGTGAGAAGGAAGTCGGCCGGATTTTTGAAAATGAGGAAAACGAAGAAGGCGGTATCCTGCTCCTGGGACTGGACGATTTCGTGAGAATCAATGATTTAAACAGCCACATCTTTGGTGACGCCGTGCTGCGCCAGTTTGCGCAGAGCGTTCAGCAGCTTCTGCCCTCCGAGGCAGCCATGTACCGCTTTGACGGCGATGAGTTCGCCATCGTTTATCCCGGCGCGGGCGAAGAGGAACTGCGGGCGCTGTACCAGAAGATACACGCATACTGCAACCGGCCCCATAAGATCGACGACAGTTCGTATTTTCTTACGGTGTCCGTCGGCGTAGCCATAATGGGAAAAGACGGCAGCGGCTATCAGGAGCTTCTGACCTGCGCATTAAGCGCTCTCGAGGTGTCCAAACAGAATGGAAAGAATACGGTCACGTTCTTTTCCCAGGATATGATGCACACCAGAAGACGCGCGCTGGAGCTTTCCAGCCGTCTTCAGCTCAGTGTGATGAACGGGATGGAATCGTTTCACCTTGTCTATCAGCCGTTTGTGCATTCGGAGACGCTGCGGGTCTCTGGTGCCGAGGCACTGCTTCGGTGGTCCTGCGAGTCTTACGGAGTGGTTTCGCCGGTTGAATTCATACCGCTTCTGGAAGCCTGCGGCCTGATTGTTCCGGTCGGAAAATGGGTTCTGGAGGAGGCGGTGCGAACCTGCAAAAAGTGGCTCCGCTATCAGCCTGATTTTATTATGAATGTAAATATTTCCTATCTGCAGATGCTCGACGAGTCGTTTATCGATTTCGTGAGACAGATTCTGAATCAATATGATCTTCCGCCCGCCCACATCGTGCTGGAACTGACGGAGAGCTGTTTCGTCACGGATATGGAGGCGTTAAAAGAAGCCTTTAAGCTTCTGCGGAATTTGAATATACAGATTGCCATGGACGATTTCGGAACCGGATACTCTTCTCTGGGCATGCTGTCCCAGTCACCGGCTGATATCGTGAAGATCGACCGCCTGTTTATCACCGCCATCGGGGATGAAGAGAATGAATTTAACCGGTCATTTATCGGTTCGGTCATCCAGCTCTGCCACAGAGTGGGGATTTCCGTATGTGTGGAAGGCGTGGAACGGAAGAATGAGCTGGACACGGTCTGTTCCCTGGAGGCCGACTGCATTCAGGGATATTACATATCAAAACCTTTGCTTCAGGAGGACTTTGAAAAGAAATTCTGGGATGTGTGATTTATTTAACAAAATCAACGAGAATTCTCCCAGCCTCTATAGGTGGGAGATGAATCGCAAAAACAAACTCAGCGGCAGTGGCGGGCAGATTTCCCCCACTGACATGAGGTCAAAACAATCCGGCAACCGGATAAAATGGCAGCATAGCTACTATGCCAATCTGGGTTTTGTATTCTGAACTCAGAATGTGGATTGAAATAACGAACGGTAAGAAAGAGGGGGCCGCTGGCAGGTCTCTTCTTTTTTTATCGGTACAATAAAAACTTATTTTACGAAAATAATGGTAAATTTGGTAAAAACTTTAGAAAATTATAAGAATTTATTGTTGTAAAAGATTATGAGATGCCATTATAATGGGGGAGAATGGAGCGAGATATTAATCAGGAGGAAAGAGACGTATGAAAGACGAATTCAACCACGTGGAAATAGACGGTAAAGAGGCGGACGATATCCAGGTAAAGATGGATGATGTCGTGGCCGATGCTGAGGCCTTTGCAGCGGAAGAGAAAACCGTTCAGCCGGAGCGCAGCCGGAGGGGCGGGGCGAAGCCTGTACCGGTGATGGAAGATCCGATGAGCGACGAGGATTTTAATGAAGAACTGAAAGAGCTCATGGAAGAAGACACTTCCGGCAAGAAGAAAAAAAAGAAGAAGAAAAACGGAGAAAGAGGACGCCGTAAAAAATGGAGCGGCAAGAAAAAAGTCCTCGTTGGCGTCGCCATCGCGGTGGTGGTTATTTTCGGAGCCTCCAAGGTGATGGGCGGTGGCAAGGCGCCCCAGATGATGGCATCCACATTCCCTCTGACCAGGGGCGAAGTGGTGGAGATGCTTTCCGTCAGCGGTCCTGTCGAGGGAACGGACAGTGTGGAGGTGGTATCCAATTTACACGCAGAGATTCTGGAGATCCCGGTAAAAGAGGGAGATCGTGTGGAAAAGGATCAGCTGCTCGCCACTCTGGATGAGAAGGATGCGAAAAAAGAGGTTGATATCGCTCAGAATGCTTATGACCTTGCAGTTACTACATATAATGAGAAACAGATCGAGGCTGAGAACGGCTATGCCAAGGCAAAGCAGGATTACGATGCCGCCAAGGCCAATTACGACAGAACAAATGTGCTGTTCCAGTCAGGAAGCGCCTCACAGCTGGAGCTGGAGACCGCTTCCGACGCACTGAACAACGCACAGCGCGATTTAAAGACATTTACATTAAAAGACGGCAGACCGGTGGCCAATGAATCGTATTCCCTTCAGATTGAGAACGCAGCTTTCGAACTGGACCAGAAGAAGGAACTGCTGGAAAATACGCGTGTGACCAGCCCGATCGCCGGTACGGTGGTCCGGGTCAACTGTAAGGTAGGCCGTTTTGCGGATAAGACCGATGACGACAAGCCGATGTTCATTATCGAGAATCTGGACGTTCTGGAGATGAAGATCAATGTCAGCGAGTATTCCATCGGCAAAGTCCAGATCGGCCAGCCGGTAGAGATCAGCGCAGATATCTTAAACGGCGAGGCTGTGAAGGGCGAGGTGACAGCCATTTCCCCGACCGGTGAGGAAAAAGGAAACGGTTCCACGGAGCGTGTGATCCCGACGACGGTCCGCATTATTGACCAGAATACACGGTTGATTGCAGGCATTACAGCGAAGGCAAAGATCGAACTGCAGAAGGCAGAGGATGCGTGGGTCGTTCCGGTTTCCGCTCTGCTTCAGCAGCCGGATGGCAGCACCGCAATTGTAACGATAGAAGACAACATCGCCCATATGATCCCTGTGACCACTGGAGTTGAGAGTGATATTCAGGTGGAAGTGATCCCGGCGGAAGAAGGGAAACTGACCGAGGGAATGCAGATCGTTGAGACACCGGCGGCAAATCTTACAGACGGCATGACCGTTGTAGCTGTTCCGGCCGCACAGTAAAGGAGGAAGCAATATGTGGAAAAGGGAAAAAAGGCTTCCTTCCTACATGACCGAGAATGTATCGGATGACCTGATCCGGCTGGTGGATATGGTGAAGATATACGACACCGGTTCCATCAAGGTTCTGGGCCTGAAACGAATCAATCTGACCATTAAGCGGGGAGAATTTGTGGCGATCATGGGACAGTCCGGATCCGGAAAATCCACCCTGATGAACATTCTGGGGTGTCTGGACCGCCCGACCATGGGCCATTACTACCTGGATGGAATCGATACGGCCGACATGAGTCCCGACGCGCTGTCTGCGATCCGGAACAGAAAGATCGGCTTCGTATTTCAGTCCTTTAACCTGATTTCGAGAACATCGGCACTGAAGAACGTAGAACTGCCCATGACGTATGCCCATAAATCCAAGAAAATGCGGGAACAGCGCGCGCTGGAGCTTCTGGAGCGCGTGGGCCTGGGAGAGCGGTATGAACACATGCCGAACGAACTCTCCGGCGGACAGCGGCAGAGAGTCGCCATCGCCAGGGCACTGGCCAATGAACCGCCGCTGATTCTGGCAGATGAGCCGACCGGTAACTTAGACACTGCGTCTTCCGTGGAGATCATGGAGCTGTTTTCCAAGCTGCACAAGGAAGGCGCCACGGTCGTTGTGGTTACCCATGAGGAAGACATCGCCGCATTCACGGAGCGGATTATCCGGTTCCGGGATGGCCAGGTGGTGAGCGATAAGAGAAATGTTCCGAAGGAGCTTACGGAAGAGGAAGCAGTTAAAGTGAAGAAAGAAGGGACGCCATGCTGCTAGAAAATATGACCATGGCGCTCCACGCCATCCGGTCTAACAAGATGCGCTCTTTCCTTACCATGCTGGGAATCATCATCGGTATCGCGTCGGTGATCGCCATCGTTTCCGTCGGTGACAGCATGCGGTCCCTCTACGCGGATGCCTATAAAAACATAGGTGTGAACCGGGCGATCGTGATGGTATCCTGGCGTGTCGATGATTTTCGAATGAGCGATTACTTCACCCTGGACGAACTGGACCGGGCGAAGGAAGTGTTTCATGACAAGATCTCTTATATGGACAGCGACGCCTATGCCAGTACCGAGGCAGTTTATGGAAGAAACAAGGTAAAATACGAGTTCCAGGGGATTGATTACAATTATACAAAGGTGCAGCCCACGAACATTATTTACGGCCGTGAATTGAGCGAGGCCGATGTAAGAGGGCGCAGGAATAATGTCGTACTGGAAGACAAGGGTGCAGAGCAGCTGTTCGGGACAGCCAACTGTGTCGGCAAAACGTTCCGCATGACAATCAATAAAACCACCGAGGAATATACGGTGGTAGGTGTCTACCGCAAGGATTTGTCGCCTCTGGAGGCGATGATGATGGGGAACGGCCAGACGCAGTCGGGCTTTATGCCTTATACGATTCTCACCCGTCCCAGCGATTATTTTCAGGATTTGAACTTCTATGTGAAGGACGGCGTGGACATGAAGACATTTCTGCCTGAGATTGCCCGCTACGTTGCAAAGATAAAAGGAAGGCCGGTAACGGATATCATGACCCAGTCTGTCGTGGAACAGATGGGAAGTGTGGACAGCGTGCTCGGCGGAATGTCTGCCGCGGTAGGCGGCATTGCAGCGATTTCCCTGCTGGTAGGCGGTATCGGTATCATGAATATCATGATGGTATCCGTGACGGAGCGTACCCGGGAGATCGGAATCAGGAAGGCTCTGGGGGCCCGTACCGGCGATATCATGATGCAGTTTTTGACAGAGTCGGCGCTCATGTCGGCCTGCGGAGGCGTGATCGGAATTCTGCTGGGAGTGGGGATTGTCATGATCGGCGGAAGCGCCATGGGGATGGTCCCTGTTGTGAAGGTGTCCGTAATCATTGTGGCGGTCGGATTTTCCGCCCTGGTTGGAATCTTCTTTGGCCTGTATCCGGCATCCAAGGCGGCAAAGGCCGATCCTATCGATGCGCTGCGCTATGAATAGGGAAGGGAGAGACCATCATGCTGCTTGAAAATATGTTTATGGCACTGCATGCCATCAAAGCGAATAAGATGCGTTCCTTTCTCACCATGCTGGGAATTATCATCGGGATCGGCTCGGTGATTGCGATCGTGTCCATCGGTGATACCATGCGTTCCATGGTGGCCGATTTATATGCCAATGTGGGTATGACGCGGGCGATCATCTATATCTGGCCATCCGACGGCGGAGATATGCGGGACAGCGATTACTTTAATTTAGAGCAAATGGAACGGATTAAAGAAGTATTTCATGACGATATTGAGTATATGGATACCAACGCCTACTACAGCAGTGAAGCGCTGTTTGGCCGGAAAAAAGTGAAATTCCAGTTCCAGGGTATCGATTACAATTATCCTGACGTACAGAAGATCAACATTTTATACGGACGGAATTTAAATGAGGCTGATATCAAGGGGCGCAAAAAGAATGTGGTTCTGGAAGTGCAGGGCGCGCTGGAGCTCTTCGGAACGGAAAATGCTGTTGGCAAGACGCTGCGGACCACGGTCTACGGCGAGACAGACGATTATAATGTAGTCGGAGTCTATAAAAAAGAGATGACACCGTTTGAAACGATGATGATGTCCATGATGCCGGGGCAGACGAAGGAGGGATTTATCCCGTACACGATCCTTTCGTGGCCTAACGATTATCTGTACCAGCTGAACTTTTATGCGAAGGAGGGGACGGATATGAACGAACTGTCCGGGCGTATGGTCCCTTATCTTGCAAGGCTTAAGGACCGGCAGCCGGCGGATGTGACATTTTATTCTGCACTCGACGAGATGAAGGGGAACGACAGCATGATGAGCAGCCTGTCCGCCGCTGTAGGCGGGATAGCGGCCATTTCTCTGCTGGTCGGAGGAATCGGAATCATGAATATCATGCTGGTGTCCGTAACGGAAAGAACCAGAGAAATCGGAATCAGAAAGGCTCTTGGGGCGAAGACGCGGGATGTTATGATACAGTTTTTGACGGAATCCGCGATTCTGTCCGCATTGGGAGGCATTCTCGGCGTGGTGATCGGCGCGGGGCTGGTCATGGGCGGCGGCGCGATGTTCGGGATTTCCGTGGTAGTGAAGCCCCAGGTCGTTGTCGTGGCGGTTGGATTTTCCGCTCTGGTCGGCCTGTTCTTTGGCCTGTATCCGGCGTCAAAGGCGGCGAAAAAAGACCCGATCGACGCGCTGCGGTACGAATAAAAGATTTCGGAATCATGAAGAAATATGTGTATGTGGCCGGGGATTTTCCTGTATTTTACAGGGGTATCCCCGGTTTTGAACTTTACAAAATTATAAAAATCTCCAGATGGGTCTCGCCAAGTAAAAAGTTCTATGCTATAATAAGATGATATGTTATGGTGTATTGAGGAGAGCCTATGCTGAGTGAAGAAAAAATCAAAATCATGACGAACCTCGCCATGTTCGAGAAAAAAGAGGGGAACAGGATATTTCCCGTAAACCGGTATTTTAAAAGTGATTATATCAGCAGCAAACTGCTGCGTTCCTTTTTCAGTTATACCCTGAGTTTCCTTTTGGGCATTGTCTTGTGGGTGCTCTGCGATATTGAGAAGTGGCTGAATGTCATGTGGATCGAGAGCCTCATTGAACTGGGAATGAAGGTGGGAGCGATCTATCTGGCCGGACTGGTGGTCTACCTCATCATAAGCCTGTGCATTTATGCGAGGCGATACGATTACGCAAGCCGCGGGATGAAGGTCTATATGGCAAAACTGAAAAGGCTGGACAAACGGTATGAAGGTAATTCCAGACCCGGAACGCGGACTAAAGGAGGACGGACCCAATGATGAGTCTTCTTGTTTTCAAGGAACGATTAAAGGAATTTTATGCAAAGTTTGACATTTATATCACGCCGGTAATCAAGTTTGTATACAGTTACCTTGCGTTCTGGCTGATGAACCGGAATATCGGTTTCATGGCAAAACTCACGAATCCGCTCGTTCCTCTGGTGCTGGCGCTGGCGTGCTCGTTTCTGCCATACAGCGCGATCAGCTTTCTGGCTGCGGCGTTTATGCTGGCCCACTTATGGGCGGTATCCTTTGAGGTTACACTGGTTATGGCGGTGTTTGTCCTGGTGGTTGCACTTTTATACTACGGTTTCCATCCCGGTGACAGCTGCCTTCTGATCCTCACACCGATCTTTTTCGTACTGAAGATTCCGTACGCGATTCCACTGATTGTCGGCCTTTCAGGCGGCATGATTTCCGTGATTCCGGTGGGCTGCGGCATTTTTATCTATTATACGCTTCTGTATGTCAAACAGAACGCGGGGGTTCTGACCAATGAGATATCAGCCGATATGATGCAGCGCTTTTCCCAGATCGTGAAGAGCCTCTTCGGCAATAAGCTGATGTTAGTGCTGATTGCGGCTTTTGCGGCTGCGATCATTGTAGTGTTCATTCTTAAGAATATGTCTTTCGACTACTCCTGGATCATCGCTATTGTGGCGGGAACCATCGCCCAGCTGGTGGTGATTTTTATCGGAGATATTACCATGGATGTATCAGTTCCGGTAAGTGAGCTCATTATAGGAGTGGTGGTTTCTTTAATCCTGTCGGGGATTTATACGTTTTTCGTCTTCGCAGTGGATTATTCGCGGACCGAATACGTTCAGTTTGAGGATGACGATTATTATTATTACGTGAAGGCGGTGCCGAAGATGACGGTGAGCACGCCCGACGTAAAGGTTCAAAAAATAAATGCCAGAAAACTCCAGAGACCACAGCGTTAGGCGAAACTGGAAAAAGGGAGGTGGACTTTCGTGGCAGATATTATAGATGGATTATATTCCTGGGTTTCCTTCTTACCAAGGATAACCAAGACGAATCTCGTTGAGATTATTATCATAGCGATACTGCTTTATGAGCTGCTTGTCTGGATTATGAATACGAGAGCCTGGACTCTCTTAAAAGGAATTCTGTTAATACTGTTTTTCTATGTGCTGACCTATATCTTCCGTCTTGATAATATCAAGTGGATTTTAAATACGATAGCGACGCCGGCAGTGACGATGGCGATCGTGATCTTCCAGCCGGAGCTTCGAAAGGCGCTGGAACAGCTGGGAAGCAGAAACCCGCTTACAGGAATTCTTACCTTTGATGACGGAAAGGACAATTCCGCATTTACCGACCGGACGATCAACGAGCTGGTGAAAGCTACTTTCGAGATGGCCAAGGTAAAGACGGGAGCGCTCATGGTGATTGAGCGCGGCGACTCCTTAAAGGAGATCGAACGAACCGGCATTGAAATAAACGGTCTGGTGTCAAGCCAGCTTCTGATTAATATATTCGAACACAACACACCACTCCACGATGGGGCGGTGGTCATACACGGTAACCGGGTGGCGGCTGCGACATGCTACTTACCGCTGTCCGACAACATGTCTATCAGCAAGGAACTGGGAACGAGGCACCGTGCCGCGGTCGGCGTCAGCGAGGTAACAGACAGTCTGACCATCGTGGTGTCTGAGGAGACGGGGCGTGTCTCTGTCGCTTCGGAAGGCGGCTTAAAGCGCGCGGTTGACGCGGATGCGCTGCGGGAACTGCTTATGGATATCAAACACGTGGAAGGAGAAGGCAGCAGATTTAAGATATTGAAGGGAAGGCGGAAAAATGAAGGAAAAGTTGCTAAATAATCTCGGCCTGAAAGTCGTTTCTCTCGTTCTTGCCTTTGTTATCTGGATGGCGATTGTTAATATTTCCAATCCCGTTGTTTCCGGACAGCCGTTTACAATTCCGGTGGATGTCCGTAATGAGGAGATCCTGGATAATGCCAATCTGACGTATGAAATTATCGGCAAGGACAGCGTTACGGTGAGTTACCAGGTAAACACGAGAAACAGCTCGCTGTTTCGGGAATCCGATTTCAGCGCGTATATTGATTTAAAGGACTATAACGATGTGACAGGCGCGGTGCCGGTCACCATAGAGGTCAACAAAAACAAGGTATCCCTGATCAGAAACGGGGAAGTGACGGCGAAGCCAATGGTTCTCCATGTGAAAACGGAAGCCATGCAGAATAAGAAGTTCGACTTAAAGGTGAATTACGTAGGAGAGGTGGAAGACGGTTACGCGTCAGGAATTACTACTCTGTCCTCCGATTACGTGGTGGCGCGCGCGCCGGAATCCGTGATTGGCAAGATTGCGTCGATCGGCATTGAGATTAACCGGGAAGGTGCCAATGCGGACTTAGACGGCTACGTAACGCCCAAATGCTATGACGCGAACGATAAAGAACTGACGGATCTCGGAGACGAACTGACGATTACTCCGGAAAGCATCCATTATAACATGGCGATCCTGAAGGCCAAGGAACTGACACTGAATTTCGAAGTGAAGGGAACCGTGGCCCCCGGCTACCGGTTCACAGGAGTGGAGAGCGACTTGAAATCCGTTCCCGTGGTTGCGACGAAGTCAGTGCTGGCGTCTGTCAATGCGCTATCTGTTGTCGATGACAAGCTTACCATCGACGGAGCGACTACAGACAAGGTGATCCATCTTGATCTGAACGATTATCTGCCTCCGAGCACGACGATCGCACCGAATGCCCAGAGCCAGGTGACGGTTACCTTAAAGGTAGAACCACTGACGACAAAGTCCTACACTCTTAAGCTGGCCGATTTAGCCAGCAGTGGTTCAGACCCTGATTATGAGTATACCTTCAGCAAGGACAGCGTAGATGTGACGGTCAGGGGGCTGAAGGAGGAGTTGGATACACTGGATATCAGGGATATGAATGCCGCGCTCGATATGACCGGCCTGGAGCCTGGAACCCATGCAGGTAAGCTTACCTTCGAGGTGGGAGAAGGGTTTGAAGTGGTGAATTATTCTGACTTTGAAGTGACGGTTGTCTCTGATAACGAGGATGAGAGTGAAGGCCCTGGACAGACGACAGCTGACCAGGAGACGGATGAAGCAGCAACCGCCGGTACTTCAAAAAAAGCAGCAGAATAAGAATCAGTAACGATGTGTGGAGGGATAGAATATGGTCAGTGCTAAAGTTGTCATAAAGAATCCTACCGGCCTGCATTTACGGCCGGCGGGGATTCTTTGTAAGGAAGCTATGAACTTCAAGTCTTCGGTGAATTTTCGTTTTAAGAATACCACCGCCAATGCAAAGAGCGTGCTCAGTGTATTGGGCGCCTGCGTAAAAAGCGGCGATGAGATTGAATTCGTCTGTGAGGGAGTGGACGAAAAAGAGGCTCTGGCTGCCATGGTTCAGGCTGTCGAAGACGGACTGGGCGAATAAATCTATTTTATAATTAATAAGGAGGTCTTGTTATGATGAAAGGAACAAGCGCATCTGCAGGTATCGGCATTGGGAAAGCCGCTATCGTGGAAGAGACAGAACTGGTGATTAAGAAGGAGACGATCTCCGATGCAGCAGCTGAGAAGGAACGTTTTCATGCGGCCCTAAATCAGGCGATGGAGGAGACGGATGCTCTGGCTAAGGATCTGGCTACGAGAGTGGGAGAGAAGGAGGCCGAGATTTTAAACGGCCATTTAATGCTTCTTTCTGATCCGATGCTGACAGGCGAGATTGAGAACACGATCGCAGGGGAGAATGCGTGCAGTGAATATGCGATCGAGAATGTCTGCAACATGTATGCCGATATGTTCGCGTCCATGGGAGACGAGCTGATGCAGCAGAGAGCAACCGATATGCGTGATATCAAGACACGTATGCAGAAGATATTACTCGGGGTCAGTTCCGTGGATATCGCCTCACTGCCGGCTGGCAGCATCATCGTTGCAAAGGATTTAACCCCATCCATGACGGCCGGTATCAATCCGGACAATGTATGTGGTATCGTAACGGAATTAGGCGGAAAGACCTCTCACAGCGCGATTCTGGCAAGAGCCCTGGAGATCCCGGCGGTAGTTGCGGTAGAGGGTTTTTTAAAAAATGTAAAAGACGGAGATACTGTGGTTCTGGACGGATCGGAAGGAATCGTATTCGTGAATCCGGAGGAAACGGTCACTGCGGAATATGAGACAAAGAGAACCGCTTATTTAAAAGAAAAGAAGGAACTGGACCAGTACATCGGCAAGCCAACTGTAACGAAGGATGGCGTGACCATCGAACTGGTGGCCAACATCGGCAAACCCGAAGATGTGGACAAGGTTCTTCAGTACGACGCGGAAGGCATTGGCCTGTTCCGTACAGAATTCCTGTTTATGGACCGGAATTCCATGCCGACTGAGGACGAGCAGTTCGAGGCGTATCAGAAGGTAGCCATTGCCATGAACGGCAAGCCTGTGATTATCCGTACACTGGATATCGGCGGCGACAAAGAGATTCCATATATGGGATTAAAGAAAGATGAAAATCCATTTCTGGGCTACCGGGCCATCCGATTCTGCCTGGACCGCAGGGAAGATGTATACGGACCGCAGCTTCGTGCGCTTCTGCGCGCTAGTGCGTTCGGCAATATTAAGATCATGGTTCCGATGGTAACATGCCTGGAGGAATTCCGGGAAGCGAAGGCGATGATCGAAGAAGTGAAGGCAGAGCTTGATTTAAAGGGAATCGCCTATAAGAGAGATATCCAGGTGGGTATCATGGTGGAGACCGCAGCCGCGTCCTTAATGGCCGATGCGTTCGCGAAGGAAGTGGATTTCTTCAGCATTGGAACAAATGACTTAACACAGTACACCATGTCGGTAGACAGAGGAAATGACAAGGTATCCTACCTTTACTCCCCGTTAAACCCGGCCGTACTCCGCAGCATCCGCCACATCATCCAGTGCGGCCGCAAGGAGGGCATCATGGTAGGCATGTGCGGCGAAGCGGCCAGCGATCCGCTGATGATTCCGCTGCTGCTGGCATTTGGCTTAAATGAGTTCAGTATGAGCGCTTCCGCAGTCTTAAACGCAAGAAAGCTGATCACAGGCTACAGTATCGCAGAACTGCAGTCCATCGCCGATCAAGCCATGTCATTCGTGACAGCGGGCGAAGTTGAGGCATACATGCGCGAACTGCAGTGAGCAGTGCGAAAAAGAGCGAAGGAAAATATGCGTTGTGCCTGCACATAAGCAGATTTTTCTTTGATCTTTTTCATAGGGCGAATGCCCGCGACCGAGACGAAGCGGAGCGGAGTCGAGGTGCACTGCGGAGTTGAACGAAGCGTTCACAGTCTGCAATGCAGGGTCGAGCTGAATTTACGAATTATAAAATCCTGAAAGGAAGGCAGCTGTCGCATTGGCGGCTGCCTTCCTGTGATGAAGGAGACAAACTAATATGGGTGTATATCTGATTTGTTACGCAGCCAGTTATCTGTTTGCGAGGGCGGGGTATTACTGGCTTTCGGGCCTTGTTCTCATCCTGGCGGCTGTCTGGCTGTACTGGTACGATTATAAGAGGACGGAGAATATCATTCATCTTCGCGGGCTTTTCTCCCTGTTCTGGGTTGGAGGACAGGGGATTGCGTGTCTGAAGCTGTCTGAGCTGTCGTCGGACTGGAATATAGTCACATGGCTCTGTTTCCTGGTGGCGCTTTTAGGCTTTTGGGTGATGTATGAGTTTCTGATGAGGGCTCAGGGAGAGTCGGGAGGCCAGCGTTCCAGATGGTTTAATTTTCAGGGCTATGAGAGGCCGCTGTTCTGGTCCATGGTCATCGTTACCGCGGTGTCCTTGGGTGCGTTTCTGGCAGAGGCCCTGATCCTGGGATTCATTCCGTTTTTCGTACGGGGCGTGCCGCATGCGTATTCGACCTTCCATATCACGGGAGTTCACTATTTTACGGTTTCATGCGTCCTGGTGCCGGCGCTGTCCGTGCTCTATTTCTGTATCGAACAGGGGCGGAACGGCGTGCGTATGGTGCTGGTGATCCTCATGGATCTGATCGCCTGTGCGATTCCGGTCCTCTGCGTGTCCCGTTTCCAGCTGATTCTGGCTGTAGGGCTGGCAGTGCTCACGTATATTGCCATGGATAACCGGCTGAAGATTTCTTACGCCATAGGCCTTGTGCTGGGAATGATCCCCATCTATGTGCTGCTGACCTTTGCGAGAGGCCATGACGTTTCGTATTTAAATGGAATCTTCCAGATGAAGAACAGCGAGATGCCGATCTTTGTCACACAGCCTTACATGTATATTGCCAATAACTACGATAACTTTAACTGTATGGTGGAATGGCTTCCATCCCATACCTTCGGCCTTCGGATGCTGTTCCCACTGTGGGCGCTGACCGGACTCAAGTTCCTGGTTCCCTCCCTGGTGGATTTTCCGATCTATGTGACGAAGGAGGAGCTGACGACGGTCACGCTGTTTTACGATTCCTTCTATGATTTTGGAATCATCGGCGTCGTTCTGTTTGCCTGTATTCTGGGCGCGGTCGCATTTCTGCTGGTTCGGATGATGAAGCGGATACGCAATCCGGTGGGCTATCTGTTTTATGCCCAGTTTGCGATGTATCTGGTGCTGTCCTTCTTCACCACATGGTTCAGCAATCCGGCCACCTGGTTTTATTTGATTATTACAGGCCTGCTGTGGGGCTTCTGCTCCTGGCGTAATGACGGAAGACACGGGTAATCCTGAGAGGCGGGATAACCCCGTGTCTTTCGCCTGTTCTCCGGCACTAAGTGCCTTCGAACAATTTTGTATTGCAGATATTTACAGAAAGAGGAGTAAGCAATGGAAAAAGAAGATATCAGAGTAACACACGTCATCATACATATTCTGGATTCCACCGTGGGGACGGCGGTGATGTCGGGGGGCCTTTTGGAGCACGGTTCCGATTTTTCCGATTTTGTGAGAAGCCATATTTACCGGGTCATGACCAGCGACGAGGGAAAATCCTGTCAGTTTGACGGGGATTCCCCGGTTTACCAGATGGTCTCGGAGATGGATGAGGACACGTTTATCCAGAAGTCTCAGGAGATCGCCCAGAAGCTGTTTGACATCATGTATTCCAACATCGAGATTCCGTCCGCGGATTTGATGGTGGTGCGGTACGACGCGGGACAGCAGTGCGGAATCGCCCTGCTTAAGATGAACTATAAGTCCTCCTATACTCATATGACGAACTATACGGAAAATGGAAACTGCAACGACATTATCCGGCAGAACGCCATTCTTCCTGCGGAAAATCAGAAGCTGGCAGAGGCGTGTCTGATCGACTTAAATGATTACTCTCTGCGTGTGATGGAAAAAAAGTATGAGGTCAACGGGGTGAAGACCAATTACTTCTCCCAGATGTTTTTGCAGTGCCACGGCAGCATGTCTCCGAAAACGGAGCTCTCGATCGTAACCAAGGCAGTAGAACAGGTGCAGAAGGGATATTATGATGAGTCTGAGCAGTGGGAAGCCCACATGGAGGCGAAGAGCATCTTAAGCCAGGAGCTGGCGGAGCAGGGCAGCATCGACATTCCCACCGTAGCGGAAAAGATTTTCCACGAAAAACCGGAACTGAAGGAAGAATTTACGGAAAAGATGGAAAAATACAATCTTTCGGAAAAACAGGTGACACCTCAGAATCCATCCACCACCAAAAAATTCGAAAAACAGTATCTGACCACGGACACCGGTATCGAGATTAAGATTCCCATGGAGGAATATCAGAACAGAAACTCAGTGGAATTTATTACGAACGCGGATGGGAGCATATCCGTGCTGATTAAAAACATAGGGAGCATTACCAGCAGGTAATGCTCCCTATGTTTTTTGTTGTCATTTATGTATTTATTCTTTATGAATCCATATCTTCGTCCGATCCCTTACCCGATTTGCGATCTTCCTTATCCGATCCCTGATCCGGCAATTCCCCGGTCTTCTGTGCGGCGGCTCTCTTTGCCTTTTCTTCCGCATAGATCCTGTCGATCTTCCGGTTATGGCGCCGGACGATGGAAATAACAATAGCCGCGAGTAGGGCTAACGGAATCCAGAAAGGACATGTGGTGATGAAGAGGATCAGTAAATTGGTCAGGGCTGTGACGATGGACTCGAAATTCTTTGCGAGCCCGTTTTTAATTCGTGCTCCGGTCGTCTCCGGTGTGACAGGCGTGTAGGCCGTCACTTCTGAAATGCTTAAATAGACGGTGCTGTAATCCACCTGATTGTCGTAGAGGCGAAGCTGGGATTCCATGGATTCCAGCTGGTAGCGGATATCAGAGAGCCGCTGTTCCAGCGTGATGACCGTATCGATGGACTCGGCCTTCTCCAAAAACTGCCAGATGCGTTCCTGCTCGATCTCCAGTGACTTTTTCCGGCTTTCCACGTCGCTGTACTGGAGTGTTACGTCCTGCGTGGACTCTGATTTGTTGGTGACGTTCCCGCTGTCACTGACTGCGCCCACGAAACGGTCCAGTTTATCGTTGGGGATGCGTGCGGTGATGTTGCCGTACCGGGGAACGGGCTCTCCGCGATAGTTCAAGCTGGTGCCGGAGATATCGGACTGTTCAATGTACCCCCCTGCTTCAGACAGTTTGGCATTGATGCCGGAGATCATCTTGTCGAATTCTTCCGTCTCCACCTGCATCGTGATGTTGCGGATCAGTTTGCGCCCTTCTGGCAGGAGCGGAGTACCTGACGTATCCATCTCCAGTTCGCCGCCGGAACCGCTTTCGGATTTCTGAGATGCAGAGTCATAGGTCATGGAGGTGTTTGACACGGTTTCGGCGGCTGCCTCGGTATAAGCCGCCGTTGTTTCTGCTACCATTGAAGATTTGCTGCCCGAGCCGCATGCGGTGATTCCGACCACAGCGGCAAAGAGCGGAATCATAAGTGAAACCACTTTTTTCATAATAATTCTCCTCCCTGAGAATGGATTAAATTTGGTTTCAGGGCGTACAGATGACAGAAAGCAATTTTCTACTACGCCCTAGTAAGAGAATACCATGGCAGAAAATGGATTGCAACGAAAGTAATAAAGGATTAAGAAAATATTAGATGTTTGGAAACAATATTAAGATAAAATGAAAAACAAATCTGCAAAGACGAAATAAAAGAGAAAGAATGCATACTTGACAGTCTATATAAAAGGCGGTACCATAGACTTATAGAAAAAGGAATCGCGCTGGGATTATCGGAAGGTTCCGGTGCGGGGAAGGGAGAAATAATATGGGGAAGAAGTGGATGACCGCTGTTGTTGCCGCGGCGCTCAGTGTGGTAATGGCATCATCGGCATTTGCCGGAACCTGGGAGAATCAGGAGGGAAGATGGAAGTATCACAACGATGACGGCAGCTATGCGGCAGCCCAGTGGGTAGAGGACCAGGGAACCTGGTATTACGTGGAGCAGGACGGCTTTATGAAGACCGGCTGGTTCCAGGCTGGCGCCGGAGTATGGTACTATTTTGATGAGAATACGGGGGCCATGGTTTCTGGCACAACCCGGAATATCGGGGGAACCGATTATACGTTTGACGGTTCCGGAGCGTGGGTACAGCCGCAGGTACGGCTGAATGACGGCTGGAACGGGACGACCTACGTGAACCGGCTGGTTGGATACCAGATTACACTGCCGGATTCCTATCAGGCTGTTTCGGGGAATACCGTCTCTCTGCCGGAGGAGGCACAGTATGACATGGTGGCATCAGCGCCCGACGGCAACAGTATCATCGTCACCGCCATTATCAATATGTCTGAGCTGGACGGGGAAAACTGGTCGGATGAGGAACTGGCCTATTACTTTAAATATATTTATAGAAGCGAAAGCGATGTCATCGGCGCTTCCTTCAACGATCTGGGGTTCGCAAAGATCACGTTAATACAGAGTGAAGAGGGGATTGCCGATGTCTATTTCAAACGCTGCGGCTCCTATGTACTGATGATTGAGACCGTGTTTATTCCATCGAGATGGCAGGAGATTGACGATATTCTCCATACGATGAAGATTCCAAACTGATGGATTCCAAACGGCTGGATTCCAAACGGATGACAGGATAAGAATTACGCACGGGCGAAGCGGTATGCCCTTTTGGCAGGCAGCCTGTTATCCAGGCTGCCTGTTTTACGTCTTCTTCGCATCGGAGGGGGTGGATTCAAAGTATTTTTTGTACGCCCTGGAAAAGGTAGAATAGTTTTTAAAGCCGCAGTCAAAGCATACATTGGTAACGGGCGTCCCGCTGCGAAGCAGATCCCGCGCCAGCAAAAGGCGTTTTTCGGTTATGTAATTACCAAGGGTATAGCCGGTGGCCTGTTTGAACAGGTGCATCAGATGGTAGCGGCTTAAATAAGCGGCGTCGGCGATTTGATCTACGGTCAGATCCTCTGTCAGATGCCCGGCTATGAATTCCATGACTGCGGAGATTCTGCGGTCGCCGGTGCCGGGGGAGATGTATTCCACCCGTCCGGTCAGGGCGGCGCGGTTTAATTTGATCATGAACTCCAGAAATACCACCTGGCAGTACAGCTCTTTCGCGTATCCATCGTGGGCGCAGGCGTATTCTAAATCGGTGATGGTCTTAAAGAGTCCGCTCTTCTCCAGCGAATGAATCCGCAGCACGTTGGAACGCAGCTCCTTCGCCTTATGGAAGCAGTCGCTTAAGTCGTAGGTGTCGGACCGGTAGGAGGTGATGAAGCGGGGGGAGAGGTAGACGATGATCCGTTCATAGGGAACCGACGGATCGATGTCCGGCCTGTGAATATCGTTATGGCTCACAAGTACGATATCGTAAGGCTGCAGCTCATACGCCTGGCCTTCGATCCGGTATGTCACACGGCCTCGGATGAAGATGATAATTTTATCGAAATCGTGGTAGTGGTATTCAAAATCCTGTTTTTTTGTATCGGTCAAATGGAACAGCCGAAAGTCGCTGTTTAGGTATCCTCTTTTTTCATAGCCGGTCATAAGTTCTTGTTTCCTTTCCTTAACGGTTCTATTATACAGCAATAGACACAATATGCAATAAAAACAGCATAATATCGATAGAAATGATAAATAATGCTGGCTATAATAGAGGGAAAGAATGAATGACAAAAGAGGGAATTTATCATGAAGATTATTGTTTTAGCAGGCGGATACAGTCCAGAGCGGGATGTGTCCCTGTCCTCGGGCTCTTTAATTGCCAATGCGCTGATGGAGCGGGGCCATGAAGTCTTTTTCCTGGATCCCTGGCTGGGAATTAAGGCAGGGGAGCGGGTTCATTACAGGACCAGGGAAGAAGGGCTGGGCTTTGCTTACGAAATCGGCGGGGAAGCCCCTGACTTAGAGCTGCTCGGAGCAGAGACCGGTGCGAAAAAATCACTGATTGGCCCTGGCGTTCTGGAGGCATGTCGGGAGGCGGACATGGTGTTTATCGCGCTCCACGGCAGCACAGGAGAGAACGGGCAGATCCAGGCAGTACTGGAGGCGTACGGAATTCCCCATACGGGCAGCGGTTATATGGGAAGCTTACTGGCAATGGATAAGAATATTTCCAAGATTTTGATGCGGGCGGCCGGAGTGGCTACTCCTGACTGGTATCTTGCAGAAAGGGGAAAATGCAGTCAGCCAGAATTCCTGCCCTGTGTCGTAAAGCCTCTGGACTGCGGTTCCAGTGTGGGAGTCACAATCGTAGACAAGGAAGAAGAATGGCATACGGCGCTGGAAGCCGCATTTTCCTATGGCGACCGCGTGCTGGTGGAGAAAAAGATTACGGGACGGGAATTCTCTGTAGGCGTACTGGGCGGAAGAGCCCTGCCCGCTATAGAGATCATACCGGAAAAAGGATTTTACGATTATAAAAACAAGTACCAGCCCGGCATGACCAGAGAGATCTGTCCGGCCGGGATCGATGAAAAGCAGGAGTCAAGGCTGGAAGCCGCCGCTCTGACGGTTCATCGTATCCTGGAACTGGGATACTATTCCAGAGTCGATTTTCTGATGGATGGAGACGGCGCCATCTACTGTCTGGAAGCCAACACTCTTCCGGGTATGACGCCTTTCAGCCTTCTTCCGCAGGAGGCGGAGGCAGCCGGAATCACATATCAGGAATTATGCGAAGCAATTGTTAAAAACGGGAAAGGAGCCGCATTATGAAGATTACGTTAGAGAAATACCATGGACTCGGAAACGATTACCTGATTTTTGATCCGAATAAAAATGAATTAAAGCTCTCAAAGGAGGCGGTACGGCTGATCTGCAACCGCAATTTTGGCGTCGGATCGGACGGCCTTCTCGTTGGCCCGATTCTGGGGGAAGACAAGATGACGGTGAAGATCTTGAACCCGGATGGCAGCGAGGCGGAGTTAAGCGGAAACGGTGTCCGGATATTCGGCAAATACTTAAAAGATGCGGGCTATGTGCAGAAAAATCATTTTTTGGTCAATACCTTAAGCGGGGAACAGCAGATCCACTACCTGAATGAGGAAGGAACGAGAATCAAGGTTTCCATGGGGCATTTAAGCTTCTGGAGCGACGAAATCCCGATGACAGGTCCGAGGCGTGAAGTCTTAAATGAAACGATGATGTTCGGCAGCATTCCGTACCGGGTGACCTGTGTCTCCATCGGCAATCCTCACTGCGTGATCTGGCTGAGCGATATCTCAAAGGATCTGGCCTGCCGCATCGGCCGTCACTCCGAAGCGGCTGAGTGTTTCCCGGAAAAGGTAAACACCGAACTCCTCAGGGTGGTGGACAGGACCAACATCGAAATCGAGATCTATGAGAGAGGCGCGGGCTATACCCTCGCATCCGGAACCAGCGGCTGCGCCGCCGCCGGAGCAGCCTACAAGATGGGCCTCACCGATCCCAAGATGTACGTCCACATGCCGGGCGGAGTGCTTGAAGTGGAAATCGAGGAGGACGGCTCCGTCCTGATGACCGGAGACGTGGGCTACGTCGGTAAATTTACCTTATCTCACGAAATGGTAGAGCAGCTGCGCAGCCTGTGAGTCCTGGAGCGTGTTTGAAAAATGCTTTCTGCCAGCTGTGCGTCACACTTTGTGGGAGATTTGGCCCCGATGAAGGAGGCGTAGTGGGCTACGCTGACTGAATTGGGGCCAAATATGCCGCGAAGTGGGGCGTGCAGATGGCGGGAATGATTTTTCAAACACGCTCTGGTATTGACAGCTTGAAAAGCGGGTGAAACTTGACGCAAGGATGTATCCTGTATACATCTGTATGCGGGCAAATTTCACCCGCTTTTTCGTTCTGTACCGCAATTTTCCCCGCCCAACATCAATTTCGTTTTGTTGACGTACCCCCTCCCATAGCTTATAATAGATAATAATTGCGATAGAATGCCGGCGGTATTGACTGCGGCAGAGAGGCGGAACGTATGGATCAATTGCCAGTGGCTGGAGAAGGTACCGGCATTTATGTTATAGACGAAGATTACAGGATTGTCTACTTCAATGAAACAGCAAAGGCTGTCTGCCCGAATTTAAGAGTAGGGATCACCTGTTATCAGGGAATCTGTAATGGAGATTCTCCATGCAGCGGCTGTCCGGGCATGAAGGAGGACTGCAGCCATATTCTGTTTTACGACGCGGTAAACCGGCAGTGGCTTGAATTGTCGTCGGGACAGGTTGAGTGGCCTGGGTGCGGGCGGTGCTGGCTGATGCTCTTTAAGATTGTGGACAGGCAGAGCAGGAGCCTGTTTTACGATTTGACGGAGACCAGTGTCTATGAAGAGCTGTTCGAGTTAAACCTGGCAGAGAATACCTATAAGATACTCTTCCATCAGAATGGGAAATACGTGATTCCCGCCATGGAGGGAAGCCTGGATACCATGTGTATGGAGGTTGCGGATCATATGATTGATCCGGAGGACCGGGAGCGTTTCCTGGAGTTCTGGAATTTTGATACGCTGTCACAGCGCCTGAGCGGAAAAAACCACACCATAAGAGGGGAATTCCGGAAGCTTCTTGTGTCCGGGGAGTACTGCTGGGTGGCCCAGACCGCCGTGCTGCTGCGGACGGGGGAGCAGGATAAGACGGTTATCATGGTCTTTATCCAGGACATCGATCAGCAGAAGAAGCAGGAGACTGCGGCCCCGGACAGAGGCGGAAGCAGGCTGGAAGAGAAGGATTCCATGACGGGACTGTACCGGTACGGCCTGTTTCTGGAGAGAGCGGAACAGTTTCTCCGGGAAAAGCGCGGCATAAGGTTCAGCATGGTCGCCATCGATATTGAGCATTTCAAGCTGTTTAACGAATGGTTCGGGGAGGAGGCCGGGGACCGGTTCCTGATCAGCATTGCGGAGCAGTTAAAAGAAGTCGAAAAGCAGTGCGATTCCATGGCCGGCTATATGGGCGGCGATGATTTTGCCATCATCATTCCGAGAGACGAGTCGGTTCTTGGGAATCTGGAGCGGGGAATTAAGCATTTTGTGAAGCAGTACGGGGGAAGCGCCGGCTTCCTTCCAGCCTTCGGTGTCTATGAGATAGAGGATTGGAATCTATCCGTCAGCATGATGTATGACAGAGCCTCCATCGCCCTTTCCACGGTCAAGGGGAATTACCTAAACCGTACAGGGCGGTACGACGCGGGAATGAAAAAGAAGATGGAGGACGACCAGGTGCTTCTGTCGGAGGTTCAGAGGGCCCTGGACAACCGGGAGTTTATCTTCTACGCCCAGCCCCAGTGCAATATGCTGACGGGAAAGATTATCGGACTGGAATCGCTGGTCAGATGGAACCATCCCGTAAGGGGCATCGTACAGCCGGGAGAATTTATTCCCCTTCTGGAGAGCAACGGCTTTATTACCAATCTGGACCTTTACGTCTGGGATATGGTGTGCGGAAGGCTTCACGACTGGATCGCTGCGGGGCATAAGCCGATTCCGATCGCGGTCAATGTCTCCAGAATCGATATCTATTCCATGAACGTTACGAATACGTTTGCAGAGCTTACGAGCCGGTATGAGATCGATCCGGCGCTCCTGGCCATCGAGATCACGGAAAGCGCCTACGCCGAGGATTACAATCTCATTCGCCAGGTGGTGATCGATCTGCGGAATGCGGGCTTTACCGTCTTTATGGACGACTTTGGAAGCGGATACTCCTCGCTCAACATGTTAAAGGATGTAAATGTGGATGTCATCAAGATCGACACGAAATTTCTGGATATGAACGAGTACAGCCAGAACCGCGGCATGGGAATCCTGGAGACCATCGTCCGCATGGCGAGGCTGACGCAGCTGCGGGTGATCGCGGAGGGCGTGGAGAAAAAGGAGCAGGTGGATTTCCTGAGAAATGTGGGCTGTATCTACGGGCAGGGCTATTACTACTACCGTCCGATGCCGATCGAACAGTTTGAACCGCTGCTTCTCCATGAAGAGAATGTGGATTACCGTGGCATTCAGGCCCATCAGCTGGAGGAACTCCGCCTGGAGGACCTTGTCAATAAGGATGTGACCAGCGAGGCAATCCTCAATAATATGCTGGGCGGAATGGCCCTTTACGATGTCTGCGGGGAAAAGATCGAGCTGCTTTCTGTGAACGAGGGGTATTACCGGGTGACCGGCTGTAATCCCATCGATCTGGAGGAACGCAGGAAATTTATTATGGCGCAGATACACGAGGATGACCAGGGCAAGGTGCTGGAGCTCTTCGAGGCGGCCTGCAGAAATCCGCTGAAGGGATCGGAAGGCATCATACGGCGCTACAGGCTGAGCGGAGAGCTGATGTGGATCTCCCTGCGCATCTTTTTCTTAAAGGAAAGGGATGACCACAGGCTGTTCTATGGATCGGTCAGCGACGTGACAAAGGTAAAGCGACAGGAAGAGAGGCTGGCTTCCTCCCAGCGGATTCTCGCGGATGTCCTGAATATTAACGGAGATGAAGGCGCATTTGAGCCCCAGATGCTTAAGACGGCCGGAGAATCCATTCAGCTGCAGAACGACGAACTGGAGTTTCTGGATTCCGGCGTTCCGGGCGGTTTTCATTGCTGCCGGTGGACGGAGGACATGGAGCTTCTCTATGTCAGCAGGCGTTTTCTGGAAATTCTCGGGATTACCGGTCGTGAGCTGGAGGAGGAGTATCAGAATCAGATGGCTTCGCTCATCCATCCCGGTGACCGGGACCGGGTGCTGTCCGCTGTTATGGCGGAGGAACAGACCGTATACAGCCTGGAATTTCGTATGCGTACGAAGGCGGGATATGTATGGATCCGCTATCAGGCGAGACGAAAACACTGGAATGGCACCACATTTGTATACGGAGTCATCCTGGATATCGATGAGATCATGGCATTGCGCCAGGAGATAAAAGAGTGCAGAAAACGATTGGAAGAACTGGAGCGGTGCAGGCCTGCACCGATGGATCTGCTGACGGGTCTCCATAACCGGGAGACGGGGATTCCCCTGATGAAGGAGTGGATATCCAGGCGCAGAGGCCAGCCGTCCGCGCTGGCACTGTTCCGGTTTCACGGGTTTCCAGAGGTGAATGAGGCGCTGGGACAGATGAGCGGGGAACGGATCCTGGTGAACAGCGTGGATAAGCTGAAGCGCTTTTTCCGTGAGGAGGATATCGTCTGCCGGATCAGCGGCTATGAGATCCTGGTGCTCTGTAAAAATATCGGGAGCAGGGATATGTGCAGGAAGCTGGAACAGCTGATGGCGGATATGAAGATGGAGCTGTCCCTGGAGTCGGCAAAGATCCGGCCTTCCATCAACGCGGGATATGTGATGGCCGCGGACGGAAGCGCAGACTTTGATGATCTTTACGAAAAGGCGGAGCAGGCGCTTGAAACGGCGTCTTCCCAAGGGAAAGGCATCTGCCTGCGCTGCGGAGAAGACATCGTGGATTAGCCGGAAATGAGACCGTGAGCCGGGGAACTGCCAGGTGTGAAAAGACGCCTGCAGCTGTCCCCGGCTCTTCATTTTTGTTATAGACCTTGAGTTCCTGGTATGGTATACTATGAGCACTTGGTGAGGTAGTTTACGCAATGCAGCACCAGCCATAAATTCAGAAAAAAGTGAGGGAATGAGGATATGATAGCTGAGAAGATGAGGCCCCTTGTTGAGAATAATTCTGCCATTCGGGCCATGTTTGAAGAAGGAAAACGCCTGGCCGCCATCTACGGACCGGAAAATGTCTATGATTTCAGCCTTGGCAATCCCAATGTACCGGCGCCGGAGGCGGTGAACCGGGCGATTACGGATATCGTGGCGGAAGAAGCGTCTACCATGGTCCATGGTTACATGAGCAACGCGGGCTTCGAGGATGTCCGGGATACGGTGGCACAGTCGCTGAACCGGAGATTCGGCACACAGTTTCATCTGGAGAATATTCTGATGACCGTGGGCGCAGCCAGCGGTATGAACGTTATTTTAAAGACGGTTCTGGATCCGGGAGACGAAGTGATCGTATTTGCCCCCTATTTTATGGAGTACGGCGCCTATGTGAGAAATTACGACGGAGTGCTGGTGACGGTGTCCCCGGATACCTCCTCATTTCAGCCGAATATCTCGGAGCTGAAGGAGAAGATTACGAGACGGACGAAGGCGGTCATCATCAATACGCCGAACAATCCCACCGGAGTGGTCTATTCGTCGGAGACGCTGGAACAGATTGCGGCAGTTATGAAGGCGAAGGAAGAGGAGTACAGGACTTCCATCGTGCTGATATCGGACGAGCCCTACCGGGAGCTGGCGTATGACGGGGTGGAGGTGCCTTATGTGACGCCGTTCTACCATAACACCGTTGTCTGCTACTCTTACAGCAAGTCCCTGTCGCTTCCGGGAGAGCGGATCGGGTATCTGGTGATTCCGGATGAGCTGGAGGATTCAAAGGCTGTCATCGCAGCGGCGACCATTGCCAACCGTGTTCTCGGCTGCGTGAACGCTCCTTCGCTGATGCAGCGGGTGATCATGCGCTGTATTGACGAGAAGGTAAACGTGGAGGCCTATGACAGGAACCGGAATCTCCTTTACAACGGCCTCACGGGATTTGGCTTCGAGTGTATCCGTCCGGAAGGCGCATTCTATCTGTTTGTAAAATCTCCGGAAGCGGATGACAGGGCTTTCAGTGAAGTATGCAAGAAGCACCGCCTGCTGGTGGTGCCGGGAACCTCATTTGCCTGTCCCGGATATGTGAGAATTTCCTATTGTGTGTCTTATGAGCAGATTGAGCGGTCTCTGCCGGCCTTTGAAGCGGTTGCCGGAGAGTACGGACTTTCATGACGGGAGGAAGAGCGATGAAACCATGGGAGGCAAATATCAGAAAAGTAGTCCCTTACGTGCCGGGAGACCAGCCGAGGGGCAGCCATTTAGTCAAGTTAAATACGAATGAGAATCCCTATCCGCCGGCGCCGGGCGTAAGCGCAGCGCTTAAGGAGATGGATTACGATCTGTTCAGAAAATATCCGGATCCTGCATCCTCGGTTCTTGTGGACGCACTTTCCGAATATTATAAAGTGGATAGAGATGAAATCTTTGTAGGGGTGGGATCCGACGACGTGATCGCCATGGCGTTCATGACCTTTTTCAACTCCGATAAGCCGGTGCTTTTCCCGGACATCTCCTATTCCTTCTATCCGGTTTGGGCTGAGCTTTTCGGCGTGCCCTATGAGAAACCGGCTCTGGATGAGAATTTCAAGATTGTGAAGGAAGAGTATTACCGTGAGAACGGCGGAATTATTTTCCCTAATCCCAACGCGCCTACCGGGCTTTATATGCCGCTTTCGGAGGTGGAGGACATCGTTTCCCATAACCAGGACTCGGTGGTGATTGTGGACGAGGCCTACATTGATTTTGGCGGAACCAGCGCGCTTAAGCTGACCAGGAAGTATGAAAATCTTCTGGTTGTGCAGACTTTCAGTAAGTCGAGATCCATGGCGGGCATGAGAATCGGCTATGCCATCGGAAATCCGGCCTTAATCCGCGCCTTGAATGACGTGAAATACTCTTACAACTCCTATACCATGAATATGCCGTCCCAGATTCTGGGGGCGAAGGCCGTGGAGGACCGGGCGTATTTCCAGGATACGGTGGAGAAGATTATCCGTACGAGAGAACAGGCGAAGCTAAGGCTTCACGAGCTTGGCTTTACCTTCCCTGAATCCATGGCGAACTTTATCTTTGCTTCCCATGAGACCGCCAGGGCGAAGGACATCTATGAGGCACTCCGGCAGAACAGCATCTTTGTGCGGTACTTTAATCAGCCGCGGATTGACAACTATCTGCGCATTACCATCGGAACCGATGAGGAGATGGATGCCTTGTACCGCTTTTTGAAAGAATATCTTTAGATTTTCTTCATTTGTAATGGTTCCGGCCGGGGAGTATAATGAGGACAGGTGATGATTATGAATAATTGGAAGAAGTACTGCAGGTTAATTCTCAATATTGTCATACCCCTGCTTGTTATCTGGCTGGTCTGTTTTATAGGACCGCGTTTTTTGAAGTTTTTCCTGCCGTTTGTCATCGGCTGGATTATTGCGATGATAGCCAATCCGCTGGTGAAGTTTCTGGAAAAACGGGTGAAGATCGTGAGAAAGCACAGCTCCATGCTGATTGTGGTGGCGGTTCTGGCGCTTATTATCACGCTTCTTTACTTTGTGATTACGAAGCTGGTATCGGAAGCTGTCGGTTTCGTGGGCGACATCCCGAAGTATTATGAATCGGCTTCCGTGGAAGTCCAGAAGATGTTGATTCAAGTGGAACGGCTCCTGCAGTTCCTGCCTCAGAGCGTTTCAGACTCCGTAAACCAGTTCTTCGGACATATCGGGGAGTATTTGAACCTGGCAGTGCAGAAGATCGCAAGCCCTACGGTGACCGTTGCCGGCAACGTGGTTAAGAGTATTCCCGCGGCACTGGTATATACGATTGTCACGATCTTTTCGTCCTACTTATTTATCGTGGACCGCGATAAGATACTGGAATTCTTTAAGAAATACATGCCGGAGGGCGGATCGAAGTATTATAAGTATTTGAAAAAAGATATAAAGCATCTGGTGGGAGGCTATTTTCTCGCACAGTTCAAGATCATGTTTGTAATCGCAGTGGTGCTTGCTGTCGGCCTTCTGGTCCTGAGAGTCGATTACGCTCTTCTGATCGCCGTTATTGTGGCCTTTCTGGACTTCCTTCCGGTGCTGGGAACCGGGACGATCCTGATTCCCTGGGCGGTGATCAGGCTCTTTTCAGGAGATACTGCTTTTGCAGTGGGGATGCTTGCGCTCTACGTGCTCACACAGGTACTGAGGCGTGTCATAGAACCGAAGATTGTGGGCGATACCATGGGGCTGGATCCTCTTGCAACGCTGTTGTTTCTGTATCTGGGCTTTAAGATCAGCGGAGTCGCGGGTATGATCCTGGCGGTGCCCATCGGCATGCTGTTTCTGAATCTGTATGAGTTCGGGGCATTTGATTCCCTGATCTACAGTGTGAAGACGCTGCTTCACGATATCAATGTATTCCGCAGGGAATCGGACTGACGGAAAGCGAGTAACGAATTGGAGGAAGGAATGAGTAAAATCAGGAACGAGAAAAAAGGAATCCGTCTGGCGGCGGGACTGATGGCCGTCATGATGATGGCTGCTGTGCCGTTTACGGCGGCAGCGGCAGAGCCGTGGGACAAGGAAAACGGTCAGTATGTGGACGCGTCGGGGGCGCCCATAGCGGGAGCGCTGGAGAAAGGCATTACCGTGACGAAGTATCAGAACCGGGCGAACGCGGACAAGGGAGGCATCGACTGGGCAAAGGTCGCGGCCGACGGCGTGAATTTCGCCATGATCAGAATCGGATACTACAAGGATATGGATCCCTACTATTCCATGAACATGCAGGGCGCGTCGGAAAACGGGATTAAGACCGGTGTATTTTTCTACACACAGGCACTCGACACCCAGAGTGCCATAGACGAGGCGAATTACGTGCTAAAGATGGTGCGGGACTATCCGGTCTCGTATCCGATCGCGTACGATGTGGAATCGCAGCACCTTCTGGACAACGGTCTGACGAAGCAGCAGATTACCGACAATATTAACGCATTCTGCAAAGTGATATCCGACGCGGGATACCGGCCAGTCGTCTATGCGAACAACGAGTGGCTGACCAATCACATGGATATCAGCCAGATTCCGTACGATATCTGGTATGCGAGGTACGGAACCATCAACAACTGCCAGAACAGAACCATATGGCAGTGCACGGATAAGGGAAAGGTAGATGGAATTACCGGTGACGTGACCATCGAATTCTCCTTTGTGGATTACGGAACACTGATTCCGGCGGAAGGCTGGAAGCATGTGGACGGTAACTGGTATTATACGAAGAATTACGTGAAACAGACCGGCTGGGTCTCAGTAGACGGTAAGTGGTACTACTTAGATTCCAATGGCGCCATGATTCACGACACGACTATGACCATCGACGGGGCATCTTATACCTTTGGCCCTGACGGAGCGATGGCAGAATAAGCGAAAGAAAATTGGGATACAGGATGGATAACAGAAGGTGAAGGCAGAGAATAATTTAGATTCAGATGATATGAGAGGACTGGTATGGAGGCTTGCGTTTCCCTCCATGCTGGCCCAGTTTGTGAGTGTGTTTTACAGTATTGTGGATAGAATGTATATCGGTAATATCGCCGGAACAGGCGAAATCGCATTGGCAGGAGTAGGAATCTGCGGCCCGATTGTGACCCTCATTTCTTCTGTTGCTTTTTTAGTGGGTGTCGGCGGTTCCCCCCTCATGAGTATACGGCTGGGGGAGAAGAATGAGCGGGCGGCCAGACAGATTCTGGCAAACTGTTTTCTGCTTCTGACCGTGCTGTCAGCGGCGATTACAGTGATCGCCCTGCTGATGAAGAACCACTTGCTCATGTGGTTCGGAGCCAGCGAGGCCACGTTTCCTTATGCAAACGAATACATAACGTTTTATCTGCTGGGGACGGTATTTGCGCTCCTGGCGACGGGGATGAACCAGTTTATCATCTGCCAGGGCTACGCCAAGGTGGGGATGAAGTCGGTCTTAATCGGCGCGGTGTGCAATATTATACTGGACCCCGTGTTTATCTTTGTGTTTCACATGGGAGTGCGCGGCGCGGCCGTGGCTACGGTGCTGTCTCAGATGGCTTCCTGCGCCTACGTGCTTAAGTTCCTTTTCAGCGAGCGGGCGCCGGTGCGGATCACCTTCGGGGAATACGACTGGCAGATCATGAAGAGAGTCCTTTTAATCGGCTTAAGTCCGTTCCTGATCATCGCGTTTGACAACATTCTGATCATCGCATTGAATACTGTGATTCAGAAGTACGGCGGCGCGGAGCAGGGAGACATGCTGCTGACCTGCATGACGATCGTTCAGAGCTTTATGCTGATGGTCACCATGCCGCTTGGCGGGATTACCAGCGGGACCCAGACGATCCTGGGCTATAATTACGGCGCGAGAAGGCCGGAACGAATCAAGAAGGCAGAGGTCCATATCGCGATGCTGGGGCTTGTGTTTACCACGGTCATGTTCCTGATCGCCCACACCATTCCCCAGTTTTTCGTCCGGATCTTCACACAGAATGAGACGTATGTGGAATTGACTGTCTGGGCCATTAAAATCTATACGTTAGGCATAATTCCTCTGGCTGCGCAATATACTGTAGTGGACGGGTTTACCGGTATGGGGATCGCACGGGTGGCGATTACACTGTCCATGTTCCGGAAGATAATCTTCCTCGGCGGCGCGTTTCTGATTCCTGCAACCATGGGAATCAAATACATATTTTATACGGAACCTATTTCCGATTTTGTCAGCGCAGCCGTATCGGTGACAATCTATTTCCTGGTCATCGATAAGATCATCAACCGGAGACCGGTATTGGGAAGGCAGAAAGCCTGGTAAAACGTTGCGCAGGAATTTAAGCAGCGCTGTACCAACAGCACGTCCGGACAGGAGGAACAAAGCAGTGATGCGAAAATGGATTGCCGCAGCCGCTGTGCTTTTGTTTGGCACATTGGGTACGGGACAGGCCTGGGCAGGGACATGGCAGTATCAGGCCGCAGAACAGCCAGGCCCCGGTACGAAGGAGAGTGGCTGGCAGTACCAGGAGGATGACGGAACATTTGCCCCGGAAGGCTGGATTACGGATCAGGGCAGATGGTATTACATAGGAGCCGATGGATTTATGAAAACCGGCTGGATAGAGCTTCAGGGGATCTGGTATTATCTGGAGGATTCCGGAGCGATGGTCTGTGGGACAACCCGTGTGATCGACGGGACGGAGTATACCTTTGACGATAACGGCGCCATGGTGGAAGGACCCGGCGTCACACCGGCGGCGGGGAGCTGGAACGGAATGACGTTTACCAGCCCCCGGCTGGGCTATCAGGTGACGGTTCCGGAAGGCTTCGTGCCGCTGGAATCCTATATGGATTTATACGTGGATGATACCATGACCCTGGATCTGTCGGTGGCGGCACCGGATATGACGGTGTCCATGGTGGTGGTGACGTATGACCAGATGGACGAGGAGTTTAAGGGAATGGATGCCGGACAGCTGGCCGCGGTGATGGGGCAGGGACTCGGCGGATACGACGAGTACATGCAGATCGGAGCGGTGGAGATGGTCACCCTTGGCGGCCGGGAATACGCGAAGCTGCCGGTAATCTATACGGGACTTCTCAACCAGGATCTGTATTTCCGGTGGTCGGGAGAGTCCATTATGATGATCGAGATCGTCTACGATCCATACCGGAAAGATATGGCGGACGGAATTATCGGATCGATCCGATGAGACTGGGGCGCGGATCTGCGTCGGCAGTGAGACAAACGGGCGGAGGCAGCACGGATTTCAGGTGCAGCCTCCGCCCGTTTTGGGTATATGTGAAAGAAAAATAATTATAATTGACATATGTCAAAAATTGCCTTATAATAAATGACATATGTCAATAACATCTGCGCAAGGGAGGAAACGATATGGCACGGCCCGTTAAGGCGAGACGGATATGCGGAATACCGGGAAGAATGCGGTTTGGACCGCTGGAAGCAGGGACAGGCCCGGGGACGGACCAGATCGAAGCAGAGACAGGCCCGGAGTCGGACCAGATTATTTCCCTGACGCTGGAAGAGTATGAGACGATCCGCCTCATCGACTATCTGGGCTGTACTCAGGAGGAATGCGCAGACCAGATGGGTGTGGCCAGGACGACGGTTCAGGCCGTATACCAGTCCGCGAGGATGAAGATAGCGGCCATGCTGGTGGAGGGAAGCGCTCTTTCCATCTGCGGAGGGAACTATGAGGTATGTCCCAGGGCGGGCGGATGCTGTAAAAAGGACTGCAGAAAGCGACGCTGCTCCGGACGCAGGTGTGACGGACAAGAATATCATAATGGAGGATGGAATCATGAAAATTGCGGTAACGTATGAGAATGGCGGTGTGTTTCAGCATTTTGGACACAGCGAGCAGTTTAAGATTTATCAGGTAGAAGAGGGAACCGTTGTATCTTCAGAGGTCGTGGGAACTGATGGAAACGGTCACGGCGCGCTGGCTGGATTCTTAAAAGGGTTGGGAGTGAAGACTCTGATCTGCGGAGGTATCGGCGGAGGCGCGAGAAATGCGCTGAGCGAGGCCGGAATCGAACTGTATCCGGGTGTGAGCGGAGATGCGGACCAGGCTGTGGAGGCGCTCTTAAAGGGAACGCTCTCCTACAATCCTGATACCATGTGCAGCCACCACCATGAAGGCGAAGCGCATGACTGCAATCATGGCGGCGGAAGCTGTCATCACTAGAGTGTGTCAGAAAGCAATTTTCAAACACGCTCTAAAGCTCTGTTGGTTTAAACAGGGCTGTCTTCCCGGCGTTTCGCGGGAATCTTTATGGTCACCTCCGTTCCCATTCCGGGAGAACTCTGGAAGGTAAGGCCGTAGGAATCTCCGTAGAGACGCTTCAGACGGAGGTTGGTGTTATAGACACCGATGTGTACAGAATCGGAGGTTCCATTTGCCATGGGATCTCCGTTTCCTTCTGCCAGAATGGATTCCAGCTTTTCGGGAGGAATCCCGATGCCGTCGTCGGAGATGAGGAAGACAATGTCCCCGCCCTGCCGCCAGCCCGTCAGAAGGATGTTGCCGCTTTTTTCTTCCTTGTCCATGATTCCGTGGAGCCATGCATTCTCCACAATGGGCTGGAAGGTCAGCTTTGGAATGGTATATTCGGACAGTTCATCCGGCACATCCACGACGAAGCTGACACAGTCGTCGTAACGCATGTTCTGGAGCTCCACGTATAGCTCGGTGTGTTCTAACTCTTCCTCGATGGTGTTCATAAGCCCCCGCTTGCTGAGCGTCAGCTTATAGAAGCGGGAGAGCGTCTGGACCGCCTTCGTAACGTCTTCTTTTCGTCCGGTTCTGGACAGCCAGTTAATCATATCCAGTGTATTATAGAGAAAATGCGGATTAATCTGCGCCTGTAAGGCCCGGAATTCCGC
This sequence comes from Hungatella sp. L36, assembly GCF_014288035.1. NCBI lineage: Bacteria > Bacillati > Bacillota > Clostridia > Lachnospirales > Lachnospiraceae > Hungatella > Hungatella sp. L36. Next base: position 34,450 of record NZ_JACOPC010000018.1, on the reverse strand, counting down.
CAGCCTTAAGTCTTCGGAGGCCTTCTCCTGGCTGTTCATCAGATCGTTGATCTCTTCCGTCATATAGTTGTACGTGTCGGTGAGGACGCCGATCTCGTCACAGCCGGTCTCCTCGGCCTCCATCGGCCTGGGCCGGCCTGTACGGACGGATTCCATCTGATAGGCCACCGCGATGATACGGTCCGCGATGGAGACGGAAAGCTTCAGGGCGATGAAGAGGGCGGCGGCGGTGAAGAGGAGGTAGGCCATAATCAGCTGAACCATCAGATTCCGCCCCGCGTCGGTGATGTGGCTGGAGGGCAGCAGGGAGACCATGTACCAGTCCGTGTTCCGGACCGGGAAGTAGGCCGTATATGCGTCGCCATCCGGATACGCCACCAGGGAGAATGTCTTTTCCGGACCGATCTCGGAAAAGAATTCGTCCGCGGGAATGTAGTAGATCCCCGCAAGGGCCATGTCGGAGGCGGATACCATCACGTCACGGCTGTTGATGATGTAGGCTGCCTCTCCCTTGACCGAGGCGTTGTTAATAAGCGCGGAATCGAAGGGCTCACCGTTAAAATACACTGCCAGATAGGCGGAGGCCTGCACAAGCTCCTGATCGGAACCGACAGGCGGCAGATAGGTGATCTTGGAAATATAGGCCAGGCGGCCGAATTCCCCTGCTTCAGACGGACTTAAGTAGAGCTCCGGGCAGAGCAGCTCCCTATCATGCATGGTGCTGAAGATTCCGTACCAGTAGCTGCTGCTGACAGAGGAGACAGGAGCAAACAGCCGGTTGCCCTCGGTATTGTATTTCATCAGATCAGGGTAAACGGAATCATCGTAGTAGATGCGGATTCCCGTGATCATGGTGTTGTCGGTCAGGCTGTCCGTCAAATGAAACAGGCTGTCCATTCGGTTCTGCTCCGGCTCAAACGCCGCTGCATCGCTCTCCGAGAGATAGAAGAGGCGGTGGATAGAGGAAGACTCTTTGAGTGCGTCGGATACATAGGTCACGTGGGACACCAGATTCTCGATCGACGCCGCCGTCTGTGCAGATAAGGCCTGCTCCGAGCGGATGGAGTCGTCCATGACGATGCCGTAAAGCTTTACGAAAATAAAGCCTGATAAGACCGCTGTGGGCAGCAGAATTAAAAGAGCGTGGGAGATAACAAGCTTATTCTTTAGTTTCAGGTCATACGTATAGTGACGCATCATTCGTCTGAAGAAGTTTCTCATGAAAGTATTTTCTCCCTGTATTCAGAAGGGGACAGGCCCACCAGCTTCCGAAAGGTCTTGCTGTAATAGTTGCCGTCGCTGTAGCCCACCTTGGAGGAAATATCGGCGATCTTATAACGGGGATCTCCCAAAAACTGCTTGGACTTCTTGATCCGGTAATTGGTCAGATACTGGTTCAGTGTCTGCCCCGTCTCATTTTTAAACAGCGTGCAGATATAGCTGGAAGACCGGTTCACGTATTCACTGACATCCAGCACAGAGAGCGAGGAGATGGCATAGTTCTGGTGAAGGTATTCCTTGACCTGAAAGACCAGGGGATTCTCCCCCGTGTCCCGGCTTAAATGGTCAAAATACTGCTCGATTTTCTCTGCCAGCAGGCTGTGCAGCTCGGAAAATGTGCGGCAGCGGAGTACGCTGTCCCAGATGGACTGAGGATTTACTCCCTCGCTGCTCCACAGGGAAACGTAGTTCATGATGCCGTTTTCGTCCAGCTTTACAAGGTATTTGTAGTAGATATCCTTCACCTGGCTGGGCAGAAGCGGCTGGCCGTTCAAGATGGAGTCGTGGAGCTGTCTCACCAGCTCCAGCGCCTTCTCCTTCTGTTTTTCCGAGAGGGCCAGGCCAAAGTCCATCAGCACATCGGCGGGCGGGCAGAGGGCTGCCGGTTTATCGTAATCGGTCAAAATGGAATTGAACTCGTGAAAAAAGCTGTTTTCCAGGAGGAGCTTCGCCTTCTCGTAAGAGAGATGGACGGAGGCGGCACCCGTGACGATGGGGCCTGCCGCGAGGAAAAAGCGGCAGTATTTGTCGAAACTCTCCTGTAAGAACAGGGCGCATCGTTTAACGGCCTCCTTATCCGGCTTTTTCTCAGAATATATATGTACGATCACATAGCGGTCGGAGCGGAAGGCATAGACCTGCTTTAATCCCAGCTCCTTTAACAAGATCAGGAAATTCTCCCGCGCCTCATCCATCGGGATCTCCGGAAGCTCGGAGAGCGGCGTCATGCTGTCCACGATGATTGTGAAAAACGAGGTGGCGGGACCGATAGTAAGCTCCAGCTGGCTGCTCAGCTCCAGCGCTGCCGCCTCGCTGCCCGGAAGCGACAGAAGGTGGGCCAGATGGCCTTTCTGCTCCTTTTCCTGTATCATGACGGCGCTCCGCGTGTGGCTGCGCACCTGGCAGTTTAACAGGGCCTCGGCCAGGGCGTCGTCGAGCTCGGAGAGGCTCAGTGGTTTCTCTACGTAACGGACAGCCTTCAGTTTAATGGCTGCCTTTAAATACTCTTTATCAGAATAGGCGCTCATGAAAATAATAGCGGTGTCAGGATTCTTTTCCAGTATGGCTTCTGCCATCTCAACACCTGTCATCCGGGGCATCCTCACATCGGTTAAGACAATGTCCGGCTGTTCGGAGACCGCAGTCTCCAGGCCGTGTACCCCGTCGTCGGCGAGAAGTATGGAGTCAAAAGGCAGAGAAAGCCTGGCGATGCTGTCACGGATTCCTTCGCGGGTCAGTTTTTCGTCGTCTACAATCAGCAGTTTCATCGTATCTTTCTCCTTCCAAAAATGCGGGAACGCCAGAACGTTCCCGGTTTCATGTTTAGTAAACATGGAATATAAATATTGTAACAGGAAATAGGAAATATGCAACGAAAATAGACAAATTACCCCATGGGTAGTATACTGGAATATAATGGAAACTAAAGAAGAGACAGCGGAGGGAAGACGGTGAAACGGTTCTGGCTGATAATAGGACTTCTGACCCTTTTAAGCCTTGCGGCGTGCAGTGCTGCGGGGCTGGTGGCGGAGAATCCGGAATATGCAATAATCATGAAATCAAAAGATAACCAGTATAATGAAGAAGTGGCGGAATCGTTCCGCCAGGTGACAGAGGAAGCGGGATATCGCTGCGAGGTGCTGTATCCGGAATCGGCGAGGGCCCAGGATCAGGTGATTCTTGTGCGCCGTATGATGCGGGAGAGGGTGAAAGCCATCGCCATCGCGGTCAGTGACGAACATGCGCTCGCTCCCGTGTTAAAGGAGGCGATGGCAAAAGGAATCGTGGTCACTACTTTAGATTCTGACACGGAAAAGGACAGCCGCAGCATTTATGTGAGCCCGGCCGATCCAAAGGAGACAGGCGCCAGTCTGGTGCACGCGGTCAGGGACTGTATGGATGGGGAGGGCCAGTGGGCAATCCTTTCGGCCCAGGCCCGTTCCGCCAATCAGAGCCAGTGGATTCACGCCATGATGGAAGAACTGGAACAGCCGGAGTATCAGAACATGCGTCTCGTGGATATTGTATATGGGGAGGATGATTATAAGGCCTCCGAAGCCAGGACGAGAGAGCTGATTGAGAAGTACCCGGCTCTTAAAGCGATCTGTGCGCCCACCACGGTAGGGATTAAGGCCGCTGCGGATGTCGTAAAAGAGCAGGGACTTGAGGGACAGATCAGGGTAACAGGTCTTGGGATCCCACCCATGTCTGAGAAAGACACTGTTTCTGACGGCGCCTGCGTGTGCCCGGAGTTAAATCTCTGGAATCCGGCTGCTTTAGGAGAGCTGTCTGCCCAGGTGTCCATGGCACTGGTTAATCAGGAGCTTACAGTGAGAGAAGGAGCGGTATTCAAAACGGAAGACGGCAGGGACTATCCGATTCACGAGGGCGCCGGCGGCGGTCTGGAGGTGACGGCGGGCGATCCCGCATCACCGGATGAGGGCGGCAGCGGCCTGTGAAACGGGGATAAATGGCAAAAACGAAATATTTTCCAGTATTTAGAAAAATATTACCGTAGAAATGTCGAATCGTGTCGTGGTATGATATAAACTGTCAGAAAACAAAGGGGTGATAAAAATGAAGCATATTTTCGTAACGTTTGACCAGGCAGAACAGATCTTTTCATTTGTAAAAATTATGAGCAAATGTGATTTTGATGCGGACGTAAAACTGGGAAGCCGTATAGTAGATGCGAAGTCGATTGTTGGAGTGCTGTCCCTTGCTAAATCGAGAACAGTAGAAGTTATCTTCCATACAGATAACTGTGATAATATAATTGATCAGATAGCAGCTATCGTTCCCATCGCTGCGTGAAGAAAAAGCAAAATCAGGCCGAATAAGCCATAGAGTTTCAAGTGCCGGAAGGCAGAGAAAGTAAAAGGTAGAACCGTTTACTTTCTCTGCCTTCTTTTTGTGTAACAGCTGCTTCAGAGGGGCTCTCTCATGAACCCGTGGACTGGTAATGGGACAATCCGAAACGCCACAGGCAGGCCGCCGGAATTAAGAAGAGGCAGGCGGGCAGCGGAAGAAGGGCGTACCAGTCCCTGGCCGTTTTGCCGGTCAGATAGAGGAAGGGATAGTACTGGAACAGGGAAAACGGCACCAGGAAGGTGCAGATCGTGAGCACCGTCTTTCCGTAAATGGCGACCGGATACTTACCGTATTCCCGCGCACCATCCGTGAACACGTTCATGAACTCCAGCCCCTCCAGAGTGAAGAAACAGATGGAGGCAAAGATGATGTAGACAGCGGCAAACACGAGGGTCCCGCCTCCGATCATGAGAACCAGCGTGAGCACCCGCATCGGTGTCCAGAGAATACCGCTTTTCGCCACTCCGTAAGCCAGCATGACGACAGCCTGGAGAAGCCGTCCGATCCTTGTAAGCTCGATCTTGCTGCACAGCACCAGGAAGACGCAGCTGCCCGGCCGCAGCAGGATCCGGTCGAATTCACCGTTTCCAATCATCAGGTTGAAGGTATCGAAGCTGCGGAAAAATGTCTCCGCCAGCGTGTACGCCATCAGCGTGATGGAAAAACATAAGAGCACCTCCGGATAGATGAAGCCGGAAACCTCATGAAAACGCGTCATCATGAAGTAGACGCCCAGAAACGCGTTAAAAGAGACGAGAAACTGTCCCAGCATGGTGAAAAAGAACGAAGCCTTGTGCTGCATCATGCTTTTTAACTGCATTTCAAAAAAACGAAAATAAAGCCGTACTGCTTTCATAAAAGATTCCTCCTTTTTCTCAACCGCCCTGTATGACAACGTGTTTCAATGCATGGCGTTCCATGGCCCGGCCGGCGGCCAGCATCACAAGCAGCCAGAAGACCTGTAGCGAAATGCTTAAGTATATCTCACGGCCGCTCAAATCACCGCCGAAGATGCGGAACGGCACATTCTGTATGGAGGCAAAGGGTAGCAGGCTGACGACAGCTCCTATATTTCCCGGCAAAAAGGGCAGGGGGATGACGGCGCCGCTGAAAAAATCGAAGAGCGACGAGACGATCAGCCGGATTCCCTGAGAGGAAATGGTATAAAAAACAGACATATAGACCACCATGTTAAGCGCAGTGACGATGAACAGCGCCAGAACCATGGAAAGTACGGTAAAAAACCAGGTTCCCGGATGGGATGGCAGTGTGAGGCCGTAGGGCTTCGGAAGGAGAAGGGCTACGATGAGAATCGGCATACAGCGCAGCACCGCCTTTGACAGACGGACGGCCAGACTCCGGACATACCACATATTATAGAGGCGCACGGGACGGCAGAGCTCGTAGGCTACATTACCCGTGGTGATGGAATCAAACAGCTCCATCTCCCAGAACCAAGCCATGTAGAGGGCCAAAAACGCCTGCTGAAGCCAGACGTAGGTCGACAGCGCCTGAAAGGTCATGGGAAATGATGAGGAATCCGCCTGGTAGAAGGCCCGGAACAGTAAAATCTCCATGGCGCCCCAGACAAACTGGGTGACCATGCCTGACACCGCGGCAGTCCGGTACTGCAGCCCGTGTAGGAAGCGAATCCGGAAAAATGAGAGGTATTTTTTCATAAGCCGCCTCCTAAATCCGATAATCGCGGTACAGATCCGCGACCATCTCATCCAAAGTTTCCCCTTCTTCCCGGCAGTGATTTTTCAGTGACTCGAAGGTGCCGTCTAAAAGCAGACGGCCTCTTCCGATCAGCATGACCCGGTCTGCCATGGCTTCTATGTCCTGCATGTCATGGGTGGTCAGGAGGACCGTGGTGCCGTGAATTCTGTTCTGTCTGCGGATAAATTCACGGACTGCCAGCTTGGAGACGGCATCCAGGCCGATGGTCGGTTCATCCAGAAATAAGATTTTCGGCCGGTGCAGCAGGGAGGCGGCGATTTCGCAGCGCATCCGCTGGCCGAGGGACAGCTGTCTGGCAGGCGTCCGCATGATTTCACTCAAGGACAGTAAATCTACAAGCTCGTCGAGTGCGTCTTCGTAATGTGTCTGGGGAATTTCATAGATGTCGCGGAGAAGTTCGAAGGAATCGATGACGGGCACGTCCCACCAGAGCTGTGAGCGCTGGCCGAATACGACGCCGATCTCTTTTACGTGTTCCCTCCGTTCCTTCCAGGGTATCCGGCCGTCAATGAGGCAGGTTCCGCTGTCGGGAGTCAGAATTCCGCTTAAGATTTTGATGGTGGAGCTTTTTCCCGCGCCGTTGGGGCCTATGTAGCCGACCATCTCACCGTCTCCGATGGTGAAGGTGATGTCGTTCAGCGCATGGACATAGTCCACTTCTCTGTGAAAAAGCGCCCTGACCGCTTCAGAAAAGCCGGCGCTCCTTCTTGCGACTTTAAAAGTCTTGTTCACATGTTCCACTTGAATCATAATGGTTCCTCCTGGTAGTAATATTATGGAACGTGTACTTTCTGACAGAGGACAGCCGGCTGCAGATCTGTCGTAACAGTGAGTGCGTTCTAATATCTTGCCAAGCGGTGGAATGCCTCAAAAACCGCATTCCTCTCCGGGAGGTGACTGTGCAGCAGGAAATGACGCCTGCTTCCCGGGGACTCTACCGTGGTATCAATATTCTCTTTTCCCGATTCCCGGAATGGGATGAAGGCGGGAGAAAGGAACTTCATTTTAGCACCGGAGAGGGCAAAAGTCAACGGAAAAAGGGTATTGACTTATTCATAAAATGTGATAATATAAACATATGAACAGTTATTCATATGATGGAATAAAATAAGAACAAGAAGGAGGTAAATCATGGAGGATGGAAACAGAATGGATCTGCAGGACAGCGAGGCACCTCACTGTGATTTTATATCGGTCCACGAGGACATTGTAAACCGTGTCATGCAGGTGATGCCGGCTGACCAGCAGCTTCTGGATCTGGCCGAATTCTTCCGGGTATTCGGAGATTCTACCAGAATCAGGATCCTGTATGTACTCAGCCAGTCCGAGATGTGCGTTTGCGATATCGCAGGCCTGTTGAAGATGGGGCAGTCAGCGATATCCCATCAGCTGCGCGTCCTAAAGCAGATGCGTCTGGTAAAGTTCAGGCGGGACGGAAAAACCGTATTTTATTCCCTTGCAGACGGCCATATCGAGACGATTCTGGCCCAGGGCATGGAACATATCTGCGAATAAGAGAAAAGAAAAAGGAGAGAGTAAGGTATGAGAAAGATTATTAAATTAGAAGGTTTATGCTGTGCAAACTGTGCTTCAAAGATCGAGACTGAGGTTTCGAAGCTGGCAGGCGTGAAGTCTGCGGCACTCAGCTTTATGACGCAGAGACTGACCATGGAGGTCGAGGACGACCGTGCAGACGCGATTGTGGAAGAAAGCAGAAAAATTGCATATAAGATAGAACCGGAAGCAGAATTCAAGGTACTCCGGTAAACGTTAAGGAGCAGCGATGACGAAAAAACAGAAAACGATGGTAGTAAGGCTGGCGGTCAGCGCGGTATTTCTGATCGCGGGAGCCCTGATGGAAGGGAAGACGGCTTATGCCTGGATTCCGTTTGTGATTTCCTATCTGTCGGCCGGATATGACATTCCGCTCAAGGCGGTGCGCAACATTTCCCATGGCCAGGTATTTGATGAGAATTTCCTGATGACAGTGGCAACCTTCGGAGCGATCGGATGCGGGGCCCTGGAAGAAGCGGTTGCGGTCATGCTGTTTTATCAGGTAGGAGAGTTATTCAGCGATTATGCTGTCAACAAGTCGAGAAAGTCCATCACCGAGCTGATGGATATCAACCCGGAGTATGCTAACCTGGTCCGGGATGGAAAAGAAGAGAAGGTCGATCCGTATGAAGTCGAAATCGGAGATACGATCGTCGTTAAGCCAGGGGAAAAGGTGCCGCTCGACGGCGTGATTATAAAAGGAAGCTCCAGCCTTGATACGAAGGCGCTGACCGGAGAGTCCATGCCGGTGGAGGTAAAGGATCATGATCCGATCATCAGCGGCTCCATCAATTTGAACGGAGTTCTGGAGGTTCAGGTGACGAAGCTGTTCGACGACTCCACCGTGGCTAAGATCCTGGAACTGGTGGAAAATGCCAGCTCCAGAAAGGCAAAGGCCGAGAACTTCATTACGAAATTTGCCAGAGTGTATACCCCAGTGGTCGTCTGTCTGGCGCTGGTTCTGGCTATTATTCCGCCTCTGCTCACAGCCGGAAACTGGGGAATCTGGATTTACCGCGCGTGCAGTTTCCTGGTTGTGTCCTGCCCATGCGCACTGGTTATCTCCGTTCCGCTCAGCTTCTTCGGCGGTCTGGGAGCGGCTTCAAAGCAGGGCATCCTGATGAAGGGAAGCAACTATCTGGAAGCGGTGGCGTCACTCGATACGGTGGTATTTGATAAGACAGGAACGCTGACCACAGGAAAGTTCCAGGTGACACGGGTAAAACCGGTGGAAGGAACGAAGGACGAACTGCTTGAACTGGCGGCCTACGGAGAGTTTCATTCCAACCATCCGATTGCCCTGTCGGTGAAGGACGCATATGGAAAGCGCGTGGAGGAATCCAGGATCGTCACGGCGGAAGAGATTGCCGGGCACGGAATCCACGCCGTACTGGATCTGGAGAACGGCAGAAAAGACTTATATATCGGTAACGAACGGCTGATGAAGGCACAGGGAATCACCATTACGGATGTGCCGGAAATCATGGGAACATCCCTCTACATCGCAGAAGGCGGCGTGTTCCTCGGTTCCATCATCATATCCGATACGGTGCGCGAGGATGTGCCGGAAGCGCTGCACGGACTGAGAAGAGCCGGTGTCAGACGTCTCATAATGCTGACCGGAGACAAACCGGAAGTGGGCAGGGCGGTTGCAGATAAGCTGAGCCTCGATGAAGCGTATGGCGGCCTCCTGCCGGGGGATAAAGTGGGGAAGGTAGAAGAGCTCCTCACTACGAAGCCGGAAGGCAGCACACTGGGATTCGTGGGTGACGGCATCAATGACGCCCCTGTTCTTGCCAGGGCGGATATCGGTATCGCCATGGGCGGAATCGGTTCCGACGCGGCAGTGGAAGCGGCGGATGTGGTGATTATGACAGATGAACCTTCCAAACTCGTGGATGCCATCGTTATCGCCAGAAAAACCATGCGGATTGTAAAACAGAATATTATATTTGCAATCGGTGTCAAGGTGCTGGTTTTGATTCTAACAGCATTTGGATTTGCAACCATGTGGGCGGCGGTATTCGCCGATGTGGGTGTTTCGGTACTGGCGATCTTAAATGCCATCCGGGCGCTGAATTATAAGAAGGCGCGGGAGAAGGCGTTTGAGGGCAGCGCAGGTACGGAAGTTTAAGGGAAATGGCCCCATACCTTTGCGGGAAAACCGGAGGGTATGGGGCTTTATTTTTGATAAAATTGACCGCTGAAATTTCAACTGTATTATTTTATTTTGACAGTTTCTTTTTCGCCAATTCTCTGCTACAATAAAACTATTCATTTAGTGAGCGGAACGTCTTCCGTTCATTCTGATTATCCGGCATTTCGCCGATAGACTCACTCAAACTTAACTGAAAATTAAAAAAGGAGACCATGCGTATGAAAAACACAGAGTATCTGTCGAATGGTATGGGCGGCATTGTGCTGTCCGCAAAGGAGGCGCAAGACGTCCTGAGGACTTCGCCCGCCTATGAGGAGTATTTGAGTCTGACAGAGGATTTCAGGCGGGAAATCCTTGATATTGTCAGAGGAGCAAAAGGGTTAAGGATTACATACGACCCGTTTTTTAAGCATGTATTTGATCCTGTGCTGCATGGGGAACGGCTGTCCCGTCTTCTGACGGTTATCATTGGGCAGCAGGTGACAGTAAAACAGGTTCTGCCTTCCCAGTTTAAGCGTCTGACAGCTGAGGCGTCGTTGATTATCATGGATATTGTCGTGGAACTGGAATCCGGTGCGCTGGCCAATGTGGAGATTCAGAAGGTAGGTTACCGCTTCCCGGGGCAGAGAAGCGCCTGCTATCTTTATAGCGCTTGACATTTTCAGGGAAATCACTCACAATATAGATAAAGAGCTGGATGCGTGGCTGTATTTTTTAAGTTCGGATGAACCGGAGGAGTTGATAGCGATGTATAACGAGACGCTGGCATTGTTTGATAAGAATACGGTGGAGCTGATGATTGAAGAGCAGCAGGAAGAGATTAAGAAGCTGGCGGAAGAAGTCAGGAATAAGAAGGCGGAGCTGGAACAGAGCAAAGCAGATCAGAGAGAGAAGGATAAAGAATTAAGGAAAAGAGACGAAGAACTGGCGCGGCTGCGGAGGGAAATTGAGCGGCTCGGCGGGAATGCCGGGGAATGATTTTGCTGCTTACTATTAGGAGACTTGAGAAGGGAGGGCTGTCGGTTGTACAGTCGTCCCTTTTTGCGGATGACTGGATTATTTTCCAAAGATGAATAAAATGCTTCCAGAATAAGAATAAAAATACATTGACAAACTTTTTTCAAGCTGTTATATTTTATGCATATAACGGGGGTGATGTAAGAGAATTTCATCGGGGCGGACGCTCCGGTCAGGGGTTCTGGCACATCACGCCCCTTTTTGTGTCTGGGGATGTGCTCCTGCTACACAAAAAGCCCTGCGGGCAGGAACGCGCGCCACGCTTAACCGGGTATGCGTGCTTCTGCGCGGGAGTCCGGCCTGCCGGATTCTTTGTTGTGCAGAAGTGAGTAAGAAGAGAGGAAAGGGAGACGCTATTATGAGCAAATACAGTAAGGAAGATATCTTCCGAATCGTGGAAGAGGAAGATGTGGAGTTTATCCGGCTTCAATTCACTGACATTTTTGGTATGCTGAAAAATGTTGCCATCACATCGAGCCAGCTGAAGAAGGCGCTCGATAACCGCTGCATGTTTGACGGGTCCTCAATCGAGGGCTTTGTGCGGATCGAGGAATCCGATATGTATTTATATCCGGATCTGGATACCTTTGAGATTTTTCCGTGGCGCCCGCAGCAGGGAAAGGTGGCGCGGCTGATGTGTGACGTCTACCGTCCCAATAAGACTCCGTTTGAGGGAGATCCGCGGTATGTGCTGAGAAGCGTGCTAAAGGAAGCGGCCGATATGGGGTTTGTCTTTAACGCCGGACCGGAATGCGAATTTTTTATTTTTCAGACAGACGAGGAAGGACGACCGACGACGGAGACCCAAGAAATGGCCGGGTACTTCGACGTGGCTCCTATTGATCAGGGAGAGAATGTCCGCCGGGATATCGTGCTCAATCTGGAGGATATGGGATTTATGATAGAGGCCTCTCACCACGAGATGGCGCCGGGACAGCATGAAATCGACTTCGAATACGCGGAAGGGCTGGTGACAGCCGACAATGTCATGACGTTTAAGATGGCAGTAAAAGCGATTGCGAAACGCCACGGCCTTCATGCCACATTTATGCCGAAGCCGAAGGCGGGAGTCAATGGATCGGGTATGCATTTAAATATGTCCCTGTCTGATTTAAATGGAAAGAACTTATTTGAGGATGAGGCGGATCCTCTGGGGCTCAGCCAGCTCGCCTACCAGTTTATGGCCGGCATCCTCTGCCATATGAAGGAGATGACCATTTTAACGAATCCGCTGGTGAATTCCTACAAGCGGCTCGTACCCGGGTACGACGCGCCCATCTATATCGCGTGGTCCGCAAAGGCAAACCGCAGTCCGCTGATTCGGATTCCGTCGTCGAGAGGAGAGAGCACCCGGATCGAGCTGCGCTGCCCGGACCCTTCCGTCAATCCGTATCTGGCGCTGGCGGCCTGCCTGGCGGCTGGCCTGGACGGGATTAAAAAAGGTATGGTTCCGCCCGACAGTGTAGATACTAATATTTATACCATGGCGCCGGAGGAGGTTCTTGCGCGCGGTATATCCAGGCTTCCTGAGACGCTCGGTGAGGCCATCGAGGAATTTAAGAGCAGCGGATTCATGAAAGAGGTTCTGGGAGAGCATATTTATACCAAGTATCTGGAGGCCAAGGAAGCCGAATGGCGGATGTTCCGGGCGTACGTAACGGATTGGGAGACAAAGGAGTACTTGTATAAGTATTGATTTTTTTGTTTCGCAGCTGATTCGATACCCTGGAGGTGAGTGCGCTTGGCCAATGTGATTGTGGCGTTCTCCAAACCGGAGGACGCGAAAAATATTAGGAATATCCTTGCAAAAAATGGCTTTTCGGTCGCGTCGGTCTGTACTTCCGGCGCACAGGCCATTAACAGCGCCGATGAACTGGGAAGCGGGATTGTGGTATGCGGGGCCAGATTTGCAGACATGGTGTACGAGGAGCTCCACGACTGTCTGCCGCCGGGAGTCCGGATGCTTTTGGTGGCATCGCCGGGACTCTGGAACGGAAGAGCGCCGGAGGATGTGGTCTGTCTCGGACTGCCCCTGAAGGTTCACGATCTGATCAGCACTCTGGAGATGATGATGGAATCGCTGGTCAGGAGAAGGAGAAAACAGAGACTGAAGCCCCTGGAACGGAGCAGGGAAGAACAGGAATTAATCAAACAGGCGAAGGAACTTCTGATGGACAGAAACCATATGACCGAGACGGATGCCCACCGCTATCTGCAGAAATGCAGCATGGACAGCGGCACCAACATGGTGGAAACCGCGCAGATGATCATGAGCCTGATTAACAGATAAGGGGGATACCATGAAGTTTACAAAGATGCAGGGAACGGGTAACGACTACGTGTATATCAACTGTTTTGAGGAGACGGTGGAGCGGCCGGAGGAGCTGGCGGTGAAGGTCAGTGACCGCCATTTTGGAATCGGTTCGGATGGCCTGATTCTGATCTGCCCTTCCGGGCAGGCGGACTGCCGCATGAAGATGTTTAATGCCGACGGCTCCGAGAGCGAGATGTGCGGAAACGGAATCCGGTGTGTGGGGAAATACGTGTACGACCACCATATCGTGGAAAAGGATGAATTCGATGTGGAGACGAAGGCGGGAATCAAGCATTTAAAGGTCACTGACGAGGGCGGTAAGGCCGTGCTCATCACCGTGGATATGGGGATTCCCGAGGTGACGGGAGAGGTGCCGGAGCCGATCACGATCGACGGCCGGTCCTATGAATTCATCGGAATCTCCATGGGAAATCCTCACGCCATCTATTATATGGACGAGATTGACGGACTGGATTTAGAGGCCATGGGACCGGCGTTTGAGACACATGAACGTTTCCCGGAACGGACCAATTCAGAGTTTATCCAGGTGATCGACAGAAGCCATCTCCGCATGCGTGTGTGGGAGCGCGGAAGCGGGGAGACGTGGGCCTGCGGCACGGGAGCGACGGCGAGCGCTGTGGCCTCCGTCTTAAGCGGCAGGACGGAGAATACCGTGGAGGTGGAACTGAAGGGGGGAATATTAAGTATTACCTGGGACCGGGTGAGCGGCCATGTGTATATGACCGGACCGGCCGTGGAAGTATTTCAGGGGGAATTTGATCCAGAAAATTTATAATATGCTCACAGGAGGACATCGATGGTAAAAGTAAATGACAACTATCTGAAACTGCCGGGAAGCTACCTGTTTTCCGCTATCGCAAAAAAGGTGAACGCCTATACTGCTGCAAATCCGGATAAGAAGATTATCCGTCTGGGAATCGGCGACGTCACGCAGCCCATTGCGCCGGCTCTCATAAAGGCGCTTCACGATGCTGTGGAGGAGATGGGCAGTGCAGAGACATTTCATGGTTACGCGCCGGATCTGGGCTATGGCTTTTTGCGGGAGGCCATCGCGGCTGGCGATTACGCGGCCCGTGGATGCAAGATCGAGGCGGATGAAATCTTCATCTCCGACGGTGCGAAATGCGACTGCGGCAATATCCAGGAGATTTTCAGCGAGGACGCGGTAATTGCCGTCTGCGATCCGGTCTATCCGGTTTACGTGGATTCCAACGTCATGGCCGGCAGAACCGGGGAGTATGACGAGAAGACGGGAAAATGGAGCAGAGTCATTTACATGCCGTGCATGGCGGAAAACCAGTTTGTTCCGGAGCTCCCGGAGGAGACTCCCGATCTGATCTATCTGTGCGTTCCAAACAATCCAACCGGAACGACGCTTACGAGAGACCAGCTTAAGGTGTGGGTCGACTATGCCAACAGAACGGGAGCCGTGATCCTTTACGATGCGGCTTATGAGGCTTATATCGCAGAGCCGTCGGTTCCACACTCCATCTTCGAGATCGACGGGGCCAGAACGTGTGCCATAGAGTTCCGTTCCTTCTCGAAAAACGCCGGCTTTACCGGCGTGCGTCTGGGCTTTACCGTGATTCCGAAGGAACTGGTCCGCGGAGGTGTGATGCTCCATTCCCTGTGGGCGAGGCGCCACGGAACGAAGTTCAACGGCGCCCCCTATATCGTTCAGAAGGCCGGTGAGGCGGTATACTCTCCGGAAGGCAGAGAGCAGCTAAAGGAGCAGGTGGCCTATTATATGAGAAATGCGAAGGTGATCTATGAAGGGCTGAAGGAAATCGGATGCGAGGTGTACGGCGGTGTCAACGCCCCCTATATCTGGCTTTTAGTCCCTGGCGGAATGACCTCCTGGGAGTTCTTCGACTGCCTCTTAAACGAGGCCGGCGTGGTGGGAACTCCTGGAAGCGGATTTGGGCCCAGCGGCGAGGGATACTTCCGTTTAACGGCATTCGGCACGTATGAGAACACGGTGGAGGCCGTGGAACGCATGAAAAATATGGTTTCCCTAAGAAAATAACGTTGACAACCGCTCTTTCTGTGGTTATGATAGATGAGAAATAAGAAAATAAAGATAATGGTTGTGAATAAAAAGGACAAAAGCGTTCGTACCCTGGCGGTACTGACGCTTTTTTTATTTCATAGGAAAGTTCCTCCTATGAAATAAAAACCCTCCGGGAGGATGCGCACTCCGCGCTAAGGAAGTATGGCCGCTGAAGCGACCGCGCTCCGGCGCGAGAGTCCGGCTCGCCGGACTCTTTCTTGTTTTACGGGGTGCCCCGCTTGCCGGAATTTTTATTCTATAAGAGGAGAGAAAAATCAGATGGATGAGATCGATAAGAAAATATTGCAGATGCTGCAGGAAAATGCAAGGTATTCCCTCAAAAAGATTGCTGAGAGTACCTTTCTGTCTTCGCCGGCGGTTTCCTCCAGGATTGGAAAACTGGAACGGGAGGACATCATCACCGGGTACCACGCGGCGGTGGATCCGGTTAAGCTGGGATATCACATCACGGCATATGTAAATCTGGATGTTCTGCCTGGAGAGAAGCTGGGATTTTACGAACGTATGGCGGAGATCCCCAATGTGCTGGAGTGCAGCTGCGTAACGGGAGACTACTCCATGCTGCTGAAGGTGGCCTTCCGGAGCACCATGGAGCTGGACGCTTTTATCGGAGAAGTGCAGAAATACGGGAAGACGAACACACAGATCGTACTGTCAACTCCGGTCGGTCCGAGGGGGGCGGATGGTATGGAGGCCGGCGATTCCTTTCTTCAATCGATTAATTATTAATTATAGTGCATTTTTATAAAAAGTATTGTACCTTTTCTGAAGCTTTTGTATAATGTAGCTAAAGGTATCAGGCTGACAGGGATGCGTTTTCAGCAGGGAGGAGCAGAATGAGAAGATACAATATTAATTCTGACTGGAAATTCAGAAAAGGTGATGGAAGCCCTGCCGCCGTGGTTACTCTGCCTCACATCTGGGATATCAGGGGAGGACAGAATGGGAACGGCGGCTATGTGGGAGTGTGCGTCTATGAAAAGCAGATTGAGATGTCGGATGACTGGAAAGGCAGGGACATCTATCTGGAGATAGGCGCTGCGGGCAGTGTCGCCGAGGTTGTGGTCAATGATCAGCCGGTAGGGACGCATAAGGGCGGCTACTCCTTATTCCGGTTTAACATTACGGAATGGATGAGACCGGGGCAGTGCAACCGGATTGAAGTGCGGGTGGACAATTCCGTGCGCGACGATGTATATCCGATCGCCGCGGACTACACGTTTTTCGGCGGTATTTACCGGGATGTCAATCTGGTGGTGGCGGATGCGTCGAGATTCAGCCTGGATGACGACGGCTCCGAGGGTGTTTATATTATTCCGGAGATTACGGGCGGCGGCAGAGGACGGGTCCGCGTGTACAGCGTGGTGGACGAGCCGGAGGGGTGCGAGGTCTGCTGCCAGGTGCTGGATCAGGACGGGGAGCTGTGTGCGAAAGCGACGGTCAAGGCAGGAAAGGAGCCGGCAGAGCTTTTTATCGAGCAGCCTGTTTTGTGGAATGGACGCAGTAGTGCTTATCAGTACACGCTGTCCGCAGATTTGCTGAAGGACGGAAAGTGGATGGAGAAGCGTATGATCCGATTCGGCTTCCGGAGCATCAGCCTTTCCGCAGAAAGGGGGTTTCAGCTGAACGGAGAGAGGCTGTTTCTCCACGGGGTGGGGCGCCATCAGGACCGGGAGGACCGCGGATGGGCCATTTCCCGGGAGGACATAGAGGAGGACATGGCCCTCTTAAAGGAAATCGGCGCCAATACCGTAAGGCTGGCCCACTATCAGCACGCTCCTTATTTTTATGAGCTGTGCGACCGGGAGGGGCTGGCAGTATGGGCGGAGATTCCGTTTATCTCCAGACTCTCAGACAGTGCAGCGGCCAGAGAAAACGCTCTTTTACAGCTGACGGAGCTGATAAAACAGAACTACAACCATCCGTCCATCTGCTTCTGGGGAATCGGCAACGATGTGACCATGTTTGGCGCAGAGGACTGGGTGGAGGAGGCGCTTTGGGAGATGAACGCATTGGCGAAACGCCTTGACCCCGGACGCATCACGGTCTGCTCCCACATGATGACCCTTGCGGAGGACAGCCCTTTGAGCGTTATTACCGACGGAATCGGCTATAACGTCTATTACGGATGGTATGTGGGCGAATGCAGTGACATGGGAGTCTGGCTGGATGAACTGCAGCAGAAGCAGGTGCCCGTTCCGATCGCCATATCGGAATACGGCGCGGATGGAATTCTGACTTACCAGACCGGTTCGCCGACGAGAGGCGATTACTCCGAGAGCTACCAGTCTCTGTACCACGAAGAGATGCTGGCAATCATAAGGGAGCATCCGCTGGTGTGGGCGTCCTATGTGTGGAATCTGTGTGATTTCGCCTCCGTCAACCGCAAGGAAGGCGGTGTGAACGGGAGAAATAACAAGGGGCTGGTCACGTATGACCGAAAGACGAGAAAGGACGCATTCTACCTGTATAAGGCGGAGTGGTCCGGGGAGCCTGTGGTTCATATTACCGGAAAGCGTTATAAGAGACGGGCGGAAAGCAGGAACACCATCCGTGTTTATTCAAACGCGGAGGACGTGGAGCTGTTTGTGAACAGCAAATCCATGGGAGCCATGTGCAAGGACTGCCATATCTTCTGGCTGGACGGGGTGGCGCTGCTTCCGGGGAAGAATGATATTCTGGTGAAGACGGAGCGCGGGGATTACGACGATGTGATCCTGTATGGAGAACAGGCGGATGAACCTTCCTATTTATTCAGACAGGACCGGAATGCGGAGATGCGGGAGGTGGCGACCGAGTACCGTGTGAGGAACGGGTACCATTCCGTATACGATACACTGGATGAGATTTTGGATAATCCGGAGGCGAAAAAGGTTTTGGAGGAGGAGGCGGGAGCCGATGTGTTGAGCCAGCCCCTGCTGCATACCCTGGGAGAGCTTCCGTTAGAAAGCATTGCAAGGAAATCAGGAGGACTCATACGCAAGGAATGGGTTGTCCGGCTGAATGAACGCCTTACAAAAGTGAAGAAACTACAGGAATAGATCAAAAATGGTACATTCAGGGCTCTTTTCACATACTTTACATCATAGAGGTATGTGAAAGGAGTTTTTCTTTTGGCTGAAAGAAAGATAGTAGTGATAGATGCCGGTCACGGCGGCGCTGATCCGGGCGCAAAATTTGAAGGAAGACAGGAAAAGGACGATGCATTGAGGCTTGCCCTGGCGGTAGGAAAAATTCTGTCGGAGAATGGAGTAGACGTCAGATATACAAGAACAGATGATACGTATAATACGCCTCTGGAAAAGGCCACAATGGCGAATGAGGCGGGAGCGGACTATTTCGTATCGATTCACCGGAATGCTATGCCGATACCGGGCAGCGCCTCCGGAATTATGAGTCTCGTATTTGAGAATAAGGGGGTTCCGGCCCAGCTTGCGAACAATATCAACGAAGAGCTGGCCAATACGGGGTTTGCCAACCTGGGCATCATCGAGAGGCCGGGGCTGGTCGTGCTTCGCAGAACCGAGATGCCGGCCGTTCTGGTGGAGGTGGGTTTCATCGACAATGAGGCCGACAACCAGCTGTTTGATGATAATTTCGATGCCATCGCAAGAGCGATTGCCGACGGAATTCTGACAACGATCCGGGAAGGGGAAGCGGAGCAGCCGGAGTACTACCAGATTCAGACGGGAGCTTACCGTATCCGCTCTCTGGCAGAACAGCAGATGAACACACTGCGGTCCCAGGGATTCCCAGCCTTTATTGTCAGTGAGGACGGTCTATTCAAGGTACGTGCCGGCGCTTTCCGGGAGCTGGATAACGCCGTGCAAATGGAGCAGGAGCTGAGACGGTATGGATACAATACATTTCTTGTCAGAAGACCGGCAGTTTCTTAAGAGACCGGACCGGGACCATTTTCCAGCAGTGAAAATGGTCCCGTTACCGACATGGCTGTGAACTATAATATGACCCCGCTGGGGAACTCCATATTCCGGAAAAATAGTGTCCGCGGCAGAAAATGTGTGTTATAATGGAGACAGAAAACAACAAATCAACGGTCACGCATGCACAGGAGGGATTCACATGGGAGATAAGAAACTTGTTATTACCATTGGCCGTCAGTATGGCAGCGGCGGCAATGAAATCGGTCGGAAGTTGGCGGGAGAATTGGGAATTGATTTTTACGACAAGAATATCCTGCGTATGAATTCCGACGAGAGCGGCATCAAGGAGAGTTACTTTCATCTGGCGGATGAGAAAGCGGGGAACCGGCTTCTGTACCGGATTATCAGCAGCATGACGCCGGAGATGAGAGGCCCCAGCTTCGGTTCGGACCTGATCTCGGCGGACAACTTATTCCGTTTCCAGTCGGAGGTGATCCGGAAGCTGGCAGAGGAGCAGTCCTGCGTCATTGTGGGCCGGTGCGCCGATTACGTGCTGGAGGACGCGGACAACATCGAACTGGTGCGGATCTTCATTTATTCGGATATGGACGCGAGAATCCGCAGGGTAAAGGAGAAAGAACTCTATGCGCCGGAGGACATTAAGAAGAATGTGAAGCGGATTGACAAGGAACGCCGGAATTACTACCGTTATTACACGGGGAGAGGATGGGCGGACCCGGAGAACTACGATCTTCTGATCAATACATCAACGGCCGGAATTAAGGGAAGTGTCAGAATGATCGAGGAGTACATAAAGATCAGAGGCTATAAAATATGAGTTCGGGCGGCACAGTCAGGTTTGGCTGTGCCGTTTTTTTGACGGCTGAACAGGATAAACCTGTAAACTTACAGAATTATTAAGAAGTGTGGTTCCTAATGAGGTTGAGAGCGAGTTCAGGGGGTTCATTCCGCCAGGGAACCGGGGCCGGAGTGCTTCACCCAGTTTCAGATCGGTGAAAGCAGCTTTTCATAATTCTGTAGGTTTACCCTGATGGCTAAAAATGATATATTGTGAAAACCGGCAGTAGTGTGATATGATAGAGCCATCCGGGCAGGCCGGACTTGCGAAAAGGCGCCTGGGAATGCTTATTATGGAAATACTGGTAACACAGGATAAGGGACAGGAGAGAGGAAACACATGGTTAAGGCAGTGATTTTTGACATGGATGGCGTGATCATCGACAGTGAGGGAACGTATTTGGAATTTCAGCTGGAATTTGCCAGGAAGAAGAACCCGAACGTGCGCATCGAACAACTTTATCCGATGGTTGGCGCGACGAAAAAAGAGGCGTGGGAGGTACTGGAGCGTGCGGTCGATAACGGACAGCCGTGGGAGGAATTGAGAGATGAGTGCCGCCAGCGTGATATTTACAGTGAGGTGGATTATAGAGAAATCTACCGCCCGGAAGTTACAGAGGTCTTAAGAACTTTGAAGGAAAAGGGATACCGGCTCGCCCTGGCTTCTTCCACCCAGCTGGACTTAGTGGAACGGGTTCTTCGTGAAAATGAGATCCGGGAATATTTTGAAGTGGTGGTCAGCGGCAGCCAGTTTAAACGGAGCAAACCGGACCCTGAAATCTATCAGTATACAGCGGCCCAGCTGGGCGTAAGGACGGAAGAGTGTCTGGCGGTGGAGGATTCCACCATCGGGATCACAGCGGCCAGCAGAGCCGGGATGAAGATCGCGGCGGTGATCGATAACCGCTACAATTTCGACCAGAGTCTGGCTGATTATCACATTGCCAGGGTGAAAGAGGTATTAGAAGTGGTGGATGAAGCATAAAATACGATATACAACCTTGAAGGAGGAATGATTTGGAGTATATCGGTGAATTGCTGAAAGGCGTGGTCATAGGAATTGCCAATATCCTTCCCGGCATCAGCGGAGGGATGCTGGCCATATCCATGGGCGTGTACGACACGATCATCCATGCGGTGAACCGGCTCTTTAAGGAACCGGTGGAAAGCATAAAAACGCTGTTTCCCTACGGTCTGGGGGCGGTGGCTGGGATCATCAGCCTGTCTCTGGTGTTCGAATACTTATTTGGGACGTTTCCCTTACAGACGAAGCTGGCGTTTATCGGGCTTATCGGCGGCGGCCTTCCGGCCCTGTTTGAGAAGACGAAGGCGAAGGCGGAGCCTGGGGAGAAGAGACTGGGGGCGGTGACGATCTGCATCACAGCCGCCGTGGTGATCTTCATTACCGTAGCGGGCGGATTATCCCTCGCCTCCGGTTCCCGGGCTGGAGGCGAGGCGGTGAAGACCGGAGCGGCCTATCTCTCTTCCGGCCGGTTCTGGATCATCTCCATGTTCTTCGTGGGCATACTGGCTGCGGGAACCATGGTGGTTCCGGGCGTGAGCGGCTCCATGATCATGATGATGATCGGTGTGTACGAGCCGCTGCTGCAGACGACAAACGGCTGTATCAGGGCGGCGGCCGCGTTTGATTTTCCAGCGCTTCTGTCCGATGGACTGGTCCTGCTTCCGTATTTTACAGGGCTGGGACTCGGAATTTTTCTGTTTGCCAAAATTGTGGAACATCTTCTGGTCAATCATGAGCGCCAGATGTACCGCGTGATCATCGGCCTGGTATTTTCCTCGCCGGTGGTGATCCTGTGGGATGTGGCGTGGAAACAGATCGAACTCTACCAGCTGCTTGGCGGGATTTCCCTGTGCCTGCTGGGATACGTGGCGGCGGTTCGGTGCGGCGGAGAAGGATGAGCCGGCGGTTGAGGAACGGGAATACAAAAAACAGGAATACAAAAAACAGCAATACAAAAAGCCAGATGCATCGTCTGATCAGCAGAACCGATGCATCTGGCTTTTTTTGTTTCTTCTTATTATATTAATTAATTTAACTCGGCGATTCTTGTGATTCCCACATAAATATGGGAGATTTTGTACCAGGTTCGGAAATCGATGACTCCCGTCACAGGGAGGCCGAATATGGACTGGAATTCCCGCACAGCGGCGGCGGTTGCCGGTCCGAAGATTCCATCCGGCGTAATGTGCGGGATGGCGCTGTAGACGGTGGCGATGGCGTCCAGCTGTTCCTGCACCTGCTGTACCTTCTGGCCGCTGGAGCCGATGGTTAAATCGTAGCCGGGCCAGGAAGCGGGGATGCCGGAAATCTGCTCGGCGGTATTGATGTACATGTCATCACCGTAGAAATAGCGCAGAATTTCAATGGGGCTGTATCCGCGCTCGCCTAAGTCTGCGGAGCCCCACTGCGTCATCCAGCCTTTGTGCTGGCAGGACACCCGGTTGCCGTCACAGTACTGGGTTAAGATCGGCTGTTTGACCTCGGGACGCGATAAGTAGTTGTCGAAGATCTCATCCACAACCTCGGAGATGGACTCGAAGATATTTCTGCCATAGATCCATTTATGGTCAAAAGCGGTGGAAGAGGTAATGGTGAAATCGTAGCCCTGGTTGCGGTACCACTCCGTGTAGACACGGTTCAGTGTGAAGCTCATGATGGCCAGAACGTTTGCCGTGATGGAGGAGCGGGGCCAGGTGGCATAAATTTCACTGGAGGCCACATTCTTGATGTAGTCCCGGTATGGAACGTAGTAATTGGGGGCGGTTGAGTCGGTAGGAACCCCGTCATGAACCACGACGGTCTGAGGAACTACCACGCGGCTTAAGACGATCTCACCGGTTTCAGCCACCGGCTTTACTTCAGCTTCAGCAATTTTCGGCGGATAGTAGCCATAGAGCGTGTGATCCGGAATGACGATGGGAGTGTCCGGTGATACCTCGTCGGCCAGCGGCGTCATACGGACCGGCTGGATTGCAAGAGAGTCCGGCAGGATTTCCGTTCCCGAGATAGCGACTTCCGCAAAGCCCCGCGCCCGGATGGTGATGGTATATTCGGAATAGGGCTGGGTTAAGCCGGGCGACAGGCTGTATTCCAGCGGAGGAGCGGCTAAGCGGATCTCCCCGGTCTGGCCGGAAGAATTGGTGTTCGTCGATTCTACAGTGCTTTCAGGATCTCCTTTGTAAGCGATGGAAACTTCGGCATCGCGGATAGGAAAATTGTTTTCGGCAGAAACTACATTTACCTGGAGTAAGCCGGTATCAGTAGGTTCCAGTGCGGCAGCGGTCATATATTTTCTCATAGATTGCCCCTTTATTGGATGATTACTGACAGTATATGACGGCTGTCTCGCAAATGTTCCGGTTTTTCCGGAAAACGGGCTGCGGCGGAGAAAGTTTCTGCCGGGAGGGGGCAGGCGCCGCAGACCGGGAATCCTGGCTGACTGAAGGGATTCCGAATTTCCGGACGTTTTACCGGAACATGGACTCTACGTAGTTACGCATTTCATTCCGGCTCTCAACGTTTCTGGCTCCGTCTGCGAGTTCGTTCCGTCTGGATTCCGGAAGCTCCGCAAAACGGGTCAGAATGTCGGAATGCTGTGCCAGCTCCATGGTAAAGCCGATGGGCATTTCACTGTTATCTATCATAAACATCACCTCGCAGATAGTCTCTGCAGTTTTGAGCCCGGTTATTCGCCGGGAATGCGATTCCTTAAGGAGGTGAATGCCACGGCCGGAAGAACCATCCATCTCAATATATAAAACAGGGTATTGTATAATATGTTTAAAATAGTCTGCGAAAAGCGGAAAAAGATAGTCAGACAATCGTGCAGAAAACAGTTGAAAAATGTCGTGAAATCATGTATAATCTATTCAATTTGGGCTGATTTTCAGAGCGCTCAAACAACGCATAGCATTAAGAAAGGATTGGGACTTTACGTATGAAAGCTTTTTTAATACTGGAAGACGGAACCGTATTCACAGGGACCAGCATTGGTTCGAAAAGGGAAGTAATCAGCGAAATCGTATTTAATACTTCCATGACCGGTTATTTAGAAGTCCTCACCGACCCCTCGTACGCGGGGCAGGCCGTGGTGATGACGTATCCGCTGATTGGTAATTACGGAATTTGTCGTGAAGATATGGAATCGTATAAAGCATGGCCGGACGGCTACATTGTCAGAGAATTATCTAGAATCCCCAGCAACTTCAGAAGCGGGGATACCATTCAGCATTTCTTAGAGGAACAAGATATTCCAGGTATCAGTGGTATCGATACGAGAGCCCTAACAAAAATCTTAAGAGAAAAAGGTACGATGAACGGCATGATTACAACCAATGAAAATTTTGATTGTGATGAGGCTGTTGCCCGTATGAAAAATTATTCGGTTACCGGTGTGGTGAAGAAAACCACCTGCGCCGAAAAATACGTGCTTCCGGGAGACGGAAAGAAGGTGGCGCTTCTCGATTTAGGCGCCAAGATGAACATTGCCCGTTCTTTGAATGAGAGAGGCTGCCAGGTTACCGTATACCCGGCGACGACGGCCGCGGAAGAGATTCTGGCGGAAAAGCCTGACGGAATCATGCTTTCCAACGGCCCCGGAGATCCAAAGGAGTGTACGGATATTATCACCGAGATCCGCAAATTATATGAATCAGAGGTTCCGATCTTTGCCATCTGCCTCGGCCATCAGCTGATGGCGCTGGCCACAGGCGCGGATACCCACAAGTTAAAATACGGTCACCGCGGCGGAAACCATCCGGTGAAGGACTTAGAGACAGGACGCGTCTACATTTCTTCACAGAACCACGGCTATGTGGTGGACATGGATACGCTTAAAGCTGAGACAGCCGTTCCGGCATTTGTCAATGTCAACGATGGCACCAACGAGGGATTAAAATACGTAAATAAGAACATTTTCACGGTTCAGTACCATCCGGAGGCATGTCCGGGACCGCTGGACTCCGGCTACTTATTTGACAGATTTTTGAAAATGATGGAGGAGGGAAAGTAATGCCGAAGAATCCTGATATTAAAAAAGTACTTGTTCTCGGCTCCGGCCCGATCATCATCGGCCAGGCGGCGGAATTCGACTATGCGGGAACCCAGGCGTGCCGTTCTTTAAAAGAGGAAGGCATCGAGGTGGTTCTCTTAAACTCCAATCCGGCCACCATCATGACGGATAAGGATATTGCGGACAGGGTTTATATCGAACCTCTGACGGTAGAAGTGGTGGAACAGCTGATCCTGAAGGAGAAACCGGACAGCGTGCTCCCGACTCTGGGCGGCCAGGCGGGACTGAATCTTGCCATGGAATTAGAGGACGCCGGATTTTTTAAGGATAACAACGTGCGTCTGATCGGAACCACGGCTCTTACCATCAAAAAGGCGGAAGACCGCGAGATGTTTAAGGAGACTATGGAGAAGATCGGCGAGCCGGTGGCTCCCTCCGATATCGTGGAGGATGTCAAACACGGTCTGGAAATCGCGGAAAAGATCGGTTATCCCGTAGTCCTTCGTCCGGCTTACACACTGGGCGGTTCCGGCGGCGGTATCGCAGAGAACCCGGAAAAATGTGCGGAGATCCTGGAAAACGGCCTTCGTCTGTCCCGTGTGGGACAGGTCCTGGTGGAGCGATGCATCGCAGGATGGAAGGAAGTCGAATACGAAGTGATGCGCGACGGTGCGGGCAATGTGATCACCGTTTGTAATATGGAAAATATCGATCCGGTCGGCGTTCACACCGGCGACAGCATCGTTGTGGCTCCCTCCCAGACTCTGGGCGATAAGGAGTACCAGATGCTTCGTACATCAGCGCTTAAAATTATCAGCGAACTGGGAATCACCGGCGGCTGTAACGTACAGTACGCCTTAAACCCGGACAGCTTTGAATACTGTGTCATCGAGGTAAACCCGCGCGTGAGCCGTTCCTCCGCGCTGGCTTCCAAGGCCACCGGATATCCGATTGCCAAGGTTGCGGCCAAAATCGCGCTTGGCTATACTCTGGATGAGATTAAGAACGCGGTTACGAAGAAGACGTACGCCAGCTTCGAGCCGATGCTGGATTACTGTGTGGTCAAGATGCCGCGCCTCCCATTTGACAAGTTCATCAGCGCCAAGAGAACGCTGGGAACCCAGATGAAGGCGACCGGAGAGGTCATGAGTATCTGTACGAACTTTGAAGGCGGCTTAATGAAGGCGATCCGTTCCTTAGAGCAGCATGTGGACAGCCTGATGTCCTATGATTTTACGGAGCTTTCCGACGAGGAATTAAAGGACACGCTGGCCCTCGTGGACGACAGGAGAATCTGGGTGATCGCGGAGGCGTTAAGACGCGGCTTCACCTATGAGACGATCCATGCGATCACGAAGATCGACGTCTGGTTTATCGATAAGCTGGCGATCATCGTGGAGATGGAAGAGGCGCTTAAGAAGGGACCGCTGACGGTGGATCTGCTGAGAGAAGCCAAGAGAATCGAGTTCCCGGACAACGTCATCGCCAGACTGACAGGAAGCTCCGAACAGGAGATTCATCAGATGCGTAAGGACAACAACATTGTGGCCGCGTTTAAGATGGTGGATACGTGCGCGGCTGAATTTGCGGCGGAGACGCCTTACTACTATTCCTGCTTTGGCAGCGAGAATGAAGCCGCATATACCAGCGGGCGGAAGAAGGTGCTTGTCCTCGGTTCCGGCCCGATCCGTATCGGCCAGGGGATCGAGTTTGACTTCTGTTCGGTTCACAGCACCTGGGCGTTCAGCAAAGAGGGCTATGAGACGATTATCGTAAATAATAATCCGGAGACGGTAAGTACCGACTTCGATATTGCGGATAAGCTGTATTTCGAGCCGCTGACACCGGAGGATGTGGAGAGCATCGTGGACATCGAGAAGCCGGATGGGGCAGTGGTTCAGTTCGGCGGCCAGACGGCCATCAAGCTGACGGAAAGTCTGATGAAGATGGGTGTTCCGATTCTCGGTACGGCCGCGGAAGATGTGGATGCGGCGGAGGACCGGGAGCTGTTTGATAAGATTCTGGAGGAATGCAGTATTCCGAGACCTGCGGGCCATACGGTTTACACTGCCGAAGAGGCTAAAGAAGCGGCCCATAAGCTGGGATATCCGGTGCTGGTCCGTCCATCCTATGTTTTAGGCGGTCAGGGCATGCAGATCGCCATCAGCGACCAGGATGTGGACGAATTTATCGGAATCATCAACCAGATTGCCCAGGAGCATCCGATACTCGTAGATAAGTATATCATGGGAAAAGAGATCGAGGTTGATGCCATCTGTGACGGCACCGACATTCTGATCCCGGGAATCATGCAGCATATCGAGAGGACCGGTATTCATTCCGGCGACAGTATTTCCGTCTATCCGGCTCAGGATCTGACAGAGAAGAACATCGAGACTTTAGTAGACTATACGGAGAAGCTGGCGAGAGCCCTTCACGTGAAAGGAATGATCAACATTCAGTTCATTGTGGACGGAGACGACGTGTACATCATCGAGGTGAATCCACGTTCTTCCCGTACCGTGCCGTATATCAGCAAGGTTACCGGAATCCCCATCGTGCCGCTGGCGACGCAGATCATCTGCGGACGGACCATCCGGGAGCTGGGCTATACGCCGGGACTTCAGCCTTCTGCGGACTATATCGCCATCAAGATGCCAGTATTCTCCTTTGAAAAAATCCGCGGCGCCGATATCAGCCTCGGGCCGGAGATGAAGTCTACCGGAGAGTGTCTGGGAATTGCGAAGACCTTCAATGAGGCGCTTTATAAGGCATTTGAGGGAGCAGGCGTGCGCCTTCCGAAGTATAAAAATATGATTATCACGGTCCGCGATTCCGAGAAGGAAGAGGCCGTGGACATAGCAAGAAGATTCCAGGCACAGGGATACCGGATTTTCTCTACCGCGGGAACTGCGAAGTTCTTAAACAGCCATGGAGTAAAGGCGCTGGCAGTAAGAAAGCTGGAACAGGAGTCCCCGAACCTGCTGGATCTGATTCTGGGACATGAGATCGATCTGGTTATCGATATCCCGCCGCAGGGTGCGGATAAGAGCCGTGACGGTTTCATAATCAGAAGAAATGCCATCGAGACAGGCGTAAACGTGCTGACCTCACTCGATACGGCGGCGGCCCTTGTGACCAGTATGGAAAACAGGGCGAATGAATTGACATTGATTGATATTGCAACGGTTTAAAGGGCAGACGGGCGGCAGTTACAGGTTTAAATATCTGTGGCTGCCGCCTGTTTATATTGTTAGAGGAAAAACTGTTTTACTATTATAATCGGGATAACTGGCTGTTGACAGCTCAAAAGCTATGTGGTATATTTGTAACATAAAGTTATAAATATACCACATAGAAAGGAGTAAGAATATGAAATACGGCTATGGTTGTCTGGGATTTTTATCGCTGCTGGGTATCCTGGGAATTGTCACGGAGGAGCGTACCTTCCTCGCATTCTTTGGATTTGCGGTGGATTTTCAGTACTTTTTCAGAAAGACAGATGAGATGATGATCGAGTATATGAATAAGTCCGCTGCCAGGGCATTTATGTGCGGCATGGTTTTAACTGCCGTGGTGACGCTGATTTATGCGGCGCTTTATGGGATCAGCAAGGCGCTTATCATCGGGATTGCCTGGGGGTGGAGCGCATCGGTGCTGGTCTATGCGTTATCAACTGCCTATTACGGAATAAAAGAAAGCTGGTGGTCGGGAGATGATTAAAAACCGGATCAAAGAATACCGGGCCAGGTATGATATGAAGCAGGAAGAACTGGCGGCCAGAGTGGGAGTCCGCCGTGAGACGATCGGCAACCTGGAAAAGGGGAAGTACAATCCTTCCCTTGTTCTGGCCTGGAATATCGCAAAGGTCTTCGGCGTCACGATAGAGGAACTATTTACCGTGGATGAATCGTGACGCCGTTTGCGGCAGCACCGAGTCAGATCTCTGATTTGTGGTATTTAAAGAAGTCCAGTGTCTCGGCAATGTCGGCCTCGTCTGAAAACAGGCCGATGGCCTTTCCCGCTTCGACTGCAAAATCTACATATCCGTTTGGTCTGGCTGTGATGAGACGTCCGTCGCTCACAGCCAGATTTTTGCTTGTCCGAATGGTGTTCTTTCCTTCCAGAAAACCGTATTCTTCCAGAAGATCGACGCCGGCGCAGATGGCGCAGATACAGGATTTGTCCCGGTTAAGTCTGTGAAGGAAGGCACTCAGTTCGTCTCCTTTGACATGAGCGATATCGCCGCCCGGAATGATGAAGGATGTGACTTCGTCCGGATCGATATCCTTTAAAAATGTGTCTGCCTGAACGCAGAAGCCTTCCGATGTGCGGATTGTTCCGCCGCCTGCGTCATCAGCGGAGCCAGCCATGCAGTAAGCACAGGGCTGTTCACCAAGCGTGGAATATTTCATGAAATATCCCAGCAGCACGATCTCAAAGAAACAGCAGTCGTCATAAATAAGAAAGTAGTTACGCATAGTTCTGCCTCCGTAATAAAATTGATATCCTTATTATAGGTGACGCCACGTTATTTGTATAGATAAATTGACATTCTATTTATTTGATGGTAAGATTACCCTAGATTTATAAAGAAAGGGTGAGAACGATGTAATGGTTTGTTTATAAGTAAATCAATGGAACCTGGGATGGAACGCAGCGTGCGGGCCGTCTTGTTTTGATACCCTTATAAACGATACTTTTACACCGTACACACGCCCGAAAAAGAATTTCTTTTTCGTCTGTTTTCGTGAGCGGCTGGTCGGGAGGATACGTATGGATCTTCTTCCGGAAGCTGCCGCGGGACTTAACTTGTGTTGTGGTGATGTATGGGCCACAGCTTTTTTATTTCACAGAAAAGTTCGTCCTATGAAATAAAAGCCCTCCGGCGCGAGAGTCCGGCGAGCCGGACTCTTTCTTGTGTAATGGGAGAGGGCTCCTGCTGCGTAAAATGGAAACGTGCGCTTTGGCGGATGGCTGAAAGGTCTGTGGCATATAACGGGAACATGAAGAGAGAAAGAAGTGAAATGAATATGGAAATGATTTATAAATATCCGAGAACCCGCCATATCGAAGGCTCCAGAATCCAGGCGGGCGACGAGGATTTGAAAAATGTGAGATTCGAGGAGATCCGGGGAAAATTCGTGGTCCTGGAGGAAAAGGTGGATGGTGCCAACTGCGGCGTCAGCTTTGGGGAGAACGGTAAACTGATGCTCCAGAGCAGGGGCCATTTCTTAAACGGCGGCTAT
This sequence comes from Hungatella sp. L36, assembly GCF_014288035.1. Classification (NCBI taxonomy): domain Bacteria; kingdom Bacillati; phylum Bacillota; class Clostridia; order Lachnospirales; family Lachnospiraceae; genus Hungatella; species Hungatella sp. L36. The sequence goes on along the minus strand of NZ_JACOPC010000018.1, from coordinate 4,177 downwards.
GGAGAGCGCCAGTTTGATCTGTTTAAGACGTGGGCCAGCTGCCATCAGGCGGATTTATATGAGATACTGGGGACGCGCTATGTGATGTATGGAGAATGGCTGTATGCCAAACACACGGTGTACTATGACAGGCTTACCCATTATTTTATGGAATTTGACATTTTTGATAAGGAAACGAAATGCTTTTTAAGTACGGCTGCGCGAAGGAAGCTGCTCTTACAGTGCCCGTTTATTGTGTCGGTCCTCGTTCTGTTTGAGGGCAGGCTGGATTCTCTGGATGAGCTGGTTTCCTGGCTTGGCAGGTCACATTTTAAGTCGGAGCGGTATGAGCAGTCCCTGCGGGAGCAGTGTGAGGAACAGGGGCTTTTTTGGGAACTGGTAAAACGGCAGACAGACATGTCCGATCTCATGGAAGGCATCTACATCAAGGCAGAGGACGACGGTCTGGTGACGGACCGGTTTAAATATGTGAGAAGCACATTTTTAAACACAATTCTCGATTCGGAGACGCATTGGCTCAACCGGCCCGTCATTCCGAACCAGCTGGCGCCGGGGACGGATTTATTCTCGGATCTTCCCCTTCGGGAGGAGGTGTGAGTATGGCAGATCAGCAGAGACTTGAAGATTTCTTAGAGCAGAAGGAATACTGCTTTGACGCACTCCTCGTGGAGTTTCGATGGCTGGAAGAGCTGGAAGACGTCATGCAGGACAGCACATGGCACCGTGAGGGAAATGTGCTGGAGCATACGAGGCGCGTCTGCCGTGCAGTCGTGTCAGGCGAAGAGTGGAAGGATTTAAACAGGGAGGAACGTGCGGTCCTTTATATGGCCGCCATGTTCCACGATATCGGAAAGAAGAGCTGCACGATGCGCTCTGCCGAAGAAGAGGGCAGAATCATTTCCCCCGGGCACAGCATTGCGGGGATGAAGCGGTTTCGGGAGCTGTGCTATAAGGAATTGGAGGAACGTTTTTTGATTCCATTTGCGGTCAGGGAGGAGATAGCCTGGCTGATCCGTTACCACGGGCTGCCGCTCTTGTTTATGGAGAAGGAGTCGCCTGCCGTTAGTCTTGTGAGAGCAAGGGAGAGCGTCAGGCTGAAGCTGCTCTGGCTTCTTGGGCGCGCAGATGTGCTGGGACGGGAGTGCAGGGACAAGACGGCGGCTCTGGAGACGGTGGAATATTTCAGGGCTTATGCCAGGGAAACAGGCTGTTATGATGAGCGGATTCATTTTGCCAATGAGTATACGCGATTCTGTTACTTTGAGAAACAGACCATATGGCCGGAGGAATGCCTCTACGATACGACGAAGTTCGATGTCTATGTGATGGCGGGGCTTCCGCTGGCAGGTAAGGATACGTATATTCAGGAGAATTTTCCACATCTCCCGGTGATATCCCTGGATGACATCCGGGAGGAGATGGGAGTGCGGCCGAGTGAGCCTTCCGGGCCTGTGGCAGCCGTTGCGAGAGAGCGGGCAAAGGGATTTCTGCGCACGCAGACCCCGTTTGTGTGGAATGCAACCAATCTGGTGCTGGACAACAGACAGAAGATATGCCGGCTTTGCAGCAATTACGGTGCAAGAGTGAATATCAGATATTTGGAGGTGCCCTACCGGGAAGTGCTGCGGCGCAATACGGTTCGGGAGCGGAGCGTGCCGGTGGATGTGATTAACCGGATGATCCGCCGGCTGGATATGGTAGAGCGTACCGAGGGCTTCCGGGTAAGCTTCCAGCAAAATGACGGCCGCCGGATAAAATAGAGCCGGCAGGCCGATCTGAGAAAAAGGAGTGGAGAGAGATGGTGTTTTACATTAACAAGCAGGCAGTGGAGATTAAGACGAGATTCGAAAACGCACCTTTGACCTCGCCGAATGAAGCGTGTGCGGCGATCGGCATGCTGTGCAGGATATACGGGCTTCCCATACCGGAAAAGCGGGAGATGGTCAGCGAGATGAAGCAGGATCTCCACACCGCCATCGATGGGAAGCCGATCCCGTCGGAATTCGCGGAGAAAGTCTTAAGCCTTTTAGAAGGGTATTTTAAAGATGATCCGGTGACAGATGAGATTTATGAGCTGCTGAAATACAGCTATGATGAGCAGAAATAGTGTTAAAATATAAGCGGAGAGCTGATTTGGGGGGAATAGAAAATAAACTATTATAAAACAGTAATTTTAAAAGATAATACAAAATGTTTGCTGCGGAATGCGCGGGAAGCAGATGCAGAGTTGGTTCATGATAATTTTCAGCAAACACATGGTGAGACCGATTTCCTGTTGACTTACCCGGACGAAAACAGTTTCAATATTGAGCAGGAGAAAGCTATTTTGCTTGAAAAAGAAAACAGCAGGAATGAGATCGAATTATGTGCATTTGTCGGTGAATATTTAGTCGGGGGAGCTGGAATTGAAAAAGTCGGTTCAAAGGATAAGGTAAAACATCGGGCAGAGGCTGGAATCAGCATAGCGAAGGCTTATTGGAATAAGGGCATCGGTCGTGCACTCATGGAAGCATGCATAGAATGCGCAAGGCAGGCCGGCTACCTGCAATTGGAATTAGAGGTAGTCAGTACCAATGTGGGCGCGATCGCACTATATAAAAGCGTGGGATTCCTGGAGTATGGCAGGAATCCCAGAGGGTTCCGTTCCCGCAGTCAGGGATGGCAGGAAATTGTGCTTATGCGATTAGAGCTTGACTGATTAACCGGGGGGGAAGTAAATCGTAATTCCCCTAAATAATGGCAATGGTCAGAGTTCTGACAATATCTGCAATGCAATTTCTTTTGCCTTTGAGCTGGACACCTCCGCGCCCTCAGTCTCGCCTAAATAAACGCTGAAATACACGATTCCGCTGTGGGTGTCTGCGAGGCCTGTAAACCACGAATCGACTGCAACACCAGCCATTTTGCCCAATCCTGTCTTTCCATAGACGGGAAACCCGGTTTCGCCCTGGTCAGTCACCAGCATTACCTGTTTTAATTGCCGTATAGTCTCCGCGCGGTAAACGGTATCCGGTCCGAAGATCCGTTCCATCACGTGTACCTGCTCCGATGCGGAGATTTTCAGCGAGGATTCTATCCAGAAGCCCGTCAACGCCCGATTATTATTGTTTGTATTCAGGCGTCCCTCCCAGTCGGAGATATCACAGTTCCCGTATTGTAACCGGTTTAGCTCTGTTTGAAGGAGATCCGGTCCGATATCATCGATCACCTTTCTGAAATACCAGACGCAGGAAGTACGAAATGCTTCCGGAAAGTCAATGTCTTTGTTCCACGCCTCGTTCCAGAAGCTTTCCCCGCTCCAGGAACGGACGGAGTCTTTGGGATCGATGAAGCCGTTTTCCAGACCGATCAGGGAGGAGATGATCTTGAATGTGGAACAGGGAGAACGCTGGAGGCTGGCCAGTTCCGGATTGCAGATCATTGTTTTGCCTGCGGTTGGATTGTAAAATACAGCCGCGCCGTTCAGGCCTTTGAAATGGTGAGACCAGTCGGGTTCTATGATCGACGGTGCGGGAGGTGCGGTAACGGTGGATTCTGCGGCGGTGGATTCCGGCGCGGACAAAAGACCATTATCCTCTGTACTTTCCCTATTTGTCTGCCCTAAGGCCTCAGTCCCGTTCGTCTCCTGCTCCACCATTTCATAAGGCGGAGTGCTCTCCTGAAAATTTTTCATACCAGAGCACCCGGACAGGGAAGTTAAACATAGTACGGACAGAATGCCGCTGATTCTATAGATACGTCTGATTCTTCTTATGGTCATATTTGTTCCTCCGAATTTTTTTCACTGCGTTTGCTTTACCACATTTGCTTCTACAGAGAAAGTTTTTTATAACAAAAAAATGCTGACCTCCCATTCAGGAAATCAGCAATCTCTTCTAATGGAGATGACAGGGCTCGAACCTGCGACTTCTTGCGTGTGATGCAAGCGCTCTCCCAGCTGAGCTACACCTCCATAGCAACTATTTTACCACGTTGACGGAAAAATGCAAGAAAAAAATGGAAAATTAATCATAATTTAGTAACAGTTCAGCCTTCACTTCCAGCTGCCTCTGCCCGGTCCGGCGCTTTCGTTTCCTGGACCTTTCCAGTTCCGGTTTCGGGCATAAGCATTTCTAAATGTGCAGGATTTTTCTAAAAACCAGTGAAAATCCCCAAACTCGCTGCGCTCAGACAGGTG